>JBCBHM010000059.1:0-19631 GCA_038525585.1 Pseudomonadota bacterium
GAGCAACTGATTTGTAATCAGTAGGTCCGCGGTTCGAGTCCGTGTGGGGGCACCAACGGTTTTCTTGTAAGATATTGATAATTCAGGACTTATGATCCTGTTTCATCGTGTCCAACTACACGCCAAACTAAACAAATTAGGTTTAGCGATGCGGAACCTTACGGTAAAATACCTCAGAGAAAACAAGAGAACTGGCAGTTTCGAGTATCGCCGCAGGGTTCCTAAAACCCTTGAAGGCATGGTCAAGCAACGTGAGTTCTTAGAAGTTTTAGGGAAGACACTTAGCGAAGCCACCACGCGATACGGCGTTCAGCACGAACGGATCGAATATCTGGTTGCCCCAGCTAAACATGGTGTGACGGGTCTGTCACCGCCGGAACAATCTAACTGATTGGCTGCGTTACTCAAAAGCCGGGACGCTGACCCCTACAGTTCTGGCAGCAGACGACAGTACGAGGTGTTTCAGTGGCTCAGGTTACGAGCAGATATGCGATGAAGGCAAACATAATCCATACTTGGCTGAAGGACCCGCGCTTCACGCCTGTTTTGAGGGGCCGGATGATGCTGTATTTGCGGAAGGTGCCTCTGCCGAGTGGGCCACTAGTTTCTGGGTCGTAGCCGCCTTGTCGCAGTCACACCGCCTTGCCCACACGATTAGGCATAGTGCTTTTAGTCGGCCAAGTACGCGATCAGGTCAGGCTCTGGCCCTTCACCATACAGCCAATCGTATAGGCGCACCAGATAGTTGTAGAACAGAGCTTCAGACGCGAAATCGGTATAGTACTCGCTCTCAAAATCCTCGACCCGTAGAGGGCGATGCGTCAGGAAAAGTTTCAACTCACGTTCCAGTTTGGGTTTGAAGGCACCGTTATTGTCCTTCACCTCTTCCTTCAGATGTTCTTCACGACAGCTATTGCCGTCCAGATAGGTCTGAAACAGCCATTGCAGCTGCGGGAAGTCGCGTGGGAACAGTGGGTGATCGATGTTATCCATCATATCTCTCTAATTGCCGACGGGGAATGAGCTGTCGTAAACCGCTTCGATCACGTTTGTGACCGAATTGGGCATCAGCTTAAAGCCGGTCCTGATTTTGCCGCCAGTGAAGTTGACAGGCGTCACGCCGGTTGGGTTTGCACCCGAGCCAACACGTTTGTAGCCTGAAAATCTGACGTTAGCCCTTGATCCGAAGATATCTGCAATGTCCACGTCGATATAGACATAGTCTTTGCCTTGGGCGAGCGCATCGTCGGCAGCTTTGCCCAAAGCTCCCCAATTTTCGATGAGATGATCAAAAGCCCTAACCTGGTCCGCCGCCGAATTGAACTTGGTCGAACTTGAGGGTGCCCGACGTGTGGTTTGGCCAGTAATCGGATCGCGCTTCTTCAAAATCCGGTCACGCAAGGCCTTCATGGACACCTGCCAGCCATGCTTTTGCGGGCCGTGCGCCCCGGCATGCATGCGGGCAAGGTCATCCAACCGTTGTTTGTAGTAGGATGAAGGCCGGAACATGCGGCGTGATGCATCCATGATGTCGTTGGCGGCAAACCGGATTGCCTGGCGCAGCTTGGTTCCCAGTGGCCCGATCTGTTTGATGATGTTGGCAATGTCGTCCATAAAAGACATCACCGACTGAACAGCACCTGTGCCCTTAATTGCCGATCTGATTTTTCTGGCAAGGTTTAATGCGCGTGTTCCCAGCAGCCCGGCACTGGCGGCGGCACCCACACCGGTGGCGGCACAAAGACCAGAGATGATGGTGGTGATCGCCCAGATCAGAACCTCTGGCAGGATAAACCCGACACCTTCGCCATAGAGCTTTGCCCAGAAGTTTGGCGTCATCATCGCCACGATCTTCATCATGGTCTTGGCGATCAATCCCAGGACCGGGGTGCGCGAAACGAGTTCGATCAACCCGTTCATCCACTCAACACCGTCAGTGACCGCCTGTTCGATCATCTTCCCGAATTCACCGATCACGCCGCCCATCGCAGCGAGCCCCGACAATTGCAGGAAGTCGGTCATGAAGCCGTTGTAGTCGCCTGCCATCAGCTTCTTGAAGCAAGTGGTGATCTTGCTTAGCGCCTCGAAGATCTCATCTTCGTTGTCGTTCCATGTTTCAAGAAGTTTGCGGCTGAGATACAGGCCAACGCCCGTTACACCGAGGCGGAGTTCGGGGTTTTGCGTGACAAAGTCATCAAGCGCGGCGGCCGAGCTTTTTAGGTAACCCCAGGCGCTTCCCCAGAAGTCTTTCTCGCCATTCCACCAATTGGACAATCCTTTGCCAATTCCGTGCACGAAATCAGCACTGGCGCCTGCGAACCCTTTTTCTTCCCAGTCCAGAACGAACGGGGTCAGCTTGGTGGTCATTGAGACTTCGAAGTCGTACAGGTCGCTGACCAGCTTCTTTTCAAGATCCCAGGCCTCTGCCTCAACAGCGACCAGATCCGTGCCCGGATTGGTCAGCACTTGAGCTGCGCCATTGAAAGGTGCTTCGCCATAGAGCGCGACGCCAAGATCGCGCCGCAATGCACCCGTGCCAGTTTCTGCATCAAGCGCCCCGACCGATATTGGTGACGTTGTTGGCAGTTCGGCCGCCAACAGCGCGCCATTGCCGTCGCGCATTTCCACCGGCATGTCGACGATAGGTGTCTTGTAAAGGTCGTCGTAAAGAAACTGGACACCGATCGGTCGGGCGCATCGCCCAGTGGGGCAACCAAACTCCCCGGCATTTGCCATACCAACAGGTTCGGCCCGGGCGGTAACCTCATCAGGATCCATGCGCTGCCCCATTCTGTTTCATCGCGGCTTTTAAGGTCGCCATCCGGTTGGGTTCGGGTGCATCTGAAGCCAAGATTTCGAGAACTTGTTCTGACATCCAGTAGCGCCCAAGATGCGCGGCCCAAGCTGCGATCAGGAATATGTTCTCAAAGCGGATAATACCTGCGCGTTGCGCGACGCCTACGGCATGAGACACTTCCCTTTCCAGCAAGTTGTCAGACAGATGCTGTAACTCGGATGGGAAGGTTTTCCTTAGCAGGTCTTTTGTCTTGTGGATGTCTTTGCGGAATTGCTCTGATTTGAAGATATCCAGTTCATAGCTTGTCAAGACCAGCGGACCAACTGGCCGGTTCGCAGACGCGATTTCTTGAGTGGGTCGAATTTCCAACAACTCTCGCCCATTGTTCTTTTCAAGAACAAGGCTGATCTGGTGACCGGACGAGGTCGCAAACCACTGTGCGATGCGTTCGGGCCAATTTTCTAGGGCCAGGAAGTACTTTTCGGCCACATTTGGGTCCCAAAATCGAAAGAACTCCCACGCGTTCTGACTTTCCTGACGCACCTTCGTGAACTTTCGAAGGTGGTTTCGGATGTCTGCAAAGGGTGCTGCGCTTTTGATCAGGATGCCCGTATTTTGCCCCCAGTGATTTTCGCTGAAGTCCCGATGAAACCGCGGCAACCTTGCGTCAGGTTGAAGCAGATCCTCATCTAAGGTCAAGTCAATGATATGCGGCGCGGCTTCGATAACGTCCTCGGCGACATCACCGTGAAACAGGCATGCAACCGGCAGATCAACTGTATCAAGGTCGTAAAGGCCGACCACGGCAGTGCGCAAAGCGCCGTCTACGATCAGATATGTTTGCTCAGATGGATGAAACGCAATTTGGCGAAGCGCGTGCGATCTGCTTTTCCCATCGGGGTCGAGCGCGATGTCATGTGCCTGAATTTGAAGCGCGAGAGGCTGTCGTGGCGCGTCTTGTTCTGAAGAGGGCGGAGATATCAAAACAACTAACCAATACGTCTAAGTCTCAGTCAGAGCATTGCAAGCTTTGGGTGTTCGCGCAACGCGCAACCGTGCCTTCCCTTCGTTTCGTCGCCCATCTTACCGAGTTGTGTCGTCCGTCCCTAGCAGCGCGTTTGCAGCTAAACGTTCAAGGTGCATGTGTCGAGGGAAATGACATTGGAGCGCCGCGCAGCGAAAGTCGGCTAGGTCCCGCGATCTGTGAGCCGAAACAGTCCTGATGTCACGTCTGCAGCGAATGGCCGGAAAGCGGGCTGCAGCTACAGCATTCCTAGGCTTCTGACCCGACCCCCTAATCCGGGCCGTTGAGGTGTAGTATCCGTTCCTATGTCTTTCTGTTGATATGGTTGCGGTCAAGGCCTGCTCAGCGGAGCCATTGGGGAGCTCAAGCGAGGCAGGCCGGGTGGCACAGTTGAGATTGGCGTAGATGGCCGGGGCAAGCCCGCCAATTGATGTGTGTGGTCTCTGTGTGTTGTCGTCGACCCTCCAGTTTTCGATGATCTTCCGTGCTTGTGCGAGATTGCCGAAGATATGCTTATTCAAGCATTCGTCACGGAGCCTGCCGTTGAATGCCTCCACAAATGCGTTCTGCATGGGTTTCCCGGGCGCGATGTAGTGCAAACCGACACCCGTTTCCTGACACCACCTTAGCACGGCGTGAGATGTCATTTCCGTTCCATTGTCAGAGACGATCATGTCCGGCTGACCGCACCGTCGGATCAGATCATCCAGTGCACGGGTCATGCGCCGACCGGACAACGAGCGATCCACCAGAGTTGCCAGGGCTGCGCGCGTGCAACCATCCACGATGCAAAGCAAACCGAACCGCTGGCCGTCCTCAAAGGCGTCGGACACGAAGTCCAGCGACCAGCGCTGATTGGCGCGATCCGGGACCAGAATGGGCCTGCGTGTGCCCAAAGCTGGTTTTCGCGAGCGTCTCCGTTGCACAGCAAGACCTTCCTCGCGATACAGCCGGAATAGCGCTCCGCCCTACAAAAGATCCCCCGGACCTTTTGCTAAACGGGGTCCGATGTGGTTCACCTCAAAACCTTCCCTGGCCAGCAAGATGCCCAGACGGCGATACCCGAACCGGCGTCGTTCATTCGCCAACTCGCGCAGTCGTGTGCGCAAGGCATCATCGCCCCGATCTTGCTTCTGATACTGGAAGACAGATCGATGCAGGTCAGCCAGTTCACATGCCCGACGTTCAGACAGGCCGTGCTGATCCATCACGTCCGACACCGCCCTGCGCTTCACGTCAGGCTTAAGTAATTTTTTGTCGCAAAATCCTTCAACGCCGCGTTGTCGAGCATGGCATCCGCTAGCATGCGCTTCAGACGGTTGTTCTCCTCTTCGAGAGCTCTCAGCTTCTTGGCATCCGACACGTTCATCTCGCCGAACTTGCCTTTGTATTTGTAGAAAGTTGGATCGCCCCCTCTCGGTCATTGCTTCGCAATAGCCTGCCGGTCAAAGGATCCCGTACTTCCGGCACAGCTCCTGCGCTTTGACGCCTGCCTCGTACTCTTTGATCATCCCAATGATCTGCTCGTCACGAAATCTGAGTTTCATAGTCCATCCCTTGCTTGGACGGGTTACTGGCACATCCATGGCCTGTTTTCAGGGGCTGGGTCAGGTGGTTCTGATTGCTCACGATTTATTTAGGCATGGTAAAAAATAGTTGGTCTGGTCCGTGTGGGGGCACCATTCCCGGGTTTGGTTGGTACGATTGGACGCTGACGCCGGTTGCGGTGTTCGACGCGCGTCGATCGCGTGGTTGGTGCGTCTTGTGTTGTGTGGCCCTATCTGGACCGAAGGGTGTCGCGTCAGGGCGGACTTGCCGCTCCGGCGTGCGCGGCTCGGGCCGATGGTTCCAGCGGCGACATGTGTTCGTCGCCATCCTTGGACCGGCTTGGGGCGCACGTGCCCGTGGATATGGGGCGGGCGTCAAGTGATGCGGACCGGCTGGAACCCTGATGCACACTGCCGCACAAGGGCGTTGCATCCCCCGGCACCGACCCGGCGCGCATGGGTGTCTGCACGCGCAACGCACAGGCGCATCGGCGCGAGGTGCAAAACGGCGAAATCTGATCGCTCTTTGCCGGTCCGGGCTTGGCAACGGCGTGCGGAGCGACCATGACAGCGGTGCCCGAGCCGTCGCTCGTTCCCGCCAAGGAGGTCAGGGATGCTGTCGCAATACCTTGTCACGCTGCGCCGTATCAGCCGTATCCTTTGGGTCCGGGTCGCGCTCATCCTCGGGCTGTCGATCCTCGCGGCACTGCTTGCGCCGTTTTTGGATCCGATCATCCCGCTGGCGTCAAAGGACCGCTTTTCGGCCGAAGCGACATTGCCGATCCTGAACATTTTGGCCAACAGCATGCTGGCGGTGACCACATTCTCGTTGGGGGTCATGGTCTCGACCCACCGCGGCACGGCGGAACAGACCACACCACGCATCCACCGGCTGCTGATGGATGACACGCGCACACAGACGGTTCTGGCGACGTTCATCGGTGCGTTTGTGTTCGCCCTGTCGTCCATCATCCTCTACCGGGCGGATTACTACTCGGACAGCGCGTCCGTCGCGGTGTTTTTCGCCACCGTGCTTGTTGTCGCGATCGTCGTGGGGTCGATCGTGCGCTGGATCGACCATTTGTCGGATCTGGGCAGCATGGATCATGCGCTGGCCCAGTCAGAGACGGCAGCGCGCGAAACACTGAAAACACTGGCGGATTGGCCCGCGCTCGGGGCGCATATGATCGGGCGGGGCGATGTGCGCCCTGACGGCGCGACACCGGTACAGGCCCAGCGATCCGGGTATGTCGAACAGATCGATATGGACGAGTTGAACAGCTTGGCGGAGGCGCACGGCGTCCAGGTGTATATCCATGTCCTGCCCGGCGACGCGGTGCTGACATCGCAAACCCTGGCCTATCTCGACACGGAGGCCCCGCAAGATGCGTTTTCGGCCTGCTTTTCGTTAACGGAGTATCGCGCCCACGAACAGGATGCGCGCTATGCCATTCAGACATTGCGTGAAACGGCCTCCAAGGCGCTTTCGGCGGGGATCAACGATCCGGGGACGGCGATTGAGGTGATCAACCGACTGGAACGGGTGCTGTGGGATTATCTGCGCCGCGAGCCGCCGGAGGATCCGGTTTGCTTTGACCGTCTTCACATGTCCCGGCTCGAGCCCAAGACGCTGATTGACACCGCCTTTCGCGATATCGCGCGGGACGGGGCGGCGAATGTCGACGTGCTGATCGGGGTGCACGGCGCGGTGTCAACGCTGGCCGAAGCCCTGCCGGAGGATCAAAAAGACAGCGTGCGGCACTTGTTGTCCGAAATTGCCGATTACGCCGAGATGGGTCTGCGCATTGACGCGGAACGTGATGCGTTCAAGGCCGAGATGCAGCGGTAAGGAACACGGCCCGCGCGGTCACATGTGCAGCGGTGAGTGCGCACATGGCTGGTGCATTGCATGCCGGATGTCCGGCGCGACTGTTAAATGGTGGAAGCGTTCTGGCCCGCCGACACGCGCCGACCATATCCTATGAAAACGGAGCAGAGCACCGCCAGGATCGCGCAGGACAAGATGCCGAGCGCGCGTTCATAGAGCCCGTCAACGGAGTTCGGCAGCAGAAAGAACAGGGGCGCCGCCGCAGCCCAGGCACTGCCCAAGATGATCAGGGCTGGGCGTGCCCAGCTTACAAAATGCTTGGTCCCGCGCGCCAAGAGCAGCGGTGCCGCGAAAAAGAGCAGGCCCAATCCGTAGACGAGATATATGTGGATCTCGACCCCTTCGCTGTCGCCATCGCCGTATTCGTTGCGGGCTGCGATGATGGTGACCAACGCCGCCAAGAGGCCCAGCGACACAACGCCCAATGACCACGACTTGCCACCGGGATGCGCGTGCGCCGCGCCGAGTGCAAGGCAAAAGAGGCCAGCGGCAAAGGCATAAAGCGACACGTCCATGATGATTTCCCATTCGCCGGCGGCGAGGTCGCTGATCGTATCGGCCACCCAATCGTGGTGCGGCACGAACCACGGCGCCACGATGGTGCCAAGGATAAGGATGGCGCAGCCGGCAAGGCCCGCCCAGCCCATCACAATCAAAAAGAGCGGATCGAGCTTTCTGCCCGCTCCGCTCCTTTCATTGTATATGGTCTGGTCGCTGATCGTCATGATGTGGTGATCTCGATAATGGCCGCGACCGTGAGGTTGTCAGCATCACGCCCCATGACAGGGCGAAGACGCTGACACTTGGTGAGGACCAAGCCTTGATCGCAAACGATCAGTGCCATGGTGCGGCACTTACAGGTTATCGAGCGCCTGTTTCGCCTCTTCTTTGGTCTTGCCGTATTTCTGCTGCAGCAGTCCGACCAGTTGGTCTTGCTCACCTTTGGCTTCCTCGATCTCGTCATCGGTCAGCTCGCCATATTGCGTGCGCAGCTTGCCTTTGAATTCCGTCCAGTTGCCTTTGATTTGGTCCCAGTTCATCACGCTCTCCTATGTCATGGTGTCTTGCCTGGGCAACGCACGCCGCGGGCGCGCGGTTCCAAACAATCGCATCGCAAGACAAATCAATGCGCCTCGCCTTCGGTGCCCGTGCCACCGAAGGCGGTGGGGTGATGACCCGTCTTTGTTGCTCCGGCCACTGTTGCGCATTGTGCGCGACCGTTTTGAACGTGCCATACAACGGTATGGTATGCCGCCCGCGCCACCTGCTGTCAGCCGCACAATACGCGCGCTCTCGGGAACCAAAGCGACCGACGGAGTGTTGCCCCACCGAGAATTGCAGACCCAGAGGGAGTTGTTGCCATGTCGGAGCCATCCGCAAAATCCACTGCCAGCGTCGTGCGCGCACACGCCACCGACCTCGCCGACCAAGCGGCCGATACGGTTAGTGCGACCGCGCGCGCCAAGGCCGAAGAGGTGCGGGATGGTGCCGCCGCCGAAGTGCAAAAAACAGCCGACGCCGCCGCGGCCTCCATGGACACGCTCGATGCGGGTTCGGTGCAGGCGCAGGTGGTCGAGCAACTGGCAGGCACGCTCGAGCAGTTGGCTGGCCAGATCCGCACAACGGATATCGACCGCACCGCACGCGCAGTGACCGACTTTGCCAGCCGCAATCCGGCGCTCTTTGTCGGCGGTGCTGCACTGGCGGGCTTTGCCGCAACCCGCTTCTTCAAGGCGCGCGGCCGATCGGAACAGACGTATCTGGGCCACGACGATGATCCGTGGAACGACGGTGCCGCACGCGGGCAATATCACGATGTCTGAGATGCACGGACAGAATGACCTGTCGGCGGCGCCCTCGCTGCTGGTGAAGGCGCTCCGCCAATTCACGACGTTGATGCAGGATGAAATCGCGCTCGCCCGCGCCGAACTGTCCCGCAGCCTGTCCAAGGCGGGCGTCGGCCTTGCCTTGATCGGTGCGGCTGCGATCCTTGCGCTGGTGTCGTTGAATTTGCTGGCCTCTGCGCTTGTGGCATATCTTGCGGCATCCGGCGTCGGCCTTGGCACTGCAGCGCTGATTGTCGGTGGCGCGCTGCTTCTTGCGGCCCTGATCTTGGCTTACGTGGGCAAATCTCGCCTTGGCGCGGATGCGCTGGTGCCGTCCCGCACGGCAAAAAACCTGCAAACCGACTTTGACACTTTGAAGGAGGCGACCCATGGCTGATGGAAACATGACTGACATCGAAACCCGCGTGGCCAGTGACCGGGCCAAACTGGCCGACACGCTCGACAGCCTGTCGCGCACTCTGTCACCCGACACCCTGAACCGGACCATTCAGGGCTACGGCGGGGACATCGGCCAGCAAGCCATCGACACGGCGCGAAAAAACCCGGCGGCCTTCGTGCTCGTCGGCGCGGGGCTTGCCTTGCTGATCAGCGGGGCAGGGCAGTCGCGACAGCGCGACCACACGCCCGCGGCCCAAGCACGCGATCCACAGGATGCGCTCGTAGGATTTGACGCCCGCGTTGCCGAAGCCGACGCCGCGATCCGCAGTGAGGCAACGGGTGAAATGCAACAGCGCCCCAGTGCGCACCGCATGCGTGCGGCCATCGACAAAGGCCTGGACACGTTGCCGCCCGCAGCACGTGAACGTGTGTTGAAGGCGCGCAAATCTGCGATCCTGGCGCAGGAAGCGGTCGAAAAACGTGCCCGCCGGGCCGCACGGTCCACCCGCACTTTCGTGCACGAACAACCCGTGGCGACCGGCGCAATCGCGCTGGGTCTGGGCGCGCTTGTTGCGGCCCTTCTGCCGGGCACGCGCCGTGAGGATGCATTGCTGGGCGAACGGCGCGACGCGCTCATGCGCCAGGCGCACGCGATGCTGCAGGCCGAGATCGCCGCGTTGGGCGATACGGCGAGCGACGCGTTGAAACGCACATCCATTCGTTAAGGAAAGCCCCGCTGATGTTCGACACCGTGCTACAAGACCGGGGCAGCCGCGTCATGCTGCTCATCGTGACGATT
Organism: Pseudomonadota bacterium; assembly: GCA_038525585.1. Taxonomy (GTDB): domain Bacteria; phylum Pseudomonadota; class Alphaproteobacteria; order Rhodobacterales; family Rhodobacteraceae; genus Tateyamaria. The sequence continues at coordinate 10,281 of JBCBHM010000059.1, forward strand.
GTCGCTGTTGTAGCCGGTCTGTACCTTGCCAAATCCGTTTTGGCGCCGGTCCTTTTTGCCATCGTTGTGGGTGTTGTCGTCTCACCGGTGGGGGAAAAGCTGAACCGCATCGGTGTGCCCCACGCGGCCACCGCCGTGGCGGTGTTGACGCTGGCATCCGCGCTGATCGTGCTGACATTTCTGGCGCTCGAGCCGCTGCTGTCCGCGATGACCGAACAGCTGCCCAAGATAAAACGCGAAATCCAGTCGTGGCTCGACAATGCCAAAGGGCTGCTCCAGGGCATCGAACAGATCACCCGCGAAATCGAAGCGACAATGGGCTCTGACGCCGAAGAAACGACCCCGACCGCCGTGCCGACGGTGATGGACGCGCTGTGGCTTGCGCCGGGCTTTGGCGCGCAGGTCTTTATCTTTGTCGGTACGTTGTTCTTTTTCGTGCTGACCCGCACGGACCTTTACAAGAGCGCTGGCACGCTCGAGGCGAACCTGCTGAGCGCCGACAAGGCGGTGTCGCGCTACTTTTCCGCCGTGACGTTGGTCAACTTGGGGCTCGGGGTGGCTGTGGCCGCCGGCATGGCCAGCATCGGTCTGAACAATGCGTTGCTGTGGGGGCTCGCGGCGGGGATCCTGAACTACATCCTCTATCTCGGGCCGTTGATGATCCTGAGCGGTCTGCTGATCGCGGGCATGATCCAGTTTTCCGGCGCGACCGCGCTGCTGCCACCATTTCTGTTCATGTGCCTGAACATGATCGAGGCGCAGTTCGTGACGCCGACCGTGGTTGGCAAGCGGCTCGCCATCAATCCGCTGAGCGTGTTTCTTGCGATCGTGTTCGGTCTGTGGCTGTGGGGGCCTGTGGGTGCGATCGTGGCACTGCCGGTGGTTCTATGGCTGGGCGTGCTGCTGAAAAACGAGGCCGCGTTTACCGGGGCGCGGCGCAAAGTGCTGAGCTTTCGCTCGACCGGTTCGTGATCCCGTTCCCCTGCGCTGTGCCGTGCGCTGCGTCTTCGAGGACGGGTCGACAGTTGCCATAAGCATTTCGGTTCCGACGGAACTTTCGGGCCGATGAAAGCGTCATATCAACAAAGGAGTTCTATCATGTCACAGACATCCGAGACCGTTAAGAAACTTGATCCGGAGGCGCATGCCGCGCCCAGCGATGGCGACGCGATGGGCACACCGACGCTGCCGACCTTGGATGACAGCCTGGATGCCGTGCGCGAGGCCACCGACGCCGTCCAGAAACACGTCACCGAGACCTATGACAGCGCGCTGTCGCAAAGCGCGGACTTTGTCCGGAAGAACCCCGGCGTTGCGCTGGCCGGTGCGGTTGGTGTTGGGCTGCTGGTCGGCCTGGCCCTGTCACGGCGCGATTGAGCAGGGGCATATCGTCGGCTCTTACAGATGCGATTGCGATCTCGGGCCGACGAGAATTTGTGCAACGGCATTGAACGCACGGGCACTCCGAAGAGGGCGCCCGTGCGAAAGCGTTTCCACCTGAAAACAATTGGCCATTGGCCATTGGCCTGGACTGACGCATCTCAATGCCATGCGGTCGGGCGCACCTCATGCCCCGGACAAGTGCCCTCAGGTGTTACCCCGCGCGTGCACGTTTCAACACCAGATCGCTCGAGAATCGTGATCTCGGGATCGCGTGGCCGAAACATCAATATTTGAGCTGCCGGGCGCTGACCTTGCCCGACACCCAAAGAAATTTTTTGAGCGGTTGGGAAAAACACGTGCTCCGCGCGGTCTGTCAATAATGTGATACAATTCAACACTACCGTGTAACGGTAACCTTACACCTGAGATTGGATTCATCCCATGCATAAGACGATCAAGACGCTGTCCCTCACAGCCTTTTTCCTCGCCACATCATCATTGACGGCTGTTGCGGACGGGCACGCAAACAAGGTCAAAATCGGTGAAACCACCGCTCTGGTGGCCGAGGCGAGCACCGCAGGTGACGGCTTTGAAATCGTTGATGGCGAATCGGCCGACACCGCCTTCCCGTTCCTGTCGGGGATGAAGGCGCTGGCGACGGTTGGCGAAGTCGATGCAGAGACCGGCATGGCCCTGACCGGCTGGCCGGATGGCAATGCGGCCTGGCTGCTGGACGAAGACACCGTGCGCATCGCGTACCAGTCCGAATCTTACGCGACCATGTCGACCGAGACCTACGGTTGGGAGATGAAATCCGGCGTGAAATTCACCGGCAGCCACATCCACACGCTGGATTATGCGCGCGCCGGGCTGGCGTCCTTCCTCGGCAATGACGACGCGGCGTCCGAGATCCTCGAAGGGTCGGGCCATCTGTTCCACACGATCTACAACGTGTTCGGCGATGAGGTCCTGCCGCGGTCGCAAGGCGGCATCTGGGGCAACCAGGCACTGCCCGACAAGACATTCATCGAATTCGCCCCTGATTTCGAACTCCAAAACGGCGACTTCTTCTTCCAGTCTTTCTGCGGCTCTTACTACGAGCCCGCCAACAAATACGGTGACGGCGTCGGCTTTGCCGACAATGTGTGGCTGAACGCGGAAGAGTGGAACATCAGCCGCATGTGGAACGTGGGCACGCGCGAAGAGCCCAACATGCTGTGGGACACCAACAAGGGCATGGGCCTGGCATCGATCGTTGTCGATATCGAAAACGAAACGGCCTACACCGTCCCGGCGCTGGGTCAGACCGGCTATGAAAAGCTCATGCCGATCAACCCGCAACACCCCGACTATGTCGTGATCGTGGCCGCGGGCTACAACCACGACCTAGAGCCTGCGCCGCTCAAGATCTACATCGGCAAGAAGGGCGCCGATGTGGACGGTCTGCCGATCAGTGCCGACGCGCCTCAGCGTGACCAGTTCCTGGCCCGCAACGGCCTGCTGCATGGCAAGCTTTATGGTGTGGCCGCGGCCATGGACACCTTTGCCGATCTGGGCATCGACAGCCCCTCCGTCAGCGACAAGATGATGGAAGCCTATATGGGCAACCCTGACGCCGCCGAAGAATTCCCGGTGGCCTTTGCGCCCACATCGTACCAGTGGGGCGGGTGGGACAACCCCGTCGCAGTGGGCGAGACCGAGATGGCGCTGTGGCAAGAGGCCGATGAACAGCCTGACGGCCACATGTTCCTCGTGGGCGACAGCAAGACCGAGCATCCGGCGGTTGACCCCGACATCACCAAGACCCGCTGGGTCCAGTCGATGAGCCAGGAAGGCGGCTATCTCAGCTTTGAGCTGACCAACCTTGCCGCCGAACTCGAAGCGGCCGAAGGCCGCCTGCCTGCAGTGCTCAGCGGCAATGCCATCCGCACCTTGGCCAATTACGACGGCACGCTGACCGTGGAAGTGGCGGACAAGGGCATCAAGCATGGCGGCATGGGCACCCACGCGACGGATGAAAACGACCTCGCCAAGGCCAATGCGCCCGACGGTCTGCTGTGGATCAAGGGTTCGGACGCCGACGTCCTGCTGGCGGACGAAGACTCGGGCAACGCGTTCGGCGAGCGCAAATATGCGCTGGTCCTCGACCCCGACACCCTGCGTCTTGTCGAAGAGGGCAAGGGCTACTTCCTGTCCATGGCGGGTGGCGACGAAAGCCCACGGGCCAAGGCGGGTGCCACCGCGCTGGCCGGTGCCATCGACAAGCCGCGCACGTCCGAATTCTCGGGCTCGTGGAACCTGACGGCGATGCTGGCGCAAAAGGATGATGGCAGCTTTTACACGATGGACGAACTGGCCGGGACCGGCGAGGCGTCGATCAATGCCACCATCCCCGTCAACGAGCACAAGCTGCTCGGCGTCGTGCAGCACCGCACGAAGTCCGGCGGTCAGGTGGCCGACGTGGAAGCGGACCGTGGCGGCCAGATCTTCATGTATCAGCTGAACCTGCCTGCAGCGGCTTACGACCTGTCGCTGCTGGACTAAGCTCCGACACCCATATGCTTGCAGAGGGCCGCGCACGGATCGCGGCCCTTTTGCGTTTCACTTGCCGGGGGGCGTGGGGTGCGGATCAGCGGCGCCCAGGCAATCGCGGCAGCCCCAAAGTGGCGCCGTGCGCCGCAGACCCTGACCCAGATCGTGCAGCAGAAAATCACTGAGCGGCATGTATGTACGCCCGTCGAGCTCAAATGTTTCGGTGACGTGGCAACCGGCACAGCCGCGTGCCTCGAACCGCGCTTGGGTGCCCGGGTCGGGAAAGGGCCAGTGCGGCTCGGGCGACCGGACCTCAAACGCGGTCTCGAGCGCATCCAGCACACCCGGCGCGGACAGATCGACGCCATGTGCCGCCCCCGCGATGCGGGCAAAGTCCACAAAGCGTGCGGCGGCCAGGGACTTGCCGTACTTGGCGATCATCGGGCCGCTGTCGCCACTGACAAAGCGGATGCGCCCGGCGATCCCGTCGCCATCAAGGTCATACGCATCCTCGAAAAGGAAGGGCCATTCGACGGGCAGGCCCGACAGGGCACGAACGCCGACGATGTCGATCTGCCCATCCTCCCGCAGATGACAGGACAGGCATTGTTCTATTGCCGTTGCGATCGGATCATCTTTTGCCAGGGCCGACCCGCAGCACACGCTTATCGACAGGGCAAACAGGACCCGCCGCATTCAGGCGGCAAAGATGGCAGAGGCGCGCCTGAAATGCGCAGCTAGGGCGGTCGCTGCTTCCTTGATCGCAGTCAGTTCCGGGCCGCCCGGCACCAGTGGTCCGGTGCCGCGCGTGTTGCGCCGCAAGGTGCGCAGCAACTGCGTGGCGCCTGCGTTGATCTCGGCATCGAGTTGCGGATTGGCCAGCCCGACATAGGGTTCGATGTTCCGCCACAGGGACATGGTGCCGACGATGCGCGCCGCAATCTCTTCCCCGTCGCGGCCGAACGCGGCCAGGGCCAGGTCTTCCGCCCACACGCCGCTTTCCAGGTAGGTGGCCATGAAGCCGAGCTGTTCCGACATCAGCACCGTGTCGGCGCGGTCCTCGCGCGCGGTCAGCGCCGCCTTAGCGTCCTGGGCTGCCGCATCCAGCGCGGCGGAGGCCGCCGCAAACGCGTCAATCAACGCCGCGCGTTCGGCACTGCAATCGGACGCATCGCACGGTGTCTCGGTCGCTTGGACGGCGTCGGTCAGCGTGCCGATGTCCATCGGCGACGTGATGCCAGTTCCGGGGGTATAGACCCACAAGGCGGCATTATAGCGCTGCACCATCGTCTTTTGGGCGAACTTGGCTTGCCGCAGCAGCGCGCCGTAAGACGCATCACCCGCCCCCAGATCCACCACCTTGCCGCCGATGATTCGCCCCGCGCGAATGCCCGCTGCGGCCAGTTCCCAATTGGCCAGCACGGCCTCCTTGGCGCTCAGGGTCGGATCATAGTTCGCGATGCCGGGCGCAGGCGCCGCAATGCCCGTCTCTTGCGCAAAAACGGCGGGCGCAGTGCACAGCGCAAGGGCGGCAATGAGGGCAAGACGCATTCGGCAAACTCCTGTCATGTTAGAGTTACACTATAGCAGAAAACATGTCAGGCGAATAACAAGGATTATTTCTTGACAGAAATACTCAGATAACTGCACGGTGTGGGCGACCCCCCTTAACCTACAGAGGATTGGCGATGACCCGTTTGACATTCTTGCCCGCGATCACCGCGGCGCTGTGCCTGGCACATGGCGCGACGGCGCAGTCCGCGCGCGACGTGATCGATGGATATGCGGACCTCGCATTGGCCAAATACAGCGACAGCCTGAGTGCTGCGCAAACGCTCGAGACGGCGGTGGCAGCCTTCGTCGCGACGCCGACGGCCGCGACCCATGCCGCCGCCCAGCAGGCATGGCTGGCCGCGCGTGTCCCCTATCAGCAGACCGAAGCCTACCGGTTCGGCAATCCGGTTGTGGACGCATGGGAGGGCAAGGTGAATGCCTGGCCGCTGGACGAGGGGCTTATCGACTATGTCGATACCGGCGCCTATGGCGAGACGAGCGAGGAAAACCTGTTTTTCCGGGCCAACATCATCGCAAATCCGAGCCTCGAGATTGGCGGCCAGACGATTGACGCCGCCACCATCACACCGGCGCTGCTGCAGGACTTGCACGAAATCGACGGGGTCGAGGCGAATGTGGCCACCGGCTATCACGCGATCGAGTTTCTGCTGTGGGGTCAGGACCTGAACGGCACCGGCCCCGGGGCGGGCGCGCGCGCCCACACCGATTTCGACCCTGCGGCCTGCACAAACGGCGACTGCGCGCGCCGCGCGGAATATCTGACGGCGGCCACCGCGCTGCTGGTCACGGATCTCGAAGAGATTGTTGCCGCGTGGGATGACGACGGTGCCGCCCGCGCCGATCTGGACGGCATGTCGGACGCTGACGGCATCTCGGCCATCATGACGGGTCTGGGGTCGCTCAGCTATGGTGAACTGGCGGGCGAGCGGATGAAGCTGGGCCTGATCCTGCACGATCCCGAGGAAGAGCATGATTGCTTTGCCGACAACACCCACAACTCGCATTTCTACGACGCGCTTGGCATCCAGAACGTCTATCACGGCCGCTATGTCGCCACCGATGGCACGGTGATCGAGGTTGCCTCGCTGTCCGATCTTGCCGGTGGCGCGCATGCTGAGCTGGATGCCGAGATGACGGCCAAGCTGGCCGCAACCATGGATGCGATGCAGGTGATGAAAGACCGGGCCGATACGGGCGTCGAAGCCTATGACCAGATGATCGGCTTCGGCAATGAGGCGGGCAATGCCGTGGTGCAGGCGGCCATCGATGCGCTGATCGACCAGACGCGCACCTTGGAAAGCCTCGTCGCGGTTCTGGGGGCCAGCGATATCAGCGTCGAAGGGTCCGACAGCCTCGACAATCCCGGCGCGGTCTTTCAGTGATGGGGGCAGGGCCGGCCACATGGTAGGGATGTCGGGATGAAGCACCTCACGTTCCTGGCTGCGCTGGTGGTGTCGGGCGTCGTCGTCGCACAGGCCGAGACGGCGGCCGAGCGCAAGGCGCGTATTCTGGCGCCCACCGTGGATTTCACTCGGTCCGAGCCCTATGAGGCGCTGCAGGGCGGGTCGGGGACCAACACCGAACGGTTCGACAGCAACGCGTTCTCTCTGCCGTCGGGCGCGCTCAGCTTTGCCGAACGCAGTGATTTTTTCATCGGCAACGGCGTTTTTGACCGGCCTTGGGTCTCTGCCCCGTCATCGACCCTGGCCTCCGACGGGCTGGGGCCGATGTTCAACGCACGGTCCTGTCAGGGCTGCCACATCAAGGATGGCCGCGGTCACCCGCCTGAGCCGGGAGACGTCAATCTGGTGTCGATGCTCTTTGCGCTCAGCGGCCCGGATGGCGGGCCCGACCCCGTGTTTGGGCATCAGTTCCAGGATCAGGCCGTCGCCGGATACCTGTCCGAAGGACGCGTGCAGGTCACATATGACCCGCAGCGTTTCACCTATCCCGATGGCACCGAGGTGACGCTGCGCAAGCCGCGCTACACGACACAAGCGGCTCTGGCCCCGGATGTGTCGCTCAACCCGCGGATTGCACCGCCGATGATCGGACTGGGGCTGATCGAGGCGATTGCCGATGCGGATCTGGCCCGCAACGCCGATCCCGAGGATGCGGACGCGGACGGCGTTTCCGGCCGGGTCGGCTATGTTGACGGGGCGATCGGGCGCTTTGGCTGGAAGGCCATGGCGCCCAGCCTCGCGGCGCAGTCCGCGACTGCATTTTCCAACGATATGGGGCTTTCCACACGGTTGCGCATGGACCCTTGGGGGGACTGCACCGCGCAGCAGGCCGACTGCCGCGCAGCACCGCATGGCAACCCCGATGGCGGGCCCGAGATTGCCGATGCACTGCTTGATCTGGTGACGTTCTATGCCGCGCATCTGGCCGTTCCGGCCCGGCGTGACATCGACGCTGCCGAAGTCCTCCGCGGCAAGGCGCAGTTCTACGACGCCGGTTGCATCGCCTGCCATGTTCCGAAATTCGCCACGCGCGCGGACGCCGCGCCGCCGCTGCGCAACCAGTTGATCTGGCCCTACAGCGACTTTCTGTTGCACGACATGGGCCCGGGACTGGCAGACGCGAACCCCACCGCGGACCGGGCAGGATCTGAATGGCGCACGCCACCGCTCTGGGGCATCGGGTTGACGCAAGTGGTGAATGGCCACACCTATTTCCTGCACGACGGGCGCGCGCGCTCGCTCGAGGAGGCGATCCTCTGGCATGATGGCGAGGCGCGTGCCGCACGCGACGCCTTTGCCGCACTGCCTGCCGGGGAACGCGCGGCGCTGATCACCTTTCTGGAGAGTTTGTGATGCGTCTGTGGATCGCCTGCCTGGTCGCTCTGCTACCATGCGCGGCCCTGGCCCAGTCGCCGCTGACGGCAGAGGTGCGGCGCACGCTGCAAGCGGGGCTGGTTGAGACGGCGGATGCCTTTGTCCTGACGGCTTACAAGGATCAGGCGGCGGCGGCAGATAACCTGCATCAGGCGCTCGTGTCGTACTGTGCCGGTCAGGGTGCGGTCGACGCGCCGCGCGATGGGTTCGCAGCACTTTTCCTGGCCTGGCAACGGGCAAGCCTGATCGCAACAGGGCCCATCACCGAGGCCGAAGGCCCGATGCGCGTGCAGTTGTGGCCCGACCCCAAGGGGTTTGGCCAGCGTGCGGTCCGCGCAGCAGTGCGCGCCCAGGACCCCGCGCTGTTGCAGGCCGGTGGGATGGAGGGGCGATCCATTGCCCTGACTGGCCTGACAGCGCTGGAACACCTCCTGTACGCCGACCTCGCGCCCGACAGCTACGGTTGCGACCTTGCAACGGCCATTGCCGCCTATCAGGCAGGGCTTGCGGCCGGGCTGGTCGCGGAGTGGACACCGGGCAGTGCCTACAGACGGGCCTATGATACGGCCGCCGACGGCAACGCCGTCTACCCCGACGTCGACGCGCTGCTGCGCGAGGTTTTGGCCGGTACGGTGGTGTATGTCGACCGTCTGCGCAAATTCAAGATCCTGCGCGGGATCGGCACCGAAGCGGGTGCGGCGCGCGCAGAACGGACCGAGGCGCGCCAAAGCGGTCTGGGCCTCATGAGCATCGAGGCGAGCTTTCGCGCGCTGGCCGACATGTATGATGTGCCCTTCGGCCTCTTTGATGTCGCGCCGGACGTTGGCGGATCGGTCGAGTATCTGGTGCTCGCCGATACGGCGGCCTCGGTCGCGGATGCGCTGTCGATCATGGATGGCGCGTTGGCCGACATTGCGGCAGCGGACGGAGCACAGGCGCAAGAGCTGCGGCGGTTTGCCGATCTGGTCCTGCATCACGAGACCTTTCTGAAATCCGGGTTCCTGGCCTCACTGGGCCTCAGCGC
>JBCBHM010000060.1:0-18797 GCA_038525585.1 Pseudomonadota bacterium
ATGGTGAACCGCTCGGCAAGGCGGGCGCGCATATCGTCGGTGATGCCACCGATTTGCAACAGATCAGGCATCCTGTTTGACCTCCTGTCGCTGGGTCCCAAGGCCGTCGATGCTCAGCTCCATCACGTCGCCGACTTGCAGGTATCGCTGCGGTTTCATCCCGTCGCCAACGCCCGGAGGCGTCCCGGTCGAGATGACGTCACCCGGATACAGCGTGAAGAGCTGGCTGAGATGCGAGATGATCTGCGCCACGGTAAAGATCATGGTGGCAGTGTTGCCCGTTTGCATCCGCTCGCCATTGAGGCTGAGCGTCATGTCGAGCGCTTGGGGATCAGCGACTTCATCGCGGGTCACGAGGTAGGGGCCCGTCGGGCCGAACGTGTCGCAGGATTTGCCCTTGGTCCACTGGCCGGTCAGGTTCTGCTGGAACTCGCGCTCCGACACGTCGTTGACGATGCAATAGCCTGCCACGCTGTCCAGCGCGTCCGCTTCGGACACGTATTTCGTCTCTTTCCCGATCACGACGCCCAGCTCGACCTCCCAATCGGACCGTTTGGATCCACGAGGCATCACGACGGCATCGTTCGGGCCAACGATGGCCGAATTGGCCTTGAAGAACAGGATGGGATGTTCCGGGATCGGCAGGCCCTGTTCGGCGGCGTGGTCTGAGTAGTTCAGGCCAATGCACAGAAACTTGCCGATATTGCCGACGCAGGGGCCGATGCGCACCGCGCCGTCTAGGGCGGGCAGCGTCGCGGGATCTATGGCGCGCAACCGCTCGAGGCTGGCATCGTCCAGCACAGCGCCGGTGATATCGTCCACATGCCCGCTCAGGTCGCGCAGCGTGTCGCCATCCATCAACCCCGGTTTTTCCGCGCCCGGTGCGCCATGTCTCACAAGTTTCATCTGGTCCTCTTAGTGATTGTCGCGTGGCATGTGCTTGCGCGAGATGTCTTTGTAATCCGTCGATCCGCGCAGGGTCATGCCCTCGTCAAACCGGCCCACATAGTCGCGGAAGATCTCCTGCCAGGGGCTCTGGCTCTCGGGCACGGGGTAGCCACCCGCCGCCATGATCGCCTCTGCCCGCGCCTTGAGCACTGTGTCCTCGACCAGCATGTCCGCCGTACACTTGCGCAGATCGATCCGCACCCGGTCGCCGTTTTCCAACAGGGCAAGCCCCCCGCCATCCGCCGCCTCGGGCGAGGCGTTGAGGATCGAGGGCGAGCCGGAGGTGCCCGATTGCCGCCCGTCACCGACGCAGGGCAGCGCCTCAATGCCACGTTTCAGCAAGTATGACGGCGCGCGCATGTTTACGACTTCGGCCCCGCCGGGATAACCCTTGGGGCCTGCACCGCGCATGAACAGGATGCAGTGTTCGTCGATCCCTTCGGCCTCGTCGTCGATGCGGTGGTGGAAATCCTCGGGTCCGTCGAACACGACCGCGCGGCCTTCGAACGCTTCGGGGTCGTCGGGGTTCGACAGGTAGCGATTGCGGAACTCCTCCGAGATCACGGAGGTCTTCATGATCGCGCTGTCGAACAGATTGCCCTTGAGGTTGATGAACCCCGCCTGCGCCTTGAGCGGGTCCGACACCGGCTTGATCACCTTTGTGTCTTCGGATCGGACGTGGCCACAGTTCTCGCGCATGGACTTGCCATTGGCGGTGATGGCATCGGGGTGCGGCAACAGGTCGGCGGCGATCAACTCTCCGATCACGGCAGGCACGCCGCCCGCGTGCTGATAATCCTCACCCAGATATTCACCGGCAGGCTGCAGGTTAACCAGCAGCGGCACGTCATGCCCCACGCTTTGCCAGTCATCATTGTCGAGCGGCACGCCAAGGTGGCGCGCAATGCCGTTCAGGTGGATCGGCGCGTTCGTTGATCCGCCGATGGCGGAGTTGATGACGATCGTGTTCTCGAACGCTTGCCGCGTCATGATGTCGGAGGGGCGCAGATCCTCCCACACCATCTCGACCACGCGTTTGCCGGTCTCGTAGGAGATTTGACCGCGTTCACGGTATGGCGCGGGAATGGCGGCGGCGCCGGGCAATTGCATCCCCAGCGCTTCGGCCAGGGAATTCATCGTCGTCGCCGTGCCCATCGTGTTGCAATAGCCCACAGACGGCGCCGACGAGGCGACCAGTTCCATGAACCCTTCCTCGTCAATCTCGCCCTTGGCCATCATCTCGCGCGCTTGCCAGACGATTGAGCCGGACCCGGTGCGCTTGCCCCGGAACCATCCGTTCAGCATCGGGCCGACAGACAGGGCGACGGCGGGGATGTTCACCGTCGCCGCGGCCATGAGCAGCGCTGGCGTGGTCTTGTCACAGCCGATGTTCAATACGACGCCGTCCAGCGGATAGCCGAATAGCGTTTCGACCAGCGACAGATAGGCCAGGTTGCGGTCGAGCATGGCCGTGGGCCGCTTGCCCGTCTCCTGAATGGGGTGCACGGGCACTTCGATACAGGTTCCTCCGGCTGCAATAATCCCGTCGCGTACACGCTTGGACAGCTCGATATGGTGACGGTTGCAGGGGCTGAGGTCACTGCCCGTCTGCGCGATCCCGATGATTGGCTTGCCGGATTGCAGCTCTTCCCGCGTGAGGCCATAGTTCAGGTAGCGCTCAAGATAAAGCGCCGTCATTTCCGGGTTGTCGGGGTTCATGAACCACTTGCGCGACCGAAGGTCCTCGATGCCTATCTTCTTGCTCATTGGCCTGACCAGCCTCCGTCGATGATATGTGTGTGTCCGGTGGTAAATGCGCTTTCGTCGCTGGCGAGGTAGACGACAAGGGCCGCGATCTCCTCGGCCTTGGCGACCCGCCCCATGGGCTGGCGGGCGACGAATTGGGCCATCGCAGCGTCATAGCTGCCCAGCTGCTCACCCAGTGCCTTGACCCGCTCGTGCCAGCTGGGGCTTTCCACCGTGCCGGGGCAGATGCAGTTACAGCGGATGCCCTGCGTGATGTAGTCCGACGCCACCGACTTGGTGAGGCCGACAACCGCGGCCTTGGTCGTGCCATAGATGAACCGGTTGGGCGCGCCCATGATGGATCCCAGCGCCGATGACATGTTGATGATCGATCCGCCGCCACGCTCCAGCATGCCTGGCAGCACCGCGCGCACCGACCGGAACATGGACCGCACGTTCAGATCAAAGGCAAAGTCCCATTCGTCCTCGTTTGCATCCATGATCGTGCCGTTGTGGACAAACCCGGCGCAGTTGAACAGCACATCGGGCTGTGCGTGCCAAACCCCCTTGCGAATGCTCACCGGGTCCATCGCATCGAGCACATAGGTCTCGATCCCGTCACCGCTCAGGTCCTCGAGCGCCGCCTCGTTGACATCCGTGGCAAAAACCTCGGCCCCTTCCGCTTTCATGGCGAGCGCGGATGCGCGCCCGATCCCCTGGCCTGCGGCTGTGACAAGCGCGCGCTTTCCGTCGAGACGGCCCATGTATCCCCCCATGCGATATGGTGTTGCGCAGACCGGCAGGCTGCGGTTTGCTGTTAGCGTATGACAAGCGATTGGTGATGACCAGACCGGTCATGACGCTAGGGGAGGTTTGGACATGGCTTTTGAGAAGGTGACGCTTTTGGGCACGGGGCTGATGGGCCTGCCCATGGCGCGCAACCTCGCGCAGGCGGGTGTGCCGCTGACGGTCTGGAACCGCACGGCGGCCAAGGCGCGGTCGCTCGAAGCGCATGGGGTACACGTGGCTGAAACGCTGGCAGAGGCTGTGACCGGTGCGGATATCGTCATCTCGATGCTCAGTGACGGGCCGACCGTACTTGGCGTTGTGTCCGACGTGTCAGACAGCCTCAGCGACGGGGCGCTCTGGATCGACATGTCCTCGACCAAGCCGGAAGAGGCGCGGGCTGAGGCCGCCGCCTTGGCCGCGGTCGGCGTGGCGCATCTGGACGCACCGGTGTCGGGCGGCACCAAGGGGGCGGAGGCGGCGAGCCTCGCCATCATGGTCGGTGGATCGACAGCCGATCTGGCCCGTGCGCAACCGGTGCTCGAGGTGATGGGACGGCCCGTGCATGTGGGGCCGAGCGGTTCGGGGCAGCTGTCCAAGCTGTGCAATCAGGCCATCGTCGCCGTGACCATCGGTGCCGTGGCCGAGGCGATGCTGCTGGCCGAGAAGGGCGGCGCAGACCCGGCAGCCCTGCGCGCGGCCCTCAAGGGTGGCTTTGCCGACAGCACCATTCTGCAACAACACGGCGAACGGATGACAACGGGTAATTTCGAACCGGGCGGGCTGTCCAAATTCCAGCTCAAGGATCTGAACAACGTCTTGGCCGAGGCGCAGGCGGCAGACCTGTCGCTGCCCATGGTCGAGGACGTGCGTGACCGCTTTGCCCATTTCGTGGAGCATATGGATGGCGCGGACAAGGATCACTCGGGTCTCTATCTTGAGCTGTGTCAGCGCAACGGGGTGACGACATGACCCGCGTTCTGATCCTGGGCGGTGGCGGGATGGTCGGCCAGAAACTCACTGCGAAGCTGGAGGCCGAAGTGCCGGATGAATTCGACCTCACCCTGCACGACATCGCATTCCCCGAGGGTGGCGCGGGCACCGACCGGCGCGTGGGCAACCTTGCCAACCCGGCGGAGGTGGCGGCACTGGCGGCCGAGCGGTTCGACCTCATCTACTTCCTCGCCTCCATCGTGTCGGGCGAGGCGGAAGTGGACTTCGACAAGGGCTGGCAGACCAACCTGTGGCCCATGTGGGGGTTCCTCGAAGGGTTGCGGGCGCAGCACCGCGCGACGGGCGCGGCCTATGTGCCGAAGGTGGTTTTCACCTCCTCCATCGCGGTGTTTGGCGGGCCGTACCCCGACAAGATCGACGATGATTTCCTGCAATCGCCGCAGACAAGTTATGGCGCGCAAAAGGCAGCGTGCGAGCTTCTGATCCAGGATTTCTCGCGCAAGGGCTTTATCGATGGGATGTCTTTGCGCCTGCCCACCATTTGCGTCCGCCCGGGCAAGCCCAACATGGCTGCGTCGAGCTTTTTCTCCGGTATCATCCGCGAGCCGCTGAACGGGCAGCGCGCAGTGTTACCGGTATCAGACACCGTGCGCCATTGGCACGCCTCACCCCGCGCGGCGGCGGGGTTCCTGGCCCATGCCGCAACGCTGGACACCGAACGGCTTGAGGGGCGGCGGGCGCTGAACCTGCCGGGGCTCAGTTGCACCGTCGCCGAACAGATCGAGGCGTTGCGTGCCGCGGCGGGCAATGATGCAGTTGCGCTGATCGACCCACAGCCCGATCCGCACATCGCCAAGATCGTCGAAGGCTGGCCCCGCGATTTCGCACCGGACCGGGCCAAGAGCCTTGGCTTTGTTGCCGAAACCAGCTTTGACGAGATCGTGGCGATCTACATGGCGGAGGATATGCCCAAGGCCTAGACCAGCGCGGCGAGCGATCCCGCGACCGGGCGGCCGGGCAGCAGGTGACGCTCGAAATGCTCAAAGATCCGGGTGCGCATGGTGGTCTCGTCACCGCTGAGCGCGGCATCGACGATGGCCTGATGCTCGCGAATGTTTTCGGTAACATGCAGAAAGGTCCGGTCGTATTCGGCCTTTACCTGCCGGTACCGGTTGTAGACCTGCAGATGCAGCTCGATCAAAATGTCGGACCCGCAAGCCGACAGCAGCGTCTGGTGAAACTCCAGCTCCGCCGCCATCCAGAGCTGTGCCAGCTCGTCAGTGGGGCCCATGGCCGCGATGCGGCTTTCGATATGGCTGAGCTTGTGGTGAGCGGCATTCAGGCGCGATTCCCAAGCCACGCCACCATGGCGCATGGACCGGCACGCGCCTTCGGTCTCCAGCATGATCCGCATCTGTGTGATATCGTGCTGACGCTCGGGCGAGTATTCGGGCATGCGGAACCCGCGCTGCTCCTGAAACTCGACCAGCCCAAGGGCGGCAAGGCGCAGCAGCGCCTCGCGCACGGTGCTGGCCGAACAGCCATAATCGTTCCGCAAAATCTCGGCCCGCAGTTTTTCACCATGGGCAAAGCTGCCAGAGATCGCACGGGTTCTGATATCCTCAAAAACGTCCATGTGTTGCCCTAACTGCCGCAAAACATCCTGGAAGGCTGCATCAGAAATTTCGAGATTTCAAGAAAATCCTGAGATTGCGAGAAATCCAAAATAATAGTTGCGCTCTCGTTTCCTTTGCGCCTACGGTTTTTCACCGACAACAAGAAGGGTCCGTGACGAGGCCCCGGTAATCGACATCTTAGGGAGGACCTAATGAAAACCATGTTCAAAGTGGCTGCAGCCGCGGCATTTGCTGCGTCCACAGCCCTGACCGCATCCGCGGAAACCACCACGCTGCGCATCCAGACGCACTATGCCCCCGAGACTGTCTCGGGCC
This sequence comes from Pseudomonadota bacterium, assembly GCA_038525585.1. Lineage (GTDB taxonomy): Bacteria > Pseudomonadota > Alphaproteobacteria > Rhodobacterales > Rhodobacteraceae > Tateyamaria. The sequence goes on from JBCBHM010000060.1 coordinate 6,387, forward strand.
AGCTGGCCGCGCAATACATCGAGGACATCCAGACGATGTCCAATGGTGAGATCGAAGTCGAGATGTTCTACAGCTCGTCCGTCGTTAAATCGGTCGAAACCTTTGATGCCGCGGCAACCGGCATTCTCGATTGCGACATGACCGGCGGCGGCTACCAGACCGGCAAGAACTCCGCCTTTCAGTTCGTGGGCGACATCATGGGCGGCTACGAGACGCCCTATCAGCAGCTGAGCTGGCTGTATTTCGGTGGCGGCAAGGAAGCGGCCGCACCGCTTTACAACAAGTACGGCATGGAGCTGATCGGCTGGTGGGTCTACGGCCAGGAGAGCTTTGCCTCGTCCAAGCCCATCGAAAAGGTTGCAGACTTCAAAGACTGGAAATTCCGATCGCCCCCCGGCATGGAAACCAAAATCTTTGAAAAGCTGGGCGCCTCGCCCATCGTGATGGACTTTACCGAGATCTTCACCGCGCTGGAAACCGGCATCATCGACGGGGCTGACGCCTCGGGCCTGGCCAACAATGTGGGCTTGGGTCTGTATGACATCGTCAAGTATGCCAACTTCCCCGGCTTCCACTCGATGCCGTCGGATCACCTGGCGTGCAACAAGGCCGTGTTTGACGCGATGCCTGCGCACCACCAGACGATCATGAAGGTTGCCATGGAAGCACTGGCACTGCGCACCGCGTTAACGTTCGAGAAAAAGAACGCCGAAGCGGCCGCACAGCTGCGCGAGCAGGGCGTGACCCTGTCGCAGTGGGCGCCCGAAGAGCTGCAGAAGTTCCGCAATGCTGCCCAAGCCACATGGCCCGAGTTCGCCGACACGCCCGAAGCCAAGGCGCTGGTCGATGCGCACCTGAGCTACCTGGAGCAGCTGGGCCTCGTGTCCAACTAAGCGACAGCCGGAGCCCTGCACATGCGGGGCTCCGTGCCAACCCGGGGCCGCTGACACTCAGAACAGCGGCTCGGGGTATTTCCAAACCATCAGGGGGGACGCTGCGATGCAGGTGCGTTCGGGCACTCCGGTCGAATGGCTCGTGCCGTTGGCCTTTATCTTCTGCGCCGGTTGGGTTGTGTGGCACATGCCTGCCTTCACTCTCGACTTCTACCCGCCGCAGGACCCCTCGCAATTCGACAAGCTTTCGGCGCTTTTCAAGCGGAATGACGTGACGCCCGATATGGGCGGTATCTTTGGCGGCTTTGCCGACATCGTGGATTGGCTGACCCTGATCGGCATTCCCGTCTTTGCCATCCTCGGGATGCGCACGGTGCGTCGTGCGGGCATGGAGTTTGAAAGCTGGCGGCCTGCTGACCGACTCGCCGTGTTCATCGGCCGCGTGACCATGATGCTGATCGTCATCCTCACGCTGGTGATGCTGACCGAGGTTGTGCTGCGCTACGTCTTTGAACGGCCTACACTTTGGGCCAATGAGATGAGCCTATGGCTCGCCGGCTTCGTGTTTCTGTGCGCGGGTCTTTATGCGATGCAGCAACGCAGCCACATCCGCATCGTCCTGCTTTATGATGCAGTGCCGCGCTGGCTGCAGCGGGTGTTTGACAGCATCTCGACCCTGCTCATCGTCGTCTTTGCCTTTTTCCTGATCTACGGCGGCTATGGTGAGGCGTTCGACAAGTTCTACCGGTGGGAGACGTTCGGCACCGCCTTTGACCCGCCCATTCCGGCAACGCTCAAGCCTATGGTGCTGTTCGTGGTCGGCATGGTGGCGATCCAGGCCGTGGTGAACCTGATCTCGGACTGGAACAAGGAAGAGATCCACTATGGCGGCGATGACCTCGACGAAGAAGAGATCGAGCGCATCAAGGCCCAGGTGGGCCAGGACGGTGTCAGCGATATTGACGTCACCGGCCAGCATGTGACGGCAAAGGACTGACCCCATGGACATCGGTACAATTTCACTGGTCCTGATGCTGGGGCTGATCCTGCTTCTGGCCATCGGCATGCCGCTTGGCCTTGCCTCTGCCGTTTTGGCCGTCGCCGTGCTGGTGATGAAGTTCGAGCCGGCGCTGCTGACCGCGCCCTGGACCTTTGGCGATGGCATCCTGACAGGGAGGCCGGGGGCGGGACCCCTCAATATCCTGGCCCAGCGAATATACGGGCTCTTAACGGACTATGTGCTCATATCCATTCCGCTGTTCATCTTCATGGCGGCCCTGCTGGAACGGTCCGGCATCGCCAAGGAGATGTATTCGTCGCTGAACGTCTGGCTGAACCGCACCCGTGGCGGAATCGCCATCGTGACGTCGATCATGGCCGTGATCATGGCGGCGATGTCGGGCATCATCGGGGGCGAGGTGGTGCTGCTGGGTCTGATCGCGTTGCCGCAGATGCTGCGGCTGGGCTACAATCAGAACCTCGCCATCGGCGTGATCTGCGCGAGCGGCAGCCTGGGGACGATGATCCCGCCGTCAATCGTGCTAATCATCTACGGGCTGATCACCGAAACCTCGATCAAGGCGCTGTTCACCGCGTCCTTCATCCCCGGTTTCATGCTGGCGTCGTTCATCATCATCTACATCATCATCCGCACGCAGCTGCGCCCGCAGGATGCCCCGCTGCCCGACCCGGTCGAGGGCGAAGCCGAAGGGCGCGAAAAGACGGCGCTGTTCTTTGCCTTCCTTACGGTGGTTATCGCAGGCTTTTCCGCGGCGCTGATGCTGCGCGCGATGTTCTTTGAGTTCTCCGGGTCCAACGCGGCGGCCACGGGCGAACAGGCCCGGTTTGGCACGGCGCCTTACATCACCTATTTCGGGGTCGCCCTGGCTGTTTCGCTGGGCCTGATCTTTGGCGTGTTCGGCAAGGCGCGCACGGCGATTGGCTGGTCCATGGGCAAGGGCCTCGTCCCGCCCATCGTCGTGATCGGTGTGGTCATGGGTTCAATCTACGGCGGTATCACCGGCATTACCGAAGCGGCAGGCATGGGTGCGCTGGCTGTGTTCATCATCGCGATGTTCCGGGGCGAGGCGTCCTTTGATCTCGTGTGGGAATCGTTGATGCGGACGCTCAAATCAACCGGGACGATCATCTGGGTGACCATTGGGGCGACCGCATTGGCCGGGGCCTATACCATCGCCGGTGGACCCACCTATGTGGCGGACTTCATCGTCGGGTCGGAATTGCCGACGATGCTGGTGATCCTGATGATGATGCTGATCCTGCTGTTCATGGGCGCATTCATGGACTGGGTCGGGATCGTGCTGCTGATCATTCCGGTGTTCCTGCCCATCGTCCTGAAACTGCCCATCGACGAGATTGGCCTGTTCGGAGAGTTGAACCCGCGCCACGTGGCGATCTGGTTCGGCGTGGTGTTCTGTATGAACATGCAGGTGTCGTTCTTGTCGCCGCCCTTTGGCCCGGCGGCCTTCTACCTCAAATCGGTTGCGCCGCCGCACATCTCGCTCACGGATATCTTCAAGGGGTTCCTGCCCTTTATCGGTATCCAGCTGATCGCGCTGTCGGTCCTGCTGATCTGGCCGCCGATCGTGTCCATCCTGCTCTAGAGGCCCCTTATGCTGACCGCCGCCCAAGTCACGCAATTCCGGACCCAAGGCTATCTGGTCATCGAAGATGTCCTGCCGGAGGCGTGCATCGCGGCGGTCATGTCGGAATATGCGGGCGTCATGGACACCCTCTATACCGGGTGGGCGGCCGATGGCCTCGTGCCCGCGGGCGTGCACGACCTGTGGGACCAGTTGAGCATATCCTACGCGGCGGGCTGCGATTGGTTCCAACCGCTGGATATCAGCCTGCCGGGTGGAGAGATTGCACCGGACTGTCCGATGCATTTTGGCCCGGCGATCTTTGATCTGGTGGTGCATGCGCGTCTGCTGGACCTGATCGAGGCACTGATCGGCCCCGAGATCACATCGAACCCGATCCAGCATGTCCGCATCAAACCGCCCAGCCCGCAACTGGCCGCGGATGAAGTGCGCGCACACATCACCGCGACCGACTGGCATCAGGATCGTGGGGTGGGACACGCCGCCGCCGATCAGACCGATATGATTACCGCCTGGGTCGCGATCACCGACGCGACGGTGGAAAACGGATGCCTTCAGGTGGTGCCGGGTATCGATCAGGGCCTCTTGCCCCATTGTCCGCAGGTGCAAACGGCCATCGCGCCCAAACACCTCGAGACCGCGCGCGCCGTGCCACTGCCGGTGCGGTCGGGCGGTGTCGTGCTGTTTCACCCCCTGGTGCCGCACGGCTCGTTGCCCAACAGATCCGATGGGTTCCGCTGGTCCTTCGACCTCCGCTACAACGTGACGGGACAGGATACGGGGCGCACCCATTTCCCGGAATTTGTCGCCCGCAGTCGCAGCGAACCGCATCGCGCGCTTCGGGACTGGCGCGTATGGCAGCAGATGTGGTTCGATGCGCGTGACCGTTTGGCCACGACCCCTCATATTCCGATCCACCGCTGGGACGGCAACGCGCCGTATTGTGCATGAGCTTTATCCGTCTTGATCCCGCCGACACCGTCGTCACAGCCACCGCATCGCTCGAAGTGGGCGTCGCGGTCGAGGGCACGCAAACCCGCGCGCTGATCCCGTCCGGGCACAAGATCGCGACGCAGGCCATGGCCAAGGGTGACGTGATCCGCAAATACGCCCAAGTCATCGGCTACGCGGCGCAGGACATCGCGGCGGGCGACCATGTCCACACCCATAACGTCGCGTTCCGCAACACCGACACCGCCTATGAATTCGGCACCAACCTGCGCCCGGCAACACCGGCCGCGGGCGACACTTTCATGGGGTTCCGGCGCGAAAACGGCGACGTGGGCACGCGCAACTACATCGCCATCGTCACATCCGTGAACTGCTCGGCCACCGCGGCGCGCATGATCGCGGGGCATTTCACGCCTGAGCGGCTGGCAGACTACCCCAATGTCGATGGCGTCGTGGCCTTCGTCCACGGGACGGGCTGCGGGATGGCGGGCGATGGCGAAGGGTTCGAGGCGCTGCAACGCGTCATGTGGGGCTATGCCAAACATCCCAACCACGCAGGCGTGCTGATGGTCGGCCTGGGCTGCGAGATGAACCAGATCGACTGGCTGCTCGAGGCATATGGCCTCAAGCAGGGCCCCCTGTTTCACACGATGAACATACAGAACGTGGCTGGCCTGCGCCGGACGGTCGAAATGGGGATCGAGAAGGTGGCGGCCATGCTGCCCCTCGCGAACGCGCAAGTGCGTTCGGAATGCCCTGCCGCGGCGTTGAAAGTTGCATTGCAATGCGGCGGGTCGGATGCGTGGTCCGGCATCACGGCGAACCCGGCACTGGGGTATGCGACAGACCTGCTGGTGGCGCAGGGTGGCACCGGCGTGCTGGCCGAAACGCCCGAGATTTACGGGGCCGAACACCTGCTGACGGCGCGCGCGGTCGATCAGGCAACGGGCGAGCGGCTGGTTGATCTGATCCGCTGGTGGGAGGATTACACGCTGCGCAACAAAGGCAGCATGGACAACAATCCCAGCCCCGGCAACAAGGCGGGCGGGCTGACAACGATCCTTGAAAAGTCTCTCGGTGCCGCGGCCAAGGGCGGCACGACGCCCCTGACAGGCGTTTACAAATATGCGGAACCGGTGCGCGCGGCTGGCTTTACGTTCATGGACAGCCCCGGCTATGACCCGGCATCGGTCACGGGCCAGATCGCGGGCGGTTGCAACCTTGTATGCTTTACCACCGGGCGTGGCTCGGCCTTTGGCTCCAAGCCTGCGCCGACGATCAAACTTGCGACCAATACGGAGATGTATGGGCGCATGGTCGAAGATATGGACATCAACGCGGGCGACATGCTGACCGCCGGCGTCAGCCTCGAGGAGAAAGGGCAGGAGATCTACGAGACGTTCCTGCGCGTCGCCTCGGGCGAGATGTCAAAATCCGAGGCGCAAGGCCTGGGCGACTACGAATTCGTGCCCTGGCAGATCGGGGCGACGATGTGATGGAATGCCTGACGCCTGATCAGAAATCGCATTATGAGGCCAACGGTTACCTGTTGGTCGAAAACCGGATCCCGGAGGGTTGGCTGACCAAGATCCGCGCAGAGATTGCCCGGTTCGAAGCCGAAGCGGCCATGATGGGCGAAAGCAATGACCGGCTTGACCTCGAAGACAGCCATACCGCCGATGACCCCCGCCTGCGGCGGATCAAACTGCCGCACACGATATCGGATATCTTCCACGCGCTGATGCTGTCTGACCATGTGCTGGCCCCGGCGCGCGACCTCATTGGCCCCAACTTACGCCTGCACACGTCGAAACTAAACATGAAATCAGCAGGTTACGGTGCCGCGGTGGAATGGCATCAGGATTATGCATTCTACCCGCATACCAACGACGACATTCTCGCAATTGGCATCTGCATCGACGACATGGCCGAGGAAAACGGCCCGCTGATGGTCTTTCCCGGCTCGCACAAAGGTCCGGTGTTCGACCACCATGTCGACGGCGTCTTTGCCGGGGCGATCGTGCCCGAGGCCAACGGCCTCGACATGGCGGACGCGGTGCCGCTGACCGGGCCTGCAGGGTCCATCAGCATCCACCATGGGCGGATCGTCCACGGTTCGGCACTGAACCGGTCGGACCGGCCGCGGCGCATCCTGTTCTACGAGATGATGGCGGCGGATGCCTTTCCGATCATGGGGTCGATGACCCGCTGGGACGGGATCGAGGATTACGACGCACGGATGCTGTGCGGTGTGCCAACGCTGCAACCGCGGCTGAAGGACATCCCCATTCGCATCCCGCAGCCGCAACCTAATGTGGCGATCTCGATCTATGAAATTCAGAAGGGGCTCCGCGCGCGGGCCTTTGACACCATTCCTGCCAAGGAGACAACGCAATGAGCAAACCAAACATCGGATTCATCGGCCTTGGCCTTATGGGCGGCGCCATGGTGGGCCGGTTGCAGGACAAGGGCTACGACCTGACTGTCATAGCTAACCGGACGCGCACGTATGTCGACGCTGCGGTGGCGCGCGGCGCGACCGAGGTCACGACCGCCAAGGCCGTCGCGGAAGCCTCGGACATCGTGATGCTGTGCATGGACACTTCCGCCAATGTCGAGGCGCGGATGCGCGGGGACGATGGTGTGATCGCTGGCCTGAAGCCGGGCGCGATTGTCATCGACTTCGGCACATCGCTGCCCGGATCCACCAAGACGCTGGGGCAGGAGGTTGCAGCAGCAGGCGGCACATTGCTCGACTGTCCCATCGGGCGCACGCCGATGCATGCCAAGGACGGCCTGCTGAACCTCATGGGTTCAGGCGACAAGGCTGCGTTCGATACGGTCAAACCGGTACTGGATGATCTGGGAGAGAACGTCTTTCATCTGGGCGAGCTTGGCACCGGGCACACGATCAAGCTGATCAACAACTTCTACGCTCAGGCCTGCGCCAATGCGATGGCCGAAAGCTTTGCGATCGCGGATGTGATGGGCGTCGAACGGCAGGCCGTCTACGACGTCATGTCCGCAGGGCCGCTGAAGTCCGGCATGATGGATTTCATCACCGCATACGCCCTCGAGGGGAACGACGCGAACCTCGCCTTCTCGATCAAGAACGCGGCCAAGGACGTTGGCTATTACGCTCAGATGTGCAGCGACGCCGGGGTTCAATCGATGATGTCCGGCAGCACGCTCGACAGCCTCAAGGCCTCGATTGAGGCGGGCAGGTCCGAGGAATTCGTGCCGCACCAGGTCGATTTCTTCGCCGACCGGTTCAAGGGCTGATCCGTGGCCATCGCGGCCCAGGCAAACCAGGACCGCGCGGCCCTCGGCATCATGATGACGCTGGGGGCCTATTTCTTTTTCATGCTGATCGATACATCGGTCAAATGGCTGGTGCTGGCGGGGTTGCCCGCATTTCAGCTGGCGTTCATGCGGTATCTGCCGCATTTCATCATCTCGACCGTGCTGTTGCTGCGCAAGGGCATGTCGTGGTCGTCGTTCCAGTCGGCGCATATGGGGCTGGTGCTGTTGCGGGGGTTCCTGCTGGCCTCCGCTACGCTGTTCAACTTCATCACGCTGATCTACCTGCCGTTGACGGTCACAGGATCCATCATGTTTTCGGCCCCGATCATTGTCTGCGCGCTCAGCTGGCCGCTGTTGGGGGAACGTGTGGGCCCGTGGCGCTGGGCGGCCATCATGGTCGGGTTCATTGGTGTGCTGATCGTGATCAGGCCGTTCGACGCTGATTTCCACTGGATCGCCTTGCTGAACGTCTACAACGCCGTCTCGCTGGCGCTGTATTCGATCATCACACGCAAGATCTCGGGCGTGGTCGCGGCGGAGACGATGCAATTCTACATGGGTGCTTTCGGGGCCATCATGTTGTTTCCACTGGCGCTTTGGTCCTGGACCACGCCTGCCACGACCCTTGATTGGGTCCTCATGGTGGCGCTTGGCATCTGGGGATGGGCGGGGCACGAGATATTCTCGCGCGCCCATAGCTACGCGCCAGCCAACACGCTCATGCCCTATACCTACAGCTTTTTGCTGTACCTCGCCGTGGCCAGCTACATCGTGTTCAACGACATTCCCGACAGCTACACGCTGCTGGGCGCGTGCATTATCGTGCTGTCCGGTCTGGTGATCTGGTGGCGCGCCATGCGGAAGGAAGAGGCATGAAGATCGCAGCCATCGGAGAGGCGATGATCGAGCTGTCGATGGTCGGTGACACGCCGCAGATCGGCGTGGCGGGCGACACGTTGAACACCGCAATCTACCTCAAACGGTCGGCGCCGAATGTGCAGGTCGACTATGTCACCCGCCTGGGCGGGGACGCGTTTTCGAAACGCATCATTGAGTTCATTGGCGCGCAGGGTCTGGGCACCGATGCGATTGAGAGGGATGCGGAGAAAACCTGCGGCCTCTACGGGATCACCACAGATCAGGCGGGGGAGCGTACGTTTACGTATTGGCGCAACCAGTCCGCTGCGCGGGAGGTGTTTTCTGGCCCGAATGGCCCCAGCTTTGACTGGCTGAGCGGGTACGATGTGATCTATCTGTCAGGCATCAGCCTTGCCATCCTGCCGGAAGACACCCGCGCTGCCCTTTTGCACTGGCTGACGAACTATCGCACACAAGGGCGGCGCGTGGTCTATGACAGCAACTATCGCCCCGCGCTTTGGTCAAATCGCGAGACCGCGCAGCAGGTCACGCGTCAGATGTGGCATATGTGCGACATCGCGCTGCCCTCGCAGGATGATGAGGCGGCGATCTTTGACGAAACGCTGGAAGAGGTCGCGGCCCGCTTTGTCGCTATGGGCAAGACAGGTGCGTTGAAGCGCGGGCCGGAGGGGCCGCTCTGCCTCGAGACGGGGCAATCGCACAGTTACGCCGCCGCGACGCAGGTCGTCGACACGACCGCCGCCGGGGACAGTTTCAACGGCGGCTATCTGGGCGCGCTTTTGGAAGGGGCCGCGCAGGTGGACGCATTGCGGGCGGGACATGAGCTGGCGGCCAAGGTGGTTGGCCATCGCGGGGCGATCATTCCGGCGTGATGAGGGTGCGCAGCGCGCCCTCGGGATTGGGTGAGGCGCAGGCATGCGCCAGCGCTTCGGCCCGCGGGTCATCCAGGGTGCGCCCGGCGGCAACTTCGGCCTGCACAAAGCGGATCCAGGCGGTCACCGCAGCCTGCAACGCAGGGCTTGGTTCGGTCCGCTCGCTTAACGGGGCCACGATGCGGATTGGCATCTTTTGTGACCCATCCATGGCGATCTGGCGAAGCTGATGGTGCAGGTTTGGATTTTCGAACCGTTCCAGCAGCGCTTTGGCATAGCGCGACGTTTGCCCTTGCACCTCTGGTGGCAAGGTGGCGGCCGCTTCGGTCATCAGCGCCCAAGCACCTTTCCGCAATTCGGGATCTGCGACAGCTTCGTGCACATAGGTGTATCCGGCCAACGTCCCGGCATAGGCCAGAAACGAATGCGCACCGTTCAGCATCCGCAGCTTGCGCATCTCATGTGGCGCCACGTCCGACACCCAGTGCACGCCGGGCCAGTCCGGGCGTGCGGCGGCAAAGTCGTCCTCGATCACCCACTCACTGAACGCTTCCGTCGGGACGGCCATCAGATCGCCTGCCTCGGCGCGGATTTCATCCGTCGTCGCGGGTGTGATCCGATCGACCATGCACGACGGGAACGACACATGCGCATCGATCTGCAATCCGGCGGCCTCGGCAAATTGGCGCACCGCCGCGCCGAGCCTGGCGCCGTTGCCCGGCAGGTTATCACAGCTCAACACGGTGACGGGTACGCTCCGTTGCGCCAGCCCGCGGGCCAGCGCACCCACCACCGTCATCGCGCCACCCGACAGATCCGTCTGGATTGCCGGATCGGCCAGATCCAGCTGCCCGTCCGGCCCAAGGTGATAGCCCTTCTCGGTCACTGTGAGCGTGATCAGCGTGGTCTTGTCCGCTACGATCTGTGCATGTACCGAATCGGGCGCTTCGGTGGCCACGATGATGTCGCGCAAACAGGTGATCTTCTCGACGCGCGCGCCCGCAGCATCCTTGATCACCAAGCTGTATTGGTAGCCCTGCGCGGCCAACCCATCGCGTATGGCGCTGCTCCGAAAGCTCACACCGATGACATCCCATCCGGGGCAGGCCTGCGTATACCACGCCTGATGCGCCCGAAAGAAATTGCCGACGCCGAGATGCAGAATACGACCCAATGAGACCTCCTTGATGCGAACAGATCACCACCTGTACGCGTCTTGGGTGTTCTAACACGAATGCCCCTTGGCGCACTGCCCAAATGACGCCAAGCTGACCGCGGGAGGACAGCAATGGACGTAGTACTTATCGGCATGGGCATGGTCGCCCAGACCCACCTGCTTGCCTTGCGTGACAACTCTGCAGGGGCCCGATTGGTTGGTGTTCTGGGCCGCGATGTGGCACGCACCCGCGCCTTTTGCGAAACCGCGTCGGCGGTGCTCGGCTACGATGCCACAGCTCTTTCCGATATCGACGCGGCGTTGGCATGCGCGCCGGGCATGGCCCTTGTGATCACGCCTCCGGACGCGCGGCTGGACTATGCGCAGGCGCTCGCTGCAGCACGGATCCCAACGCTTATGGAAAAGCCTCTTGAGCGCAATCTGGACGCAGCGCAGACCGTGATCGCGACCTATGCGCGCGAGGATGTCCCACTTGGCCTGTGCTTTCAGCATCGCACGCGTGGTGCTGCCCAAACGCTCAAGACGCGGTTGGCGGAGGGCGCGCTCGGTGACATCGTGCACGTGGAGGTGCGCGTGCCCTGGTGGCGCGATCAGGCCTATTACGACGTGCCCGGGCGGGGAACATACGGACGCGACGGGGGCGGTGTGATGATCAATCAGGCAATCCACAGCCTCGACCTCGCGCTGTGGCTGGCAGGCGCTGTCACGCATGTTCAGGCGTTGATGCGCACCAGCCCATTGCACCGGATGGAGGCTGAGGACATTGCAGCGGCCCTGCTGCAGTTCCAGTCAGGCGCCAGCGGCGTGTTGAGCGCAACCACCGCCGCATATCCCGGCAGCGCAGAGAGCATTGCGATCACCACGACCAAGGGGCAGATCCTGCTGCAGGGCGATCACTTGCAGATCGACCTCGCCTCCGGCGAAAGCGAGATCATTGCGCCGGACACGGGCGCAGGGACCGGTGGTGGTGCGGACCCGATGGCCTTTACCCATGCCTGGCACCAGACCATCCTTGAGGATTTTGTCGCAGCGGTCGCCGACGGCCGTCGGCCGCTGGCACCGGCAAATGAGGCGCTGCATGTCCATGCCGTGATCGACGCGATGGAGCGCGCCGCACGCTCTGGCCGAATCGAGGAGGTCGCGGCATGACGCTCGCCTTTGTCGCCTTGGGGCTCGACCATCGCCACATCTACGGCATGACCGAAAACATGCTGGCTCAGGGGGCTCGTTGCCTGGGTTACTGGACCCATGGGGCGCCACAGCCGCTCGACGGGTTTGTTGCGCGCTTCCCCGATCTGCATCGTTTCGACACATTGGAGGCGGCCCTGCGTGCTGGCGGTGATCTGGCCCTCATCTCGGCCATTCCATCTGACCGTGCATCGGTCGCCATCCGGGCCATGCAGTCGGGCCACGACGTGATGACAGACAAGCCAGGCTGTACGGACATGGCGCAGCTGGCGGCGATCAAGGCCTGCGTTGCCGAAACCGGGCGCATCTGGTCCATCAATTTTTCCGAACGGTTCGAGGTGCCATGCGTCACACTGGCGGACCAGTTGGTGCGGGATGGTGCCATCGGCCGGGTGGTGCATACGACGGGCCTTGGCCCGCACCGGCTCAACCGCGCGACACGGCCCGAGTGGTTCTTTGACCGGGCCCTCTACGGTGGCATCCTGACCGATATCGCGTCGCATCAGATCGACCAGTTCATGCAC
>JBCBHM010000061.1:0-18429 GCA_038525585.1 Pseudomonadota bacterium
TTGTCCGCCAGAAACATGATGATCTGCTTGCGTGTCGCACTCCCAAACTTCCGCTCCGCACACGCATTCGCCACCCGCCAGCTCATCGGATGGCCCCAAAAGCCGCACGGACGCGCGAATTTTGTACAGGTTTTGTACGAGAATTCGATAGTTTTCGAAGAATTCGGTGCGAAAGCTCACGGGACTTTCTGCACGCTCCCGCACAAAGCCCTGTAAATGAGCCATATTTTTTCAGGTGTTTTTGGCGACCCCGGCAGGATTCGAACCTGCAACCTGCCCCTTAGGAGGGGGCTGCTCTATCCAGTTGAGCCACGGGGCCGTTGGCACCTGATTTACGGACCCCTGCGGGTCTTGTCACCACATAAGCGACCGCTGCGACCCTGCGGGCGCTTGAAGTTGCGGGTGTTTTGTCGGTAACTCGGGCAAACGACCACAAGGACTGCATGTGACCGAACGTCCACAACGCCCGCTCACCCTTCGCGATGTCTCGGCTGCCTCGGGCGTGTCCGAGATGACGGTCAGCCGCGTGCTGCGCAACCGGGGCGATGTGTCCGAGGCCACGCGGCAAAAGGTGCTGGAAGCGGCCAAGGACCTCGGCTACGTGCCCAACCAGATCGCAGGCTCACTGGCGTCACAGCACGTGAACCTGGTGGCTGTCATTGTCCCCTCACTCAGCAACATGGTGTTTCCCGAGGTGCTGACCGGCATCAATCAGGTGTTGGAGGACACGCCGCTTCAGCCCGTGTTCGGCGTTACCGATTACATGCGCGACAAGGAAGAGCGTGTTCTGTACGAGATGCTGTCCTGGCGTCCGTCGGGCGTGATCATCGCGGGGCTCGAACACTCGGATGCGGCCACCGCCATGCTGCAGAATGCAGGCATTCCGGTGGTCGAGATCATGGACACCGATGGCAATCCGGTCGACAGCATGGTCGGGATTTCGCACCGCCAGGCGGGCCTCGATATGGCGCGCGCGATCCTCAAACAGGGGTACAGCCGCATCGGATTCATGGGCACATCGATGCCGCGGGATCACCGGGCGCGCAAGCGGTTCGAGGGGCTGACCGAAGGTCTTGCCAAAGCCGGGATCGAGATCGAGGCGCGGGATTTCTATTCGGGCGGATCCGCACTGGCCAAGGGCCGCGAGATGACCGCCGCAATGCTGCAGGAAAATCCCGAGCTTGATTTTCTCTATTACTCCAATGACATGATCGGTGCGGGCGGGTTGCTGTACCTGTTGGAAAAAGGTGTGGATGTGCCCGGGCAGATCGGACTGGCCGGGTTCAACGGGGTCGAGTTGCTGCAAGGCCTGCCCCGGCAGTTGGCCACGACCGACGCCTGCCGGATCGAGATTGGACGCGCCGCCGCGGAAATCATCCGTGACCGAATGCTGCAAGACGCGGACCCGGCGGCCAAGCACATCACGCTGACACCCAAGATCTCATACGGTGACACCCTGCGCCGTACCATGAGGACGTGAACGCACCTGCGCTGAGCAACGCACAAGCACGCCGGCTGTTTCTGGACCGGCATGCCCTGAGCGAGGCGCCGCAAGGCGCGGCACATGGCCCCGACCTGCTGGCGTTGATCGAACGGCTGGGGTTCGTTCAGCTTGACAGCATCAACACCGTGGCGCGCGCCCATGACCTGATCCTGTTTTCGCGCAGGCCGCGGTATCGGCCCAGATCGCTCAAGCTCCTGTACGAGCGCGACCGCGCCCTGTTCGAACACTGGACCCACGACGCGGCGGTGGTTCCGATACGCTTCTATCCTTACTGGCATCTGCGGCGCGAACGCGATGCCGCGCGGCTGCGCGCGCAATGGAGCACGGCACGGCGCGAAGGGTTCGAAGACAAGTTTCAGGATGTGCTGGACATGATCCGCGAGCGGGGGCCCGTCTGCTCGGCCGATGTGGGGGATGGCGAGACGCGCGGATCGGGGGGCTGGTGGGATTGGCACCCCTCCAAGACGGCGCTGGAATACCTGTGGCGCAGCGGATCGCTTGCTGTCGTGGGGCGCGAGGGGTTTCGCAAGTATTACGACCTGACCGAGCGGGTGCTGGACCGGGTGCAGATCGGCAATGCGCCTGATGTCGAAGAGACCATTGACTGGTGCTGCCGCGAGGCGCTGGCGCGCCTGGGCTTTGCCACGTCGGGAGAGTTGGCGCGGTTTTGGGATCATATCTCGCCTGCCGAAGCCAAGGATTGGTGCGCGCAGGCACTGGCCGCTGGGCGGATTGTGGAGGTGCAGGTGGCCTGCGTCGATGGGGCAATGCGCCTGTCCTATGCGCTGCCCAACATTGCCGAAGATCCGGCGCTGAAGGTTGCGCCGACAACGCGGCTGCGCGTGCTCAGCCCGTTTGATCCTGCCTTGCGTGACCGGGCGCGGGCAGAACGGCTCTTTGGCTTTTCCTACCGGATCGAGATTTTCGTGCCGGAGGCGAAGCGGACCTATGGCTATTACGTGTTTCCCCTGCTTGAGGGCGACAGGGTCGTTGGGCGCATCGATATGAAGGCCTATCGCGACAGTGACACCCTGCGCGTGCGCGCGCTTTGGCCCGAACGGCGGGTGCGCTGGGGCAAGGGGCGGACTCGCGCCCTGGAGGCCGAGTTGGAGCGGGTCAAACGGCTGGCGGGTGTGGCGCATGTGGCGTTTGAGGACGGCTGGCTGCGCGATCCGGTCTAAGCGATTGCACGTGCACACAGAGTGCGTAGGCTGGCGACCATGACGGAGTTTCCCAAGATTCAATCGGTCGGCCTTGGTGGTGTGCTGGTCACCTTTGGCGACAAGGCGACGGATGCAGTCAACCGGGCCGCGATTGCCTTTCGCGGTGCGGTGGATGCGCTGGCCCTGCCGCAGATCGAGGAAAGCAGCAGCACGCTTGTGTCCGCGTTTTTCCGTGTCGATCTTGCCTCGCACGGGTTTGCACCCCTGCGCGATACGCTGGCAGAGGTTTTGGCGCAGCAGGATTGGCTTGCGGCAGACCTCCCGGCGGGTCGCACTTTGTGGACCATTCCAGCGGTGTTCGACGGGCCGCGCGCGCCGCAATTCGGTGAGGCGGCAGAGGCGGCCGAGTTGACCGGGGCGGAGGCGTTGGCCGAGCTGACAGGCACCCGGCTGCGGGTTCTGACCATCGGGTTTGCACCCGGGCAGCCCTACCTTGGCACGCTTGCGCCGCATTGGGATATTCCCCGACAGGTGGGGCTGACGCCAAATGTCCCGCAAGGCGCATTGGTGGCCGCCGTGCGTCAGGTGTGCCTGTTCGCCAAGGATACGCCGACAGGGTGGCGACATGTGGGGCAGTCCGCGTTTCGGTGTTTTCGACCCACGGCGGCAGAGCCGTTTTTGCTGACGCCGGGCGATGAGGTGCAGTTTACCGATGTGTCCGTCTCCGAGCTTGAGCGCCTTGAGGCGCATGGCGTTGACGGCACCGAACGGGCGGTGCTGTCATGACGGCGCTACATGTGCATCAGGTGGGCCCGGGCGTGGCGGTGCAGGATCTGGGTCGGCCCGGATATCTGGCCAAGGGGCTGACGCGCGGCGGCGCCGCAGACCTGCTGGCGGTGCGTGAAGGGGCGGCGCTTTTGCGGCAGTCACCCGAGCTTGCAGTGCTTGAGATGGTTGGCACCGGCGGCACGTTCGAGGCGGACGCAGACGTGGTCATTGCGCTCGCCGGAGCGGCGATGACGGCGAGTATCGATGGATCCGCCGTGGTTTGGAACGCGAGCCACATGTTGCCCGCAGGCGCATCGCTGGTGATCGGGCCGACGCGCGCGGGCACCTACGGCTACCTCCATGTGAGCGGCGGGTTTGCGACCGCGCCGGTGCTGGGCGCACGCGCGACGCATCAATCAACCGGGCTTGGCGCATTGGTGGCCGCGGGCGATGTCCTGCCCGTGGGGCCAGGCACGTCTCCGGCGGGCATGACGCTGCCCCGTGACGGGCGGTTCGACGGCGGCACCGTGCGGATCGTACCCAGCATGCAGACGATGGATTTCAGTGCCGAGACGCGCGCACGCTTCGAAAATACCGTTTTTCGACGCGACCCACGCGCCAATCGGCAAGGGGTGCGGATGGACAGCGATCAGGGCTTTTCCAACCCCGATCAGCTGAGTGTCGTCAGCGAGGTTATCGTGCCGGGCGACATCCAGATTGCGGGGGACGGCGCGCCTTTCGTCCTGCTGGCCGAGAGCCAGACCACAGGCGGCTACCCACGGATCGGCACGGTGTTGCCCTGCGATCTGCCACGTGTCGTGCAGGCCCCGGCCGGGGCAGAGCTGCGCTTTGCCTTTGTCACCCTCGACGAGGGGATCGCGGTGCAGGCGCGCGCGGATGCGGCGTGGGCAGGGCTGGCCAAGGACGTGACGCCGCTGGTACGCGACCCGGCAGACATGCAGGATCTGCTGAGTTATCAACTGGTTGGCGGGGTCATTTCCGCCATGGATGAGGGATGAGGACATGTATGTCGATCTGAACGCCGATATGGGCGAAAGCTTTGGTCCGTGGAACATGGGCGACGATGCTGCCCTGCTCGAGACGGTGACATCGGCCAATATCGCCTGCGGGGCCCATGCGGGCGACCCGGATGTAATGGCCACGACCATGGGGATCGCCTTGGAAAAGGGTGTCGGCGTCGGCTCTCATCCCGGGTTGCCGGACCTTCAGGGGTTTGGGCGGCGGCGCATCCGGATGCCCCTGGCGTCATTGCAGAATTCCATCCGGTGCCAGGTGGGGGCCACGCTTGGGATGGCGGCGGCCCTCGGCGCTGAGGTGCGCCATGTCAAGCTGCACGGGGCGCTTGGCAACATGACCTCCGAAGATGAGGAAATGGCGCGCGCATGCTATGAGGCGGCGCTGTCCGCGCATCCCGACAGCATCCTTGTGGTGCTCGCAGCGACGGCGCAGGAGCGGGCCGCGCGGTCACTGGGTGCGCGCTTTGCCTGCGAGATCTTTGCCGACCGGGCGTATAATGACGATGCCACATTGGTCGACCGGCGGTTGCCGGGGGCCGTCATCCATGATGCTGATCTGGCGGGGAAACGGATGGTCGAGATGGTCAAGGCGCAGGCGATCATCACCGACAGCGGCAAACGGATCGAAACGCCCATCGACACGATCTGCTGCCACGGCGACACGCCCGAAGCGGTGGAAATCGCCGCGTCCGTCCGCCGCACGCTGGAGGCCGAAGGGATTGCGGTGAAGACGTTTGAAGGGCGGACCGGCTCGTCAGGCACGGGTGTACCGTTAACGCGTTAGGAACTGGGCATTCTGCGGGTCACAGCCCGCACACGACCTTGGCTCAGCCGATGTGTTGACGAATTACAGCTTGCACAGGATGGGCAACTTGCCAACCGTTACACCAGCTCTGCATCCGTCATGATCTCTACCAGGGCCGGGCCGTCGACGTCGAGTGCCTTTTGCAGCGCTTCTTCGACCTTGTCCGACGACACCACCTTTTCCCCGTGCGCGCCGCAGATCTTGGCGAACGCGGCAAAGGACGGGTTGTGCAGACCGGTTTCCCAGACAGGCCATTCGCCGGATTTCTGCTCCTTGGTGATCTTGCCCAGCTCGCCGTTGTGCAGCAGCACGTGGGTGATATCCATGCCGTATTTGACGGCTGTCGTCAGCTCCATTGCGTATTGGCCAAAGCCGCCGTCGCCGGAGATCGATATGATCTTGCGCCCCTTGAGCCACTCGAAATCCTGCGTCGCGGCCCAGGCCCCCATCGCCGCCGGAAATCCGAAACCGATAGAGCCAAGATAACCCGACATGAGCACGCGCTGGCCTTTCGTTTCGAAGTATCGGCCAAAGGAATAGGTGTTGTTGCCCACATCGACAGCTATGATGGCGTCCGCAGGCGCAACGCGGCTGAGCGCATCGAAAATGGCAAAGGCATGGATGCCCTTGGCCGTTTCCTCCTCCATACGCGCACGTTTTTCTGCGCGCCAGATGTCCCAGCGTTCAGCCAGTTCGGTGATCTGATCCGCCGCATCACCAGGTCGGCGCAAGCCCGGCGCGATGGCATCGCAGAAGGCGCCGATTTCCGACCAGATCGGCAGGTCGACCGGGTGGAACTTGCCCAGTTGCATCCGCTCGAAATCGACCTGGATGATGGGTTTTGAGGGTTCGATACCCGTGTGGTTCGAAAAGGACGTGCCGAGGGTCAGGATGAGATCAGCCTCGTTCATGAACCACGACGCAATCGGCGTGCCGGAGCGGCCCAGCACGCCTGCGGCATTCGGATGATCGTCCGGCAGCAGGCCCTTGCCCTTGAACGTCGTGAGGACAGGTGCGCCAAGCGTCTCGGCAAGGGACGTGATCGCGTCCATATGATCCCAGGCGCCATGTCCGATGACGAGGATGGGCCGCTTGGCCCCGTTGAGCAGCTTGAGCGCGTCAGCAACGTCTTCGTCGGACGGTTTGACGACGGCACGGCCCATCCGCCCATCGGGTTTCGAGGCAGGCGCGTCCGAGGGATTGGTTTGCATATCATCGGGAAAGATCAGGTGCGACACGTCCCGCTCGACAAGCGCGTTTTTCATGGCGAGCGAGACAAGCTCGGCGTGCTTGGAGGTGCTCAGCACCGTCTGGCTGAACCGGCTCACGGCGGCAAAGGCGCTTGCGAGGTCGATGTCTTGAAACGCGCCGGGGCCGAAGACCTGCGTTTGCACCTGACCCGTGAGGGCAAGAACGGGCGCACGATCGACCTTGGCGTCCCAGAGACCCGTCAGCAGGTTCGTGGCGCCAGGGCCCGCGATGGTGAGGCAACCGGCGGGATGGCCCGTCAGCTTGCCATAGGCAGAGGCGGCAAAGGCGGCGGCGCCCTCATGGCGGATGCCCACATATTTCATCTCACCCGCTTCCACACGCAGGCGGATGGCATCAGCCATGCCGAGGTTTGAGTGACCCACCATCCCAAAGACATGTTTGACGCCCCAATTGACCATGCTTTCGGCCATCTGATCAGAGACGGTGCGTTCATGCGGCGGCTCGGGCGCCAGCCCGACAAAGATCTCATCCCCCTCGATCTTGACCGGGTAGGTGTCTTGGCCGCTGTCCTCATGCCCGCCGGGCGGTTTCCCGGTGAGGGGGTCAAAATCCCAGCCGTGCCAGGGGCACCGGATCCAGCATTTCCCGTCGACCCCGCGTTCGATAGAGCCCTCGCCCAACGGTCCGCGTTGGTGCGGGCAGTGGTTGTTCATCGCGGCCCATTGGCCGTCGAAATGCGACAGGCAGATGGAGGTGGTGCGCGCCGTGACGGTCTTGACCCGCCCCTCGGGCAAGTCGGTGGTGTGGCCTACGGAAATCCAGTCGAGTGTTTCGGTCACGCGACGCCTCCGAACGAAATGCCCGCGATGTCGGACATGTCTTTTTTCCACGTTGTAAGATCATTTGGCTGAAATTTGGACAGGTGGTCGTGGCCGCAAGCGCGGGCCATGACCTGCATCAGCGCGGTGCTGGCCTCAAAGAAATTCGCAAGCTGGCGCGCGGATTTTTCAACGACAAGCCGGTTCACCAGATGCGGTTTTTGCGAGGCGATGCCCACCGGGCAATTGTTGGTGTGGCAGGCGCGCATGGCGATGCAGCCGATGGCCTGCATCGCGGCGTTTGACAGCGCAATCGCATCGGCTCCGAGGGCAAGCGCCTTGATGAAATCCGCCGGTTTGCGCAGGCCACCCGTGATGACAAGGCTGACGTCTTGCCGTTCGAGCCGGTCGAGATGGGCGCGCGCACGCGCCAGTGCCGGGATGGTCGGCACCGAGATATTGTCGCGGAAGATGATGGGCGCCGCCCCCGTGCCACCCCCGCGGCCGTCGAGGATGATGTAGTCGACGCCCACGGTCAGGGCGGCATCGATGTCCTTTTCGATGTGCTGGGCGCTGAGTTTGTAGCCGATGGGGATACCGCCCGTACGGTCACGTACCTCATCGGCAAAATCCTTGATCTGCAAGGGATCCGTCCAGTCGGGGAACCGGGCGGGAGAGATGGCGTCGTCGCCTTCGTTCAGCCCGCGCACCTCAGCGATCTTGCCGTTGACCTTGTGGCCGGGCAGATGCCCGCCGGTGCCCGTCTTGGCGCCCTGCCCGCCCTTGAAGTGGAAGGCCTGGCATTTTTGAACCTTGTCCCAGGAAAAGCCGAACCGGGCGGAGGCGAGTTCGTAGAAGTATCTGCTGTTGGCCGCCTGTTCTTCGGGCAACATGCCGCCCTCGCCGGAGCAGATGCCCGTGCCGGCCAACTCTGCGCCCCGCGCGAGCGCCAGTTTTGCAGGCTCGGACAGCGCACCATAGGACATGTCAGAGACAAAAAGCGGGATGCCCAGACGCAGGGGTTTCTGCGCATTCGGGCCGATCACGACGTCCGTGCCGACGGGATGATCATCCAGCAGCGGCGGCTTGTGCAGCTGCGCGGTGAGCAGTTGGATATCGTCCCAGTCGGGCAGCTGATCACGTGGCACGCCCATCGCGTCGACAACGCCGTGGTGGCCGGTCTTGCTGAGCCCATGCTGCGCGTATTGCTGGATCAGCCCGGCATAAGGCTCCTCGGTCGTGCCGTGGGATGTGTCGGCATAGAGACCAAGATATGCGTCGCGGTCAAAGGGCTGCGGGTTGGCGTGGCCCCACGCGTTGATCTCATCCGCGTCGACGCAGATATCGTCGCCGTCCAGCCAGCTTGTGAACTTGGGCAGCGCCTCGTCGTTGGCGTATTCACTGACCCCGCTGTCGAGACGGTAATCCCAATCGTGGACGCCACAGATCAGATTGTCACCACGCACAAAACCATCGGACATGAGCGCACCGCGGTGCAGGCAGCGGCCATAGAAGACAGAGACTTCCTCATCGAATCGAACAACCACCAGATCGACCTCGCCCACGATGGCATATGCCGGGCTGCGGTCGGGCAGCGAGGAAAGCTGCGCAACAACTTCTTTTTTCATGTCCTGTCCCAGGTTTTGTCTTGTGATCCGAGACTTGCACAGCAGGGGGTGCAATTCATATCACAATTTATGCATCATGACCGGGTCAGAGCGTGCGGGCGCGCAAGGTGGAGATCGCCGCTTCGAACCGCGCGGGGTTTCGGGCCGCGCGGCCCATGATCTGGGCGCCTTCGACCTGTGCAAGGGCGGCGGCGGCCTCGGCCCGCGGGTTGGTCACCGCCATGATGGTCGCATCTGTTTGCGCAAGGCGGAACACATGTTCGAGCCATGCCGTGACGGTGTCGTGGAAGTGGTCGAGGGCCGCTTGGCTTGCTGCAGGCAGAGCGTTCTGCGTGACACTCAGCGCGACACACAGGCATAGGCTGCGGCCCCCGTCGAGCGCCTGGCGATAAAGGTCGATATAGGCAAGGAGGCGCGCACCGGCCGTCGCATGGTCGTGCGAGATGGCGTGAAGCCGGCCGGCAAAGACATCCGCGTAGCGGGTCATGAGGGCAAACGACAGGTCGCCCTTGGTCGGGTAATGGTAGTGGATCGAAGCCTTGCGGATGCCCACGGCAGCTTCGAGATCGGCAAAGCTGAACCCGTCAAAGCCGCGCTGGCGGGCCAGGTTTTCCGCACGGTCGAGGAGCTGGGCCTTGGTATTCATTAAGCTTGCCTGTCATTTGGTAGGCTATAAATAGACATAAAAATTGAACAAATCAAATCGTCACTTGTGATCTACGCTCATTTGTCTACCTAATGGAAGGTAAGAAACGAGGAGCACGCCATTGGAAATGAATGCGGACTTTACCCAGAAAGTTATCGTGACCGATGCGGATAACCCTTGGCGGGCGTCGCCGTCTGCCGGGGTCGAGCGTAAAATGCTGGACCGGATCGGGGATGAGGTGGCGCGCGCGACGACCATCGTCCGCTTTGCCCCCGGCAGCGCGTTTGCGCCACACACCCATGACGGGGGCGAGGAATACATCGTGCTCGAAGGGGTGTTTCAGGACGAGGCGGGCGATTTCCCCGTGGGCACCTATGTACGCAATCCGCCGACCTCTCGCCACACGCCGTCGTCCGAACCGGGAGCCACGATTTTCGTTAAGTTGTGGCAGTTCGATCCAGAGGATCGGGAACATGTACGCATCGATATGAATGCCGTACCGCTTGAAGGTGACCCGATCCGCGTGGGCGTGTCTTATGCGACGTTGTTCGAGGATACGCGCGAGCTGGTACAAGTCGAGGCCTGGCAAGGTGGCGTGTCACACGTATTGGCGGCGCCGGATGGCGCGGAAGTGCTGGTGCTGGAGGGCACGATGACCAACGGCGGTCAGAGCCTTGGGCCGCGCGATTGGCTGCGTGTGCCGCCCGGCGGGTCCGCAGATCTGACGGCGGGTGCGGACGGTGCGCGGCTGTGGACCAAGACGGGGCATCTGCGCCAGATGATCGACGCGTGAGCGACGTATTGGTCATCGGCGCGGGGCTATCCGGGCTGATGGCAGCGCGTGTTTTGCACGACGTGGGCGTACCCGTGACCGTGTTGGAGGCGCGGGACCGTGTCGGCGGTCGGGCTCTTACGCGCGATGGTGTGGATCTGGGTCCGGCGTGGATTTGGCCGGGGATGCAACCGCGCGTTTTGACGTTGCTGGATGACCTCGGCCTCGAAACCTTGCCGCAGGATGAGACCGGCGACTTTGTCTATGAGGCGCCTGAGGGCGTCCAACGCGGCGCGTTTCCCGCACGGTACGGTGATGCGGCACGGGTGCGCGGTGGCATTGGCATGGTGGCTAAGCGGTTGGCAGACAGCCTTCCAGACGCCACCGTTTGTTTTGGGCAGGCTGTGACGGCGCTGGACGCGCGTGAGGCGCCCTTTGTTATCGTTGCGCATGGTGATGTTTGGACGGCGGACCGGGTGATCGTTGCAACACCGCCGCCCATCACGGCCGCGTGGGACATGTCCCCGGCGTGGTCGCAAGAACGGCGGGCGGCGATGCTCCGTTGGCCGACCTGGATGGCGGCGCATGCAAAGATCGTTGCGATCTATGATCGCCCGTTCTGGCGCGAGGCGGGGTTGTCGGGGTCAGCGATCAGCCATATCGGGCCGCTCTTTGAAGTTGCCGATCAAAGCGACGCACAGCGCGAAATCTTCGCGCTCTTTGGCTTTGTCGCGTGGCCTGCGGCACAGCGGCAGGACCGTAGTACGTTGCAAGCAGCTGCCGTGGCGCAGCTCGAGCGCCTCTTCGGACCTGAGGCGTCCAGACCGCGCGCACTGCACCTGATGGATTGGGCGACGGAGCCGTTCACGGCCACCGAAGCCAACAAGACGCCACCGCAGGGTCATCCGCCCTACGGTGCGCCGGTGCTGTCACAGCCGGTCGGCGACCGCGTGTTCTTTGCCGGGGCAGAGCTGTCACAGCGCAATGGCGGCTTGATCGAAGGGGCCATCGAGACGGGCGCGGCCGCAGCACACGCGGTGCTTACGGCAATGCGGCGGGCAGCCTAGAGGCGCAGATCGCTGTCCTCGGGCGCGAACACGGCCTTCATGTCAAAAAACACACCGTTCGGGCGCAGGTGCGCGCGCAACTTGTCCGCGCCCAAAGCGACCAGGTCATCATGGGCCACGGCGAGGATCACCGCGTCATAGTCACCGTCGGCGACAGGCAGGTCAGGCAGCATTGCAACATCATAGGTCTGTTGCACCTCGTCCACATCGGCCCAAGGATCGTGCAGATCGACCGCCAGCCCGTAGCTTGCCAATTCACCCAGCATATCCACCACCTTGGTGTTGCGAATGTCAGCACAGTTCTGCTTGAACGTGATGCCCAGGACGAGGGCGCGGCCACCATGCACGCGCGCCTCGCGCTGGATCATCTTTTTGACCAGGATCTGAACGGCATGACGTGCCATGCCATCATTGATCTCGCGTGCCATGCGGATGATGTCGGGGATGTGGCCCGCCGTGATCGACTTGTCGATCAGATAATAGGGATCGACGCCGATGCAGTGCCCGCCGACGAGACCCGGCGACAGGCGGTTGAAGTTCCACTTGGTCGCCGCGGCGTCGAGCACGGCATTGGTGTCGATATCGAGGTGCGAGAAGATGATCGACAATTCGTTGATGAGCGCGATGGACACGTCGCGTTGCGTGTTTTCGATAACCTTGGCCGCTTCGGCCACACGGATCGTGGGGGCCTTGTGCGTGCCGGCGGTGATGATCGTGCCGTATAGCGCATCGATCAGGTCGGCGGCCTCGGGCGTGGAGCCGGACGTGACCTTGACGATCTTGGGCAGTGGGCGCGTCTTGTCCCCGGGATTAATCCGCTCCGGACTGTAGCCTGCGAAGAAATCAACGTTGCGGGTGAGGCCGGAGGTCGCCTCGACCTCTGGCAGGCAGTCTTCTTCGGTGGCACCAGGATAGACCGTGCTTTCGAAGATGACTATGTCGCCACGCTTAAGCACGGTGCCGATGTCACGCGAGGCCGCGAGGAGCGGCGCAAGGTTGGGTTGCCGGTGGTTGTCGATGGGCGTCGGCACAGCGACGATGTAGACGTTGCAGTCGGCGATATCTGCGAGATCATCGGTGTAGGTCAGGCGTGTGGCAACGGTGATGTCATCGACCTCACCCGTGCTATCGACGCCCGCGCGCAAGGACGCGATCCGCGCAGCGTTGAGATCAAAGCCGATTGTCGCGCGTTGCTTGCCGAACTCAACCGCCAACGGCAGGCCAACATAGCCAAGGCCGATCACGGCCACTTTGATATCGTCAAGCGCGGGGAGAGGGGCAGTCATGGGCGTGGCCTAGGTCAGGTGCGTGTGCTGGGGCATATGGGCATCGCCCCGCGCGGTTTTCAGAGCTGCACACGAAAATGCGAGTGGGATCAAGGGCCAAAGATGGATTTGAACGTGCCGATACAGGCGCGAAACCCGGCCTCAAAGTCACCATTACCGGGGTGGTAGACGGATTCGAAGCTGATGACGCCATCATATCCGTCCTGTCGCAAGGCATCGGCCATGGGTTGGAACAGCGGGCCAAGCTGTCCCTTGCCCATCTCGCGCACCTCAAGCGTCGCCCGAGGCGTATCGACCATCACGTCCTTGATGTGAATGTGGCCCAGATAGCCGTCTTTGACCTCACCATACCCCTCCGGATAGGCGCGTTCGTGGCACCAGCAATTGTTGGCAGGATCCCACAAAACCTTCAGCACATCCTTCGCGTTCAGCTCATCAATCAGTTTGCGGGCAGTGTAGTTGGAGTTGACCATCGTGCCATTACCCGTCTCGACCACGAGCGTGACGCCTGCGGCGCGAGCAAGGTCGACGGCTGGTGCGATCATCGGGGCCATCGTGGCCCAGGCGCCTTTGGCTACGTTCCAGTGTTCGGCGCCGTGACTGCCCCAAAGGATCTGCTCCTTTTTCTGGGTCATGATGCGAACGAGCGGGCTGCCGACACTATGCGCCATCTCGATAACGCGCTTGAGCGCGTCCATGTGCTGCGTATGAAGCGCGTCGCCCGGCCGGTTGGCCGCGGTCGTCCCGGCAAAGATATGGCGCGACAGGCAAGAGACCGGTTTGCCCCTGTCGCGCAAAAGTGCGTCAATGTCTCTGATCTCTTGCGCCGAGTGGTCGCCCACCTCGCTGTGGCCGACAAATTGCAGCTCAGCATAGGTCAGGTCGAATTCGTCCATGACATCCACAGCATGGGCGAGGTCGCGGCTGATGCCGTCGGTGATCACGCCCAGCTTCATCGCGTGGCCTTGGCCGCGCTGCGGTGCAATTCGGCGCCCACGATCTCTTCGATCACTTGTGTGCAGGCCCAGTTGTCACCATCAGGATATCGCGTGCGCCCGGCGTGAAAGATCTGCATGGCTGACGCTGCCGTATGGAGCGGGACGCCCAGTTCTTCACCTAGGTCCATCGAGATGGTGAGATCCTTGTGCATCGTGTTGATATGGCTGCCGGTACCCTCGAACTGGCGGTCGATGATCTTTTCCAGCGCATTGTTCACCACCCCGCACGCCGCGGAGGAGGTCGAAAAAACGTCCAGGACCACCTGACCCGGAACACCGGCCTTGGCAGCCAGCGCCGCTGCCTCGAACGTGGCGGAAAATTGCGCGCCGATCAGGGATTGCAGACAGGCCTTGACCGTTTGTCCGTCGCCCGGGTTCTGGCCGACGCGGTGGATGCTGGCCGACACCGCCTCCATCACCGGGCGGGCTTGCGCCAGTGCGGCGTCAGTGCCTGCGGCCATCATGGTCAACGTGCCGCTTTGCGCGCCGGGATAGCCGCCAGAAACGGGGCTGTCGATCAAATGCAAGCCGGTACCGTCGAGTGCCGCACCAATCGCGCGCGCCTCGGCGGGTTTGATCGTTGCGGTCAGCAGGATGACCCCACCCGGCGACATGGTGTCAGACAATCCGCCGGGCCCAAGGATCACCTCGTGCGCCTCAGCCCCCGTCATCACCATGACAAAGACGGCTTGCACGTTCTGCCCCACCTCGGCCACCGAAGTGGCAACTTGCCCGCCCATGTCGGCAAAGGCGCGTTGGCGCGCCTCCAGCAGGTCAATGCCCCATGTTTCATACCCGTTGGCGATCAGGTTCTTGGCCAGACCACTGCCCATATCCCCGATGCCGATCACGCCGACTTTGGTCATGCGCGCCTCCTTTGGCTCATCAATTGTCAGGATGGGGTTTCACGCCATACGCAGGCGCCGGGCAGGTCCAGAAGACACCCCCTGCCCTATGGCGATGCGCTTAGGCTAACACGAGTCCTGCGTGTCGCGAGCGATTTATTCCAACGTGACGGTCTGACCCGTTTGTGCGGCTCGCTTGATCGCCTCAATCACGGTCACGGCGCGTACACCGTCCGCGGCGCTCATCTTTGGTGCGACGTTGCCCGAGATGACCTCGCCGAAATGCTGCAACTGTGCGACAAGCGTGTCGACGCTGTCGACCGGATAACGCGTAGCCGAAATCGGGGCCCACCAATCCGGCCCCTCCTCCTGTGACCATACGGTAAGGTTCGGAAGTGCGAGCGATCCATGTGTTCCGCCGATGAGATAACTGCTTTGATCCGTCTTGGGGTACGCCGCGTTTTCGCCCGCGGTCAGCTCCCAGCTCCATGGGCCCAGTGCCGTGTCGCTCAGGTTGAGCGTTCCCAGCGCGCCATTGGCAAAGCGGACGCTGGCGGCCACAACCTCTTCGGCGTCCGCCTGCCGTTGTGCATTGGCTTCGAACGCTTGGACCGCAACGATGGGACCGCAGAGGTACATCAACACGTCCACATCGTGAATCAGGTTGATGAACAGCGGCCCCGCTCCAGCCGTCTGCCGCCAGGCCTGATCGTAATAGCTGTCGGGTTTTGGCAGCCAGCAATTGCCGTGCACGGTGGTGATGGCGCCAAGGGCTGCGCTGTCCACGATTTCCTTTGCCCTGACAATCAACGGGTTGTGGCGTCGATGGTGACCGACAAGCACGGGCGTGTTGGTATCATCGGAGGTTTGCGCGATATGGCGTGCATGCTCGGCCGTGTCAGCCAGCGGCTTTTCCACGAGGACGGGAAGGCCCGCGCGCAGCACGTCTTCGGCCATGGGCCGATGGGTATGATTTGGCGTGGCGATTATGATGCCATCACTGCAAGCGATGAGGTCCGCCAGGCTGCGCGCCGCCGGCAGCGGATCGTCAGCCGGCAATGCAGGATCAAGAACCGCAGACAGGGTCATCCCCGGCGTGCGCTGCAACGCGTCGAGGTGGCGCCGCCCGATAAGGCCAGCCCCGGCCAGGCCGATCCGGATCATGGTGATGCCTCGCAAGCGGCCATAATGCCGCGCAGTTCGGCGAGCCCACGCATCCGGCCAATCAGCGGATAGCCGGGTGGGTTGTCGCGGGTACGGTCAAACAGAAGCTCTTGCCCGTGGTCCGGACGCATGGGTATGGCGTGGTCGCTGCGCCCCTCTGCGCGGCGGCGTGCTTCCTCTTCCATCAGCGCGCGGACCGTGGCCACCAGATCCGTATCGCCGTCGAGGTGCGGCGCTTCGAAGAAACTGGGGCGGGCCGGTTCGAGGGATGGCAGGCGTTGTGTATTGCGCAGATGCGCAAAGTGGATGCGCGGACCAAGGCGACGCACGAAATCCAGCGCGTCAAAGTCACGGGCAACACCCAGGGATCCCGTGCACAGCGTCGCGCCATTGGCAGTCGATGGAACGGCGTCCAGTGCCGTCACATAACCATGGGTCGAAGACATGACGCGCGGCAAACCCAGCAGCGCAAATGGCGGGTCATCCGGGTGACAGCACAGGCGCACGCCAAGCCGTTCGGCCACAGGAACCACCTCGGCCAGAAAATCGATCAGGTTTTGGCGCAGGCGGTCGGACGAGATCCGATCATATGTTGCAAGACGGCTCCGGACATCATCCAGGCTCCAGCCGTCATTTGCCCCCGGCAAACCTGCGATGATCGTCCGGGTCAACCGCGCCTTTTGCGCGTCGTCCATCTGTGCGTGGACAAGAGCCGCGGCAGCGCGGGTGCTTTCGGCGTAATCGTCAACCGCGCTTGGACGGGCCAGGATATGCAGATCGAAGGCGGCAAAAGTGGGCAGGTCAAACAGCATTGCCGTGCCGCCATGTGGTTGAACGGCGTGGGTTTCCGTGCGGGTCCAATCCAGGATCGGCATGAAATTGTAGCACACTGTTTCGATCCCCTGCGCCGCCAAGGCCTCAAGGGTCCGCTTGTAGCTCTCGATATGAGCCTTGCACGCAGCGCCCTGCGTCTTGATCGCTTCGGAAACGGGGACGCTTTCAACCACTTGCCAGCGCAGGCCGGCCGCTTCGATCATCTCCGCGCGTGCCCGGATGGCATCTATGGGCCATTCGGTGCCGGGCGGGATCTGGTGAAGCGCGGTGACAACCCCGGTCGCTCCGACCTGGGGCAGGTCTGCCAACTGGGTGGGATCATCGGGCCCGAACCATCGCCAACATTCGATCATGGCCGCCATCCTTGGCGCATCGGGTGGGTGTCGGGCAAGGGCAAATCCACAGGCGCACCGGTGCGAGACGACGCGTAAATTGCGGTGACAAGCGCGATGGAGGCCGCGCCATCGGCGAGCGACACCGAACTGTTGGGGACCCCTGTCAGGGCTTTCTGCACCTCGGTCAGAAACCCGACAAAGCCGGAGGGGCCTGGCGACGTCTCTGCCACGACCGCATCGACATTTGCCTGCAAGGACGGCTCGCGCGCAGTAAACCGCCAGCGGCGCTGGCCTGGGGCATACGGTACGGTATCGGATGTGGCCGTGAGGTGTTCAAAGACCAAGCGCAACCGCGTCTCATCCGTCGCGGAACCAAGTGTGACGGAACTGGTGGCAAGGGCGCCGGATACGTGTTCGAAGGTCAGTGCGGCGGTATCATCGGTCTCAATCGGGTTCACCCGGGTGCCGAGGCTTGCGGAGACACGGGCAACAGGGCCCATCCAGTGGCACAGCAGATCATGTGCGTGGATGGCATGGCCCAGAACCGCGCCGCCCTGCTCTCCGTCCCAGGTGCCACGCCAGGGCACGGCATAGTAGTCTGCACCGCGGTTCCAATGCGTCTCGAGCGCTGCGGCAATGGGTGCACCGGTAAGGCCCACGTTCCGCAACGCGCTCAGGTGATCAAAGGCGGGACCGAACCGGTACTGAAAAACCGGAAAGACCTCGCGACCGGCCGCTTTCGCCGCCGCCGCGATGCGATCCACGTCGTGCATGGACGTGGCGAGCGGTTTTTCACAGATGATATGTTTGCCCCGCGCGAGCGATTGCAAAGCGACCGGTGCGTGCAGGTGCGGTGGCAGGCAAATGTCAACCAGATCAACGCCTTCTGCCAAGGCATCGTCAATACTGTCGGAGACAGGAATGCCCTGCGCGGCAAACTCCGCGCGACGGGCGGCATCCTTGTCGACCAGAAGCACCACGTCGAAATCATACACTTTGGCATATGCCGCAAGGTGCTGTGCGCCTATGCCGCCACCAAGGATCGCGACGCGGATCATTCAGCCGACTCCGCTATGGCCTGCGCCTGCAAGGCAAGCTCCATCACGGTAAAGCAATGGCGCTGGGTCATCGCCGTTTCGGTACGATGCGCAATGTCGTGCACCAGACGCTCGAAATACGGCAGTCCCGCACCGGAGCCATCCATGTTCTTGCACGTCGTACCGTTGACAAGCACCAGGTGGTCCGTGCCAGCGCGGCCGCCGACGTCGACGTATTTGCGCAGCTCAATGTATCCGTCTGTGCCCAAAAGCGTCAGCCGACCGTCCCCCCAATTGGGTAGCGCGTAGGGGGTGTACCAATCCACACGGATGTAACCGGACGCATGGCCCGAGCGCAGCGACACCTCACCGAAATCCTGCAGCCCAGGGTCAGACGCGTTCGTATGGTTCGTGACATGCGCCATGGTGATCTCTGCCGCATCAGAGCCTGTAAAGTGCATGAACTGGTCGATCTGATGCGACGCGATATCGGTCAGGATGCCACCGTAG
>JBCBHM010000062.1:0-18286 GCA_038525585.1 Pseudomonadota bacterium
GCAGAGCGGGACAGCTGGATATGCCCCATCTCGGCCTCGTCGGTGAGATCAAAGAGGTCGCGATACACCTTTTCCCCCGCCAATGCGGAGACCGACAGGGGCGTCACGAACTGCTCGGCCGCGCTGGTCAGGACGGGGGCCACCGACGCCCCACGCTCGCGCAGGCGGCGGATCAGGTCGAGCCCCTTGTAGGCGGCGATACCGCCCGTGAGGATCAGGAGGATGCGTTTGTCCTGCAGCATGTCCGCGCTCCGGCAAGTCGATTGGCGCGACCATAGGCGGAGTGCGGGGCGAGTGCCAGAGGGGGGGCACGGGGCCAGCCCCCGCGCGGTGACGTGCTGACCGCAGGGTTTGCACAGGTCAAAGGCGAAAGGCGCTAGCCCTCGGACCCGAAGGCTGCGCAGGGGTCTTCGCGCGACGGGATTGCGGCGTCACTGAGCGTTGTGTCAAAGGTGCCTGCGGGCGCGGCACCGCCCTCGCCCTGCCCGATGCTTTCGACCTTGAGGTCAGGGCGCGCGGTCGAGAGGTAGACAGGCACGCCCCAGTCGGTGCGCGCGTGACCGTTGCCGGTGATCAGCACAACCGGTGCACCGTAAGTGTCGAGCGCTGCCGCCACCGTGCGGGCAAAGTGTGCATCTCGCAGGCGCTGCGCCTCGACCATGCCGCCCATCATCTCGCGCGGCATGGCGGCGCAATGGGCGTCGAACTGCACGGCCTCGCGGGTATCCTGCTGCGCCTTGGGCAGCGCATCTGTCAGGCCAAATGTGGCCGCCTCTGGCCCGAACACCGCTGATGCACCGCTGGAAAACGCAGCCCGCATATCTTCCCGAGATAATGCTGCACCAATGATGACAGACGACTGAGACAGCACGTCCGCGTAGTCCGCGATGTTGGTCCAATGGAACCCGTCGGTCGCGGTGACCATGGCCGCCTTGATGCGCTCCACGCCCGCAAGCTGTGCGGCCTCGTCTGGTGTCAACATCTCGAACACCACGGCTTTGGGTCGGATTTCAGCCAGCGCATTCGCTTGCTGCTGTTGGTGTTGCGGGTTGTCGTGGAACTCACCGATGATCAGCACATCGCCGGTCCAGCCGTCCCAGACGGTAGACGCGAAAACGGCCAGCGCGTAGGTCAGGATCGCCCCCGCGCTGGCCAAAGCCATGATGTATCGCTGGATCATACGAGGAAGTGGTGCACTTCTCGGCTTTGGTTCTCGAGCGACTTGCGCATCTTGCCGAACGCAGCCGCCTCGAGCTGGCGCACCCGTTCCTTGGACAGGTTAAGCTCCTGGCCCAGGCTTTCCAGCGTGCGAGGCTCGTCGCGCAGTTTGCGCTCGCGCACGATGAACCGCTCACGCTCGTTCAGTGCATTCAGCGCCGACAGCAGCCATGAACGCAGTTGCTCGGTGTCGTGCTGGTTTTCGACCAACTCCGCGGCTTGCGCGCCGTCATCCTCAAGCGCGTCAATCCACTCGCGCCCTTCATCGTCCACAGACTGCGTCGCGTTCAGCGAGTAGTCGGAACCGGACAACCGGCCTTCCATCATTTCCACGTCATGCAAGGGCACGCCGATCTCGGTCGAGATCATCTGGCGCAGCTGGTGTTTATCCAGCGTCTCGCCCGCTGCTGCACTCTCCCGTTCAAGCCGGGCCTGGACGCGGCGCATATTGAAAAACAGCGACTTTTGCGACGAGGTCGACCCGGTGCGGACCATGGACCAGTTGCGCATCACATAGTCCTGGATCGACGCCTTGATCCACCAGACGGCATAGGTGGAAAAACGCACGCCCCGGTCCGGGTCAAACTTGTCCGCCGCTTTCATGAGGCCCAAGCCGGCCTCCTGGATCAGGTCGTTCATCGGCGCGCCATAGCGCTTGAATTTCGATGCCATCGAAATGGCCAAGCGCATGTATGCTGTGATCAGGCGGTGCAATGCTGCTTCGTCCCGCTCATCCCGCCAGGCATAGGCCAGGCGCAGTTCTGTTTCGGCGTCGAGCAGTTCCGCTTTCATAGCGGTGCGTGACAGCGACATATCGCGTGCAGTGTCTAAGGCCATGCGAGCATCCCCCTGTGGATGTAAGTCTTGTTTTGCGCACTTATCCTGTCTACGCAGCGCAACGCGGATCGGTTCACTCGGAAGATGAAGAAAATGTTGCCACCCTTGACACTCGTATTAGGCGGCGCGGCCTCGGGTAAGTCGGTGGTTGCGGAAAATCTAATTGTTAACAGTGCATTACATCCGGTCTATTTGGCGACGTCCCAGATTTGGGATCAGGAGATACAGCTTAAGGTTGATCATCATATTGCGAGGCGAGGCGAGGGCTGGACCACGTTCGAACATCCTGTGGCGGTTTGGGATGCTCTGGCGGAACAGGATGCCTCGCGGGCTGTCCTGCTCGATTGTCTGACAATGTGGCTGACCAACGTCATGCTGGAAGAGCGTGATCTTGAAGTGGCGCAAACGCGGCTGCTCACGGCTTTGTCGGACTGTGCCGCGCCCGTGGTCGTGGTGTCGAACGAGGTGGGCCAGGGGATCGTGCCCGACAACGCGCTGGCCCGACGGTTTCGCGAGGCGCAAGGACGGCTCAATATCGCGCTGGCGGCGCAAGCCGATTGCGTGCTGCACGTTCTGGCAGGGCTGGTCGATGTTCGCAAAGGGGTGATGCCATGACCACTTGGCACTGGGTCCGTCACGGGCCAACCCACCAAAAAACATTCACCGGCTGGCGTGATGTTCCGGCGGATCTGACAGATGCGGGCGCTGTAGCGCGCCTGTCTGCGGCGCTGCCGGATGAGGCATTGATCGTGTCGTCGGATCTGGGGCGATGCGCGTCGACGGCCGATGCACTTGCTGCCGGACGCGCGCGCCTGCCACATGATCCGGGGTTGCGCGAATTCCATTTCGGCGCTTGGGACGGCGTGCACTTTACCAGGGTCTCCGAACAGGACGACGCCCTGAGCCGCGCCTATTGGGAGGCACCGGGCGACCACGCACCGCCCGGTGGCGAAAGCTGGAATGCCGCCGCCGCCCGTGTCGCTGCCGCTGTGCGCAGGATCGAGGCGGCACACCGGCCAGCGCATATCATTGTTGTTGCCCATTTCGGCGTGATCCTCACGCAGGTGCAGGCCACACTGGGCGTCACGCCGACCCAAGCCATTGCGCACCGCATCGACCCGCTCAGCGTCACGACGCTGCGTCCGGGTGATGGTGTGGTCGAACGGATCAATCACCTTCCGTGATATCAGCCCGCACAAATGGCCATTTTGCCGGGACGGACCGGTGCGCCTAACCTCAGGCGCATGACCTATGACCTCTTTATCGGCGACCGGACGTTTTCCAGTTGGTCCTTGCGCGGTTGGCTGATGCTCGAAAAGTTCGGCCTGCCGTATCGCACACATGATGTCGGCCTTTACAGCGGTACTATGGCGACGGATCTTGCGCCACTCGCTCCCGCGCGACTCGTCCCGACCCTGCGCCTGCCGGACAGGACTGTGGTCGGCGAGACGGTGGCAATGGCGGAGACGCTGCACGAGCGCCACCCGGATGCGGGGCTGTGGCCAGCGGATCCTGCTGCACGCGCGACTGCGCGTTGGTTGGTTGCCGAAATGGCCTCGGGCTTTGCCGCATTGCGGACAGCATGCCCGATGCAATTGGCGCATGTGAATGTCGGCTTTGCGCCGTCCGACGCGGTTCTGGAGGACTTATCGCGGATCGAAGCATTGTGGACACACGCGCGAGCGTTTGCAGGTTCTGGTCCGTGGCTCTTTGGCGATTACTCACTTGCGGATGTGTTCTATGCGCCGGTTTGCGCGCGGATCGTCGGGTATGATTTGCCGACGAGCGATTTTGGGCAAGCCTATTGCACAGCAACGATTGCCGACCCCGCCTTTCAGGCATGGCGGGCGGAAGGCCTCAAAACCACCTATGATCCCTTCCCATATCCCATGGATTTGCCGACGCGCGTCTGGCCTGCGTAGCGGCAAAAACTTTTGCAAAAGTTTTGCGGACAAATCCTTGCAAGGATTTGCACCTCCAGGCTCAGCCGTTGTTAACCAATCGTAAACCGCATCGCGCGTACCGTTAACCATCAGAGGCAGAGGTGAAGATGGCAGCGCGGGCGTACACGGTAGCGTTTCAGGGGGTCGAGGCCCGAGAGGTCGAGGTGCAATGTGCGATGGTGCCTGGACTACCAGGCT
The DNA here is from genome assembly GCA_038525585.1 of Pseudomonadota bacterium. Classification (GTDB taxonomy): domain Bacteria; phylum Pseudomonadota; class Alphaproteobacteria; order Rhodobacterales; family Rhodobacteraceae; genus Tateyamaria. The sequence goes on from JBCBHM010000062.1 coordinate 4,197, forward strand.
TTGCTATCGTGGGTCTGCCGGACAAGGCTGTGTCCGAAGCCCGCGACCGCGTGCGCGCCGCGCTGAGCGCCCTCTCCATCGCGTTGCCATCCAAGAAAGTCACGATCAACCTCTCGCCTGCCGACCTGCCCAAGGAAGGCTCGCATTTCGACCTGCCCATCGCTTTGGCGCTCCTCGCCGCAATGGAGATCCTGCCCAAGGACGCTGTCGAGATGACCGTCGCATTGGGCGAGTTGTCGCTCGACGGCACGCTTGTCCCTGTCATCGGTGCGCTCCCTGCCGCCATGGCGGCGGCAGAGCAGGACCGTACATTGCTCTGCCCCGAAGGCTCGGGTGCCGAGGCGGCCTGGGTCGACGCCGCGCAGGTCATCGCGGCAAAGGCTCTGAGTGATGTCGTGCGTCACTACACCGGCCAAGCGCCGCTGGAACCGGCCACCGCAGGCCAACTTGCCACCGCTTCCCACGCCCCGGACATGCGGGACGTCAAAGGGCAGGAACGCGCGAAACGCGCGCTCGAGATCGCCGCTGCGGGCCGCCACCATGTGCTCATGGTCGGAACACCCGGTTCGGGCAAATCCATGATGGCCGCCCGCCTGCCCGGCATCCTGCCGCCCCTGACGGCGATGGAAGCGCTGGAGACGTCGATGATCCATTCGCTCGCCGGTTTGCTGGATGCCGGTGGCATCTCGATGGATCGCCCCTTTCGCGAGCCGCATCACACGGCCTCTATGGCCGCCATAATCGGTGGCGGGCGCGGGGCCAAACCGGGCGAGGCGTCGCTGGCGCATAACGGCGTCCTCTTCATGGACGAATTCCCCGAATTTCCGCGCACCGTCCTTGAAACCCTGCGCCAACCGATCGAAACGGGCGAGGTCATGATCGCGCGGGCCAACAACCACGTGAAATACCCTTGCCGCTTCATGCTGGTCGCCGCGGCGAACCCGTGCAAATGCGGCTATCTCAGCGATGCCGCCCGCGCCTGTGCCCGCGCGCCGGGCTGCGGCGACGACTATCTGGGCCGTATCTCCGGGCCACTCATGGACCGTTTCGACCTGCGTGTGGACGTGCCGCCCGTGACCTATACCGACCTCGACCTGCCGGCCGATGGTGAAACATCCGCCTCCATCGCCGACCGCGTCGCGTCGGCCCGGGCCGTGCAGGCCAAGCGATACACGGACCACGACATTCGCCACAATGCCGACCTGTCGGGCGCGATGCTCGATGCGGTCGCTCAACCCGACGACGAAGGCCGGGCACTGCTGAACAAGGCCGCCGACCGTTTTGGCCTGTCAGCGCGCGGCTACCACCGCGTGATGCGCGTCGCGCGCACCATTGCAGACCTCGACGGGTCGGACAGCGTACAACGGCCGCATATCGGCGAAGCAATCAGCTACCGCGTCGGATCGCTCGAACTGGCCTGAGCGCTGATCCATTTGGCCAGTGCCGCCAGTGTCGCGCGCGCCTCGGGCAAGGTGTTGTGAAAGATCGGCCAAACATGGGGCAGATCCCGCTCTTCGACATACGTCACATCCACACCCTGGGCGCGTAGCCTGTCCGCCATGCGGCGGCTGTCATCCAGCAGGATCTCCGTATCGCCCACGGTGATCCAGACGGGCGGCGCACCGGTGAGATCGGCAAAAAGCGGGCTGGCACCGGAGTCGTCAGCATCGGCACCGTTCAAATACATCTCCGCCATCTCATGCGCACGCTCCGCGGGTAATTCGACGTCCCGCTCGGCATTGCCGCGAAAACTTGCGCCCGAAAAGGTCAAATCCGTCAGCGGTGAAAAGGCAAAGACACCGGCCGGGAGCGGTGCGCCAGATTGCGAGAGCCGCGCCAGCACTGCAAGCGCGAGGCCGCCCCCGGCGCTGTCCCCGCCTATAACAATCCGCTTGGCCGCGTGTTCGATCAGCAGCGCATGATACGCGGCTTCGGCAAAATCAAGCGCGGCAGGATAGGGGTGCTCTGGCGCCAGCGGATAGCGAGGCAGGAACGCTGGCCCGCCCACACGCCGCGCCAGATAGGCGACCATGGCCGAATGCGTCTCCGGCGCGCCAAAAACGTAGCCGCCCCCATGGAAGTACAGCAGTACCGTGTCGCGTGCGACGCGCGGCGGCGTGATGTGCAAAGCCTCACCGGGTCCAAGCGGACGCGTGGCCATGCGCGTGCCAAAGGGTGGATGAAAGAAGATGCGTGATTTGGTCAGAAAGCTGCGGCGCAACACGTCCGGCCCGGCCGCCCGGCGTATATGCGGCTTTTCCGTCAGGCGCAGATAGTGGTTGAGAACGGGCCGCAGCCAGCTCATGCGAGGCGTGCGTCGATGGCATCCCAAATGGCGCCTGCGACGTTCAACCCGTCGAAACGCTCCAACTCCTGAATACCGGTGGGAGAGGTCACGTTGATCTCGGTCAGGTAGTGGCCGATCACGTCGATCCCCACAAACACCTGCCCCTTGTCCTTCAAGAGCGGTCCGATGGCTTCGCAAATCTCGCGATCACGGTCGGTGAGTCCGACCTTTTCCGGCCGCCCACCCACATGCATGTTCGATCGTGTTTCACCTGCCGCCGGAACGCGGTTGATGGCCCCGATAGGGGCGCCGTCGACCAGGATCACCCGCTTGTCCCCGTTCGACACGTCCGGCAGGAACTTCTGCACAATCAATGGTTCACGCGAAAACCCGGTGAAAAGCTCGTGCAGCGAGGTCAGGTTGCGGTCATTGGCATCCAGCCGGAACACGCCCGCGCCGCCGTTGCCGTAAAGCGGTTTGAGGATCACATCGCCATGGCGCGCCTTGAACGCCTTGATCGTTTCAAGATCACGCGCAATCGTCGTGGGCGGAGTGAGATCGGGGAAATCCAGTACCAGCAGCTTTTCGGGGTAGTTCCGCACCCAGAACGGGTCATTCACCACCAGCACATCATCCTTGAGCCGGTCGAGCAGATGCGTGGATGTGATGTAGTGCATGTCAAAGGGCGGGTCCTGCCGCAACCAGATCACGTCGAATGTCGCCAGATCCACCACCCGCTCGGGACCCAGCACTGCGGGGTTACCAAGTACACGTTGCACAGTCATGTCATGCCCGCGCGCCGTGATCCGCCCCTCGTCATAGGCCAGCTGATCCGGCCCGTAGAAAAACAGATCATACCCGCGCGCCTGTGCCTCCTCGGCCAGGCGGAAGCTGCTGTCGGCATTGATGTCGACGCCGGTGATCGGGTCCATCTGAAAGGCTATTTTCATGGGGCACTTCTCCGGCAAACTGCGCTTTAGATGGCGCAGCCCGGGCCAAGGTGCAACGCCTTTAGCCTGTGCACCCACGCAGAGCAGGGGCGCAGATCACAATCCTCCTGCAAAAAAGTTCTCGTGGATTTGGATGTCACCCGTCCCATCCACCAGCGCCACATCAAGGCGCGACGGCGTAAAGATACCTTGTGGCTGGGTTGCCAGAAACTGTTCCGCAGTGGCAAAAAGCCGGCGCGCCTGTGCTGCCGACACGTGCGACAGCGCCTGATCAAATGTCCTGCTTTTCTTGACTTCTACAAAAACGATCGCACCGTCCGGGTCGCGCAAAACCAAATCCAGTTCGCCCCGCCCGGCGCGCCACCGTTCCGCCAAAAGAACATGGCCCTGCGCCACATAGTGCGCGGCCACCTGTGCCTCGGCGGACAGTCCTGAATGGTAAGCGCAGCGCCCGCGCGCGACGCGTGCCGCATCGCCAAAGTCCCGTGCGTGAAATGCCATCGCAATCCCCAATCGTTACCGCGCGGACCGCGCCCGCGCCAAATCCAGCGCGCGTTGGTAAACGCGCCGCCGGGGTAAATCCAGACTATCGGCCACAAAGCTCGCCGCATCCTTCGTCGTCATCGTACCCAGCGCCGACACTAGCGCATCATCGATGTCGATTTCCCTAACATCCATGCGCACACCGCGCGCGATCAGCACAACGATCTCGCCTTTGATCGGCTTGTCTTGCAAGCCCTTTGCCAGCGTTTCCAGTGTGTTGGCGCGCGTCTCCTCAAACCGTTTCGTCAGCTCGCGGCAGATGGCACCCGGTCGCTCGGGCCCAAACACCTCGGCCGCATCCTCCAGCATCGCCTGCACCCGCTTGGGTGATTCGTAAAACACCAGCGTCGCGGGCACGTCGCGCAGCGCGGTCAGCGCCTTTTTGCGGGCCTGGCGCGCGTTCGGCAAAAATCCGGCAAAGTGAAACGCGTCTGTCGGCAGCCCCGCCACGGCAAGTGCCGTCACCACCGCCGACGGTCCCGGCGCGCAGGTCACCGGCACGCCGGCGCCGTGTGCGGCGCGCGCCAATTCGAACCCCGGGTCCGCAATTCCGGGCATGCCCGCCTCCGACGCGTAGGCCACACTCGTGCTGCGGGCCTTGTCCACAAGGCGCGCCACCACCTCGGCCTTGGAATGATCGTGCAGCACGTCGATCCGCCGCCCGTCGAGCGGGACGCCGTGAATATCCATCAGTTTGCGCAAGCTCCGGCTGTCTTCGGCGGCCAGCACCTCTGACGAGGCCAGCACGTCCAATGCGCGCAAGGTGATATCCCGCGCTGTCCCAATCGGCACCCCGACAAACCAGAGCCCCGGCTTCAGACCGCTCTTGAAAAAATTCAACGCTGGACCCGCCTTTTTTGACGTCTATTATCCGCGCCAACACTGACACGGGGCCCCCTACGCCAGGACAAAGCCCCTGCACCCGGGAGTGAGTTTGATCATGTTTGCGTTTTTCGACCCCCTGCGCAAGGCGACGCGCCGTGCAATCTTGGTGCCGCTTGCCGCCCTGGCTCTGGCCGCCTGTGATCCTGCGGCACTCACCACCATCGGCAACAGCGGCGGCCCGCGTGTCGACACGTCGCAGCCCATTCCGGTCGCCCTTCTTGTGCCGCGCGGCTCGGGCCAGGCCAGCGACGACCTGCTTGCCCGCAACCTCGAAAACGCGGCGCGCCTGGCCATGCGCGACCTCAACGGGGTTGAGATCGATCTGCGGGTCTACGGCACCGCTGGCAACGCCTCGACCGCGGCAAGCCAGGCCGCCCTCGCCGTCAACGACGGCGCGCGCATCATCCTTGGCCCCTTGTATGCCGAAGCGGCCAATGCCGCGGGCGTTGCGGTGGCCCCCAGCGGGATCAATGTGCTCGCTTTTTCCAACAACACGACGATTGCGGGCGGCAATGTGTTTGTCTTGGGGTCGACCTTTGACAACACCGCCAATCGCCTTGTCAGCCACGCCGCGTCTGAGGGCCGTGATCGCATCGTTGTCGTGCACGCGCAGGACCTGTCCGGCCAGCTCGGTCGCAACGCCATTCAGCAGGCCATTTCGCGCAGCGGCGCGACACTGGTGGGCAGCGTGGATTATCCGCTGTCACAGCAAGGCGTCGTGGAGTCGGTTCCGCGCATCAAGGCCGCGGTGGACAACGGGGCGGCAAATTCGGTTTTCCTGACCTCGCCCAGTGCCTCGGCGCTGCCGCTGCTCACGCAGCTTTTGCCCGAGGCGGGGGTGAGCCCCTCGACCACGCAGTTCATCGGTCTTGCCCGCTGGGACATCCCTCCGCAAACGCTGGACCTGCCCGGTGTGCAGGGCGGCTGGTTCGCACTGCCGGACCCTGCGCGCGCCAGCGCCTTCCGCAGCCAGTACCAGGCCGCCTATGGCAGCGCGCCGCACCCGCTGGCCGGGCTTGCCTTTGATGGCATCGCCGCCATCGGCGCACTGGCCAGCCAGGGCCGATCGAACGCGCTGACCGGTGCGGCATTGACCCAAGGGGCGGGCTTTCAGGGCGCGACGGGCATCTTCCGCCTGCGTCGTGACGGCACCAATCAGCGCGGGCTCGCCGTGGCCACTGTGCGCAACAACCAGGTGGTTGTGATCAGCCCGGCGCCCGGCGGCTTTGGCGGCGCAGGGTTCTGAAGGAACGCAACAGGGTGACCCGAAAGGAGACCGCGTGACCGCGCTGGCTGACGTGCCTGCGCCGCAGCCTCGATTGATCTGCGCGCGCACCGACATCTTTGATCAGGCCGCCTTCGACGCCCTGCTGTCGGCGCATGCCGGGCAACCCGCAGCCGAGGCGCGCGCGGCGGTGATCGCCCATCTGCGTGCCGCCCAGACCGAGGGGCGCGAGGCCATCGCCGACGCCTTTCGCGCCGACCCGTTCCAGTCGCGGCCCACGACGCTTGCCTACACCTACCTCACCGATTGCCTCGTGCGCGCCGCCTTGCGCGCCGCGATCGAGACGTTGCACCCCAACCCGACCCCTACCGACGGCGAACGCCTTGCTGTCATCGCGGTGGGGGGGTACGGCCGTGGTGAAATGGCGCCCTTCTCGGATGTCGATCTGCTGTTTCTAACACCCTACAAGATCACGCCCTGGGCCGAGACGGTGATCGAGGCGACGCTTTACATGCTGTGGGATCTCAAGCTGAAAGTGGGCCACGCGAGCCGCACCATCCGCGACTGCCTGCGGCTCGGCGGCGAAGATTTCACGATCCGCACCGCCATGCTCGAACACCGGTTCCTCTTTGGCGATCAGGCGCTGGCGACCGAGCTTGATACCCGTCTGCGCAACGACCTGTTCAAGGGAACCGAACGCGCGTTCATCGAGGCCAAACTGGCCGAGCGGGACAGCCGCCACATCCGCCAGGGTCAGCGCTATGTGGTCGAGCCCAACGTCAAGGAAGGCAAGGGCGGGTTGCGCGATCTCCAGTCGCTGTTCTGGATCGGTAAGTACATCCATCAGGTGCAGGATGCCGCCGAACTGGTGCCACTGGGCCTGTTCACCCAAGACGAGTTCGAGACGTTCATCGGGGCCGAGGACTTTCTCTGGGCCACCCGCTGTCACCTCCATCTGCTGTCGCGCCGGCCCACCGAACAGCTGACCTTCGACATGCAGGTCTCGGTGGCCGAGGCAATGGGCTACGAAGACGGGCAGGGGCGCCGCGCCGTCGAACGTTTCATGCAGGACTACTTCCTGCACGCGACCGAAGTGGGCGACCTGACCCGCATCTTTCTGACCAAGCTCGAGGCCGATCACCTCAAGGCCGAACCGATCCTCGAACGTCTGTTCAAGCGCAAACCGCGGGTCAAAGCAGGCTACGAAGTGGTCGGCAACCGCCTCGCCATCGCGGATGACGCGGACTTTCTGACCGACAAGCTGAACCTCCTGCGCATTTTCGAAGAGGCGCTGCGCACGGGCATGCTGATCCACCCCGACGCGATGCGTCTGGTCAAATCCAACCTCGATCTCATCGACGACGACATGCGGAACGAGCCCGAGGCGCAGCGCATCTTCCTCGACCTCATGCTGAAACACGGCAACCCCGAACGTGCCTTGCGCCGGATGAACGAACTGGGCGTGCTCGCCGCGTTCATCCCCGAATTCGAACACGTCGTAGCGATGATGCAGTTCAACATGTATCACGCCTACACGGTGGATGAACACCTGATCCAATGCATCGCTCAGCTGGCCAAGATCGAAAAGGGCGAGTTGATCGAGGATCTGCCGGTTGCCTCTTCGATCCTCAAGGACGGGGTGAACCGCCGCGTGCTTTACGTTGCGCTGCTGTTGCACGACATCGGCAAGGGCCGGGACGAGGATCATTCGATCCTCGGTGCCCAGATGGTGCGCAAGATCGCGCCCCGGCTGGGCCTCAAGCAGGACGAGGTCGACACCGCCGAATGGCTGGTGCGCTATCACCTGCTGATGTCCGACATGGCCCAGAAACGGGACATCGCCGACCCGCGCACCGTCCGCGACTTTGCCAAGGCCGTGCGAACGGTCAAACGCATGGATCTGCTCTGCGTGCTCACCGTCTGCGACATCCGTGGCGTCGGACCCAACGTCTGGAACAACTGGAAGGCCGTGTTGATCCGCGCGCTGTACCGCCAGACGCGCCGCGCGCTCGAAGACGGGATGGAGGCGCTGACCCGCGAAGGCCGCAGCACCGAGGGTAAACGCGCCCTGCGCGAGGCGCTGGCCGACTGGCCCCGCAAGGATCTGCAAGCCGAGGTCAGCCGCCATTACGAACCCTATTGGCAGGGTCTGCACGTCACCGCCCATGTGGCCTTTGCCAATCTGCTGCGCGACATCGGCGAAAACGAGATCGTCATGGATCTGCACCCCGACGAGGATCGCGACGCCACCCGCGCTTGCTTCGTCATGCCCGACCATCCGGGCATCTTTGCCCGCATGACCGGTGCGCTGGCGCTGGTGGGGGCCAACGTGGTCGATGCCCGCAGCTACACCACCAAGGACGGGTTTGTGACCGATGCCTTCTGGATCCAGGACGCCGAGGGCAACCCCTATGACCCCGCGCGGCTGCCGCGCCTGCGCAAGATGATCGAACGCACGCTGGCGGGCGAGGTTGTCACCCGCGACGCGATGAAGGACCGCGACAAGGTCAAGAAGCGCGAAAAGGCGTTCCGCGTGCCGACCCACATCACCTTCGACAACGAAGGCTCGGACATCTACACCATCATCGAGGTCGACACACGCGACCGCCCCGGCCTGCTGCACGACCTGACCCGCACGCTTGCGGCAGCCAATGTCTACATCGCGAACGCGGTCATCGCGACCTATGGCGAACAGGTGGTCGACACGTTCTACGTCAAGGATATGTTCGGCCTCAAATACCACTCCGAAGCCAAGCAGCGCAGTCTCGAAAAGCGGTTGCGCGCCGCCATCGTCGAAGGGGTCGAGCGCGCCGCCGACTAGCGCCGCCACCAGCCCCGCCAGATCCGCGCCAACCGGACCCGCGCCGCGCCCACGCCCGCCACCGCAATGGCTGCGAGGCCAAAGTAGACGGGCAACATGCTGGCGGCGGCGACCACCTCGTGATGCGCCAGCGCCGGGCTCGCGGCAAAGACGAACAGAACGGCCAGCCTCATGACACCTCCGCCGCGGCTGGATGCTGCTGCAGGAAACTGCGCAAATCGTTCACCTGCTTGGCGTCGAGCGACACATAGACAAAGCCCATATTCGTCCGCTCCGTCACCATGTCACCGGGATAGGGCAGGTAGGACAGTTCGCGCGACCCGAATGAGGGCGAGGCCGTGCCCACCTGCCACTCGGTCGTCAGCTGGACATCCACCAACTTCATCGACGGGCCGCCGTCGGGGGCTGCAATCTCCAGCGGTACACCGGCCAGGCGCAGATACGACATCTTGTCCTTGGCGCCCACGAACCCATCGATGAATTGCGTGGTCAGCACCTGCAACTCTTCTGCGCGGTCCGCATCGGGCATATGGCTGTGCAGATGGTCGCCGTGGCTATGGTTGTGGCCGATATGGCCGTTCACGATGTCATGGGGCATCCCCGGTTTCCTCCTTTGCAAACACTTCGAGCGCTGCGTTCAATCCGTTGATGGCCGCCGGAAACCCGCCGTAAAGCGCCATTTGCCAGATCACCTCGCCGATCTCCTGCTGACTCAGGCCAGCCTTGCGGCCTCCGGCGATGTTGACCTTGAGCTGCGGGGCGGTTTGCCCACCCAGCGCGGTCAGCGCCGCGATGGTGGCCAGGTACCGATCACGCAACGGCAGACCGGGGCGCGCGTATTGGCGGCCATAGGCGAAATCCACAACGCCTTCGGCCAGCCCCGGCACCAGATGGCCGTAGCGCGCCTCGAGCGCGGCCTCCATCCCCGGGTTCAGGGTTTCGGACAGGGCCCGGCCCTTCTGTGTGGTGTCACTCATGTCGCGTTCGACCACCGCTTGCCCTCAAACTCGCCGTGCGGGATCTCCACCGGCTTGTCGATATGCCGCTTGTGCTTGCCCATGTTGCCGCTCGCGACGAGCGAGCCCAGCACATCCACGATCACGCGCGTGCCCATCAGGGCCGTGATCTCGGACTGATCATAGGGTGGGGCAACCTCCACCAGCTCCATGCCGCAGATCCCTTCGGCCGCGACCTTGGAGGCCAGCGCCAATGCCTCACGCGGCAGGAACCCACCGGGTTCGGGCCAGCCCGTGCCGGGCACGAACCCGCAGTCGATGCTGTCGATGTCGAATGACATGTAGACCATGTCGACCCCGTCCCACGCCATCTCCAGCGCCATCTCGGCGGTCTTGTCCACGCCCATCTTTTCCATGTCGCCCATGGTGATGATGTTCGTCTCGCGCTCGCGCGCCACCTTCACCGCCTCGCGCGGGACCTGCCAGCCGCCGATGCCCACCTGCACCAGGTTCTTGGCGGGCACATTCGGCAGGTTCGTGGAATGGAACCAGGGCGTCGTATGCATCCGCTCATCCAGATCCTTTTCCTGAATGTCGGCGTGCCGGTCGAAATGCACGATCCCGATCTTTTTCGAGGTGCATTCCGCAATGCCCCGCACACAAGGAAAGCCGATTGAGTGATCCCCGCCGATCATGATGGGCAGCGATCCGGACGACGCCACATGGCTCACCGCCCGGCTGATCTGGTCAAAGGTCTTTTCGATATTCGCGGGGATCGTGAACACGTCGCCCGCATCACACAGCGTCATCTGCTCGCGCAGATCGACACCCATCTCGTAATTGTACGGCGTGTAAAGCGCGCTGATCTTGCGCACGCCCTGAGGGCCGAACCGGGTGCCGGCGCGGTATGTGGTGCCCCCATCAAACGGGATGCCAAGAACAGTGGCGTCATAGTCTTTCACCTCCGTGACGTCCTCGGCATAGGGTGCCTTGAGGAATGTGTTGATGCCCGCGTAATGCGGCAGCTCGCCCCGCGCGAACGTCGGGATCGATTTGTCTTCGATGCTGTCGGCGCCGGTCAGACCCATGCGCAGGGCCCAGCGGCGCTCCTCGTCCCAGCGGCCTTCTGGCAGGTCGCCCTCGGCTTGCATCGCCTTCCAGCCCCGCAGCTTGGTCAGGTCCGGGTGATGCGCGCGCGCCTCGGGCCGCGCATGGTCGCGCGGATGGTGTGACCGCGAGCGGTCAGTGGGCCTGCAAAACATGGGTATCCTCCTTGAGGTTCTGGAACGGGATGCCGCCATCGCGGGCATCAAAGTCGTAGGTGATCGTTGCGCCATAGGCGGTCGGGTCGTGCGGATCCCAACGGGGTTTGTCGAAGACGAGCACGCGGTCGCCCAGCTTGAACGCCTCTTCGAGGTCGTGGGTGACCATGAACACGGTCATGCCCGTCTCGGCCCGCAGGTCTTGCAGAAAGTCGTGCATCGACAGGCGCGTGCCGGGATCCAGCGCGCCAAAGGGTTCATCCAGCAGCAGCACCCGCGGCTTGGCCGCCAGCGCCTGCCCGATGGCCAGCCGTTGCTGCATGCCGCCCGACAGTGTGGCGGGGTAGGCGTCCGCCATGTAATCGAGGCCACAGCGTGCCAGCGTCTCGTCCGCGCGCGCGCGGGCGGCCTTGCGCTGATCGCCAAAAAACCGGCCCCAGGGGGTGCGCAGGCATTCGCCCGCGACCACGTTTTCGCGGACCGTCATATGGGGAAAGACGGAATAGCGTTGAAAGACGATGCCCCGGTCCAGCCCCGGCTCGCGTGCCGGCGGCGCGCCCGCAATGCTTACGGTGCCCCGGCTGGGCCGCTCCTGCGCGAGAAGCAGACGCAGAAAGGTCGACTTTCCACAGCCCGACGCGCCGACGATGGCGATGAACTCGCCCTCATCCACCTCCACATTGACCCGTTCGAGGATCGGGCGCCCAGCATAGGTCTGAAACACGTCTTCGACGGTGACAAAGCTCACAAGCCCTCCTCCGCCCAGGGGAAGAACCGCTTGGATGCCCGCCGCAGAAGCCAGTCCATCACAAATGCCAACAGGGTGATCCAGAGGACGTAGGTCAGGATCACATCCATGGCGAGGTATCGGCGGACCAAAAAAATCCGGTAGCCCAGGCCCAGATCAGACGCGATGGCCTCGGCTGCGATGAGAAACAGCCAGGCGGGCCCCAGCGACAGCCGCACGGCCTGGATCAGGCGCGGCATCACCTGCGGCAGGGCCACCCGGATCGCGATGACCCAGCTGGACGCGCCCAGCGTTTGCGCCTTGACCAGCAGTTCTTGCGGGATCTCCAGCGTGCGCTGGCTCATGTCGCGGATGATAAAGGGCAACGTGCCCACCACGATCAGCACCACCTTGGACAGCTCTCCGAGGCCAAAGACGATGAACAGAATGGGCAGCAGCGCCAGTGGCGGGATCATCGACAATACCGCCACGAACTGCGCCAGAACGCTGCGCACCAGCGGCAGGAGGCCAATCGCCAGGCCAAAGATCAGACCCAGCGTGGCCGATATCCCGATGCCCAACCACAACCGCTTGAGGCTGGCCCAGGTGTCGTACCAAAACAGGATGCGCCCGGTCCTGCGGTCGCCTTCGGTCGTCAGCCGCACCATCGTGTCGCCCACGGTGGACGGTGCCGGCAACAGCTTGTCTGCGGCATTCTCCGCGAGCCGGATCTCCGATCCGATGGCATAGGCCACGAACACCGCCACAAAGGGCAAAAGCGTCAGGAACACCGCCAGGGCGCGTCCGGGTGTGAGGTTGATCAGGCGCATGTCCGTGTGCCGCCGCGCCCGAGGGGGCGCGACGGCAGGCTCCATCACAGACTGCCGTCGGCAGCCATCTGCATATACGTGGTGTCATAGCGGAACATCACGTTGTTCGGGTCCCCCGTGACGGACCCGTCCGGATATTCCACACCGACAAAATCCGCCGACGGCGCGCCCTCGCCCAAGATCCCCTTGTCAAAGAGGAAGCTGGCCACATTCACCATGGTTTGCGGCAGGAATGAGCTTGACGTGAACGTCACAGCCTCTGCCGGTTCATAGAACATCTCGGTTGAGGCCAGCTGTGCCTTGTAGCCTGCCAGATCCGTGCCCGACGCCTCGGCCATGGCTGTCAGAACGGCCTCGTCTCCCGCTGCCATGAGCCCCATCAGCTCGTACCACGCGCCGGCCATCGCCTTGCCGAAATCGGGGTTCGCCTCCAGAACCTTGGTGTTCACGACCATCAGATCGATGATCTCGCCACCGATGTCCGAGCTGTCGAAGACCTTGTTCGCGCCCGGTTCTTCCAGGATCGTCGACACCAGCGGGTTCCACGTCACCACCGCCTCGACGTCGTCCGTGGCAAAGGCCGCGATCATATCCGCATCCGACGTGTTGATCACACCTCCCAGATCCGCCTCGCTCAGGCCGATACTGTCCAGCCCGCGCGCCAGCAGGTAGTGCGATACCGACAGTTCCACCAGGTTCACCGGCTTGCCTGCAAGCGCGGTCAGATCGCCCTCACCCTTCAGGATCACCGCATCATTGCCGTTGGAATAGTCGCCCACGATCAGCGCCGTGGTGTCCACGCCACCGCCCGACGGGATCGACAACGTGTCCATGTTGGTGGCCGATACACCGTCGAACTGACCCGCCGTATACTGGTTGATCGACTCGATATAGTCGTTGATCTGCACGATCTCGACATCGATCCCGTATTTCTCGGCCCACTTGTCCATGATGCCGCTCTCCTCGAGATAGCCCCAAGGCATCCAGCCCACATAGATCGACCAAGCGACCCTGAATTCGGTTTTTTCCTGCGCCACGGCGCCCGTGGCAGCCAGGCTCAGAGCCAGTGCAGTTGTCGCAAAAAGTGTCTTCATGTCTTCGGTCCCCATCATGTTTCACCAAGTGGATTGACCGCGAGGAGGGCGTCGTCGGAGCGCGGGTCAAACCAGCGCAGTAGCCTCCCGGGATTTTGCCCCGCCGTGTACTGTCCGGGATTGACCGAACAGCGATATCTCTCGGACCAGACCCGCGCAGATGCGGCGGAACCCTAGATATCCTGCACGTATCAGCCAACCGGAGTGCCCCCGCCCGATCAAGGGTCGCCGGTCGGGGCAGGCGCATATGCACCAACCTGCCCAAGGATTAAGCCGTTTTCCCCCGCTCTGACCATTTTGAGCCCACCTTCTCAACACCACAGCCTGGATCTATGCCCGGCAGAGCCCCTCCGCACCCCGCTCGAATGCCCGCGCTGCGCCGCAAAGCGGACTTTGCGAAACTTGGTCAAATAGCGGCTTAGAGCCCAACCTGTGAATTCAGCTTTCTCGCTGCATGCGCTCGCAGCACGAAAATCGCCGCAGATGCTCGGTCGACTATACTGCGTGGCG
>JBCBHM010000063.1:0-16603 GCA_038525585.1 Pseudomonadota bacterium
TGAGGGTGAGAATTGCACAAGCGACAAGGAGATTGCCCATGCCAAAGGTGGATCGTGCAACGGCGCCGCGCTATGAGCGTCAAGCCTATCCTGGAAAGCTCGTTCATCGTACAGATGGGTGTTGGAAAACCAAACTGAGTGACCCTATCGGCTTGACCCAAATGGGCGTCGGAGAAGTTGAACTCGCACCGGGCAGCGCGACCGGGTTGCTGCATTATCACCATGGTGCGGACGAGATGATTTATGTGCTCGAAGGCGAAGTGACCCTTGTCGAGGAGGGGGGCGCCGACCATGTTCTCCGGGCCGGAGATGCTGCCGGTTGGAAGGCAGGAGATGTGATTGGACACACCATCGAAAACCGCAGCGACACACCGGCCCGCCTGCTCGAAATCGGCACGCGCCCTGCCGAAGATACCGCCATTTATGTCGGGCTCGACCTGATGTATCGCGCGCGATATGGCGCCGACATCACGATCAGATCCCGTGGTGGACGGCCGTACGAAGCGGGCGAAGAGGTGCGCGAGATTGATGAGCTGCCGATTGACGCGCGGCGTTGACGCGGGTTTCATCTGCGCCGCGGTCACTCGCACTGAAGACGCCAACGGCAGCAAAGTCCGCAAAGCCGACGGTCAAAAGAAAAGCGCGGCAGAGTTTCCGCGCTTTCCAACCGTTTGAACGTAGTTACAACCCGAGCGAAGCCCGGTAGATCGCGATCTGGCTGTCGCGGCCGATCTGGTTCGTGATCTCCTCCCATGCCGCGGCAATCGCGTCGGCCGTTTCCTGGGCCGAACCGTACTGGCCCGCATAGCCCTTGGCCAACTCGTCCTCGGCGACCGAGTAGTACTGGAAGATGCCCGGAATGCGGGGTTCGATGGCCGCGTTGGGGTGGTTGTAGCTGTCCGCGTTGGACCCGAGGTAATCCTCGATGAAGGCGCGGTCGTAGCCTGCCTCTTCCCACTCTTCGAATTGGAAGTGCGAGTTGCGGTAGGGCTGGAAACCGGACGGGTACGCCGACGCCCAAAGCGACAGGTCCTTGCCGCCCAGATGGGCTGCGGCGGACCAGGCCGCTTTCTTCTTCTTCTCGTCGCCTTCGACCGTCGCCATGACGTACACGCCCCAGCCGATATAGGCCATGTTGGGGGCCTCGTTGCGGGTCTCTTCCCATGCGCCGGCTTGGGCGTTGTAGACGCGGTCGGAGGCCGGGTTGATGCCAAAGCCCACGACGTCGCCCACCACGGAGGTGTCCGAGGTGCGCGCGGACGAGCCCACATCGCCCCACCACATCAGCATCGAGCCGGTGCCTGCCAGGAACTGCTGGAATGCGGTTGTGCCGGGATCGGCGTTAATCTGGTCTGCCGGGTATGCGCCCGCCTCGATCAGGTCCATCACGTCCTGAATGGCCTGCACCCAGGCGGGGTTGTTGACCATGGGCGTCATGGTTTCGGGATCGAACAGCCATGCGGGCGAATTCGGATGCTTGGCATATGCTGCCGCACGGTTTTCGAGGAAGTAGAAGCCGAAACCGCCCCAGCCCTTGAGCGGATCAAGGTAGCCATGTGCGGGCAGGCCGGTCAGCGGGTCCTCTTTGCCCACCAAGTCCTTGGAGACCTGGTTGATCTCCTGCCATGTTGTCGGGACCTCGGTTCCGCCGATGCCGTCCGGGCCGAAATAGTCCTTGCGATAGGCAAAGCTGTGGCAGTCGCCGTCGATGGACACGCGATAGGTCTTGCCATCCCATGTGCCCACGGGCGCCTTGAGGTAGTCGACATAGTCATCCATGTCGATCTGCTCTTTGACCCAGTCCGGCATCTCGGAGGCGAGCCCCTTGCCCAGCACGTCGCCCTCGAAGGGCGCGCCCATCTCGATGATGTCGAAGTCAACGGTGCCTGTGGCAATCGACTGCTGCAGGCGCGCGTTGTAGTCGGCCTGCGCAAGGTCGATCCAGTTGATCTTGGCCCCGGTATACGCCTCCCACGGTTTCAGGAACCCGCGGAACAGGAAGTTGTGCAGGTTCTGGTTGTTCAGCCCCATGAAGGTCAGTTCGACACCTTCGAACTCGCCCTCGGCCACGTTCTCCTTGGTCGCGCCCAGGCACATTTCACCGACCTTTTGCCAGTCGCTGTCGGTGGGTGAGCCGGCACCGACGCCGGGGATTTTCAGGATCTCGGCGCGGACATTGCCGTGGGCCGCCGCCGCCGCCTTGCCCGCGGGCAGCATCGCCGCGGCACCAAGGGCCGCCGTGCCTTTCAGCATCTGTCGGCGGTTCATCTTTTGCGCCGCGCGTATGTAATTATAAAGCTCCGTCTTCATATCCATCCTCCCTGGATGTGGTGACAAAAAATCATCCTTGGGCTGATGGTCGAACGCAAATTATGTTGTTTTTTATTGATGATAGCGCCCCGCACTCCCCCGAGGAACTTTCACTATGAATGAGATTTACCCTAAGTCAACAAAAGCTGGCGCTTACGCGTGGACAAGGAAATTTCCAACCTCTAGCATCCCATCTCGAAGGTGGGGGGAAGCCGCGTATGGCAGGCGTCAAGATTCAAGATATCCGCAAGTCCTACGGTGCTGTCGAGGTTATTCACGGCGTGGACGTGGATATCGGCGATGGCGAGTTTGTGGCGCTGGTGGGGCCGTCGGGCTGCGGCAAGTCCACACTGCTGCGTATGATCGCGGGGCTCGAGCCGATCAACAGCGGCACCATCGCCATCGGGGACCGTGTGGTGAACAACCTGCCGCCCGCGCAGCGCGATATCGCGATGGTGTTCCAGACCTACGCGCTTTATCCGCACAAGTCCGTGGCCGAAAACATGGGTTTCGCGCTCAAGGTTGCGGGGGCCGACAGGGCGGAGATCAAGCGGCGCGTGGCGGAGGCCGCCGAAATCCTGAGCCTGACCGAGTATCTCGACCGCAAGCCCCGACATCTGTCGGGCGGTCAGCGCCAGCGCGTGGCCATGGGCCGTGCCATCGTGCGTGACCCGCAGGTGTTCCTGTTTGACGAGCCGCTGTCGAACCTCGACGCCAAGCTGCGGATCCAGATGCGGACCGAGATCAAGGAGCTGCACCAGCGGCTCAAGACCACGACAATCTTTGTGACCCATGACCAGATCGAGGCGATGACACTGGCCGACCGGATCGTAGTCATGCAGGGCGGCAACATCGAACAGATCGGCACGCCGCTCGACCTTTACGACAACCCGGCGAATGAGTTCGTCGCGACCTTTATCGGCGCGCCGTCGATGAACCTGCTGGATGCAGACCTGTCGGATGGCCAGATCCGCGTGGGGGAGCAGCGTTTTGCCGGGCCATCGGGGGCGGGCCGGGTGCGTCTGGGCGTGCGGCCCGAACATCTGATGCTCGCCGATCAGGGCCTCGCCATGCAGGTCAAGGTGGTGGAGCCCACAGGGTCCGAGACGATGGTGTTTCTGACCTTCGAAGGGCACGACGTCACGGCCGTCTTTCGCGAACGCCATGCGTTTGAGCCGGGCCAGACGGTGCATCTGGCGCCCGATCCGACGTACCTGCACTGCTTTGACGGTGCGACCGGCCAGAGGATGACATAGAAGGCATGGCCCCGCGCACCGTCCTTTGTTTTGGTGATAGCAACACGCACGGGACTGTTGCCATGACTTCCATGACGGACCGGCGGCGCCACCCCAAGGCCGACCGATGGCCCAGCGTGATGGCCCGCGCGCTGCCTGATGACTGGGAGGTCATTGCCGAAGGGCACCCCGGACGCACCGCCGTGTGGGACGACCCGATCGAGGGCGTGCACAAGAACGGCGCGCGCGTGCTGCAGGCGCTGCTGGAAACGCACAGGCCGATTGATCTTGTCATCCTGATGCTGGGCACGAACGACCTCAAGGCGCGGTTCGGCCTCGGCGCCCATGACATTGCACTGGGTTTGCAGCGGCTGGTCATGGACATTTTGCGCGGCGACTGCGGGCCGAACGGCGTGGCCCCGGCCGTATTGATTGCAGCACCTGTCGCCGTGCAGGAGGTGGGCGTGCTGCAGCACATCTTTGCCGGTGCCGCGCCCACCTCACGTGCGTTGCCGGACCTGCTGCGGGACGTGGCCGCGCGGCAGCACACCGGTTTCATCGACCTCAGCGCCGTTGCACAGGTCGACCCGGTGGACGGTATCCACCTCGATACGGCAGCCCATGCCGCCATTGGTGCCGCGATGGCGCGAGCCGTGACAGACCACCTGACCTGACCGCTCATGAAAGGAGCCGCACATGCTCAAAGGCATTGACCCGATCCTGAACGCCGACGTGCTTTATGCCTTGCGCGCCATGGGCCATGGGGATGATCTGATCATCGCCGACACCAATTTTCCCTCCGACAGCGTGGCGCGGGCGACGACGCTGGGCGAGGTGCTGCGGATCGACCGCCCGGCAGCCGAGGTCGTGCGCGCCGTCCTGTCGGTCTATCCCATCGACACGTTCGTCGACGATGCCGCCGCGCGGATGGAGGTCGTGGGCGAGCCCGAGACCATCCTGCCCGTGATGGACGAGGTGCAGGCCGAGGTGACGGCCGCGGGCGGCCCCAAGATGATGCGCATCGAGCGCTATGCCTTTTATGATCGCGCCAAGCAGGCCTATGCCGTGATCCAGACAGGTGAGCGGCGCTTCTACGGCTGCTTTGCCCTGCGCAAGGGGGTCGTTGGCCCGGACGAGGGCTAGGGCATGGGCACCGTCGTCATCCTGGGCGTTTTCGTCGCCGACACCGCATATCGCGCCGACCGCATGCCGGTCATGGGCGAGACGATCATGGGCAACGCCTTTGCCCTGGGGCCCGGCGGCAAGGGGTCGAACCAGGCGGTGGCCTGCGCCCGCATGGGCGCTGACACGCATTTCATCTCGAACCTCGGACGGGACGACTTTGCCAAACTGGCGCTGGACACCTGGGCGGAGGCGGGCGTGGTCCCGCATGTGCGCCAGATCGCCGACAGCTACACCGGCGCGGCGCACATCTTTATCGAAGAGGCGACCGGCGACAATGCGATCATCATCGCGCCGGGGGCCGCGGCCCTGATCTCCGTCGCGGATGTCGAGGCGCAGGGCGACCTGATCGCGGGTGCGGATGTCTTTGTCACGCAGCTGGAGCAACCGATGGACGCGGCATTGCGCGGCCTCGCACTGGCGCACGCGGCGGGCGTGCCGACGATCCTGAACCCCGCGCCCGCAGCCGCACTGCCCGAGGGCATGCTGGCCTTGTGCGACTACGTCACCCCGAACGAGACGGAGTGCGAGGCGCTGACCGGCATCGCCGTCACCAACACGGCAGAGGCCGAGGCCGCATGCACCGCACTTATCGCCAAAGGCGTGCGCACGCCGATCATCACCATGGGCGCGCAAGGCGCGTACCTGCATGGCCACGGGCTCGTGCCGGCGGTGAATGCAGGCCCGGTGGTCGAAACGACGGGCGCCGGCGACGCCTTCAACGGCGCGTTTGCCGCCGCATTGGCCGAAGGCAAAGCGCCCCTGCATGCGGTGCAGTATGGCTGCGCCACCGCCGGCCTTTCGGTCACGCGTGCGGGCACGGCCCCGTCCATGCCGCAGCGCGGCGCGGTCGACGCGCTGCTCTGAGCCGGGCAGGCGTCGGCAAGAAACCGGGCACGCAGGTCAAAATTCTCGCACAGACGGCTCCGTTCTGGCACACTCCCATAAGTTGCACTTGGGAGGGCGCACAATGCTGGACGCGACACTGAACACCGAGGTTCAAGACTTTCTCGATCAATTTGGACAGGCACTGGAGCGCGGCGATATCGACGCCGCGGTGAACATGTTCCAGGCCGACAGCTATTGGCGGGATCTGGTGACCTTCACCTGGAACATCCGCACGATGGAAGGCCATGATCAGATCCGCGACATGCTGTCGTCGCAGCTTGGCACGACCAAACCCAGCGGCTGGCGCATCGCCGAGGGCGAACCGGTCAGCGAGGAGGGTGGGATCACCACCGCCTGGATCAGTTTCGAGACGGAGGTCGCGCGCGGCTATGGCCTCGTCCGGCTCAAGGACGGTCTGATCTGGACGCTGCTGACCTCGATGACCGAGCTCAAGGGCCACGAGGAACCGCTGGGCTATGAACGGCCCCTCGGCGCCAAGCATGGCGCGGGCAAGGGGCGGCTCAGCTGGGCCGAAGAGCGCGAGAAAGAGCACAAGGAGCTTGGTTATACGACGCAGCCCTACACGGTGATCATCGGGGGCGGGCAGGGCGGTATCGCCCTGGGCGCACGGCTGCGCCAGCTGGGCGTGCCCACGATCATTGTCGAAAAGAACGAACGCCCCGGCGACAGCTGGCGCAAGCGGTACAAGTCGCTCTGCCTGCATGATCCGGTCTGGTACGACCACCTGCCATATCTGCCGTTCCCTGCGAATTGGCCCGTGTTCTCACCCAAGGACAAGATCGGCGACTGGCTCGAGATGTATACAAAGGTGATGGAGCTGAACTACTGGACCCGCTCCACCGTCGAACACGCCAGCTATGACGAGGATGCCAAAGAATGGACCGTCACCGTCGACCGCGATGGGGAACAGGTCACGCTGCGGCCCAAGCAACTGGTCTTTGCCACCGGCATGTCAGGCAAGGCCAACATCCCCGATTTCCCCGGCATGGACACGTTCAAGGGCGATCAGCACCATTCCAGCCAGCACCCCGGACCGGATCAATATGCGGGCAAGAAGGCTGTCGTGATCGGCTCAAACAACTCCGCCCATGACATCTGCGCCGCCCTCTGGGAGGCGGACGTGGACGTGACCATGGTACAGCGGTCGTCGACCCATATCGTGCGGTCCGAGCCGTTGATGGAGTATGGCCTTGGCGATCTTTACTCCGAACGTGCGGTCGAGGCGGGCGTGACGACGCAAAAGGCCGATCTGATCTTTGCCTCGCTGCCCTACCGGATCCTGCACGAGTTTCAGATCCCGGTGTATGACAAGATCAAGGAGGTCGATGCCGAATTTTACGCAGGTCTTGAAAAGGCGGGCTTCCAGCTGGATTGGGGTGCGGACAATTCCGGCCTCTTCATGAAGTACCTGCGGCGCGGGTCGGGCTATTACATCGACGTGGGCGCCAGCCAGTTGGTGATCGACGGCAAGATCAAGCTGCAAGCGGGACAGGTCGCCGAGGTGGTCGCGGACGGTGTCGTGCTCGAGGACGGGACCAAGCTGGAGGCGGATCTGATCGTCTATGCCACGGGCTACGGGTCGATGAATGGCTGGGTCGCGGATCTGGTCGGCCAGGAGACGGCCGACAAGGTCGGCAAGGTCTGGGGCCTTGGCTCGGACACGCCCAAGGATCCGGGGCCCTGGGAAGGCGAGCAGCGCAACATGTGGAAGCCGACGCAGCAAGAGGCGCTGTGGTTCCACGGCGGCAACCTGCACCAGTCGCGGCACTATTCCCAATTCCTCGCCCTGCAGCTCAAGGCCCGGATGGAGGGGATCGATACGCCCGTCTACATGCGTCAGGCGGTACATCATACGGGCTGAGCCCGCATCTGCGCCACACCCGTCGCTGCGGATCACCGCGGCGGCGGCAGGCGCCAATAGGGCACTTGGAACGATCGGGTGTCGGAAAGCACAAAGGCCGTGCGCAATGTCCGATTGCGTCACGGCCTTGAGTAAGTTGGAGCGGGCGAGGCGATTCGAACGCCCGACCCTAACCTTGGCAAGGTTATGCTCTACCCCTGAGCTACGCCCGCTTCCTTGGGTGAGTGGTCAGATACTTATGTCGCGCCCGGCCTGCAAGAGGAAAAATGTGCCGACCGAAAAAATCGCATCTGTCGCGACGGAAAGAGCGGCCCGCCGCGTATCAGAGCCATGGCACTGATCAAACGCACACTCACCCGCGCCGCCGGCCTGCTGACCGCAGGCGCGCTGAGCCTTTGGGCCGGGTTTGCGCAGGCCCATGACGGCGCGCACGCATCGCGGGCGCTGGCGCGCGTCGATGCTGTGGTGGTCGAGGGCAATACCGTGTCCTTCGCGCTCATGGTCACGGGCCTTGAACCGGTGCACGGGCTTGATGTCGAAGGCTTGGCCGCCGAAGGGGCGATCCCCGCGCGGCGCGCCGCGCCGGTGCCGTTTGCGCAGGATGTGGTGATTTATTCCCGGTTGCAGTTCGATATGCCGCCGCAGGACATGTTCGTCCTGATCGTTGATTTCGGTGCGGCAGGGGCGGGCGGTGTTACCGCCCTCCCCAACCCTGCCGCACTCAAGGCAAAGGAGCGTTGACATGACCCTGACCTGGAGCACGGTCAAGCTGGTGGCGCTGAGCATAAGCATCGTTCTGGCCTGCGTTGCGCAATCGGACGCAACGCCGTGCCGTCCGGGTCATTCCAGCCATCAGGTTTTCCCCGAACACCCAAACCCGTCGCACAGCACGGCATGGGTGCACCACACGCTGATCTGACCACCCCCCACACACTCACGGGATCAGCGCAGGGGCGTCGCGTGCATTTTCACGCGGCGCCCAGCATTGTGTCAGGCCCGTTGGATCAAATCCCAGCGGTTGCCAAAGAGATCGCGAAAGACAGCGACGGTCCCATAGGGTTCGTGCCGCGGCGCTTCTTCGAACATCACGCCCTCGGCTGCTGCAAGCCGCGCATGGTCCCGCGCGAAATCCTCCGTGTGCAAAAACAGCCACACGCGGCCCGCACCTTGGCGGCCTATTGCATCCTCTTGCGTGGCCCCATCGGCGCGGGCAAGCACAAGGCTGGGCCCGCCCCCGGGTGGGCGCACCTCGACCCAGCGCTTGCGGCCCTGATCCTCGTCGACAACCAGATCAAACCCCATCTGACCGCAGTAGAATGCAATGGCACTGTCGTAATCGGGCACGATGAGAGAGACGGAGGCAAGGCGCATGGCCGCCACTTTGCCCGCATTGTGCGGGCGCGCCTACCCAGAACTACGAGTTGTTCCTGTCACGCAAACGTCATAGACCATGCTGCAATTGCACAAGACCCAGACCGGTGGACGCCCCCCATGCCTGATTTCCAGAAAATCCTGATTGCCAATCGCGGTGAAATTGCCATCCGCATCATGCGCGCAGCCAACGAGATGGGCAAAAAGACGGTCGCGGTCTTTGCCGAAGAGGACAAGCTGGGCCTGCACCGGTTCAAGGCGGACGAGGCTTACCGGATCGGCGAAGACATGGGGCCCGTGGCGGCCTATCTGAGCATCGAAGAGATCATTCGCGTGGCCAAGATGTGTGGCGCCGATGCGATCCACCCTGGCTATGGGCTGCTGTCGGAAAACCCCGATTTTGTGGACGCCTGTGATCACGCGGGCATCACCTTTATCGGCCCGCGGGCCGAGACGATGCGCGCGCTGGGCGACAAGGCGTCGGCGCGCAAGGTGGCGGTGGCCGCGGGCGTGCCCGTCATCCCGGCGACCGAAGTCCTTGGCGATGACATGAAAGCCGTCAAGGCCGAGGCGGCCGAGATCGGCTATCCGCTGATGCTCAAGGCATCCTGGGGCGGGGGCGGGCGTGGCATGCGGCCCATCCATGGCGAGGATGAGGTCGAGGAAAAGGTGCTCGAGGGGCGGCGCGAGGCCGAAGCGGCCTTTGGCAACGGCGAGGGCTATCTTGAAAAGATGATCACCCGCGCCCGCCACGTCGAGGTGCAGATCCTGGGCGACAAGCACGGCGGAATGTATCACCTCTTTGAGCGCGACTGCTCGGTCCAGCGCCGCAACCAGAAGGTCGTCGAACGCGCGCCTGCGCCGTATCTGACCGAGGCGCAGCGCGAAGAGATTTGTGGCTTGGGCTACAAGATCTGCAAGCACGTGAACTATGAATGCGCGGGCACGGTCGAATTCCTGATGGATATGGAGACCGAGCAGTTTTACTTCATCGAGGTGAACCCCCGCGTGCAGGTCGAACACACCGTGACCGAGGAGGTCACCGGCATCGACATCGTGCAAGCGCAGATCCTGATTGCCGAGGGCAAGACCATCGCCGAAGCGACCGGCAAGCCCACCCAAGGGGATGTGGTGCTGACCGGTCATGCGCTGCAAACCCGCGTGACGACAGAGGATCCGCAGAACAACTTCATCCCCGACTATGGCCGCATCACCGCCTACCGCGAGGCGACCGGCATGGGCATTCGTCTGGACGGCGGCACGGCATACGCGGGCGGGGTGATCACACGCTATTACGACTCGCTTTTGACCAAGGTGACGGCCAAGGCGCCCACGCCCGAGATGGCGATTGCCCGAATGGACCGTGCCCTGCGCGAATTCCGCATCCGGGGCGTCAGCACCAACATCGCGTTTGTGGAAAACCTGCTGAAGCACCCGACCTTCCTGTCGAACGAATACACCACCAAGTTCATCGACGAGACGCCCGAGCTGTTCCAGTTCAAGAAGCGGCGCGACCGCGGCACCAAGGTGCTGACCTACATTGCCGACATCACCGTGAACGGCCACCCGGAGGTCAAGGACCGTCCGCGCCCCCGCGCCGACCTCAAGGACCCCAAGCCGCCCGTGCTGCAGGCGGACCCGGCCCACCAGATGGGCACCCGCAACCTGCTGGAGCAGAAGGGACCCAGGGCCGTCGCGGACTGGATGAAGGCGCAAAGCCAGCTTTTGATCACCGACACCACGATGCGTGACGGCCACCAGTCGCTGCTCGCCACGCGGATGCGCAGCTATGACATGATCAAGGTGGCGCCGGCCTACGCCGCCAACCTGCCGCAGCTATTCAGCGTCGAATGCTGGGGCGGGGCGACCTTCGATGTTGCCTACCGCTTCCTTCAGGAATGCCCCTGGCAGCGCTTGCGTGATCTGCGCGAGCGCATGCCCAACCTGATGACGCAGATGCTGCTGCGCGGCGCCAACGGGGTGGGCTACACCAATTATCCCGACAATGTGGTGCAGGAGTTCGTGCGCGTCGCGGCCAAAGAGGGCATCGACGTCTTCCGCGTGTTCGACAGCCTCAACTGGGTCGAAAACATGCGCGTCGCGATGGATGCGGTGCAAGAGCAGAACAAGATCTGCGAGGGCACGATCTGCTATACCGGCGACATCATGAACCCCGACCGGGCGAAGTACGACCTCAAATACTATGTCGATATGGGCAATCAGCTGAAAGAGGCGGGCGCCCACGTGCTGGGCCTCAAGGATATGGCGGGCCTGTTGAAGCCCGCCGCCGCCCGCGTGCTGGTCCGTGCGCTCAAGCAAGAGGTCGGCCTGCCCATCCACTTCCACACCCACGACACGGCGGGCATCGCCTGCGCCACCATCCTTGCGGCGGCCGAGGCGGGCGTGGATGCGGTGGATTGCGCGATGGACGCGCTCAGCGGCAACACCAGCCAGGCGACGCTGGGCACCGTGGTGGGCGCGTTGAAAAACACCGACCGGGATACAGGCCTGAGTGAGGACGCCATCCGCGATATCTCCGACTACTGGGAGGCCGTGCGCGATCACTACAAGGCGTTCGAAAGCGGCATGCAGGCCCCCAGTTCCGAGGTCTATCTGCACGAGATGCCCGGTGGGCAATTCACCAACCTCAAGGCGCAGGCGCGCAGCCTCGGCCTCGAGGATCGCTGGCACGAAGTGGCGCGCACCTATGCGGACGTGAACCAGATGTTCGGCGATATCGTCAAGGTGACGCCGTCCTCCAAGGTCGTGGGCGACATGGCCCTGATGATGGTCAGCCAGAACCTCACGCGCGAAGATGTCGAACACCCCGACAAGGAGGTCGCGTTTCCCGACAGCGTCGTCGACATGATGCGCGGCAACCTCGGCCAGCCGCCGGGCGGCTTTCCTGACGCGCTGGTGTCGAAGGTGCTCAAGGGCGAGACGCCCGTGACCCACCGGCCGGGCAAGGATGTGCCTGCCGTGGATCTGGCGGAGACGCGCGCCGACCTGTCCAAACAGCTCGAAGGGCGCGTGGTCGAGGATGATGACCTGAGCGGGTATCTGATGTATCCCAAGGTCTTCCTCGATTACATGGGCCGGCACCGCACCTACGGCCCTGTCCGGACCTTGCCGACCAAGACGTTCTTCTACGGCATGCAACCGGGCGAGGAGATCACCGCCGAGATCGATCCGGGCAAGACGCTCGAGATCCGCATGCAAGCGGTGGGCGAAACCAACGAGGATGGCGAGGTGCGCGTGTTCTTTGAACTCAACGGGCAGCCGCGCACGATCCGTGTACCCAACCGCATGGTCAAGGCCAGCACCGTAAGCCGCCCAAAGGCGGAGGATGGCAATGCAGGCCATGTGGGTGCGCCGATGCCGGGCGTCGTGGCGTCCGTCGGGGTAAGCGCGGGGCAGGAGGTGTGCGAGGGCGACCTGCTGCTGACCATCGAAGCGATGAAGATGGAGACGGGTATTCACGCCGAACGCGACGCGGTGATCAAGGCCGTGCACGTGGCCGCAGGTGGTCAAATCGACGCCAAGGACCTGCTGGTCGAATTGGAGTGACCGCACCGCTTGACGCGTGGGGCCTGACAGGCACGCCGCAGTCCCTGGCCGGTGGACACCGCAATCGCGTGCTGCGCGTGGGACCGCATGTGTTGAAATCGACGCGACGCAGCGAGGCCGCTGTCGCCTGGCTGCTGCCTGTGCTTGATGCGGCGGCCTCCGCAGGATTTGTCGTGGCGCCGCCCATACGCAGTGCCGCAGGCGTTCTGGTCGTCGAGGGCTGGACCTGCGAACCGTTTCTGCCGGGTCTGCCCTCGGACGTCGCAGCGGTGGGTGACAGGATCAGAGCGTTTCATGCGCGGGCCCGCGCGATGCCGCAACGTCCCGGCTTTGCCGGGTCCCAAGAGCTGCTGGTGCGCGATCAGGGTGGTGATGTGGATCTGTCGCGCATGCCAGCACCGCTGGTCCGGGAGCTGCGCGCGGCGTGGGCGGGGGTGGCGCATGTGCCGCAAGGAGTTGTCCACGGGGATCTGGGGCCCGGCAACCTTCTGTGCGACGCTGATGGCCGCTATGGCCTGATCGACTGGGACGAGGCGCGGCGGGATCTGCTGATTTTCGACACGGGAAGCGGAGCGCCACGGGATACCGCGACCGCACGCGCAGCACAGGCGTGGGAAATCGCCTGCTGCTGGCAGATCGAGCCCGGGCGTGCCCGGACGCTGGCCCGCGCCTTTCTCGCCGATGCGCCTCAGTCCAAGCGGAAGGGCGCGCCCAAGCCCTGAAGATCCCGCGCCCCCAGTTGCCCCATATTCGCCCTGAGGTCTTCGGCCAGGATGTGCGCCAGATGGTCCGGCCCCCGGGCCCCAAGTGCTGCGACCGCATAGTGCCAGGCCCGTCCCATCATCACGAAATCCGCGCCCGAGGCGAGGGCGCGCAGAATGTCGAGCCCGCCTTCGACCCCGCTGTCGAAGATGATGGGCTTGGAGGTGGCGGCGCGGATCGATGGCAGCACCTCGATCGTCGCGGGACCCGCATCGAACTGGCGGCCCGCATGGTTCGACACCCAGATCGCGTCCACGCCCATCCCTTCCAGCCGCGTCGCATCCTCGGGCCGCTGCACGCCCTTGACCACGAACGATCCCGCCCAGGCGTCGCGCAGCCACGCCACATACTGCCAGTCGGGCGAGGTCCGCAAAAGATAGCCCACATGCGCATTGGTCGGCAGGTTCTTGGACGCGGCCCCGTCGGTATAGGCATCCAGCATCCGCATCCGTGGCATGCCCTTGCCCGCCATCGCCTGTGCCCAGGCCGGGCGCAGCGCCACCTGCGCCATCAGGCGCGGCGTCAGTCGGGGCGGATTGGTCAGGCCTGACCGCGTCTGCCGCTCGCGCCGCGAGGCGACGGGCACATCGACGGTCAGCACCAGCGTCGAAAACCCGGCCTCCCGCGCGCGGCGCAGCATATCGGTCCGGATCGCCTCGTCGCGTGGCGGGTACATCTGGAACCACGCGTGCGGGCCCAGTGCGTCCGCGATATCTTCCGGCGCGACGGTCGCCACGGTCGACAGGGTGTAGGGCAGGCCCAGCCGTGCGCCAGCCTCTGCCAACAACCGCTCTGCGTTGGGCCAGATCAGCCCAGACATGCCCACGGGCGCGATGCCCACGGGCAGGGGAAAGGTGTGACCCAGGAGCGGTGCACTCAGATCCGGATCAAACTCGCCATGCAACACCGACGGCGTCAGGCCGACACGGTCCAACGCCATACGGTTGCGTGCCTTGGTCGCCTCGACGCCGGTGCCGCTGTCCAGATACTCCCATACGAATTTAGGGATGCGGGCCTGTGCACGGGCGCGCAGATCGGAGAGCGCGGGATAACGAGAGTTCAAATCCATGACGCGCACCATTTCCCGGCGCAGGCGGGGTGTCCAGTGATCTTGCAAATCTTCAGATAATTTTAAGAGCAGTTGCGCAATCTACGACTCGACCGAACGCACGAGAGGAAGGGCAACGGCCATGCAAGTACTGATCATTGACGAAAAGACCGAACGGCGCGACCGCACGATGATGGCGTCGTTGGAGCGCAACATTTTTGCTACCGCCACCGCGAACCTCGCCGTGGGAGAGGAGGCGCTGACGCGCCTGCCGGTGGACGTGCTGGTGGCCAGCGCCGACGCGTTTGGCGACGCGCTGGGGGACCTGCTGGGACTGGCCGAAGAGCGGAACGCAGGCCTGACGACGGTTCTGTGGTCCCAGAACGTCAGCTGGGATCTCGACACGCTGTCCGAGGCGTTTCCGACGCTCTGCGCGGTTCTTGGCACCGAAGTGACGCCGGATCTGGCGATGCAGATCGGCCTTTCCGGTGCGCAAAACGCGCTGGCCCACGGGATCCACGCGCCGCTGCCGCGTTCGCCCTATCCGGTGCCGCAGCCACGCGGTCGCGACCTCAGCCTGCCGAGCCCTGCGGAATTGCAGGCCCGTTCCGCCGCCTGATTGCATCCCGCGCATCCTTGTGTCGGCAGCGCGCGGGAACATTGTGTGAACACCTTTTGTTTGTCGGCGTAGCACGCTACACTGACAGGCATGAGCAGTTTCGATGAAATGGACGCCTTCGAAGGCGCCTCATTGTCGGCGCGCGCGATGGCCGCGCGCCCGCAACCCTATCTGGATGGCCTGAACCCCGCGCAACGCGAAGCGGTGGAGCGGTTGGATGGCCCGGTATTGATGCTGGCGGGCGCCGGTACGGGCAAGACCCGGGCGCTGACCGCACGTATCGTGCACCTGCTGAACACCGGGCGCGCCCGCCCGAACGAGATCCTGGCGGTGACCTTCACCAACAAGGCCGCCCGCGAAATGAAGAATCGCGTGAGCCAGATGCTGGGCCAATCGATCGAAGGGATGCCCTGGCTGGGCACTTTCCACGCGATCTGCGTCAAGCTCTTGCGGCGGCACGCCGAGCTGGTGGGGCTCAAGACAAACTTCACCATCCTCGACACGGACGATCAGATCCGCCTGATGAAGCAGTTGATTGCAGCGGCCGGCATCGACGACAAGCGGTGGCCCGCCCGGCAGCTGTCGGGCATCATCGATGGCTGGAAGAACCGCGCCCTGACGCCCGACAAGGTTCCCGCCTCCGATGGCGGCGCGTTCAACCACAAGGGCGTCGAGCTGTATGCGCAGTACCAGGCCCGGCTCAAAGAGCTGAACGCCTGCGATTTCGGCGATCTGCTCTTGCACATGGTCACGATCTTTCAGACCCACGAGGATGTGCTGGCCCAATACCAGCGCTGGTTCGCCTTTATTCTGGTGGACGAGTATCAGGATACGAACGTCGCCCAATACCTGTGGCTGCGCCTGCTGGCCCAGGGCCACAAGAACATCTGTTGCGTCGGTGATGACGACCAGTCGATCTATGGCTGGCGCGGGGCCGAAGTGGGCAACATCCTGCGCTTCGAGACGGATTTTCCCGGCGCCCACGTGGTCCGGCTGGAACAAAACTATCGCTCGACCCCGCATATCCTCGCCGCCGCCTCAGGTGTGATCGACGGCAACGAAAACCGGTTGGGCAAGACGCTCTGGACCGACAAGAACGACGGCGAAAAGGTGCGTCTGATCGGCCATTGGGACGGTGAGGAAGAAGCGCGCTGGATCGGTGACGAGGTTGAGGCGGGCCAAAACGGCACGCGCGGCATGGATCCGATCAGCCTGGATGACATGGCGATCCTTGTGCGCGCGTCCCACCAGATGCGCGCGTTCGAGGACCGCTTTCTGACCATTGGTTTGCCATACCGTGTCATCGGTGGCCCGCGGTTTTATGAGCGGATGGAGATCCGCGATGCCATGGCCTATTTCCGCGTCGTGGTGTCACCCGATGATGATCTGGCCTTTGAGCGGATTGTGAACACACCGAAACGCGGCCTTGGCGACAAGGCGCAGCAAACCATCCAGATCACCGCCCGCGCCAATGGGGTCAGCCTTGTCGAAGGGGCGCGGCTCGCGGTCGATCAGGGGCTGATCAAGGGCAAGGGCGGCACCGAGCTGCGCATCCTGGTCGACGGAATCGCGCGCTGGAACAGCAAGCTGCGCGGCCCGCGGATCGAGGTGGCGGAAGATGACAGCGTGCTGGACGATGGCGTGGCCCCGTTGCGGGCCGCCTACGGCCCACCGCCCGTCACCCATGTTGAACTGGCCGAGATCATCCTGGACGAATCCGGCTACACCGCACATTGGCA
>JBCBHM010000064.1:0-15658 GCA_038525585.1 Pseudomonadota bacterium
CGATCTACGGCCTCGGCCTGCCGGCGTTCGTGCTGCAAAAGGTGGTGCAGCCGCAATACTTCGCCCGCGGCGACACACGGCGGCCGTTTCATTATGCACTGGTGGCTATGGTGGTGAACGCCGCGGTGGCCGTGGGGCTGGCCCCCGTGATCGGCTGGATGGCCCCGGCCATCGCCACGACAGCGGCAGGCTGGGCGATGCTGGGCCTGCTCTACTGGGGTTTGCGCGGGCTGGGCGATGTGGTGCGGGTCGACGACCGTTACCGCCGCCGTGTGCCACGCATCACCCTGGCTGCCGTGATCATGGGTGTCGTGCTTTGGGCTGCGTCAGTGTCACTGCAGCCAGCGCTGGGGACGGACTATGTCCGCTATGTGGCCCTCCTTGGCCTCATCGCATTGGGAGCTGTCAGTTATTTCGGCGCGGCACATGCGTTGGGCGGTCTGCCGCTGTCGGACCTCAAGCGCGCCGTTCGCCGCTAGCGCCGCCGCAGCGCGGCCAGCACCCTCGCCATGCCTCCCGGCACCACAAAGGCGGCAAGGCCAAAGCCCGCCAGCACCGCCGTCAACTCCGCCACCCAGGTCAGGCTTGGACGCGCACCGGCCACGCCCGACAAGGCGGCAAAGACCAGTTGCAGCCCCATCAGCACGCCGATCAGCATAAAGGCCTGCCCCTGCGGGCCGCCCATCGCCACCTGCCGCTGCCAGTAGAGGAACGTGAACGTCCCGATCAAGCCGTACGCCCCCGGATAGGCGCCCAGCAGCCAGCTTTGCGCGGTGAGCAGGCCCATCACGATCGCCCCGATCACACTGCACAGGATAAAGATCAGCCAGACCGCCCAACCGCCCAGGGCCTCGCCCACCAGCTTGCCCATGGCCAGCACGATCACCCCGCCGATCAGCGTCGCGGTGAACGACCCGCTCACGAACGGATAGGTCACAAAGCGCAGCATATGCTCCCACAGGATCACCCCGTTCTCGAGCATGAAGTCGAAGGCCTGCCCCGAAAATCCGTAGGTGTTCAGCGCCGCCAGTCGCCAGCCTACAGCCGCGGGCCCGCCGATCAACCCCGCCTCGCCGAGCGAAAAGGCCAGCTCCGGCAGGGCGATCGCGGCAAACAGCAGCCACACGGGCGGCGGCAAGGCGTTGAACGGGCTCGGGTCGGGATTGCTGCTCATCGGTGGCCCTGCTTGACGGGTCTTGCCACCATGGGTACTGCACCGGGGCACATTTGCCCAGAGGGATCCGCCGATGTCCGACACCACATTCACGCCGCGCGTCTTTTCGGGGATGCAGCCGTCTGGCGGTTTGACCCTTGGCAACTACCTCGGTGCGCTCAAGCGCTATGTCGAGATGCAGGACGACGGCACCTTCCAGACGATCTACTGCATGGTTGATCTGCACGCGATCACTGTCTGGCAGGATCCTGCCGCGCTGGCCGCCCAAACCCGCGAGTTGGCCGCAGGCTACATTGCCGCCGGGGTAGATCCGGAAAAATCTATCCTGATCAATCAGTCCCAGGTGCCGGAACACGCGCAACTGGGCTGGATCTTCAACTGTGTCGCCCGCATGGGCTGGATGCAGCGGATGACCCAGTTCAAGGATAAGGCGGGCAAGAACGCGCAAAACGCCTCGCTCGGCCTTTTTGGTTATCCGGCACTCATGGCCGCGGACATCCTTGTCTACCACGCCACGCACGTCCCCGTCGGCGATGACCAGAAACAGCACCTTGAGCTGACGCGGGATATTGCGACCAAGTTCAACCACGACTACGGCGTCGACTTTTTTCCCATCACCGAACCGGTGATCGAAGGGGTTGCGACCCGTGTGATGAGCCTGCGCGACGGGTCCAAGAAGATGTCGAAGTCGGACCCGTCCGATGCCAGCCGGATCAACATGACCGACGACGCCGACACGATTTCCAAAAAGATCCGCAAGGCCAAGACCGACCCCGACGCGCTTCCGTCCGAGGCCAAGGGCCTGGAGGACCGGCCAGAGGCGCGCAACCTCGTCAACATCTATGCGGCCCTGTCGGACATGTCCGTGGATCAGGTGTTGGCCGAGCATGGCGGCGCACAGTTCGGCACCTTCAAGCCCGCGCTTGTCGATCTGGCCGTGGACAAGCTGTCGCCGATCTCGACCGAGATGAGCCGCCTGATGGCCGACCCGGCCGAGATCGACCGCACGCTCGCCCGCGGCGCCGAACAGGCCCGCGCCATCACCGCGCCCATCCTCAAGCGGACCTACGAGATCGTCGGCATGGTGGGCAGCTGATGCGCGGCTATCGCAAAACGTCTCTGACGGACAAGAATACGCCGGAACCCGCGCCTGCGGCGCCTGCAAAACCCCGGTAATCTGAGGGCACAAGAGCACCCCGGAGCCGCGCAAGACCCATGAAAGCTGCCATTCTGACACAGTATGCCGCCCCGCTCTCCATCGAGACGGTGGCGGATCCCGACTGCCCGCGCGACGGCGTCGTGGTCCGGGTCAGGGCCTGCGGCGTCTGCCGGTCCGATCACCACGCATGGGTTGGGGCCGACCCGGACGTGATCCTGCCCCACGTGATGGGCCACGAATTCGCCGGTGTCGTCCAGGAGGTCGGTCCGGACTGCACCCGTTTCCGCACGGGCGACCGCGTCACCGCACCCTTCATCCTCGGCTGTGGTCACTGCTCCGACTGTGCCGCCGGGCATGCCACCATCTGCGGCAGTCAGAACGTCATTGGATTTACCCAGTGGGGCGCCTTTGCCGAATGTGTCGCGGTGCAGAATGCCGATTTCAACCTCGTGCGCCTGCCCGATGCGGTGGGCTACGCCGAAGCCGCGGGCATGGGCTGCCGCGTGACCACCGCCTGGCGCGGGCTCAGTGACCGTGGCGCGCTGCAGGCCGGGGAGTGGGTGGCGATCCATGGCTGCGGCGGCGTGGGCCTGTCGGCCATCATGCTCGCCTCTGCCCTGTCGGCCCGCGTGGTCGCCATCGACGTGTCCGACATCGCCCTGGAAATGGCCCGTCAGTTAGGGGCCGAAGATTGCATCAACGCCACCCGCGTCGCCGATGTGCCCGAGGCCGTGCGCGAGGTCACGGGCGGCGGCGCGCATGTCTCCGTCGATGCACTGGGCATCACCACGACGTTCGAAAACGCACTGCGCTCCTTGCGCAAGCTGGGCCGCCACATCCAGATCGGCATGCCCGTGGGCCCGCACGCCACGGTGCCGCTGCCGCTGCTCGATCTGGTCTATGCGCGTCAACTGTCGATCCATGGGATGCGCGGTCTGGGGGCGGCGGGCTTTTCCCAACTGCTCGACCTGATCGTGGCCGAACGGCTCGACCTCAGCACGCTGGTCACGGGCCGCATCCCGCTGTCGCAGGTCGGCCACGCGCTGTCCCGGATGGACGGTCACCAACCCGCCGGGATCACCGTGATCGACGATTTCACCGCCTGAGAACTGGCACGGACGCACGATCCCTGTGCGCCGACGCCTCTAAACGCGAGAACGCGCGCGCCGTATCATCGCGCCAAAGGAGAGCGTTCATGTCTGCCAAGGTTCCCGCTGACACCCGCGTGGGTCACATTCACCTCAAGGTCACCGACCTTGACCGCGCCGTCCACTTCTACTCCGAGGTGCTGGGGTTTACCGTCACGCAGCGCTATGGCGATCAGGCGGCGTTTCTTGCCGCGGGCGACTATCACCATCACATCGGCCTCAACACATGGCACTCCAAAGGTGCGGGGCCCGCGCCCGTCCGTGCGGCGGGTCTGTATCATGCGGCCTTTGTCTTCCCGGATCGCGCCTCGCTCGGTGCGGCCCTGCAGCGGGTGCTGGATCACGGCACCAACCTTGATGGCGCTGCGGATCACGGCGTGTCCGAGGCGGTCTATTTCAACGATCCAGACGGCAATGGTATCGAGCTTTATCGCGACCGTGCGCCCGAGGATTGGCCGCGCCATGCGGACGGCACGCTCAAGATGGTCAACGTGGCCCTCGACGTCGATGCCCTGCTTGCCGAGGCGCGTTGAATTCGGTCGCGCAACACCGAAACTGAGCGGGCGGTATATGGCGGATGCGCCACGATGCCTTGTGCGGCTTCTCCGTTCAACGCACGGCGGCGGCAGTGCGGTCGGATGCCCACCATACGTTGCACCTGCACCCGATTTCCGCCACGGTGCGCCCGGTGAATGGAGGGGTCAATGAGCACCGGATTTTTCTGGGACGAGCGGACGATGTGGCACGGCGGCGGCAACTATGCCTTTACCGTGCCGCTGGGCGGATTGGTGCAGCCGCTGGCCGCCGGTGGCCTGCCCGAAAGCCCCGAAACCAAGCGCCGGATGAAGAACCTGATGGATGTCACGGGCCTCACCCGTGACCTCGTGGTGACCTCTGCGCCCGAAGCGACATATGACCAGATGCGCCGCGTTCACCCCGCGCTCTACCTCGATGCGTTCAAGGCCATGTCGGACGAGCAGGGCGGTGAGATGGGCCACCACGCCCCCTTTGCCAAAGGGGGTTTCGAGATTGCCGCGCTGTCTGCGGGCCTTGCCATCGGCGCGGTCGAGGCGGTGCTGAACGGCACCCACCAGAATGCCTATGCGCTGAGCCGCCCGCCCGGGCACCATTGCGTGCCGGAAGGGCCCATGGGCTTCTGTTTGCTGGCAAATATCGCGATTGCCATTGAGGCGGCCAAAGCCACGCGCCCCGATCTGGGCGTCGCCGTTCTGGACTGGGACGTGCATCATGGCAACGGGACCGAGGCGGTGTTTTATGACCGCGATGACGTACTGACGATCTCGTTTCACCAAGAGGGGAACTACCCTCTGACCACAGGCGGGATCGAGGATCGTGGCGCGGGCGCAGGGCAGGGCCACAACCTGAACCTGCCGCTGCCTGCGGGTGCGGGCCATACCGCCTATCTGCATGCGATGGACCGCGTGGCGATCCCGGCGATCGAGGCCTTTGCCCCCGATCTGATCATTGTCGCCTGCGGCTATGACGCGGCGGCCATTGACCCGCTCGCACGCATGCTTGCCACGGCCGAGACGTTCCGCGAGATGACCCACAAGATCCAGACCTGTGCCGAGCGTCTCTGCGCCGGCAGGCTCGTGCTGGTCCACGAGGGCGGCTATTCCGAGGTCTACGTGCCCTTCTGCGGTCACGCCACGCTCGAAGCGTTGTCGGGCAGCAAGATCACGGCCCCCGATCCCATGGCCCACGCCCTGCAATCGCGCCAACCGGGCGCCCGCCTTGATGCTTTTCTTATCGGTGAGATAGACCGCATGGCGAGCGTCCTTGGCCTGCCCACCCCTTGACCTTTGCCCCATGCGGACCGACATGCGGCAGGACTTATGTAAAAAGGCGTAACATATGCCCGCACCCTCGCCCGAAACGCTCGACTTTCTGTTGAACCGCCGTTCGCGCCCCGCCAAGACGCTGCAGGCTCCGGCTCCGGATCGTGCCGCGCTGGCACCCCTGCTCACGGCCGCCGCGCGCACGCCGGATCATGGCAAGCTCGAGCCCTGGCGCTTTATCGTGCTCGAGGCGGGCGCGATGCCGCGTCTCGCGGATGTGGCCGAGGCACGGGGTAGGGCCTTGGGCAAAAGCGATGAGGATATCACCAAGGCGCGCGCGCAGTTCGATCAGGGTCACCTCGCCGTCGCCGTGATCGAGGTGCAAAAACCGTCCGAGAAAATTCCAGCGATTGAGATGACGTACTCTGCCGGTGCGGTGTGCCTTGCGCTTCTGAATGCGGCGCTGGCCGCGGGATGGGGCGCCAACTGGCTCAGCGGTTGGCCCAGCCATGACCGCGGGTTTTGCGAGGACGCGCTGGGCCTTGCCGCCCATGAACGTGTCGCCGGGTTCATCCACATCGCCACTGAAACGAACGCCCCGCCCGACCGGCCGCGCCCGGATCTCGATGCCATCACCGATTGGATCAGCACATGATCCTCAATGCCTTCTTCAGCGCGCTGGGGCAGCTTGGTGACCCGCGCTTTCGCCGTGTCCTGCTGATCGGCCTGGCGCTGACCATCGCCCTGCTGGTTGCGGCGACTTCGGGCTTTGTCTGGCTGGTGGGCTGGCTCACCGCCGACAGCATCGATGTGCCATGGATCGGGACGATCACATGGCTCGACGATGTGCTCACCTGGGCGTCGTTCTTTGTCTTTCTGGTGCTGTCGATGTTCCTGATGATTCCCGTCGCCTCTGTCATCACCTCGATGTTTCTAGAGGATGTGGCAGGCGCGGTCGAGGACCGGCACTACGCCCACATGCCGCCCGCTGCGGGCACGAGCTTTGGCGATGGGCTTGTGGATACGGTCAACTTTCTGGGCGTGCTGGTGGCCGCGAACATCGTGGCGATCGTGCTTTATGTCTTTTTGCCGTTCGGGACGATTTTCATCTTCTGGGGGCTGAACGGGTTTCTGCTGGGGCGTGAATACTTCACCCTCGTGGCCATGCGCCGGGTGGGCCGGGCGCAGGCCAGGCTGTTGCGCAAAGAGCATGTGGGGACGATCTGGATCGCAGGCACGCTGATGGCGATCCCGCTGACCATTCCGCTACTGAACCTGGTGATCCCGATCCTGGGGGCCGCCACATTCACGCATATATATCATCAGCTTACTGCGGGTCGTCAGGTGTCAGGTCTAGAAAGCTGATATCGCTAAGCGAGATCCAGCCGGAAAAGATGATGCCCGCAATGATCGCCCACAGCACCAGTGCCACCCACGTCACGATCCAGGCCTTGCGCTTCGTGTGGTGATGCTCGGGCGCGCCTGCATGGGTGCCGGGCACGATGTCGTTCAAGTCACCTTGCGTCTGCACCTTGATCGGCAGTGCAATCAGGAAACACATCCACCAGATGACGGCATAGAGGACGAGGGCCGAGGTGATACCCATCAGACCTGCTCGAGCTCGGTAAGGGTGCCATTCATGTCCTTGGGATGCAGGAACAGGACAGGCTTGCCATGGGCCCCGATCTTGGGCTCGCCATCGCCCAGAACGCGCAACCCGCTGGCCTTGAGGTGATCGCGGGCAGCGATGATGTCATCGACTTCGTAGCAGACATGATGGATGCCACCAGCCGGATTTTTCTCGAGAAAGCCGTTGATTGGGCTGTTTTCGCCCAGCGGATACAGCAGCTCGATCTTGGTGTTCGGCAGCTCGATAAAGACGACCGTAACGCCATGATCCGGCTCGTCCTGCGGCGCGCCTACAGTGGCACCCAGCGCATGGCGATATTGCTCTGCCGCGGCGTCGAGGTCCGGGACAGCAATGGCCACGTGGTTCAAACGTCCGATCATCTCATTTCTCCTTTGACAACAAGGCTAGAGCCTTATGACCATGGGACAAGGCAGCCGCAAGGGCAGGCGTTAACGACCTGTTAGGCACAGGCGCTTAACGATTGAGTCGTACCCTGTGAAGGAGGATGACATGGATTCTGACGACCCGTTCAAGCCGAACTATCCCGCCCCGACGTCAATGCGCCCTCTGCTGGGCCTGACCGTCCTCGTGATCGAAGACAGCCGCTATGCGTGCGAGGCGCTGCGCCTTCTGTGCCTGCGCAGCGGCGCGCGCATTCGTCGCGCCGACACGATGCGTGCCGCACGGCGCCATCTGCAAGTCTACCGCCCCAGCGTGGCGATCATCGACGTGGGCCTGCCTGACGGCAACGGCGCGGAGTTGATCCAGGAACTGGTCGACGGGCAACACCGGCCCGAGGTCGTGTTGGGCACCTCTGGCGATGTCGACGCCGAAGCGCAGGCGCGCGTGGCGGGCGCCGATGGTTTCCTGCCCAAGCCCGTGACATCGCTCGCCGTGTTCCAGGAGGCGATCCTCGCCCATCTGCCCGCGGACCGCCGCCCCGTCGGCCCCCGCGCCGTGACCGAAGAGCAGGTGCAACCCGACCCGATCGCCTATCGCGACGACATGGCCCACGTCGCCGACATGCTCGAAGAGGCGAGCGATGCGCGCACTGTCGACTATGTGGCGCAGTTCGTCTCGGGCGTGGCGCGCAGCGCCGATGACAGCGACCTGGCCATGGCCGCCGAAGCGTTGGCCGCGAAACGCGCCAAGGGCGACGGGGCAGCCTCGGAAATGGCGCGGATTGCAGGGTTGGTGCAGGACCGGCTGTCGGAAAAGGTTGCGATCTAGGGCCGCTCGCTTGCGTCGAGGCTGGGGTCACTGGCCTCGCGGACCAGCTGTGTCAGGTCCGACAGTCGCTCGCGTTGCGCGCCGTCCGGGCCAAAGTTCGCGGGGCTGAGCCATGCGCCAAACGCCTCCTTCAGCGCGGGCCATTCGGCGTCGATGGCCGCAAACCATGCAGTGTCGCTGTTGCGCCCCTTCACGACCATGGCCTGGCGAAAGATCCCCTCGTAGCTGAACCCGAACCGCTGTGCGGACCGCCGCGAAGCGGCGTTCAGCGCGTCACATTTCCACTCGAACCGACGATATCCCGCCTCGAACGCCCATGACATCATGAGAAAGATCGCCTCGGTCGCCGCGGGCGTGCGCTGCAGTGCCGGGCTGAAGTTGATGTGCCCGACCTCGATGCTGCCCGCATCCGGGTTGATCCGCAGATAGCTTGCAACCCCTTCAAATGCGCCCGACACCTTGTTTAAGATCGCGTAGAACTGCAGGTCCGGCGTTTCTTCCATCTCGCGCACCCAACGGTGATATTGCGCGGCTGACGAAAACGGACCATAGGGCAGAAAATCCCACACCTGGTCCTGCCCTACATAGGCGCGAAAAAGCAGGGCGGCGTGCCGGTCCGCTTCCAGCGGTTCCAGCCGGGCATAGCGACCTTCGAGGATATCTGCTGGCCCCGGCCGGGCCGGTGGTGTCCAGTTCGGAACCGGGTTCTTGTTTGGCTGATACAGGGCCGTCATGGCCGGACGTTAGGCGGAGAACCGCACAAGGCCAAGCCGATTTTCAGTGCTCAAAGCAGGAGTTGCGGGTTATCCCCCATCTCGAGCCCGGGAAAGACCGACCCTTCGAGCGTCGCAAGGTCAAGCCCTGTCAGCCCGCGCATGATCCACGCCACATGTGCGCGCACATCCCGCGTCGGCATCAGATCGCGGTTCTGATACAGATCGCCCGTGCCGAGCCCGGGCCAGTCGCCGTGCACGCGCCCGCCCTGTACCGCGCCGCCAGCCATCACCATCATCCCGCCGGTGCCGTGATCCGTGCCGCCGCTGCCGTTCTCGCGCGCGGTGCGGCCAAATTCGGTCAGCGCCACCACGGCCGTTTTCTGCCACACATCGGCGCCCAACTCTTCGCGCAGGGTCACGAGCGTTTCGGACAGCTGTGACATCGCGCGGGGCAAGGTCCGATCCTGTGCTCGGTGCGTGTCCCAGCCATTGAGGGAAAACGCGGCAATGCGCGCCTCGTCGCGCAGCCGTGCGGCGGCAAATTCCGCAATGCGCATGTGTGCGCCGCGCCGCTGCTGGCCCTGAGCGGTCGCCTCTTCCTCTTCGAGCGTGGCGAGCATCTGTGCCTCTTGCCAGGCGGCATGGATCGCGGGATCACTTTCGGTCACGAGGTCCATCAGTTGCTGTGCCTGCGGGCTTAGGCCCAGCTCGGCCTCGGGCGACCAGTTGGCCACGTCCGCAGCCCCTTGCAACAGGCGCATGTCGCTGCGCCCGATCGCATAGGCCGTCTGCGCGGTCACGCCGGGCACGACCTGCAGCATCCGGTTGAGCCAGCCATCGCGCACCCCGGCCATGGAGGCTGTACCCGCTTCGAGCAGGTCCTGCCCATCGAAATGGCTGCGCTTGTCGCGATAGGGGGTCGAGATGGCCTGCACGAAGCCCAGATCACCCTCGTCCCAGAGCGGTTTGAGCCCGCCAAGGTGCGGATGCAGCGCGTAGAAGCCGTCGAGATCATGCGCGCCTTGATCAGGTCCGCCGCTCAGCCCGGGGCGCAGCGTGCGCAGGTCAGGATCGCCATAGGGCCGCACCACGTCCAACCCATCCATACCGCCGCGCAGGATGATCACCACAAGCCGCGCGTCCCACGGGGTGGCGGCAAAGGTGACCGGCGTGATCAACGGGCTCGCGGCGAGCGAGCATCCGATGAAACCGGTGCGGGCCAGAAAGGCGCGGCGGGACAGTGTGCTGGGCATCGGCGGCCTCCTATCGGCGCTGAAAGGCGGGGGACATCAGGACAAGGCCGATGGCCTCGGGCTTGCTTTCTGCAGCGGCCGCGGCAAAGCGCACGGCCTCGTCGGCGCGGTCCCCCAGCGCCGTTTCGACAAACGCCCGCGGGTCCGGCAGGACGCGCAGGATGAACTCGGGCGCCGCCATGGCCCACTCGACGCGACCGGCGAGGCCCTGCGGCGTGATCCAGTGCGCGTCCTCTTCGGGCCAGCCATCGGGGCCGATGGGGCGTTGCCATTGCTGGCCCATCGCGGTGAGCGGAGCATTGAACACCCGGCGCATATTCTTTTCGTCAAAGCGCATGAGCAGCTTTTCGGGCACGGCAAGGCTGCGCAAGGCGGACACCATGAAGTCTTGCGGCGGTTTGTAATTGCTGAGCGCCGGTGACCAGGCCGCGGGGTGCGACAGCAACACCTCGTACATTGCCATCAGGCTGCCATCGGTGTCGCGATAGGCGGCCTCGAGCGCTGCAACCAGTGCCGGGTCGGGCGTGTCGGAGACGAAGTGCACCGCCAGTTTTTGCGCCAGATGTGCCGCCGTCGACGGGTGCGCCGCCAGGTCGGAAAGCACGGCGCGTACCGTGGCTTCGGTCTTGTCGTCGGTATAGGTCTGGCCCAGCACGGTCTCCGGCCCGGGCTCGGCAAAGTTCGGGCGAAAGACAAAACCGTTGCTGGGGGAAAAGGACAGGCCGGTGAACAGCTCTGCCAGTTCGCGCACGTCGTCCTGGGTGTAGGGGCCATCGACGCCGAGTGTGTGCAACTCGAGCACCTCGCGGGCGAGGTTTTCATTGAGGCCTGCGTTCTTCTTCTTGTTCTGGGCGCGCACGCTGCCGGGCCCCATGGACTGGCTTTGATCGAGGTAGTCCAGCATCAGCGGGTGCGTGACCGCAGCCTGCAGCATGTCTTCGAACCGGCTGGTGAGATGTGGGCGGATCGCCTCCTGGACGTAAGGCGAGGTGGCACGGCGGATGACGCCACGCTTGCCATGGGCCGTGAAATGGTCGGACCAGAAGGCCACGAGCCGTTCGCGAAAGGCGTCCGGGGTCCAGACGCGGCGCAGCAGGACGTGGCCTGCCCATTTCAGCCCATCCTTGCGCGCCTCGGCGTTGAGGACATTACGCCGCTTCTTGGCGGCTTCGGCCTTGGCGGTGCCGCGGTGCTTGCGGCGTTCGCGGGCGGCTTTGGCGACCTCGACCATGCGCAGCCGGAATGTATCGAAGGGCTCGATGGGAAAGCGATCGGCCATGGCGTCAGGCGCGTGCAGCGCCGACAGCATGGCATCCACGCTGGATGGTGCGGCCACCACGGGGGACAGGCCGTAGCCGAACCGGATCTCGGCAAGTTGCGGGTCGAAATCGCGCACGTGGATGCCCTTTGCCTTTTTGATCTGTGCCGGAACATAGCAATGCCGGGCCGCGATTTCACCCGGTGCACACGCGATTGCGTTTAGGTGGCGGCATTTTTCCACTTGGCGGCAAGATCCCGCAAGGCACGGGCGAGGATCAGCAGATCGAGCCCCGTGGCGACAAAGCGCGCGCCCCAATCGAGCATGTCCTGCGTCATCTCGGGCGTGGTGGCGAGCACACCGGGCGCTTTGCCCGCCGCTTCGATACGCTGGAAGGCGTCCTTGATCGTGGCCTGCACCTCGGGGTGGGTGAGTTGACCCATATGGCCCATGTCAGCGGACAGATCTGCGGGACCGATGAACACGCCGTCGATGCCATCGACGGCGAGGATGTCGTCGAGATTGGCGATGCCAGCGCGGTTTTCGACCTGGATGAGCAGGCAGATCTGGTCATCCGCGGTGGGGCCATAGTCGGTGATCGCGCCAAAGCGGCTGCAGCGGGCACCGGAATAGCCAACGCCGCGCCCGCCTGTCGGCGGGTAGCGGACGTCGCTGACCAGCTGGCGGGCCTGTTCGGCGGTTTCGACCATGGGCACGAGGACGGTTTGAGCGCCCGCATCGAGCACCTGTTTGATGATCCATGTCTCGCCCACGGGGACGCGGATGGCGGCGTGGCTGTCAGAGGATTCGAGCGCCATAAGTTGCAGACGCATCTTGGTGATGTCGTAGGGCGTGTGCTCGCCATCAATCAGCAGCCAGTCGAACCCTGCCGTGCCTGCGATCTCGGTGGCCAGGGGATCGCCCAGGGACAACCAGCAGCCGATGACGGTGCGGCCCGACGTGATGGCGGCTTTGAACGGATTGGTGGGGGCGGGCATGGGCGATCTCCTTTGGTCTTTGGCGCACCATACGCCGCTTTGCGCCGGTGGCTACTGTCGAATTGAGGCGCATGCGCGCCACATGATTTTATACATCCGCCTCCGGCGGATGGGTTTTGCCTCCGGCGGGGATTTTGGGGGACAAAGACGGGCAAGCGCGCGTCAAAGGACCTTGATCACGTCCTTTTCGACGGCGAGCATGTAGCCGCGGCGGGCGATGTTCTTGACCAGAAGCTCGCTGACGATCTGATTGCCGAGCGTGTCGCGCAGGCGTTTGATGCGTGTGGCACCCGCGGCCTCTTCGCAGTTCGATGCGTCGCGCCCTGAAATCATGCCTTCGATCTCGGAGCCGCTGAGCACGTCGTCGTCCATGCGTGCCTCGGCCAGGATCGACATGGTTTCCATGGCCGCATCCGTGAGTTTGAAGCCGAGGTTGTTGAGGTAGACGGTGTTTTCCTCGCGGCTGATCAGGAGCGAGTTCACCTGTATGCCCGCACGCTCGATCTGGGCCATGCGGCGGTTGAAGCCAACCAGCAGGATGAGAAAGACGAGGGCGGCGATCATCATGCCGGTGGCAAAGACCAGCAGCACGAAGATCACCAGCCGGTAGCTGGCCAGCGTGTCGGCAAAGGCGGTGCCGGATTGGGCCAGGATCTCGAGCAGCTTGATCTCGGCCTGGCTGGTGAGGTCCGCGTTTTCGACGAACATTCGTTCGACGCGGGCATCAAAGGCGCCGCTGTCGGGCAGCGTCAGAAACAGCAAGAGCGCTGCCGCGATCAGCAGTGCGAGGATGCCGCCGACGCCCATCACCACCAGCCGCCCGCCGGTGCGGCGAATATCAGAAGCGGAGGTAGTATTGTCCGGCACTGTTTTTCCTTTGATCAAGGCCTTCGGGGCCAAAAACGGACTGGACCTGCAAGAGGGTCCAGCCCTGGGCGGCCAGGCGCGGGGTCAGTTCGCGCGCAGCAGCCCCGGCACTGCAGGCGCCGCCGATCTGCGCCACACCGTAGTGCAGGCGCAGGGGCGCATCCTTTTTGGCCTTGTAATCGGCAAAGCACTGCGCGTGCGCGGCGCCGGCGCAGGTGAGTGCCACGAGGAGGGTGAGGGCAAAGCGTGTCATGACCCCAAACTGCGCGGCTTGGCCCGG
Organism: Pseudomonadota bacterium; assembly: GCA_038525585.1. Taxonomy (GTDB): domain Bacteria; phylum Pseudomonadota; class Alphaproteobacteria; order Rhodobacterales; family Rhodobacteraceae; genus Tateyamaria. The sequence continues at coordinate 13,513 of JBCBHM010000064.1, forward strand.
ATATTCAATAACATAAGGGGCTTGGCGCGGCTGATATCCGATAACAGGGCACTGTTATTGCCTGTCTGACGGGGGTGGCCCCAGTTTGGACCCATCAGCAAACACGCACCTCCAAGTCGAAAGGACCTTTCTCATGATCTTGCGCATTCAGAAACGATTTATTGCTGCCATCGCCGCCGCCGCCATTGCCGTCACAGGATTTTCCGCGGCGCCCGCACGGGCCGGGGACGATGACGCGGCCGCCGCGATTGCGGCGCTGCTGGGCCTTGCCGTGATCGGCGCGGTGATCGCCGACAAGCGCAAGGACAAGAAGAAGCGTGCCGTGGTTCAGCCGGTGCATCCCCGGCCCCTGCCACCGCGCGTGAACCGGAAGTTGCTGCCGCAGGATTGCTTGCGCAGTGTCCGGACAGACCGCGGGCAGCGTCAGATCTTTGGCCAGCGCTGCCTGCGCCACAACTATGGCTTTGTGAACAGTCTGCCGCACAACTGCCAGCGTGAATTCTACACCCAGCGCGGCTGGCGTCAGGGCTATGGCGCACGGTGCCTGCATCGTCACGGTTATCAGTTGGCCCGCCGATAAGAGCGGGCAGGCGGGCCGCCCTGTCCCCAAAACCGGCGGCCCAACTGAGAAAGAGCGGTGTTCGGGCACCGCTCTTTTTTCGTATGTGGCGCTTGTGGTTGCCGACGGGATCAGACTTTTATGCCTCCGGCGGGGATTTTCTGGGACAAAGACGGGCATGCCGGATCTTGCGTTTGAATCAGAGATCGGGGGCCGCGTCGCCGGTGTGGATGAGGTGGGGCGCGGACCGCTCGCGGGGCCAGTGACGGCGGCGGCGGTGGTGCTGGATGTGCGCCATGTGCCCGAGGGGCTCAACGATTCCAAGATGCTCAGCGCCAAGCGGCGAAACGGATTGTGGGATGAGATATTGGCCCATGCGGATGTGTCGGTGGCGCATGCGTCGGTGGCGGAGATCGACCAGTTGAACATTTTGCGCGCCTCGCATCTGGCGATGGTGCGCGCTGTGGCCGGGCTTGCCACCCCGCCCGATCATGTGCTGGTGGACGGCCGCGATGTGCCCAGCGGGCTTTGCTGTCCGGCCACGCCGCTGATCAAGGGCGACACCCGTTCGCTGAGCATTTCGGCGGCCTCAATTGTGGCCAAAATATGTCGCGACCGGATCATGGTGGATTTGGCGCAACAGCATCCCGGCTATGGGTGGGAGACAAACATGGGATATCCGTCAAAAAGCCACAGGCTGGCGCTGACGAAACTGGGTATCACCCCATGGCATAGAGTGTCGTTCAAACCCGTCCACAACATCTTGTATCAAGATAAATTCTCAACTGACTGATTCAAAAAAGAAATTGACCGGGAATCACCTCTGACTCATCTTGGAAGCAACCAACGAGCGCACAAGCGCCGGGGACAGAGGCAGACGATGACGAAACATGTAAAGGGCGCTGAGGCGCTTCCCTTGAACCAAATCCTTGCGGGCGATTGCATCGAGGTGATGCAATCCTTGCCGGCGGGGTCTGTCGACCTGATCTTTGCCGATCCGCCCTACAACCTTCAGCTGAAGGGCGAGTTGCACCGCCCGGACAATTCGCGCGTCGATGCGGTGGATGATCACTGGGACCAGTTCAATTCGTTCCGCGCCTATGACGACTTCACGACGGCCTGGCTCAAGGCGGCGCGCCGCCTGCTCAAGCCCAATGGTGCGATCTGGGTCATCGGCAGCTATCACAACATCTTCCGGGTTGGTGCATCGCTGCAGAATGAGGGCTTCTGGATCCTGAACGACGTGGTGTGGCGTAAGTCGAACCCGATGCCGAATTTCCGAGGCAAGCGGTTCACCAATGCGCATGAGACGATGATCTGGGCGGGCAAGTCCGAGGACAGCAAGTACACGTTCAACTATGAGGCGCTGAAGGCCCTGAACGAGGGCATTCAGATGCGCAGCGATTGGGTGCTGCCGCTGTGCACCGGGCACGAGCGGCTGAAGGATGCGGCCGGCGACAAGGCGCATCCGACCCAGAAGCCCGAAAGCCTGCTGCACCGCGTGCTGGTGGGATCGACGAACCCGGGTGATGTCGTCCTCGATCCGTTCTTTGGTACCGGTACCACCGGCGCTGTGGCCAAGATGCT
>JBCBHM010000065.1:0-15424 GCA_038525585.1 Pseudomonadota bacterium
CGACGCCACCGGCCACCCCATCGCCGTGGCCCCGATCCCAGACCCCCCGGGATATTTTTGGGACAAAGACGGGGCATTTGCGCGCTCAGCGCGGGGCTGCGGCCCGGCGCAAGCGGTCGTTGATGGCAGAGCCCAGGCCTGTGTCGGGGATCGGGGCCACGGCGATGGGGTGGCCGGTGGCGTCGAGGATGTGCAGGGCGTCAAAGAGCCGGGCGGCCGCCTCGGTCAGGTCACCCGTCTCGGACAGGTTGAGATCGCAGGGCATGGGGCCGAAGCCCAGCAGGACCTCGCCCCGCCGCGCTGTGGAGGCGTCGAGGCGGACGGACGCACCGGGGGCGTAGTGCGAGGCCAGCTGTCCGGGTGCGGTGATCTGCGGGCCCGCACTGGCAAGCGGGCCGGTCAGTGCCTCGATATCTGCCGTCGGGACCCCGCCGGGGCGCAGGAGCGTCAGGGGGACCCCGCCCAGAATGGTGGATTCGAGCCCTACCGCGCAAGCGCCGCCGTCGATCACGGCCGCGATCCGGCCGCCCAGCCCGGCGGTGACATGGGCCGCCGTGGTCGGACTGATCGCACCGGACGGGTTGGCCGAGGGGGCGGCAAGTGGGCCGCCGAAGCGGTGCAACAGCGCGCGTGCCACGGGATGTGCCGGAACGCGGACCGCGACGGTGTCGAGCCCGGCGGTGACAAGCGACGCGATGCCGTGGCCATCGCGCAGGGGCAGCACGAGCGTAAAGGGTCCGGGCCAGAAGGCCGCGGCGAGTTCCCTTGCCCTGCCATCGAACATGGCGATGCGTTCGGCGTGGGCCATATCGGCCACATGCACGATCAGAGGATTGAAGCTGGGCCGGCCCTTGGCCGCATAGATGCCTGCAACCGCATCGGCGCGCCTTGCATCGCCGCCCAGGCCATAGACCGTCTCGGTCGGGAAGGCGACCAGCCGGCCCGCGGCCAAGAGGTCGGAGGCTGCGGCGAGCCCGTCGGGCGTTGGATCCAGCAGGCGCGTCTTTTCCATGCGCAACACGTCTTCCCAGCATTTGTGACGCCGCGTTCGAGTTGCGGGGGCGGGTGTGCATCCGCATCTTGGCATCAGGTGCGCCCGTTTACGCGCCCCGCCCACGCTTGCCAAGACTGTGACCCCCCTGGAGGCTATCCCATGACATATCGCGCCCCTGTTGATGACTACCGCTTTCTCTTTGATCATGTGGTGGACCTGGCACAGGTCACGGCGACCGACCGGTTTGCCGAGGCGACGGAGGATCTGACCGCCGCGATCCTCACCGAAGCGGGCAAGATGTGCGAAGAGATCATGGCCCCGCTACAGCGCCCCGGCGATCTGCATCCCGCGCGGCTTGAAAACGGTGTCGTCCGGACTTCGCCCGGCTATGCCGAGGGGTACAGGGCGATTGCGGAAGGCGGCTGGGTCGGCATGGCGGCGGACCCCGCATATGGCGGTATGGGCCTGCCGATGACAGTGACCACGGCGGTGAACGAGATGATGAGTGCGGCGTGCCTGTCGCTGCAACTGTCGCCGCTGATGACCCAGGGCCAGATCGAGGCGTTGGAGCATCATGCCAGCGACGAGATCAAGGCGCTGTACCTGCCCAAGCTGATCTCGGGCGAGTGGACGGGCACCATGAACCTGACCGAGCCGCAGGCCGGATCGGACGTGGGCGCGCTGAGTTCCAAGGCGGAAGAGAACGGCGACGGGACCTACGCCATCACGGGCCAGAAGATTTATATCTCCTGGGGCGACAACGATTTTACCGACAATGTCTGCCACCTCGTGTTGGCGCGCTTGCCTGGTGCACCTGCCGGGACCAAGGGGATTTCGCTGTTTCTGGTGCCGCGCAACCTGCCGGATGACAGTGGCAGCGCGGGCGTCGCGAATGCGTTGAAGGTCGTGAGTCTGGAGCACAAGATGGGCCTGCACGGCTCGCCCACCTGCGTGATGCAATATGACGGGGCCAAGGGCTGGCTTGTCGGGCCCGAAGGCGGCGGCATGGCCGCGATGTTCACGATGATGAACAACGCGCGGCTCGGTGTGGGCGGGCAGGGCGTCGGTGTGGCCGAAGGGGCCTATCAGCACGCGCTTGGCTATGCGCTGGACCGCAAACAGGGCCGCACCGAAGGCGAGACGGGTGCCATCATCGACCATGCCGATGTGCGCCGGATGCTGATGACGATGCGGGCCGAGACCTATGCCGCGCGGGGCATTGCCCTGATGTGCGCGGTGGCCATCGACATGACGACGGCCACCGCGGACGAGCGTTGGAAATCGCGCGCAGCCCTGCTGACGCCCATCGCCAAGGCCTTTGGCACTGATATCGGCAACGAGGTCGCGGGCATGGGCATCCAGGTCCATGGCGGCATGGGATTTGTCGAGGAAACGGGGGCCGCGCAATACGCCCGCGATGTGCGCGTGACCACCATCTACGAGGGCACCAACGGCATCCAGGCCATGGACCTTGTGGCGCGCAAGATGATGGACGGGGGCGAAACCGCCGCCCGTATACTGGACGAGATCGAAGCCGCCGCCGAGGCTGGGCGGGACACGTTCCCCAAGATGGCCGAAGCGGTCTGGCAAGCCAGCGAATCGCTGCGCGAAACGACCGAATGGATGATCGCGCAAAACCATCGCGTCCGCTTTTCCGGGGCGGTGCCGTATCTGCGGGCCTTTGCCCGCGTGCTGGGCGGGCATATCCATCTGCAATCGGCGCTATCGGATGCGGGCGGCGCGCGCGAAAAGGTGGCGCGGTTTTACATCCAGCGGCTGCTGCCGGAACATGAGAGCCTGCTTGCGCAGGCGCAGGCGGGCGATTACGACGTCTATGCATTGACGCCAGAAGAGTTCGCCGCCTGATGAAAGACACGCCGCCCACTGGATTGCGATACCCATGGGCGGAGCCACCGGAAAACGGGGCGGCGGTCGAGGTGGCGGATGGCGTGCTGTGGTGCCGCCTGCCGCTGCCGATGAAGCTGGATCACGTGAACTGCTATGCGCTGGACGAGGGCGACAGCTGGACGGTGATCGACACCGGCTTTGATTCGCGGAAAACCCGCGCGATGTGGGACGGGTTGATGGCGGGCCCGATGGGTGGCAAGCCCGTGGGCCGTGTCGTTGTCACCCATCACCATCCCGATCACGTCGGCCTCGCGGGCTGGTTTCAGTCCGAGCATGGGGCGGAGCTGCTGACGACGCGCACGGCCTGGCTGATGGCGCGGATGCTGACGCTGGATGTGCAGGAGGTGCCGGTGCCCGAAACGCTGGCCTTCTGGCGCAGCGCGGGCATGGACCCGGATCTGCTGGCGGAACGCGCGCAGGAGCGCCCCTTCAACTTCGGTGACATCGTGGCGCCCATGCCGCTGGGCTATACCCGCCTGCGGCAGGGCGACAGCATCCGGATGGGCGGGCGCATGTGGGACGTGCATATCGGCAACGGCCACGCGCCGGAACATGCCACGTTCTGGAGCCGGGATGATAATCTGGTCCTGGCAGGCGATCAGATCCTGCCGTCGATCAGCCCCAACATCGGCGTCTACGCCACCGAACCCATGGCCGATCCGATTGGCGACTGGCGGGAGGCGTGCGAACGCCTCGCCGCACGCGCGCGCGAGGATCATCTGGTGCTGGGGGGGCACAAGCTGCCCTTTACCGGCCTGCCCATGCGGATGCGGCAGCTGATCGACAATCACCACGGCGCGCTCGAGCGGTTGGCCGCATTCATCGACACGCCCAAGGCGGCGGGCGACTGCTTTGCCCCGCTGTTCAAACGCAGCATCGGTCCGGGCGAATACGGTCTGGCGCTGGTCGAAGCGGTGGCGCATCTGTCGCACCTGTATCAGGAAGGGCGCGCCAGCCGGACGCGTCGCGCGGATGGCGCCTGGCTCTATCAGCGGACGGAGTGAGCGATGACGGACGAGATCAACACTGCTGCCGAAGCGGCCGAAGCCGCCGCGATCCCGCGCCAGCACGAGGTGCATTCCGACCCGTCGGCACGCAACGCCGCCGATCAGCCACGGCCCGCCGGCCTCAAGAAAACGCCGACCGACAAGAAAAGCCCGGCGCAATGGGCCTATGAGCGCATCATCCTCTACATCAAGAACTTCGAGGAAAGCCTTGATAACGAACATGAGGTTGCCATGGGCTTTACCGGTGGCGACGCCGGTATCCTGCGGATCGAGGGCATGGGCTTCTTCGATCCCGACATCATCACCTTTTACGGGTCTGATCCCACGGGGTCCAAGACGCAGCTGGTGCAACATGTCAGCCAGCTGAACGTGATGCTGCGCGCCCTGCCCAAATCGGTGGAAAAGGCCGAACCGACGCGCATCGGCTTTCGGCTGATCAAGGACCTCGAAGAGAGCTGAGCACCGCGCGCCAAAGACGCAGTGACAGGCTGCGCGCGATGCGCTAATCGGCGGCCAAGCCAATCGGGAAAGGGAACCACACCATGGCAGAGCACAAGCAAGGTGAGATGGACACCAAGGAACACGAAAAGACATTTGACGGTTTCATGTCCTTCACAACATGGACCGTGATTGCAATTTTGGTTGTTCTCGTCGGCATGGCCGTGTTCATCTCCTGATCAAGCAAGACGGTTCGAAGGACGAGGGACATGGTGCGACGTGCGATTGGCGCGCTTGGTTTGTGCGCGGTACTGCTGGGCTGTGCGCAGCCGCCGGCCATTCCCCATGCCTCTGACGAACGGGTGGCGTCCGTCGCCTATCGCGCCCCCGGGCCCGCGACCATCACCGTGTTGACGATGGTCAACAACCGCTCGGGCAGAGGGGCGCATTCCGCGATGATGATCAACGGCAGCCAGCGGGTCATCTTTGATCCCGCCGGATCCTTCGTCAACGAGCGCGTGCCGGAACAGGACGATGTGCTGTATGGCGTCAGCCCTGCCGTTCTTGCGGGGTACAAGAGCGCGCATGCGCGGCTTACCTTCCACGTGGTGTCCCAGACGATGGAAGTGACCCCCGAGCAGGCGGAGATCGCCTTGCGGCTGGCGGAACAGAACGGGCCGGTGGCACGGGCGTTTTGCACCAACGCGACCACGGGCCTGCTGCGACAGGTGCCGGGCTTTGGCGACATCAAACAGACGTTTTTCCCCGAAAACCTCATGAGGCAGATCGCGGCGCGCCCCGGCGTGGTCGAAGATCGGTATTACGAGGATGACGAGGGCACGGTCATCGACGGTGTCGAAGGGATCGTTATCCCCGAGTGACGTCGCGGTATCTCAGCCAACCAGATAGACCATGGCCAGCAGGGTCGCGGTGCCCGCACCGATGCCCACAAACACGTTGCGGCTGAGCGCACCCGCGATCAATGTCGCGAGTGCAGCGATCAGCCGCGAAGGCTCGGTCGTGCCCCCGTCGCCGGAAAGCGCCACCAGAGGCGCGCAAAGCGCGGGCAGAATGGCGACCGCCGTGTAGCGCAAGTGCCGCAGCATCCAGTCCGGCAGGGGCCGGTCGCCCACAAAGCCCAGAAAGGCAAAGCGCAGCAGAAAGCTGCCCACGCCCAGCCCGATGATCACGGTCCAGAGGGTGGCGGTGTCGATCATGCGCGCCGCCGCGTCAGCCACAATTCGGCCTGCGCGCCTGCGATCATGCCGCCGATGCCGCCGATCAGCAGGCCCAGCGAATGCGGCACCCCGGCGGCCAGCAGGCTGAGGATGATCGCCGTGACCGCCGCCATCAGATGCGGCAGCGTCCGCAGCATCGGTGCCACCATGGACAGAAACGCAATCGGCAGCGCGAAATCCAGCGGCAGATCCGCGGGCAACGCCGTGCCAAGCGCGGCCCCCGCATAGCTGCACCCGAACCAGAAGATCATCACCAGCGTGCAACTGCCGAAGTAATAGGCCACGCGATCCGCCACCGACATCTGCGGCACCGCCTCGAACCGGGCGTGGCTGAGCGCATAGCTTTGATCGACCAGCAGGTAGGCGACGAACACCCGCTGCCACAGGGGGGCTGCACCCAGATACGGGGTCAGTGCCGCCGAATACATCGCCACGCGCAGGTTCACGGCCAGCGCCGAGATCAGCACGATCACGGTGGGCGCGTTGTCCTGCATCAGCTGCAGTGCGGTAAATTGCGCGGCCCCCGCGATCACCACCAGCGAGAATGTCATGACCTCGAACAGGTTCAGCCCCGCCTCGGTCGCCAGCACGCCAAAGAGCACCGCAAAGGGCCCCGCGACCAGCACAAAGGGCGCGCCGTCGCGCAGACCCGCCAGATAGGCGGATTTGGTGGTGGTCGTTGTCATGGGCTGGCTCTATTGTCGGTCCTCGAATGACTTAGCCGTGCCGTGAGGGGGATGCAATTGGCTCAGGACACGCAAGCCCACGACTACATCATCGCGCCCGACCCGTCGCTGGCGCGGCTGACCCGCACCGTGCCGGGCTTTGACGCTGCGGGCCGCGCCGTCGACACGCAAGTGGTCGAGGAACGCCCGCTGACCATCTTCCTCAACGGGCAGGAAATCGTGACGGCCATGACCATTGGCGACTATCCTGATTATCTGGCGCTCGGCTTTCTGCGCAATCAGGGGATGCTGGCACCGGATGAGGTGGTCAAGGGCATCGACTATGACGACGAGTTGGAGACAGTCGTGGTGCGTACAGACCGCCCCACCAACCACGAGGAAAAGCTCAGGAAAAAGACCCGGACCAGTGGCTGCGCCGTCGGCACCGTCTTTGGCGACATGATGGAGGGGCTGGAGGGCGTGCAGCTGCCGCAGGTGCCGGTTCAGGTCTCGTGGCTTTATACGCTGGCGCACAAGATCAACCGCACGCCGTCGCTGTATCTTGAGGCCGGGGCGATCCACGGCACGGTGCTGTGTCATCAGGATCGCCCGCTGGTCTACATGGAGGATGTGGGCCGCCACAACGCCGTCGACAAGGTGGCAGGCTGGATGGCCGCGACAGGTGAGGGGGCGGTGGACAAGATCCTCTACACCACCGGGCGGCTGACCTCGGAGATGGTGATCAAGACGGCGCTGATAGGCATCCCCGTGCTGGTCTCGCGCTCGGGCTTTACCGCCTGGGGGGTGGAGATTGCGCAGGCCGTGGGGCTGACGCTGATCGGCCGGATGCGGGGCGAGCGCTTCGTGTGCCTGAGCGGTGAGGCCAACCTTGTGCGCGACGCTGCGGGGAGCACGGCTGCGGAATGAAGGACCTTTCGACGTTTGACGCGGCGGTCGCGGATGCGCGCGCCTTTATCGCCGACCACCAGCGGGGTGATTGGCATTCGGTGGCCTGCGTGGTTCAGACCGCGGCGGGGCGGCAATATGTGGGCATGAACCTCGACAGTACCTTGCCGCGCGCCAGCGTCTGCGCCGAGCCTGTGGCGTTGGGCATGGCGGTGGCGGCAGACCCCGACGACAGGGTCGTCTTTTGCGCCGCCGTGAACCGCCGGGGCGAGGTCATCCCGCCCTGTGGTCCCTGCCGCGAGTTGATGCTGGATTATGCCGCCGATGCACAGGTGGCCGTGCCCGGCGGCGATGATTTCGTCGTGGTGGCGATGTCGGCACTGATGCCGACACCGTTCAAACCGACGCAGCGCAAGCCATGATGCAACCACTGGGCGTGATCCTTGCCGGTGGGCGGGCCACCCGGATGGGCGGTGGCGACAAGGGTCGGCTGGCCTTGGGAGGGCGCAGCCTGCTGGATCATGTGATCGCCCGTCTGGATCCGCAGGTGGCGGGGCTTGCGCTGAACGCCAACGGCGATGCGGCGCGCTTTGCCGATCTGGGCCTGCCGGTGGTTGCCGACAGCGTGGACGGCTTTGCCGGTCCGTTGGCGGGCGTGCTGGCCGGGCTCGACTGGGCGGCGGGGCAGGGGGCCGACGCGATCGTGACCGCCGCTGCCGATACGCCGTTCTTCCCCTGCGATCTGGTGCCCCGCCTGCTGATGGCTGCCGAAGGGATGGAGCATCCGCTTGCGCTGGCCGCCACACCGGATCCCAAGCGGGGGCTGGCGCGCCACCCGACCTTTGGCCTCTGGCCCGTGGCGCTGCGCGACGACTTGCGCGCGGCACTGACGGACGGTGTGCGCAAGGTCGTGCAATGGACGGACCGGCACGGGGGCCGCATGGCCGAATTTCCCGACGAGGCCGCCTTTTTCAACGTGAACACGCCCGACGATCTGCTGCGGGCCGAGGCAATGTTATGAAGATCTTTGGCGTCGTGGGATGGAAGAACGCGGGCAAGACCGGCCTGATGGAGCGGCTGGTGGCCGAGATCACGGCGCGCGGCATCTCCGTGTCGACGGTCAAGCATGCGCATCACAGCTTTGACGTCGATCATCCGGGCAAGGACAGCCACCGGCACCGCGTCGCGGGCGCCCATGAGGTGCTGCTGGCCTCGCGCCAGCGGGTGGCGCTGATGCAAGAACTGCGCGGCGCCGACGAGCCGAGCCTCGAGGCGCTGCTTGCGCGCCTGTCGCCGGTCGATCTGGTGCTGGTCGAGGGCTACAAGCGCGACGCCCATCCCAAGGTCGAAGCGCACCGGGCCGAGACGGGCAACCCGCTCATCGCCCCCGATGATCTGACCGTGCGTGCGGTGGCCAGCGACGTGCCCCTGACGCTGGACCGCCCGGTGTTCGATCTGAACGACACGCGCGCCATCGCCGATTTCGTGCTGGCCGAGGTGGGCCTGTGACAGGCTTCGACACGATCCTCGTGGCCGATTGGTCGGCGGGCAAGCGCAGCCCCAAACGACCGTCAAAGGATGCGATCTGGGTCTGCATCGCCCGCGACGGGACGGCCGAAGCGCCGGTGTATCACCGCAACCGCATCGATGCGGAGGCGTGGATTGGGGACCTGATCCGGGCCGAACAGGCGGCGGGTCGTCGGCTGCTCGCGACGTTCGACTTCCCTTTCGGCTATCCCCGGGGCCTTGCGGGCACCGTTACAGGCTCGGACGATCCCTTTGCCCTCTGGGATTGGCTGGCCGAGCGGATCACGGACACCGAGACCGGCGACAACAACCGCTTTGAGGTCGCCGAGGCGCTCAACGCGCGCTTTGACGGGCCGGGGCCATTCTGGGGCAAGACGCACCGCGACCGATGGCCCGGCGTGCCCTACCGCAAGGAAGGCATCGCCTTCGATCAGGTGGCCGAGCGGCGCCGCTGCGATCACGTGGCCCAGGCCGCATCGAGCTGCTTTCAGCTCGCGTTTCCGCCCACGGTGGGCAGTCAGGTGCTGATGGGCCTGCCGATGCTGTCGCGGCTGCGCCGGATGGGTGGCGTCGCCGTTTGGCCATTCGAGGCGCGTGACGCGCAGGTGGTGCTGGCGGAGATCTGGCCGGGGTTGATCGAGCCTGCGGTGCAGGAGGTCGTGCAGGCGGCGCATGGCACCGATGTGATCCGCGACCGCGTGCAGGTTGCGCTTTTGGCGCAGGCCCTGTCGCGCCTGCCGGGTGAGACGCTGACCGCCTGGCTGGACGACACGCCGCCCGACGCGAGGGAAGAGGCATGGATCCTTGGCGCAGGACACGCCGACATCCTTGCGGGCTATGCCCGCCCGGTGCTGCGCAACGATTGCTTTGCCCTGCCGCCGGGCGTGCATTGGACGCCGGTGGACGCGGCGCTCAGGGATTTGCGCGCCCGCCTGAGCCCTGTGACGGGCATCGAAACGCGGCCCGTATCCGAGGCGGCAGGCCGTATCCTGGCCGCGCCGGTGCATGCGCGCCGCGCCCATCCGCCCCTGCCCAATACGGCAGTGGATGGTTATGGGTTTGCCGGGGGACGGCCCGAGGGGCCGCACCGCCTGACGCTGGTGCCCGAGGTCGCGGCGGCCGGGGCCGCGCTGGACACGGCGGTGCCCGAAGGCCACGCCATACGCATCCTTACGGGCGCGGCCCTGCCGCAGGGCGTCGACACGGTTGTCTTGCAAGAGGACGTGACGATCGAGGACGGCGCGATCCGATTTGCCGGTCCGATCAAGCCCGGCGCAAACACCCGCAAGGCGGGCGAGGATGTGGTGGCGGACCAGGCCCTTGCCGACGCGGGCCGCCGCCTCACCCCCGCCGATCTCGGCCTTTTCACCGCGACAGGCGTGGCGGAGGTTGACGTGCGCCGCCCCTTGCGCGTGGCGATCCTGTCCACCGGGGATGAGCTGGTGGAGGCCGGAGGCCGCGCCGCACCCGGCCAGATTTATGACGCCAACCGCCCCATGCTGATGGCGCAGGTTGCGGCCCTGGGCTACGTTCCGGTTGATATCGGCCGCGTGCCCGACGACCGCGCGGCGTTGCGCGCCACTCTCGATCAGGCGGCGCAGGCTGACGTCATCCTCACCAGTGGCGGCGCGTCCGCGGGGGACGAGGATCACGTGTCGGCGCTCTTGCAGGAAACGGGGTCGATGGCGCTTTGGCGGGTTGCGATCAAACCGGGGCGCCCCCTGGCGCTTGGCCTGTGGCGCGGCACCCCGGTCTTTGGCCTGCCGGGCAACCCGGTGGCGGCCTTGGTGTGCACGCTGGTCTTTGCCGCCCCCGCGCTGTCGGTTCTGGCGGGCGGCCACTGGATCACGCCGCAGGGGTACGACCTGCCGGCGGCTTTTGAGAAACGCAAAAAGGCGGGGCGGCGCGAGTTCCTGCGCGCCCGCGTGCGCGACGGCAAGGTGGAGGCCTTCGCCTCCGAAGGGTCGGGCCGCATCAGCGGGCTCAGCTGGGCCGACGGACTGATCGAACTGCCCGATGAGGCGCTGTATATCCGCCGGGGCGATCCGGTTCGATTTATCCCCTGGGCCGGGTTTGGTGGCGGCTAGTCCGGGTTGCGGTAGACCCTGCACCGACAGCCCCGCCGCGACAGGGTGCGGCACAGCGCATCCGCCTCCGCGCGCTCCCGCCTCCCGATGCGTCCCATGACGTACGGCGCACGCCCCCGGACGCGCGACGGCACCGGCACAAACTCCATCCGCTCCGCCGCGATCTGAGACGCGCAGCGCCGCGTCTGTCGCGCCACTGCCGCCTCGGCCTGCGCCCGCGTTTCGCCAAACCCGACCTGCACGCCCCACACGCTCCACCCTGCGGGCGGCGGGGCCAGCGGGCTGACGGCGCGCCGCTGGGCCATGCGCAGACAGGCTGCCATGAACGGTACATCTGCGTGTAGAGCGAACCCATGGCCATCGGGTGGCGCATCGCGCCACGTCTCTGCCCGCAGCCCGGTGACGATCTGCACGTACTCCACCGTCTCGCGCGCCAGCCCGCCACCTTGCAAAAAGCCGTCCGCCCGCCGTTCGCCCCCGTTATACGCCACCGCGGCAAGCCCCGGATTGCCATAGCGGCGCTGCAACGCGCCGAGGTAGTGGGCCGATCGTTCGATGGCTTCGGCCGGGTTGTAGCTGTCGCTCAGCCCGCGCAGTGCGGCGGTGTCGGGCATGAATTGCGCAATGCCTTCGGCTCCGGCGGGGCTGAGCGCATTGGGATCAAACCGGCTTTCCTGCCACAGGAGCCGTGCGAAAAACCCGGGATCCAGCATATGCCTGCGGCTCGCCCCGGCGATGTGCTGGCAAATGTCAAAGGACATGTGCGCAGGCCGGATGCAAGCCACGGGCCCAAGCGCGCCGGTCGAACACATCGTCCCGGGCGCTTGCGCCAGCGCCGTGCGGGGCCAGACCAACAGGGCCACCAGCACCAGGGCTGCCCAAAACTCATACCTTTTCATGGGCGCACACCCGTATTAGGTCAAACCGCAGGACCAAGTATCGGGGCATCATGGCATTTTTCAAGAAACTCAAGGACCGGTTGTTCAAATCCTCATCGAAGATCGATGAGGGGCTGGAGGCGATTGTCGAGGATGGCGGTGTCGCAGAGGCGCCCGAACCGGATCTGCCGGAGCCGACGCCCGCCCCAGAGCCTGCGCCCGCACCCGAACCCGTGCCAGAGCCAGCGCCCGAACCCACGCCTGTCCCGGAACCCGAACGGGAACCGGAACCCGAGCCCGAACCGCTGCCCGAGCCTTTGCCGGACCTGCCCCCGGTCCCTGACGTGCCCGAGATCCCCGACGCACCGCAGGACCCGATCCCCGAGCCTGCACCGGTCGAAATGCCGCCCCGGGACCCTGCGCCTGCCGCTGCGCCCATCCCGGTCGAAATGCCGGCGCCGGATCCGGAGCCGATGTCGCCGCCCATTCCGCCCGAGATGAGCGTGCCCGACGGGGCGCCGCCCGTTGATCAGGTGATGCAGGCCCCGGCGCTCGCGCCCGCGCTGGTGCCCGGCGCGCTTGAGGCCGCAGACCAGGAGGACACGCAGGACGCGCCGCGCCGCGGCTTGCTTGGCCGTATCCTTGGCCGCAAGGACGCCGCACCGGTGGTGCGCCGCACGCTTGACGACGACATGCTCGAACAGCTCGAAGAGCTGCTGATCGCCGCCGACATGGGTGTCGACACGGCGCTGCGGGTCACGGCGAACATGGCCGAGGGCCGCATGGGTCGAAAGCTGTCGGTACGCGAGATCAAGGAGCTGATGGCCCAGGAAATCGCCCGCATCATGGAGCCTGTGGCCAAGCCCCTCCCGATTTACCCGCAGCGCCCGCAGGTCGTGCTGGTCGTGGGCGTGAACGGCTCGGGCAAGACCACGACCATCGGCAAGCTGGCCAGCCAATTCCGCGCGGCAGGCAAAAAGGTCGTGATCGCCGCGGGCGACACATTCCGTGCGGCGGCGGTGGAGCAATTGCAGGTGTGGGGCGAACGCGCCGGGGTGCCGGTGCTCACCGCACCCGAAGGGTCGGACCCGGCAAGCCTCGCCTTTGATGCGCTCACCCAGGCGCAGGACGATGGTGCGGACCTGCTGATGATCGACACGGCGGGACGTCTGCAAAACCGCGGTGACCTCATGGAAGAGCTGGCCAAGATCGTCCGCGTGATCCGCAAGAAGGATGAGACGGCGCCGCACAACACGCTGCTGGTGCTGGACGCGACGACGGGCCAGAACGCGCTGGGGCAGGTGAAAGTGTTCCAGGACGTCTCGGACGTGTCGGGCCTGGTGATGACCAAGCTCGACGGCACCGCCAAAGGCGGTGTGCTGGTGGCCCTGGCCGACAAGTTCGGGTTGCCGATCCATGCCATCGGTGTGGGCGAACAGATCGACGATCTGTCGCCCTTCGATCCCGAAGAGTTCGCCGCCGCCCTCACCGGGCTCGACGCGGAATGACCGTTGCACGCGGGTGCCGTCGGGCGGGCCGCACATTTTTGCAAAAATGTGTGCCGCCTGCGGCGACAAATTCTTCAAGAATTTGCCAGCGCGGATGATCGACTGGCTCGCAGGCATTGAAGGGACGGAAACTGGCCATTCCGTCGCACTCGCTTTGGCACTGCTCGCGGCCTTTCTGCACGCCGTCTTCGGCGCGTTGCAAAAGGGGCGGCATGACCCGTGGCTCACGCGGGGGGCGATCGATGCCTCCTACGGCCTGATGGCCGCACCCTTCGCCCTTCTTGTCGTGCCCTGGCCCGAGCCGCACATGTGGGTGATCTTTGCCTGGGTCTTTCTGATCCACATTGTCTACAAGTGCCTACAGGCCTGGGCCTATACCAAGGGCGCCTATACCGTTGTCTACCCGGTCGTGCGCGGCACGGGCCCGCTTTTTACCGTGATTGGGGCCTACATCCTGTTCGCCGAGACGTTCACGCCGACCCAATGGCTGGGCGTCGGGGTTCTGCTGAGCGGGATCTTTGGCCTTGCCCTCTACAACCTGATCTACCTCGAGGCCGAGCGGGACACGCTGCCTGCGGCGCTGGGTCTGGCCGTGCTCACGGGCCTGTTTGTCGCGCTCTACACCACCTACGATGCCTATGGCATCCGCGCCACGGCGAACCCGTTCACCTTTCTGGCGTGGTTTTTCATGATCGACGGGATCTTCATGCCGCCTGTCGCCTATGCCCGCTACCGCCGCATGGCGCACCCGCCCGCAATTGGCCCGCTGGCGTTGCGCGGCGTCATTGGTGGCCTGGTTGCCATCTTCAGCTTCGGCTCCATCATGATGGCAACCCGCCTCGACAAGGTGGGCGAGGCCGCCGTGCTGCGCGAAACCTCGACCGTGTTTGCCGCCATTATCGGTTGGCTGGTGCTGAAAGAAACGGTAGGACCGCGCAGAATTGCCCTGATGGCGCTGATCGCACTGGGCGCAGTCATCGTGGAAATGGGCGGGTAAGAGGCAAGGTCATGAGCGAAGCGCGCGAGATCAACGGGGTGCTGAAACAGGTGCTGGAACTGGGCCCTCCCGTGGTCTTTTTCCTGATCTACCTGCGCATCCGGGATGATGTGTTCACCTTGGGCCGGACCGAATATTCAGGCTTTATCGTGGCCACGCTCGTCTTTGTACCGATCCTGCTGGTGGCGATGGGCGTGCTTTGGGCGCTGACGGGCAAGCTCAGCCGCATGCAGATTTTCACGGCCTTCATGGTGATCTTCTTTGGCGGGCTCACCGCGTGGTTCAACGACGAGCGGTTCTTCAAGATGAAGACGAGCATAGTCTACGGTTTCTTTGCCCTGCTGCTCGGGATCGGGCTGGCGCGGGGACAAAGCTGGCTGGCATATGTGCTCAATGACGCGATGCCGATGCGGCATGAGGGGTGGATGATCCTGACGCGGCGGCTGTGTGCGATGTTTGCGGCGCTGGCGGTCGCGAATGAGGTGATCTGGCGTACCATGTCGACGGATGCCTGGGTCAAGATCGAGACGTTTGGCTTTCCCGTCGCGCTCATCGCGTTCCTCTTCTGGCAGATCACGGCCTTGCAGGGCTACCTGATCGAGGACGAGACCGAAGAGCAGTCCTGAGCGCGGCTCAGCCCTTTTTGCCAAAGAGGGCCGCATGCCCTTTGGCATCATGCTGCGTCTTGCGCTTGTCGGCATGCAGGGCGCGGCCCCGCTGCACGGCAGGGCGGTTGCCAACGGCATCAAGCCAGCGCGCCAGATGCGGCTTGTCCTCCAGGCTTTGTTCCTGGCCTTCCCACAACGACGCCCACGGCCAGATCGCCATATCGGCGATGGAATAGTCGCCCGCGACATATTCATGGTCCGCCAATTGCCGGTCGAGCACGCCGTAGAGGCGCGCCGTCTCGCCCCGGTAGCGATCCTTGGCATAGGGGATATCATGCCCCATCTGTGGCGCGTACTTCAGAAAGTGATGCGCTTGCCCCGCCATCGGCCCCACACCGCCCATCTGCCACATCAGCCACTGGTCCACCGCAATCCGCTCCCGTTCCGACCCGCCACCAAATTGGCCCGTTTTGCGCGCCAGATATTGCAGGATCGCCCCGCTTTCAAAGATCGAGATCGGCGTGCCATCAGGCCCATCCGGGTCCGTGATCGCGGGCATCTTGCCGTTGGGGGACACGGCGCGGAACGCCGGTGCGTGCTGATCGCCTGCCGAGATGTCCACCAGATGCGTCGCATAGGGCAGGCCGAACTCTTCGAGCGCGA
>JBCBHM010000066.1:0-15126 GCA_038525585.1 Pseudomonadota bacterium
GCGGCCCTGGTGGCCGACCCCGAGTTTTCCGCATGGCTTGAAAAACGCACGCCTGCCGGCCGCTGGGGTCAGGTCGACGAGCTGGTCGGTGCGGCGGTGTTCCTGTCCTCAGCCGCGTCGAGCTTTGTCAACGGCCACACGCTCTATGTGGACGGCGGCATCACGGCATCGTTGTGAGCGGGGGGGAAGGGATATGAGTGAAAAGATTGCCCTGATCGGCGCGGGCGCCATGGGCGGCGCCATCGGCACGCGGCTGCTCGAGACCGGCAACAGCCTGCACGTCTTTGACCTGGAGACCGCACGTGTCGATGCGCTGGTGGCCAAGGGGGCCGTGGCCGCAACATCCGCGGCAGAGGCATCGCGGGAGGCTGATTTCGTGATCACCAGCCTGAACGCGTCCCGCATCGTCGACCTTGCCGCCTTTGGCGAAAACGGGATTGCCGCGGGCGCACGGCCCGGCACGGTCATCATCGACATGTCGTCGATCGAACCCGATGCGACGCGTGATTTCGCCAAGCAAGCCGCCGACATGGGCCTTGCCTGGGTCGACAGCCCGTTGTCGGGCGGCGCGCCCAAGGCGCTGATCGGTGAGTTGACGCTGATGGCGGGCGGCGCGGCAAAGGATGTGGAGCGTGCGCATGTGGCGCTGAAACATGTCGCCAGCAATTTCACCCATATGGGCCCGTCCGGGGCCGGGCAGACGACCAAGCTGATCAATCAGGTGCTCTGCGGGCTCGGGTTCCTTGCCGTGGCGGAGGCCACGCAGCTGGCGCTGGATGCGGGCGTCGACGCCGAAAAGATCCCGCAGGCGCTCAAGGGTGGGCGCGCGGACAGCGCATTGCTGCAGGAATACCTGCCGCGCTATGCGACCAAGGATTACCGGCGCACCGGCCGGATCGACAACATGGTCAAGGACCTGAACATGGTCAACGACCTGGCGCGCCAGACGGGCACGTCGATGCCGATGACGGCGCTCTGCGCAGAGATCCATCGCATGCTCACTGCCGCGGGCTTGGGCGGCGAAGACCAGGCTGCCGTGATGGAGTTTTTCCGCGGCGCGAAAGAGGAGATCGACCCATGATCACACGTTTTGCCCTGTTCGAAGGGACGGTAAAGCCGGGCCAGACGGAGGCGTTTCGCGCCGCTGTGCTTGACCGGCTGGTGCCGCTTTGGACCAAGTTTCCCGGCAACACGGACGTGCGCGTCATGTTCAGCGATGACCGGGACGAAGGCGCGCCGGAGTTTCCGCTGATCCTTGCCATCAGCTATCCGGATGCGGCAGCGATGGAGGGGGCGCTGGCCAGCCCCTACCGCGCGCAGTCGCGCGATGTGACGGGCGAGATCGTGGCGGAGCATTTTGACGGGCGCATCCATCACCACGTCACGCAATGCCATGACTTCAAGGCCTGACAGATGAGCGCGCGCGTGACGATGCGTGACGTTGCGGACGCGGTCGGCATGTCGCCCATGACGGTCAGCCGGGCGCTGCGCGATGACCGCACCGTCAACGCCAAGACACGCGCCCGCATCCGGCAGGCGGCGGACACGCTGGGCTATGTCTATGACAGCACGGCGCAGGCCTTTCGCACGCAAAAGAGCGGCTTTGTCGCGGTCACGCTGCCGTCAGTGAACAATGCGAACTTTGCCGAGACGTTTCGCGCGCTCACAACCGGGTTGGGCGAGACGGGGCTGCAGCTGCTGCTGGGCAGCACGAATTACCGGGTCGCGCGGGAAGAGGAGCTGGTGCGCCAGCTTCTGGCCCGCAACCCCGAGGCGCTGGTTCTGACGGGCGGCCACCATACGGAGGCGACGCGCACCCTGATCCGGGGCAGGGGCCTGCCGGTGATCGAGATGTGGGATCTGCCTGCCGATCCGCTGGGCCATGTGGTGGGCTTTTCCAATGTCGACGCGATGGAGCATATCGTGGGCCATCTGGTCGGGACTGGACGCCGCAAGCTGGCCTTTGTCGGCGCGTCGGAGGGCGCGGATATGCGCGGTGCGGTCCGCCGGGCCGGCGTGGTGCGCGCCGCCCGCCTGCACCGGTTGCCGGAGGTTGCGATGATCGACGCCGGGGCGGCGCCCGTGTCGATGCGCCACGGGGCTGCGGCGGTCGAGGCGCTGGGCCGCGACGTGGCGCGCTACGACGCGCTTGTGTGCGTGTCGGACCCGGTCGCCTTTGGGTGTCTGAGTGCGGCGCAACGCATGGGGCTGAGCGTGCCGGATGATCTTGCGATCACCGGCTTTGGCCAGTTCGAGGTTGCCAAGGTGGCAAACCCGCGGATCACGACCGTCGATGTGCAGGCCGAAGAGATCGGGCGGCAGGTGGTGAGACTGTTGCACGGCATCTTTGACGGTGATGTGCGTGATCCGGTTCGGATCGATGTGGGCTCGACGCTTGTGGTGGGTGAGACGAGCTAAAGGGTTATTCAACCTGCTCGCAGACCATGAAACGCTCACCAGTTGGACTTCCACTGCCGTCATAGGTCTGGCTGGACACACCGCCTGACCAGCAGCCAATGCCGAGGAAACTGATGGCCACAACAGCAAGACTTATCCCCACAATTGCGCTGAAGACTAGGAACCTGAGCGATGCCGACAAAAGAAAGCGCAGGTAGCTGAAAATCATCGGCAAAAGCGACACTCCATTTCAAACGCAAAACTTACGCGAATCCTCACACCCCACGGTTCCGCACAGTAGACCCCGGGATGAGGCGAAAGCCGATGTCGGTGCAGGTGGGCACGGGTTCGTCCGTCAGCCGGCCCATCATCATCTCGGCGGCCCTCTGCCCCAGCTTGAGGTGGGGCACATGGCAGGAGGTGAGCCTGCGGTTCATCACCGACGCGATGGGCAGGTCACCCCAGCCCGCGATGCCGATGTCGTCCGGCACCGACAGGCCGCGTGCCGCGCAATATTGCAGCCCGCCGAACGC
This sequence comes from Pseudomonadota bacterium, assembly GCA_038525585.1. Lineage (GTDB taxonomy): Bacteria > Pseudomonadota > Alphaproteobacteria > Rhodobacterales > Rhodobacteraceae > Tateyamaria. Next base: position 2,931 of record JBCBHM010000066.1, read on the forward strand.
CATCGCGTCGTTCTGGTAAAAGATGCATTCGATGTCGCGCGCGCCTGCCAGCAATTGTTCGGTGCCGTAGAACCCAGGATAATACGTTGCCGTATCGTGCAGGCACAGCTGTTTGACAACCGCGCCGCCCGCGCCCTCGACCGCCTTGCAAAAGCCGTTCAACCGCTCGGTCGCCGCATTCGCGGTATCGTGCGACGTGCCGACATAGCCGATGTTGCGATAGCCCAGCGAGGTCAGGTAACGCCCCATGTCAAAGCCGCTGTCGAAGTGGTTGATGCCCACGCTCATGTCAAGCGGGGCGGCGTTCAGATCCCAGATCTCGACCACCGGCACGCCTGCGTTGCGCAGCATGTCGGTGGCGCGGGGCGAGTGGTAGCGCCCGGTCAGGATCAGCCCCGCCGGTTGCCAGGACAGGACCGTACGGATCCAGTTCTCCTCCTCCTGCTGGGTGTGCTGGGTGAGGCCCAGAACGGACTGGTATCCAAAGGTACCCAGCTTGCGGTCGATCCCCTCGAGCACCTGGGCAAAGACCTCGTTTCCGAGGTCGGGAATGGACACGCCGATGAAGGTCGAGCTTTGATCGCCCGCAAAAACCGTGGCCAGCCGATTCGGCAGATACCCGAGCGCATCCACCTGCTCCATCACCTTGAGCCGGGTGTGTTCCGAATATCCCCCCTCGCCACGCAAAACACGGCTTGCCGTCATCTTTGAGACACCGGCGGCGCGGGCCACCTCCGTCAGGCTTACCTTGTTGCTTTTGCTGTATTTTTCCACGTTTCTCGTCATTTTACGTTACGGGTAACTTAAGCCTTGACAGGTTGCGCGTCATGCGCGGATGCTAGCGGAACGTTACGGGTAACTCAACGGGGAGGTTGGGGCCGTGACGCCGGAGGAACCACCATGCCAGACCTGCAGACAGGTTTGTTCTTTGACAGCATCGACAAGCATTTTGGCGGCACCTATGCGCTGCGGGATGTGTCGCTGACGGTGGGCCGCGGCGAGATCGTCGCATTGCTGGGCGAGAACGGTGCGGGCAAGTCGACCCTGATCAAGGTACTGGGCGGTATCCATACGGCGGACGCGGGGCGCGTGTTGATCGATGGCGCGCCTTACCAGCACAAACCGGCCGGGTTTGGCGAGCGGCAGAAGGTGGCGTTTATCCACCAGGATCTGGGTCTGATCGAATGGATGACGGTGGCCGAAAACATCGGCCTCGCCTTGGGCTTTTCCCGTCGCAACGGGCTGATCCGCTGGTCGGATGTCGAACGGTTTGCCGTTGAGGCGCTGCGCAAGGTCGATGCCGAGTTTGACCCGACCACGCGGGTCGAGGATTTGACCCGGACCGAAAAGTCGCTGGTGGCGATTGCGCGGGCGCTGGCGGTGGACAGCGAGTTTCTGGTGCTTGACGAGCCCACCGCGTCGCTGCCTGCGGACGAGGTTGAACGGCTTTTCGCGGCGATCCGGCCCCTGCGGGAAAAGGGGGTGGGGATGATCTATGTCTCGCACCGGCTGGATGAGATTTTCCAGATCGCGGACCGTGTGGCCGTGCTGCGCGACGGGGCGATGGTGGGGGTGCGCAGCATTGCGCACACGACACCCGAGGAGCTGGTGCAGAAGATCGTGGGGCGCAAGACCCGCGAGACGGTGAAGGCGACGGATGCCATCGGTGCCGCGGTCCTGTCGCTGCGCGATTTTCAGGTGTCCGGCATGCAGACGCTCGCGCTGGATCTGCAAAAGAACGAAGTGCTGGGCCTTGTCGGTCTGCGCGGGGCGGGGCACGAGGCGATCTCGCGCGCGCTCTTTGGTCTGGTCCCGTTCGAGGGTGAGGTCACGCTGGATGGTGCGACGCCCGATCTGAGCACGCCGCAGAAGGCGCTGCATGCCGGCGTCGGCCTCGTGGCCAAGGACCGGACCGAAGAGTCGGTCGCCATGAGCCTGTCGATCCGCGAGAACACCTTTCTGAACCCCGACGGGATCGGCCGCAAGCTGCTGAGCATGCTGTCGCCGCGCACCGAAGCCGAACAGGCGGCGATCATCGGGGCGGAGCTGGGCCTGTCGCCCAACGATCCGAGCCTCGCCATCGAGGCGCTGTCGGGCGGCAACCAGCAAAAGGTCGTCATTGGCCGCTGGCTCGCCACCAAGCGCAAGCTGCTGATCTGCGAAGACCCGACGGCGGGCGTGGATGTGGGCGCGAAATCAGAGATTTACGCGCTGCTCAACCGCGCCTTGGGCGAGGGGGTCGCGATCCTGATCATGTCCACGGATTTCGAAGAGATCGCCACGATCTGCCACCGCGCCATCGTCTTTAGCCAAGGCGCCATCGTGGACGAGTTGAGCGGCACGCGGCTGACCACGGAAAACCTGATCCAGGCGGCGTCGGCGGGCAACATCACGACCACAGGGGGCGGGGCCAGTGCAATCGCTTGAATCCAGCGCGCTCGAGCCGACCAAGGCCGACCTCAAGGGGCTGAGCACCGGCCGCCGCATCCTGCGGTTCCTGCCTGTCTATGGCCTCGTGATCCTGACGGTGTTTCTGATCGGGCTGTTTTCGGTGCTGTTGCCCGACACGTTCCCGACGATGCTGAACTTGCGATCGATCATCTCGGACAAGGCGATCATTGCGCTCTTGTCGCTGGGCGCGATGATCCCCATGGCCGCGGGGCGCATCGACCTGACGGTGGGGTATGGCATTGTGCTGTGGCACATCCTCGCCATCAGCCTGCAGACCATGCTGGGCCTGCCATGGCCGATGGCTGTGGCCATCGTGCTGCTGCTGGGGGCTGTGACGGGCTTTTTGAACGGGCTGCTGGTCGAGGTGGCCAAGATCGACAGTTTCATCGCCACGCTTGGCACCGGCACGGTGCTGTATGCGCTGGCGTTGTGGCATACCGGCGGGCGTCAGATGGTGGGGCTGCTGCCGGACGGGTTCTATGCGCTCAACACGACATTCGTCTTTGGCCTGCCCATCACCGCCTATTACCTGATCGTGATCACGGTCGTGATGTGGATCATCCTCGAATACACGCCTGTGGGCCGGTACCTCTATGCGATTGGGGCCAACCAGCGCGCCGCGCAGCTGAACGGTATTCCGACGCGGAAATATGTGATCGGCGCCTTTGTGGCGAGCGGTGCGATGACCGCCTTGGCCGGTGTGCTGCTGGCCGCGAAACTGCGGATCGGGCAGGCGTCTGTGGGCCTCGAGTTCCTGCTGCCCGCGCTTGTGGGCGCGTTCCTCGGCTCCACCACGATCAAGCCGGGGCGGGTCAACGTCTGGGGCACCGTGGTGGGCGTGGTCATTCTGGCCGTGGGCATTTCGGGCATCCAACAATTTGGCGGCTCCTTCTGGGTCGAGCCGCTGTTCAACGGGGTGACCCTGCTGGTTGCCATCGGCATCGCAGGCTACGCGCAGCGCAAAAAAGGTGCGGACAAGCGCTGATTTCGAGAATGCAAAGGGAGAATACAATGCAAAAACGGACATTCATGGCGGGGCTGCTCGCCACGACGATGCTGGTCGCAACGCCTGTGCTGGCCGAGTGGGACGGCCCGACCAGCGGGCCCGCTGCGGCCGAGGGCAAATCGATTGTCGTGGTGGCAGGGGATCTGAAAAACGGCGGCATTCTTGGCGTGACCACGGGCGTCGAAGAGGCGGCGGAGACCATCGGATGGGAGGTGCGCGTGCTTGACGGTGCAGGCTCCATCCAGGGGCGTACGGCGGCGATTGGACAGGCGCTGGCGCTCAAGGCCGACGGGATCATCATCAACGGCTTTGACGCGGTCGAACAGCAAGCCGCGCTCGAAGGTGTGGTGGATGCCGGCGTGCCGATGGTCGCCTGGCATTCCGGCCCCAAGATCGGCTGCGACGCGCCCGGAGGCATCTTTGCCAACGTGTCCACGGATGCGATGACCGTGTCCGAAGTGGCCGCGGAATGGGCGCTGGAGGATGGCGGCGAGGATATCGGCGTCGTGATCTTTACCGACAGCACCTACCAGATCGCCATCGACAAGGCCGACCGCCTCAAGGAAACGGTCGAGGCAGCGGGCGGCACCGTCCTTGAATATGTGGACACCCCGATTGCCGACACCTCGACCCGCATGGGCCCGCTGACCACGTCGCTGCTGCAGAAATACGGCGACAGCTGGACCCACGCGCTGGCGATCAACGACCTCTATTTTGACTTCATGGGGCCGTCGCTGGCCGCCGCGGGTCTGGCACCGGACAAGGGGCCGCAGGCCGGCTCGGCCGGAGATGGGTCCGAGGCGGCGTTCCAGCGCATCCGGTCGAACGGCTATCAGGCGATCACCGTGGCCGAGCCGCTGAACCTGCAAGGCTGGCAACTGGTGGACGAGCTGAACCGCGCCATTCAGGGCGAGGCCTGCTCGGGCTATGTGACCTCGCCCGCCTTGGTCACACCCGACGGGCTGGCCAAGATGGGCGACAGCAACGCCTTTGATCCCGACATTCCCTACCGCGAAGCCTACGCGGACATCTGGGGCAAGTGACGCCCCGCCCGTGGGGCCGGGATCGTCCGGCCCCGCCGCTGACCGAAAACACGGGCCGATCGGCGGCCCCACTGATCCGTCCGACGGAGGATAGAGCCATGGCTGACACACCGCTCGTGCAGATGCGCGGGATCACCAAACGTTTCGGCGGCGTCACCGCCCTGCAGGATGTCGACCTGAGCGCCTATGCGGGCGAAGTGCTGGCCATCGTGGGCGACAACGGCGCGGGCAAGTCGACGCTGATCAAGGTGCTCACCGGCGTCTATCAGCCGACGGAGGGAGAGATCTTTCTGGATGGTGAGCAAATCGAGTTCTCGAACCACGCCGATGCCGCACGCGCTGGGATCGACGCCGTTTACCAGACGCTCGCGCTGGCCGATCACCTCGATCCGGCGGCGAACATGTTTTTGGGCAACGAGCTGACCAAAAAGGTGTTCGGGATCACCGTGCTCGACAACAAGAAGATGCGCTCGGAGACCGAGCGGGTGCTGATGGAGCGCCTTGGCGTGCGGCTGAAATCACTGGATGCGCCGACCGACAGCCTGTCGGGCGGACAGCGTCAGGCCGTGGCCATCGCCCGCGCGGTCTATCACGAGGGGCTGCGCGTGCTGGTCATGGACGAACCGACCGCTGCGTTGGGTCCGCAGGAAACCGCGCGGACGCTCAAGCTGATCAAATCCCTCAAAGAGCAGGGGCTGGCGGTAATCCTGATCAGCCACTCGCTGGATGATGTGTTCGAGGTTGCCGACCGCGTGCATGTGCAACGCCGGGGCCGATGCGTGGGCGTGGCGCTGACCGCCGAAAGCTCCACCCAGGAGGTGCTGGGCATGATCGTTGGTGCCAAGGAGGATGCCGCATGAGTACCGCTGTTGACCCGACCTACAAACCACCGCTGAGCGAACGGCTTGAGCCCTACATGGCCGTCATTGCGCCCATGGCGATGATCGCCGCGATCTTTGCGTTCATGGCGGTGGCCTCGCCCGACCGGTTCTACCGTATCAGCAACCTCGAACTGATCTTGCAGGATGCGGCGCTTTACATGCCGATGGCGATGGCAATGACTTTTGTCATCACCCAGCGCGGTATCGACCTGTCCGTGGGATCGGTTGCGGTTCTGTCGGCGATCATCATGGCGTTTCTGGTCAAGCAATACGGCTTTTCGATCTATGTCGGCATTCCGATTGCCCTGACCATCGGTGCGCTACTGGGCTTGATCAACGGGCTGGTCATCACACGGTTCAACGTGCCGGACCTGATCGGCACACTGGCGATGGATCTGGTCTACAAAGGGCTCGCGCTGCTTTTGGCCAAGGGGCTGGTGCTGGCGCGATTCCCGGATGTGCTGACGGAAATGGGGCGCGGGCAAACGCCGTTTTTCATCCCCACACCGGCGGTGATCGGGATGCTGACCATGGTCGCGGGCTACTATGTCCTGCAACGCACGCATTTTGGCCGCTACACGGTCGCCATCGGCTCCAGCCCGGAATCGGCGGAGCTGACGGGCATCGGGGTCAAGCGCCACAAGGTCTATGCCTATGTGCTGTGCGGTGCCTGCGCGGCCCTTGCGGGCCTGATGCTGACGGGCAAGCAGAACGCCATTCAGGCGACCATGGCGCCCTTCTTCAACCTGCACGTCATTGCGGCGGTGGTTGTGGGCGGCACGTCGCTGTTCGGGGGGCGCGCATCCATCATCGGCTCATTCTCGGGCGTGCTGCTGCTGGCCATGATGCTGAACGCGCTGGTCACGCTGCGGATCGAGTTTTTCTGGCAGCCGGTCGCGTCGGGCTTTGTCATCATCAGCTCGGTCGCGCTTTATGCCTGGATCCAGAAGAAAGACCGCGACGGTGCGGGCGGCTGGTTTGCCGATCTGAAAACAGCGGAAGGTCAGAAATTGGTGCGCTTTTCAGCGCTACTGATCGGCGTGCTGATTGCCCTGTTGGCAATCGGCGGCGTCTTTGCCGGGGACACCGCGCCAAGCGGGTAGATCGGCCAATGCGGGGTGGCCGGGCCGGGGGTGCAGCCCCGACCCGGACCGATGGCCCCGCTCTCATTGCAAAGGGAGGAACCAAGATGAGATTTTTAGCAACCACGGCCCTCGTGGCAACCGCGATGGCCAGTACGGTCTGGGCTGACGGGCATGCGACGCTGCCCCTCAAAGAGCTGCCGGACATCGCCGACCGCGACTACTGGGTGCCCGATGAAGTAAATGCCGAGGGCAAGCTGGAAGCCATGCAGGCCGTTGTCGGTGCCGAGGCGGTCGCCTTTGGCGGCACGCAGGACGATCCCGTCCAGATTGCGCTGATCTACCCGTCATCGGACACGTCGGATTTCTGGGCGCGCAACTATCTGGCGATGACCAAGCGGTTGGACCAGTTGGGTATTGCGTATGAGACGACCGAGTTTGCCTCGCGCCAGATCGAACATTCGCTGCAGACGACCTATACCAACCAGGTCGTGCTGGACAAGGATATCTATGACTACGTGATCTTTGGCCCGTCGGAGCTGGCCATTCAGGCCGACAACATCTCGAAACTCGCCGCCGAGACGGAGGATCTGACCACCTATGTCTGGGCCTTCCACACACCGCTCAAAGAGCTTGAGCATCAACCGGCGGCCTGGTTCGACTTTTCATCCGCGGCCGGTGCGCTGACCATGTGCGACTACATGATCGGGCGTCTGGGCGAGGGTGTGACCATGGCGATGAACCGGGGCATTCCGGGGATCACCGACAACCAACGCTCGGGCGATTTCAAGGCCTGTGTCGAGGAAAAGGCGGGCTGGACAACCGTCTATGAACACTATGGCGAGTATCAGCGCGAAGGCGGCTTTGCTGGCACATCGCTGATCCTGCAATCCTACCCAGAGGCGACGATCATCCACAACGCCAACACCGCGATGGCCATGGGCTCGGTCGAGGCGCAGGTGTCCGTCGGCAAGGAAAAGGAGATCTTTTCGACCGGGTGGGGCGGCACGGGCCTTGAGCTCGATGCGATCCGCCGTGGTGAGCTTGATGCCACACCGATGCGGATGGGCGACGACGTGGGCGCCGCCACCGCCGAGGCGATCAAGGCGGACATGGAAGGGCGCGCGGGCGACCTGCCCTTTGTCTTCCTCGGTCGGATCACGGTGGCCCATGATCAGATGAGCGCGGATGAGATCGACGCCCTGGAACAGGAAGCGTTCCGCTTTTCCGGCGTCGGCGCGCTCGACCGCTAGGGTCGAACGGTTTGACATGAGATGGCGCCGCATCAGCGGCGCCATTTTTTTGCGCGGTGAAAGGGCGGCGTCGGGGCCGCTTTCAGCGGGTTCGATTCGTCGCGTTTCGGCATTTGACCCGGCGTGCTGACAAAATGCCGCAGCGCGGAATGCTGCATGGCGCGCAGGACGATGTATGCAATTGTATGCTGACATGCGCTAACATGATTTGGGGCCGCAGCGATAGCTGTCGGAAATCATTGAGATAAAGTGGCGATAGAAAAGTAGTTATCCGATTTACACTTTTCCAAGCGAAAAAATTTACAAGAAAACGTAGCGAAAACCGTAAATTGATCAAAATCGCACGGGTTTGTGTATTTTTGTCCTGCAAGCGCTGGTGGCCCCCGGATGTCTGAGGTGGCCAGAGCGCGGCGCGAGGAGGACGCTCATGGACACCGCTGAATTGACCAAACCCGTTGTTGTGCCGACCGCACAGATCACGCAGCCTGCGCCGCATGTTTCCGCCGCCGATTATGCGCGGCTATACGCAGACTCGGTGCGCGATCCGGACACGTTCTGGGGCGCGCAGGGGCAGCGCATCGACTGGATCCAGCCCTATACCAAGGTCAAGAACACGTCCTTTGCGCCGGGCAATATCGACATTCGCTGGTTCGAAGATGGCACGCTGAACGTCGCCGCCAATTGCGTCGACCGGCACCTGGCCACCCGCGGCGATCAGACCGCCATCATCTGGGAGCCGGATGATCCCCGCACCGAGCCCGCACAGCACATCACCTACGCGCAGTTGCACCGGTCCGTCAGCAAGATGGCGAATGTGCTGCGCGATCTCGGCGTCGACAAGGGCGACCGGGTTGTCATCTACCTGCCCATGATCCCCGAGGCGGCATATGCCATGCTGGCCTGCGCGCGCATCGGGGCTATCCATTCCATCGTTTTTGCCGGTTTCTCCCCGGACGCGCTCGGGGTGCGTATCAACGGTTGTGACGCCAAACTTGTCATCACCGCGGATTACGCGCCCCGAGGCGGACGAGAAACGCCGTTGAAATCCAACACCGACACCGCACTTTTGCATTGCAAGGACGATGTGCAGTGTCTGGTCGTGAAACGCACGGGCGGTCAGACCACCTGGACCGACCGCGACCATGATTGCACGGCCCTGATGGCGGATGCCTCCGCCGATTGCGCGCCGGTCGAGATGGGGGCCGAAGACCCGCTCTTTATCCTCTACACCTCCGGTTCCACAGGCCAGCCCAAGGGCGTCGTCCATACCTCGGGCGGCTATCTGGTCTATGCGTCGCTGACCCATGAGGTCGTGTTCGACTATCACGATGGCGATGTCTTCTGGTGCACCGCGGATGTCGGTTGGGTCACGGGCCACAGCTACATTGTCTACGGCCCGCTCGCGAATGGCGCGACGACGGTGATGTTCGAAGGGGTGCCGACCTTTCCAGATGCGGGTCGTTTCTGGGATGTCTGTGCCAAACACCGCGTTAACCAGTTTTACACCGCTCCGACCGCCATTCGCGCCTTGATGGGGGCGGGCGATGACTGGGTCAACGCGCACGATCTATCCGATCTGCGGGTGCTGGGATCGGTGGGTGAGCCGATCAACCCCGAGGCGTGGAACTGGTACCATGACGTGGTGGGCAAGGGGCGTTGCCCGATCGTCGACACGTTCTGGCAGACCGAGACGGGCGGCCACATGCTGACCCCGCTGCCCTGCACGACGCTCAAGCCCGGAGCGGCGCAGCAGCCCTTCTTTGGCGTGCAGCCGGTGGTGCTGGACCCCACAAGCGGCGCGGTGATCGAGGGCAACGATGTCGAGGGCGTGCTGTGCATGGCCGACAGCTGGCCCGGTCAGATGCGCACCGTCTGGGGTGATCACGCCCGGTTCGAAAAGACGTATTTCAGCGACTACAAGGGCTACTATTTTTCCGGGGATGGCTGTCGCCGCGATGCGGATGGCGATTACTGGATCACGGGCCGGGTCGATGATGTCATCAACGTGTCCGGCCACCGGATGGGTACGGCGGAGGTGGAAAGCGCGCTGGTCGCCCACGCCCGCGTCGCCGAAGCCGCCGTCGTCGGCTATCCGCACGATGTCAAAGGGCAGGGCATCTATGCCTATGTCACGCTGATGAACGGCGAAGCGCCGTCGGATGCGTTGCGCAAGGAGCTCGAGGTTTGGGTGCGGACCGAGATCGGCCCCATTGCCAAGCCGGACCTGATCCAATGGGCGCCCGGCCTACCCAAGACCCGGTCGGGCAAGATCATGCGCCGCATCCTGCGCAAGATCGCCGAGGATGATTTTGGCGCGTTGGGCGACACCTCGACCCTCGCCGATCCGTCGGTGGTCGACGATCTGATCGCCAACCGCATGAACCGGAGGGACATGTGATGGACGGCGCGCGCGTTGACGCGGTCGCACCCGTTTTCATCCTGCTTGGCCCGCCCGGGGCGGGCAAGGGAACGCAGGCGCGGATGCTGCAAGAGACCCATGGGTTCGTGCAGCTGTCGACCGGTGATCTGTTGCGCGCCGCCGTCGCGGCGGGCACCGAGGCAGGCCGCGATGCCAAGGTGGTGATGGACGCGGGCGGCCTTGTCAGCGACGACATCGTGATCGCCATTCTCAAGGATCGGCTGGCAGGACAGGATTGCGCCCGCGGCGTGATCCTTGACGGCTTTCCCCGGACGGCACGGCAGGCCGCAGCGCTGGACACGCTGCTGGCCGCGCGCGGCCAGCAGATCAACGCGGCCATCAGCCTCGAGGTGGATGACGCGGCGATGGTGGCCCGCATCGCGGGTCGTTTCACCTGCGGCGCCTGCGGTGAGGGGTATCACGACACCCACAAACCCACCGCGGTGGCGGGCGTGTGCGACAGGTGCGGCGGCACCGACATGAAGCGGCGGGCCGACGACACGGCAGAGACGGTCGCGCAACGGCTGGCCGCCTATCACGCCGAGACCGCGCCGCTGATCGCCTACTACGCAGAGCAGGACGTGTTGATGTCGCTCGACGCGATGGGAGAGATCGACGCAATCCGGTCGAAGCTGTCGGCGATGGTTCGGGCGGCAACCCCGCACTGACGCGGCGATGCCGCAACCGGGCGGGGCCACGCGCATCGCGACCGGCCCGCGTGCGGCGCATGACGGAGGGGGCCGTTTTGATCTTCGTCAACGCACCTGACGCGGATCAGCGGCACGGTGATGCGAACAAATTCGGCAGACGGGGTCACGCAAGCCCCGCAGTGCCACCGCCAAGCCGCGCATGACGCGTGGCGCGGCAACGAAACGGCCCGCGCCCGACATGGGTGCGGCACCGCAACTGAAACCAAAGGAGGAGCCGCAATGGCGGAGGAAACCACCAACATTGCCGATAGGGCACAAGAGGACAAAGGCTATTGGGCCGCGAATGTCCGCATGATCTTAATTTCACTCGTCATCTGGGCGCTTGTGTCCTTTGGCTTTGGCATCGTTCTGCGGCCCGCGCTCAGCGGGATTTCCGTGGGCGGGTCCGACCTGGGCTTCTGGTTCGCGCAACAGGGATCGATCATCGTCTTTCTGGTGCTGATCTTCTTTTACGCCTGGCGGATGAACAAGCTCGACAAGCAATTTGGCGTGGATGAGGAGTAACGCATAATGGATCAGTTTACCCTGAACCTGCTGTTTGTGGGCGCGTCCTTTGCGCTTTACATCGGCATCGCGATCTGGGCCCGGGCGGGCTCCACATCGGAATTCTACGCCGCCGGACGCGGCGTACACCCTGTCACCAACGGCATGGCCACCGCGGCTGACTGGATGTCTGCGGCGTCCTTTATCTCGATGGCGGGGCTGATCGCCTTTACCGGCTACGACAATTCGTCGTTCCTGATGGGCTGGACCGGCGGCTATGTGCTGCTCGCACTGCTGCTTGCGCCCTACTTGCGCAAGTTCGGCAAATTCACGGTGTCGGAGTTCATCGGCGACCGGTTCTATTCCAAGACCGCGCGCATGGTGGCCGTGATCTGCCTGCTGGTGGCCTCCATCACCTACGTGATCGGTCAGATGCAGGGGGTGGGCATCGCTTTTGGCCGCTTTCTTGAGATCGACGCCTTCTGGGGTTTGCTCATCGGCGCCTGCGTGGTCTTTGCCTATGCCGTGTTCGGCGGCATGAAAGGCGTGACCTACACGCAAGTCGCGCAATATTGCGTGCTGATCACCGCCTACACGATCCCGGCGGTCTTTATCTCGCTGCAGTTGACGGGCAATCCGATCCCGGCACTGGGTCTTTTTGGTGAGCATGCCGCCTCGGGCGAGCCGCTGTTGGCCAAGCTGAACCAGATCGTGACCGACCTCGGCTTTGCCGAATATACGGCGGCACATGGTTCGACCATCAACATGGTGCTCTTCACCTTGTCGCTGATGATCGGGACGGCGGGTCTGCCGCACGTCATCATGCGCTTTTTCACGGTGCCGCGTGTGTCGGACGCGCGTTGGTCCG
>JBCBHM010000067.1:0-14589 GCA_038525585.1 Pseudomonadota bacterium
CAGCACCACGATCCGGTCCGCTTCGGCAATCGTGCTCAGCCTGTGCGCAATCGTCAGCACCGTTCGTCCCTGCCCCGCCGCACGCAGCGCGTCCTTGATCTCTTGCTCGGTGTCGGTGTCGAGCGCGCTGGTCGCCTCGTCCAGCAGCAGGATCGGCGGGTTCTTGAGCAAGGTGCGCGCAATGCCCACCCGCTGCTTTTCCCCGCCTGACAGCTTCAGCCCACGCTCGCCCACAGCGGTTTCATAGCCTTCGGGCAGACCCATGATAAAGTCGTGGATCTGCGCCGCCTTGGCCGCGTCAAAGATATCCTCTTCGGTCGCATCATCGCGCCCGTAGGCGATATTGTAGCGGATCGTGTCGTTGAACAGCACCGTGTCCTGCGGCACCACACCGATGGCCGCATGCAAGCTCTCTTGCGTTACCTCGCGCACATCCTGCCCGTCGATGCGCAGCGCGCCCGCGCCCACGTCGTAAAACCGGAAGAGCAGCCGCCCGATGGTCGACTTGCCCGACCCGGTCGAACCCACAATGGCCACGGTCTGGCCGGGCTCGGCCACCACGGACACCCCCTTGAGGATGGGGCGCGTGCCGTCATAGCCGAAATGCACATCATCCAACTCGACCCGCCCGGCCGTCACGTCGAGCGCGCGCGCCTCTGGCGCGTCCTTCACCTCGGCCGGTTGTTCCAGCAGATCGAACATTTCGCCCATATCCACCAGCGCCTGCCGGATCTCGCGATAGACCGTGCCAAGGAAATTCAGCGGCATGGTGATCTGGATCATATAGGCGTTGACCATCACGAAATCGCCCACGGTCAGGTTCCCGTTCTGCACACCGATTGCGGCCATGACCATCACGGCCACAAGGCCGCCGGTGATGATGACCGATTGGCCGAAATTGAGAAATGCCAGCGAATAGCTGGTCTTAAGCGCGGCCACCTCATAGCCCGCCATCGCGCGGTCATAGCGTTCGGCCTCGCGCCCCTCGGCGCCGAAATACTTCACGGTTTCAAAGTTCAGCAGGCTGTCGATGGCCTTTTGGTTGGCGTCGGTGTCCTGGTCATTCATGACCCGCCGCAGCTTGACCCGCCATTCGGTCACCGCAAAGGTGAACCACACATATAGGCCGATGGTCAGCGCCACGACGCCCAGATAGGACACATCAAAGAGGATCGTCAGCACCACACCGATCATCAACAGCTCAAGCACCAGCGGCCCGATGGAGAACAGCAGGAAGCGCAGCAGGAACTCGACACCCTTCACCCCGCGCTCGATGATGCGGCTGAGGCCGCCGGTCTTGCGGGTGATGTGGTAGCGCATGGACAGGCGGTGGATGTGCTGGAACGTCTCGAGCGCGAGCATCCGCAGCGCCCGCTGCGCGACCCGCGCAAAGATCGCGTCACGCAGCTGTTGAAAGCCCACATTCATCAGGCGCGCCACGCCGTAGGCCACGGTCAGACCGATGGCACCAAGCGCCAGGTCCGACACGCCCTCGCCCCCCAGCACGTTCACCGCGTCACGGTACAGGATCGGGGTGTAGACCGACACAACCTTGGACAGGATCAACGCCAGCATCGCAAACACGACGCGCTGCTTTACCCAGGGTTTGTCGGCAGGCCACAGGTACGGCACCACCTTGCGAACAGTGCGCCAGCCGGATTCGCGTTCCTGTGCAGACACATCCTCTGCGGGGTCAGGTGTCGGGGTCGCTTGGCGCGCCTGGCTTGTGCTGCGCGGGGCAGCCGTGTCACTGGGCATCTTCGGGGCAGTCCCTTGTCGTTGGGACCTAGAGCATAGGGCGATGACCGGGCAGTGACCAGCGCAGGACGTCAATCAGGCAGATCAAAAACCTGGCCGGGAAAGATCAGGTCCGGATCGCGGATGTTGTCGCGGTTGGCGTCGAACACCTGCACATAAAGCCGCCCGTCGCCATAACGCTCGCGCGAGATACCCCAGAGCGTGTTACCCGTCTGCACCGTGATGCGCTTGGCCGGGGCATCCGCGTCATCGGCCTGCGCAAGCAAGACCGGGTCTTCACGCTGAAACGGGGTCTCGACCCGGCTGGTCACATCGCCGGTCTCGTCCAGTTCGTCCACCCGCAACGTATACACGCCCGTATCGATCTGCGGCAGCGCACCGCGCCAACGCCCGTCCGTCCCCACCGCGATCTCTGCGATGGGGCGGTTGTCGATATAGACGCGCACCGTTTCCGCGTCGCTCTGTGCGCGACCGGCCAGCTGAACATCGCCCGCATCCGAATAGCTGATGGTGTCGATTTCGATGTTTTCCAGCGCCTCCGGGGTTGTGCCGCCCAGCACTTCGACCCCCTCATCGGCGGATTTGAGGATCGCCGGCGGCGGTGACGCCTGTGCCACCGCTTGCGCCACGTCGCCGCTGTCCGAAGGGATGGATGCGGTATCCACTGTCTGTTCCAATGCCGCCTGATCATTTCCGGTGGTGTCGCGCGCAGCAGGGTTGGCCGATGCAATCGCCTGTGCGGCGGGCGCGGTGGCTGCATCCTCGGCCACGGCTTGCGGCGTGTCTGTCGCTGCTGCCGCGGGCGCCGGGTTCGTGTCACGCGCGGGTTCGGACGGGCCCGGCGCGGGTTCAGCTCTGGCAATCGTTTGGGCAGCAGGCGGCGCAGGTGCGGCCGCTGCCTCAGGGGCCTGAGGCGCAGGTGCGGCACGCGCAACGGCAGTGCCGACAACGCGCGCGACAGGCGCCAGGATCACCTCGTCCAGCGATGCGACATCTTCATCCGCATCGCGCTGCGTGATCGTCAGCACCTGGGCTTCGGGGTTGGGTGCGATGGTCGTCACGGCAGCAAAGCCGCCCGCCTGATCCGCCATCACCTCGATATTGGGCACACCATCGAGCAGTACGGTGACCTTGCTGCCCGGCACCGCGCGCCCGGCGACAAGCGCGAGGCCATCCGCCTCCACCCGCACCTCATCGATCGAGGGCGGTCGGGGCGTCTCGGCGGCTGCCGGTGGTTCGGCCTCGGGCGCGTTTGCCTCGGCCGGGGCTGCTTCGGGCTGCAATGCCGCCTGCTGCGGCGTGTCGGGGTTGGGCGCTGGCGCGGTCAGGGTGTTGACGTAAAACCCACCGCCAATCGCCGCAGCAGCCACGACCGCGGCGCCGACCAGGAGGCCGCCATTCGATCCCATCACTGCCGCAAGTCTGGACATTGCGCCCCTTTCACCAATCCCGCCGCCTGCAGGCGCGTTGCGCTTGCATATCAGGCGCGGATAGAACGGTCAAAGCACGAGCCCGTCCAGCGTTCGTGAAGAAAACCGGGGGTCAGCGATGTCGAAACTGTCAGTCTGTGTCTATTGCGGCGCACGCGCCGGGGCGCGACCGGTCTATGCCGAGGCGGCAGAGGCGCTTGGCCAGGGCCTTGCCGCGCGGGGTTGGCGGCTGGTGTACGGTGCGGGTGACGTGGGCCTGATGGGCACCGCCTCGCGGGCGGCACAGGCGGCTGGTGGGGATACGTTCGGCGTGATCCCGGCCCATCTGGTGGCGCAAGAAGTCGGCAAGGCCGACCTCGCGACCTACGTGGTCACCGAAACCATGCACGAGCGCAAGAAGGTGATGCTGATGAACGCACATGCCGTCGTGCTCTTGCCCGGCGGTGCCGGATCGCTCGACGAATTCTTCGAAGCGCTCACATGGCGGCAGTTGGGGCTGCATGACAAACTCATCGTCCTGGTCAACACCGATGGATATTGGGACCCGCTGCGCGGCCTGCTGGATCATGTGGTCAGCGAAGGCTTTGCCGATGCGTCCCTGCTGGATTTCATACAGACGGCGCCCGATGCCGCAGCGGCCCTCGACCTGCTGGCCAAACGGTTGGCCTGACGCACCGCGAGGCCGGGGGACAAAAAAGCCCCGCCCAATGCCTTGGGCGAGGCTGACCGCTCAGGTGCGCGCCGCTCACATACGGCTGGCGACGTTTTCCCAGTTGACCAGATTGTCGAGGAAGTTCGTCAGATACGCGGGGCGTTTGTTGCGGAAGTCGATGTAGTAGGAATGCTCCCACACATCGCATCCCAGCAGCGCCGTCTGACCAAAGCACAGCGGATTGACGCCATTCTCGGTCTTGGTGACCTTCAGGCTGCCGTCCTTGTCCTTGACCAGCCACGCCCAGCCGGACCCGAACTGGCCCGCACCGGCGGCGGAAAACTGCTCTTTGAACGCGTCGACCGATCCAAAGCTGTCGGTCAGCGCCTTTTCCAGCTCACCCGGCATGGACGAGGCGCCGGGCCCCATCATTTCCCAGAACTGGTTGTGGTTCCACAACTGGCTGATGTTGTTGAAGATCCCGTTCTGCGCGACGGCGTTCGCGTCGTAGGTGCCGACGATAATCTCCTCGAGGGACTTGTCGGCCCATTCTGTGCCTTCGATGGCCTTGTTGCCATTCACCACATAGGCGTTGTGGTGCAGGTCGTGGTGGTATTCCAGCGTCTCTTTCGACATGCCATTGTCCGCCAGCGCGTCGTGGGCATAGGGAAGATCGGGAAGTTCAAAAGCCATGATGGGCCCCCATTGTGGTCGTTCATCTACTCCCTGACAGATTAGCCCCGGGCTCACAAGTTCAAGCCCACATACCCGAGAAATTCGCGCGCCCGTCCACCGACCGGGTCTGTTCGCCGCACCTCAGCCAGCCACGGGGTTCACGCGGCGCATGGCCGGCCGCGCGCCGATGCCCGGGATGTACGGTTGGCGGCCGCGGCACCCTGTGCACGGGCTCACTTGCGTCTTACAGCAGGGACCGCCCCGTGACCGGCTGGCATCTTCCAGAGGCGCGGGGCGACCCACCGCTGCGGCCGATATTCACGTTCAGTTGCACGCCGCGATCCGTTGGGTCGAACCGCATGTTGAAGCGTGCGTCGACGCGGCCCTGCTGATTTGTGCCAAGGTCGCGCACGACCCATTGCAGCTGGTACAGGTCGTCTCGGCGCACCGTCAGCTTGGCGGCGATCGGCGCCTCGTGTTTGAAGCGGATCAGACCGTCGAACACGGCCGCGCGTTTCTGGGAGACGTCGATTGAAAAAAACAGGGCCTCGCCGATGAAACCCCGGGATGACGCCGTGTTCAGACGGCATTCGAAAGTTTCAATGGATTGCGCTTGCACAAAAGATGCCATGGCGCACAGCACTGCGGCAGCGATAAACCGTTTCATCCGTTTCTCCGTTCCGTTTCCCTGACGCAGATATGCACCACGTGCCGGACCAGGAAAAGAGGCGCAACGCTTAGCGACCGAAATAGCCCACGGCGCTGCCCTCAGCCGCCGCTGTGCGGAGCAGATCGAAAACATATTGTGCATGGCTGCGGAAACACACGACGCGGAACGCGGCGGGCTCGGGCATCCAAAACGCCGCGGGCACCTGCGCCAGCCGTGTCCGGCGGAACATGCCGGGGGCAAAGGCCTCGGGGCTCAGATCGACAGGCGCCAGCTTGGCCATCACCTCGCGCGCGGCGGGCCCACTGACCTGGAATGTCGCGCGCGCGTCCGAGACATCGACCGCCATCGCATGTGTGCCGCCCAACGTCTCGTGCATCTGCGCGAGCGTGGCCGCCACGGCGTCGTAGGGGCACAGGACAAGCAGCTCATCCGGTGACATCCAGCACAGGCCGCCATCGGCTGTGTGATGGCCCTGGCCCGGCCCGGGCGTATCCACACCGGCGGCGGCGGTGGCGGCTTTCTTCAACGTTCGGTCGGTCAGGTCACCGCGCAGGGTGATCATGCCCTTCAAGCCGCCTTCGGCGATCTGCGCGATCCCGTCTGCGGTGACACCGCCAAGCGCTGTGACAGCGTCAGACATCCTGCTTCTCCCCTGCCGCGTCGAAAAAGACCGGATCGACGATGCGCGCCTGGTAGGTCTTGCCGTCGGTGCCCGGAAACTCGATCACTTCGCCCATACGGTCAGGTCCGCGATGCACCAGACCCATGGCAATCCCCTTGTTCAGGTTCGGCGAATGATAGCTCGACGTGACACGCCCCTGCACGTTGCGCTGTCCGTTCGCATTGGTGCCATCCGCCACCGCATAGGCCCCATCGGGCAGCGTCGTCCCGTCGAGCGTTTCGAGCCCCACCAGCTTCCACCGATCCGGATCGGCCATATGGCTGCGCAGATGCGCACGCTTGCCAAGATAGTCCTCTTTCTTTTTCGACAGCGCCCAGTGCAGCCCGAGATCCTGCGGGATCACGGTGCCATCCGTCTCGTCCCCGATCATGATAAAGCCCTTTTCGGCGCGCAGGATGTGCAGCGCCTCGGTCCCGTAGGGCATCACGCCAAGGCTGTCGCCCACGACCATCAGCGCCTCCCAAAAGGCGCGGCCCTGGCTGGCCTTGACCGCGATCTCATAGCTCAGCTCGCCCGAGAACGAGATGCGGTAGACGCGGACGTCAAACCCACCCAGCGTCCCATCGGCCCATTCCATGAACCCCAGCGCCTCTTTCGAGACATCCATGCCCCCCAGCGCCTCGAGCGCCTTGCGGGCCTGCGGGCCGACAACGGCGATTTGCGCATATTGCTCGGTCAGGTTGGCGACATGCACCTTCCAGTCCCACCATTCGGTCTGCAGCCATTCTTCCATATGCTGGTGGATGCTGTCGGCCCCACCCGTTGTGGTATGGCACAGCCACGTGTCGTCATCGATCCGCGCCACGACGCCGTCATCGATCAGAAAACCGTTCTCGCCGCACATCAGCCCATAGCGGCATTTGCCGGGTTTCAGCGTGCTCATCATGTTGGTGTAAAGCATGTCGAGAAAGCGGCCCGCATCCGGCCCCTTGACCAGCAGCTTGCCAAGGGTCGAGGCGTCGAGCAGGCCGAGATTTTCGCGGGTGTTCTGCGTCTCACGCATCACGGCGTCGTGCACCGTCTCGCCTGCGCGTCGATACGCGTATGGGCGGCGCCACGCGCCCACAGGCTCCCAATCCGCGCCATGTGCATCGTGCCAGTCGTGGATCGGCGTGCGGCGGATCGGTTGGAACACGTCCCCTCGCGCCTCACCCGCAATCGCGCCCATTGAGATAGGCGTATATGGCGGGCGGAATGTGGTTGTGCCGGTCTGCGGAATGGGTTGATCCAGCGCATCAGAAAGGATCGCGAGGCCGTTGATATTGCTCAGCTTACCCTGATCGGTGGCCATGCCAAGGGTCGTGTACCGCTTGGCATGTTCGACGCTTTCGAACCCTTCCTGGGCGGCGAGCTGCACGTCGGACACTTTTACATCGTTCTGGTAATCGAGCCATGCTTTGCCCCGCAAGGCCGGGCCCGCGCCTTGCGGCATCAGCCAGACCTGCGCGAGGGGCGCTTCGGTCGGGCTGTCGCCTTCGGGCATCGGCGCGGATATGGGCGTGTGCCCGGTGGCCTCTGCCGCCGTGCCACCCGCGGTGCAGCCGTCTTGCACCACGCCGTGCAGGCCAAAGTGACCATTGGCGGCGCCCGCGGCGCTGACAGATGCGGTGCCGTCTCTGCCGCGCGGCGCTTTGTCCACATCGGGGCGGAACATCGCGTGCTCGGTGTCCCAGGCCAGCTTTCCACCGCAATGCGACCACAGATGCACCGCCGGGGACCAGCCGCCGGACATGGCGACCGTGTCACATGCGATCTCTTCCAGTACGGCCCCCTCGCCCGCCTGCGCGCAGACCGCGACTCCGGTGACCCGTTTGCCGCCCAGCACCTTGGCAACGCCATGCCCCATCATCACGCGTACACCGAGGCGCGTGGCCTCGGCCACAAGCGGGCTGTCTTCGGGCAAGACGCGGGCATCGAGGATGACGGGCACGTCAAGACCGGCTTTTTTCACTGCGATTGCAGTGCGATAGGCGTCGTCGTTATTAGTGACGACGGCCACGCGGTCACCCGGGCTGACCGCGTAGTTGACGATGTAGTCGCGCACCGCGCTGGCCAGCATCACCCCGGGCACATCGTTGCCGGCAAAGCTCAGCGGGCGCTCGATCGCACCGGTGGCGGTGATCACATGGCCCGCCCTGATCCGCCACAACCGATGGCGCGGGCCGGGCGCGTCCGGTGCGTGATCCGTCAACCGCTCATATCCCAGGACGTAGCCGTGATCATAGACGCCAGCGCCCATCGTCCGCAGGCGCAGCGTGACATTCGGCATGTTGGAGAGATCCGCCACCAATTGGTCCACGACCTTATCCACAGGCTGACCATCCACCGTCCCGCCATCGACCGGCGCGCGCCCCCCTGCATGCGCATTTTGCTCCAGCACGAGAACCTTTGCGCCCGTTGCGGCCGCCGTTTTGGCCGCCATCAGCCCCGCAATGCCTGCGCCCACAACCAAAACGTCACAAAACGCATAGAAATGCTCGTAACTGTCCGCATCGCGCCCCTTGGGCGCTTGCCCCAAACCGGCGGCCTGCCGGATGAACGGTTCGTAGACATGTTTCCACAAGGGCCGCGGGTGAATGAACATCTTGTAGTAAAAGCCCGCGGGCATGAACCGCGCGAGCCGTGCATTCAGCGCGCCCACGTCAAACTCGAGGCTCGGCCAGTGGTTTTGCGAGGTGGCAAGCATGCCGTCGAACAGCTCGGTGGTCGTGGCGCGCTGGTTCGGCTCGAACCGGCCCTCGACCCCTAGGTTGACCAGCGCGTTCGGCTCTTCGACGCCCGAGGCGACGATGCCGCGCGGGCGGTGATACTTGAACGACCGGCCGACCAACATCTGATCATTGGCCAACAGGGCGGAGGCAAGCGTGTCCCCGGCATAACCCTTGAGCACCTTGCCGTTGAACGTGAACCGCATCGCGCGATCCGTGTCGATCAGACGACCGCCGGTGTTCAGTCGCGTGCTCATGTGCACACCTCATCGCTGCTGCGCTGCACGCCTGCGGCGCGAAGGATCAAATGGCCAAGAACGATCATGCGACGTCTCTCCACGTCCAGCCGGGGCGTTTTGCCGCGATGTGGTCGATGAGGTCTTGCGGCGGTCGCAGCGTCTGGGCCGGATACGCGCCAAAGACCTCGAGCGTCACGGTGCAGCGCGCGACGTGAAACCACTTGCCACAGCCATAGACATGGCGCCACCGCTCGAAATGGACGCCCTTGGGGTTGTCGCGCATAAAGAGGTAGGCTTCGAAATCGTCATCACTCGAGTCCGGGCCAAAGCGCGTCAGATGCGCCTCGCCGCCTGCATGGAACTCGGTCTCTTCGGCGGTGATGCCGCAACTGGGGCAGGTCAGGGTCAGCATCGCGCGGCTCCTTGAAGCGGTCCAAACGGCAAAAAGGCGGGTGCCGCAAGGCACCCGCCACAGGCGGTTCGAGAGGGAACGGGAAGGTTATTCGGTGGGCACGGGCGTGCTTTCGGTCGCCGGAGCGATGGCATCCTGCGTTGGGGCACCCTCACCGCCACCAGAGCCGAGCGAGCCGACGACGGCCAGCAGGGCAATGATGGCAAGCACAATGCCAAAGGCGACAAGGATGCCACGCGCGCTGACGCCATCACCGCGGTGGATATTCGGGTTAGGATAGTCTGACATGGGTCGTCCTCCATCTTGTGTGGAGGTATCAGACCTGATCGGGCGACAGTCTCAACGCCCGTTGGACCGGGACGACGATTCCAGCCGAGCGCAGCCGGTTTGGCGGGCAACCATGCGCCGCGTCCCGCCGGTTTGGCGATTTTGCGTGACGGCGGAGCCTTCGTTGCGGTACTGTCAACCCAAGTTGACAGGAGGATGCGATGAGCAAAGAGATGGGCGCGGTTTTGGTCTTTGGCGCGATTGCGGTTGCGGCGGTTGTGATGTTCCTGATGGAGCAGCGCGCGGCTGCCAAACGCAAAGAGGCGCGGGGCGGGCGCGAAGTGGATGTCGCGAACCTGATCGCGTTTGGATCCGCTGCCGGTGAAGGCGAGAAAACGCACGACTAGCGCCGCAGATTTTGCAAAATCTGCCTCGAAAAAATCCTTCAAGGATTTTTTGACATCCGCGCCGGTCAATGCGCCACCCCGGCGGCAACGCTTTCGTCGATAAAGCGGCCTTCGCGAAACCGCTCGATCCCGAAAGCGTCGGTGAGCGGGGAATGCCCCTTGGCCATCAGTTCGGCCATGGCCCAGCCCGAACCCGGGATCGCCTTGAACCCGCCGGTGCCCCAACCGCAATTGATGAAGACGTTCTCGACCGGTGTCTTTGACAGGATCGGTGAACGGTCGCCCGTCACATCCACGATCCCCCCCCACTGCCGCAGCATTTTCAGGCGGCTGATCATCGGAAAGGTCTCGACCAGCGCGCGCACCGTCTCTTCGATGTGATGAAAGGATCCGCGTTGGGTGTAGTTGTTGTACCCATCGGTGCCGCCGCCGATCACCATCTCGCCCTTGTCGGACTGGCTCATGTAGCCGTGCACCGTATTGGCCATCACAACCACATCCATGCAGGGCTTGATCGGCTCGGAGACCAGCGCCTGCAGCGCCACGGATTCCAGCGGCAACCGAAAGCCCGCCATCTCCGCCACATGGCCCGAATGCCCCGCCACGACGATCCCCAGCTTGTCACAGTCAATCGCCCCCTTGGAGGTATCGACCCCAACCACCTTGCCACCCTCGCGGCGAATGGCTGTCACCTCGCACTGCTGAATGACGTCCATCCCCATGTCCGAGCACGTCCGCGCGTACCCCCAGGCCACAGCGTCATGCCGCGCCGTGCCGCCGCGGGCCTGCCAGAGCCCGCCGAGCACCGGATAGCGCGGCCCGTCGATGTTGATGATAGGCACCAGCTCCTTGACCCGTTCCGGCCCGATGAACTCGGTCGCGACCCCTTGCAGCGCGTTGGCATGCGCCGTCCGCTGGTAACCGCGGACCTCGTGATGGGTCTGCGCCAGCATGATCACACCGCGGGGGCTGAACATGACATTGTAATTGAGATCCTGGCTCATCGTCTCGTAGAGACTGCGCGCCTTTTCATAGAGCGCGGCAGATGGATCCTGCAGATAGTTCGAGCGGATGATCGTGGTGTTGCGGCCCGTGTTGCCGCCGCCCAGCCAACCCTTTTCTAGGATCGCCACGTTTTTGATGCCGAAATTCTTGCCCAGGTGGTACGCGGTGGCCAGCCCGTGTCCACCGGCCCCGATGATGATCACATCGTATTTCTTCTGTGGCGCGGGCGCACGCCAGGCCCGCTCCCATCCGGTGTGATACCGGACGGCTTCGCGCGCGATGGCAAAGGCGGAATATCGTTTCATGGGCGCACGTCCATAGGCAGGAATCAAACCGGATCGGTGTGGGGTACGGTATCGCCTTGCGCGCGACAAAACAGGCCAACTTGCGCGGCGTTTCTTCGCAGTTTTGCGACACTTCTTGGCAGGTGTGGCGCGGTGCGGCGCCCTAGCCCCTTTTGCACGGCAAGCGCAGGGGTTACATGCGATGCACTGAAGGGAGGGCGCTTGCGTGTTGATGTTCTGGATCGTCGCTGTCGGACTGGCCGTGTTTGTCACCGCAACGCTGGCTTTGGCCATCCTGCGCCGCGCACCGGATGCACGGCCGCCTGCGGCATACGACCTTGATGTCTACCGCGATCAGCTGCGCGAGGTCGAACGGGACGTGGCCCGCAACGTGCTGTCTGAGGCGGATGCAAACCGCGTCCGCACCGAGGTGTCGCGCCGCATCCTTGCAGCCGATGCGGCGATGCAGACGACCGGGCACACGACCGGACGGCGCGGTGGTGTCGTGGTCGCCGCACTTCTTGTCGCTGTTTTCGTCGGCGGCAGCTTTGGCGTTTACCTGCAGATCGGCGCGCCCGGATATGGCGATCTGGCCCTGGCCGACCGGATGGAGATGGCGGAGATCCTGCGCGCCGAACGGCCCAGCCAGGCCGAGGCCGAAGCCACGCTGGAGCGCACGCAGCCCCCAACGGATGTGCCCCCCGACGATGTCGCCCTGGTCCAGCAACTGCGCGAGGCGGTCGCGCAACGGCCCGACGATCTGCAGGGCCACACGTTGCTGGCGCATTTCGAGGGCCGTCTGGGCAATTTCGATGCCGCACATGTGGCCAAGGCCCGCGTGATTGACCTGAAGGGAGAGGCCGCGACACCGCGCGACTTGTCCGAATATGCCGACTTGCTGGTTCTGGCCGCGGGGGGATACGTGTCGCCCGAGGCGGAGCGTGTGCTGGAACAGGTCCTCTCGCTGGATCCGACGGACGGCACGGCGCGCTATTACTTCGGGCTGATGATGGTGCAGACCGGTCGGCCCGACACGGCCCTGCAGGTCTGGGATCAGCTGCTGCGCGAGGGGCCTGCAGATGCCCCCTGGATCGACGCCATCACGGCACAGATTGAAACCACCGCGATGCGGGCCGGCGTGAACTACGCCCTGCCCGCCATCGGCACGGGGCGTGGACCGAACCAGGACCAGATCGACGCCGCCCAAGACCTCAGCCCCGCGGAGCGGATGGAGATGATCCAGGGCATGGTCGCGGGCCTGGGCGAACGATTGGCCACCGAAGGCGGACCGGTCGAAGATTGGGCACAGCTCATTTCGGCCCTGGGCGTGCTGGGCCGCATGGACGAGGCGCGCGCCATCCTGATAAATGCGCGCGAGGCGTTCGGCGAGGATCCGACGGCCGTTGACATGCTCGCCCGAGTGGCGGACCGGGTCGGTCTGGAATGATCTGCCAAGCCCCCGAAGAGTTCGTGGCGGCCCTGCCCGCCACCGGTGCGCTCATGGGGCTCGACCTGGGCGAAAAGACCATCGGCGTGGCCCTGTCGGACATCATGCGCGGCGTGGCCACACCGGTCGAGACGGTGCGGCGCAAGAAATTCGGGCTGGATGCGGCACGGCTGCAGACGATCATCGCGGATCGGTCGATCAGCGGCATTGTCCTGGGCCTGCCGCGCAACATGGACGGCTCCGAAGGGCCGCGCTGCCAATCAACCCGCGCCTTTGCCCGCAACTTTGCCCAGCTCTGGGACGGCCCAATCACGTTTTGGGACGAAAGGCTCAGCACCGTGGCAGCGGAAAAGGCGCTGCTTGAGGCGGATACGACACGCAAACGTCGCGCCGAGGTGATCGACCACGTCGCGGCGAGCTATATCCTTCAAGGACTGCTGGACAGGCTGGCAGCAATGACGAGGCAGGCATGAGCAACACGCCCCCCCTTTGGCAGCGCAACGAGATCGAAAGCCCGTGTGTGAAGATCTGCGTGATCCACCCCGAGACGCGGCTGTGCACCGGCTGCGCCCGCTCGATCGAGGAGATCGGCGGCTGGAGCCGTATGACCCCCGAGGCGCGCCGCGCCGTGATGGACGAATTGCCCACGCGCGACGCGGCACCCAAGGTGCGACGGGGCGGACGGGCCGCGCGCCTGGCCCGCTAGGCGGAATGCGACACGCATTCCGGCAGGTTTTCGACGCGAAAACCGGGACGGATGGCACCGGAAACCGCGTCGGTTTCCAGCCGTTTTCCGTGTCGGAAAACGGTCAGGCCAGCCAGGCCGTGGCCGTATCGAACTCCGGGCGAAAGAATGCAATCATGCGCGCCGGCCCCACCGGCCCGTCCCACGGCACCGTCCCGTGCAGCGCAAAGCGGTGCAAAAGAAACGCACCGCCCGGTGCGACGCGCAGCGACACCGGCGCACAGCGCGCAAAGACGAGGCGGCGCGCGGCCTGATAAGCCTCTGTCACATCGACACTGGCCGGTGGCGCGTCACCTATCGCCTCTTGCAGCGCGGCGTGCATGATCGTGTGACTGCCGGGCCAGACAACCGTCGGCGCATGCTCTGACCGGTTGAGCGGCAGGCCGAGGATGTAGGCATGAAATTCCTGAGCATAGCGGCGACGGTGCCGCCCCACCGGCAGCAGACCATCCACATGCGCGGCATGCCGGAGACGGCGATACCGGTGCGCACTTTGCGCCTCATCCGCGTCCCGCCCCGGGTAGCCCGGATAGATGATCGACACCTGCGCGCTGTGCATGGGCATCGCGGGCACATGCGCCTGCCAGTCGCCCACCAACGGCACACCGTCGACAGAGCCGTCAGGCGCGTTGGGCAGCGCATTGACACCGACAAACCACGTCTCGCCATGTCGGAGGTTGCGCGCGCGCATCGCGGGACCTGCGCTGACACGGATGGCCGCGCGCCGCGCCGCCGCGGCCCATCGCTGCCCCGCAGCCGTTGGCGCAAAAACGGCGTAGCCGTCCCCGCTCAGCCCCACAGCGCCCGCCGCAGCATGTTCAGCGCCACGAGGATCAGAAACACCGCAAAGACACGCTTGAGCGGTTTGGGGTCCATCGCATGGGCCAGCCGCACGCCCCAGGGCGTCGTGATCAGCGTCATCGCGATGATCACGGCAAAGGCGGCCAAGTTCACGGCGCCCAATGTCAGGGGCGGCACCGGCCCGTCAATCGGCGTGAGCAGAAAGCCGATGACCGCAGGCACCGCGATCACAACACCAAACCCCGCCGCCGTGGCCACCGCCCGGTGGATCGGCACGGCAAACAGGCTCATCAGAGGCACGCCAAAGCTGCCCCCGCCGATGCCCATCAGCACCGACAAAAACCCCATGAGTGGCGACAGGATCGCCCGTTTGACGCCGGTGGGCATGGCCGGCCCCAGCCGCCAGC
>JBCBHM010000068.1:0-14200 GCA_038525585.1 Pseudomonadota bacterium
AGGCCGAGCAGCAGGCCCTTGAACGGCTCGAGGTCCGATTCCAGCTCGTGCCGAAACTCCGAACTGGCCAGCACCACGCCCGCGATGAACGCGCCAAGCGCGGGCGACAGGCCCACAAGCATCATCAGGAACGAGATCGAGACAACGATCAGCAGCGCCAACGCCGTATACATCTCGCGCAAGCGTGCCGCGTGAATGAAGCGAAAGACCGGTCGCGTCAGAAAGATCCCGGCAAGGATCACCGCAGCCACCGCCGCAATGGTGACCAATGTCACGCCCCAGGCGGGCAGACCATCCACCAGGCTCATGTCCATCCCGTGTCCACCGCCATGGCTGTCGTGCCCGTCGCTTTCCCGCACGATGGACCCGTTGGCCGAGATCTGCACGGGCAGAGACACCGCAAGCAGCGGCAAAAGCGCAAGGATCGGGATCACCGCGATGTCCTGCGTCAGCAGGACGGAAAACACCGACCGCCCCCCGCTGGTCTGCATCAGGCCCTTTTCCGAAAGGGTCTGCAGCACGATGGCCGTGGACGACAGCGCCAGGGTGAGCCCGATGGCCAGCGCAACGCTCCACGGCTGGTCATAGGCCATGGCGATACCCATGAGCGCCACGGCCGACAGCAAAATCTGCAAGCCACCCAGACCCAACAGCTTGTTGCGCATGTCCCACAGCGCGCGGGGTTCCAGTTCGAGCCCGATCAGAAACAGCATCATGACCACGCCGAACTCGGCAAAATGCTGCAGGTCCTCCGTCTCGGCCCCGACAAGGCCGAGGGCGGGGCCGATGATGATCCCCGCCGCGAGGTAACCCAGCACCGAGCCCAGCCCGAGCCGTGCGGCAATCGGCACGGCGATCACCGCAGCGGCAAGGTAGATCGAAGCCTGGTAGAGGAAGCCTTCCATGAGTGTCTCCTGGAGGGTCAGGTGGGCAGGGGGCCGTCCTGTTTCAATTGATCCATTACAATCTGGCTGTGCACCTTTGCAACCGCCGGATGGGTGAGCAGTACATCGTGGATCAGGACGTTCAGGGCCGGCAGGTCCGCACAGTATACACGCAGCAGATAGTCCGCGTCGCCCGTCATCGTCCACGCGCTGGTGATTTCCGGACGGGCCTGCACCAGTTTGGCGAAACTGTCGGCATGTTCGGCGCCATGAATGCCCAGATGCACCTGGACGAAGCCCTGCACGCGCAAGCCCAGCCGGGCGGCGTCCAGCCGGGCGCGGTAACCCTGGATGTAGCCTTCGGCCTCGAGGCGCTGACGGCGGCGCCCCACCTGACTGGCCGAGAGGTGCAGCAGATCGCTCAGCTCCTGCGCGGTGGCCTGGGCGTTGGCCTGCAGCGCGGCCAGCAAGCGGGTGTCGATGGAATCAAGCATGTGCGGTGATCTTGCATATCTTGCGGCGATGATGCGTGAACGTCGCGTGTCACCTGCGTAACAGTCAAGCCTTTGCGCGGACATCGCGCGTCCTTGGCCTCATATTTGCACAAAGCTTTGGCATGAGGAGTATCCACTTGGGCCCTTTCCCGCACGACGCCCCGAAATCGCAGATCACATCCGACAACCCCGCAGGCACGGACGGCTTCGAATTTGTCGAATTTGCCAGCCCCGATCCGCAGGCGCTGCGCACGGTGTTCCGACGGATGGGTTATGCGCTGGTGGCGCGGCACAAGACCATGCAGGTCGAGCTGTGGCAGCAGGGCGACATAACCTATGTGCTGAACGCGGATCCCGACAGCTTTGCCGCGCAGTTCGTCGAGGAACACGGGCCCTGTGCGCCGTCCATGGGATGGCGCGTTGTGGATGCACAGCACGCGTTCACACGGGCAGTGGCACTGGGTGCGAAACCCTATGAAGGTGGTGGCAAGGTGCTGGACGTGCCTGCGATCTACGGGATCGGGGGCAGCCTGATCTACCTCGTCGATCAGTATTACGACACCTCACCCTACAATGATGCCTATGAGTGGCTGGCGCAGTCAAAGCCGCGCGGCGTCGGGTTCTTCTACCTCGATCACCTGACCCACAATGTGCACAAGGGCAACATGGACACGTGGTTCCGGTTCTATGGGGATCTGTTCAACTTCAAGGAAATCCGGTTTTTCGATATCGAGGGTAAGTTCACTGGCCTGTTCTCGCGCGCGCTCACCTCGCCTTGCGGGCGCATCCGCATCCCGATCAATGAGGATCGCGGCGAGACGGGGCAGATTGTGGCGTACCTCAAAAAGTACAAGGGCGAGGGCATCCAGCACATCGCGGTGGGGTCGGACGACCTTTATGACAGTACGGACGCTATTGCGGATAACGGGCTGAAATTCATGCCGGGCCCGCCGGACACCTATTACGAGCTGTCCAAGACCCGCGTTGCGGGCCACGCCGAGCCCATCGACCGGATGCAGCGGCACGGCATCCTGATCGATGGCGAAGGGGTCGTGGACGGGGGCGAGACCAGGATCCTGCTGCAGATCTTTTCCAAGACGGTGATCGGTCCAATCTTTTTCGAGTTCATCCAGCGCAAGGGCGATGACGGCTTTGGTGAGGGGAATTTCAAAGCGCTCTTTGAATCGATCGAACAGGAACAGATCGCGTCCGGAGAGCTGGCGGCGGAGTAGGCGGTTTCCGACACGGAAACCGGCAGGATTTCGACACGAAATCCGCGGCGCGCTGCGGGTTGGGTCGGGCGCCGCTTTCCGTGTCGGAAAGCTGCCGGAAACCGTGTGGGTTTCCGGTCACCCGCTGGGCATCTTGAGCACGACGTTGCGCCCACCCTTCTGATAGCGCAGCTCGCTGTCGCCGATGGCCGACACACGCCCACCGTCAAACCGGTCGCCCACTTGCACCTTTTGGTAGCGCCCGTTGGCCAGGCGCACGAGCGCGCGGCGGTCGGATGGGGTGCCATAGACCCCGATCAGGTTCACCCGGCGCAGGTTGATGGCATTGCGTACCGTCGCCTCGCGCGTGACGGAGGCTGACGAGGGGATGGCCGGTGTGACCGCCCGCGGTGCGACGCTCGCCACCCGTGTGTCGGTGTCTGCGGTCGAGGCGTTGTTTTGCTGGCGCTGGGTGCGCGCGACGATGCGGTCGAAATTGCGCGGCCGCACAGCAGGGCGCAGCGTCGGCGCGACCGGCGGCAAGGCTGCCGCTGCCGCGGCCAAGGCGTTTTCGATATCTTCTTCAGGCACCGCCTGTGGCGCGTCATCCAGCAGCTCTTGCGGCGCGAGCGGGCGCAGGCGGGGCCGGTATGTGGCCAGCTCCGTCCGCAAGAGGCCCCCAAGCGTGGCGCGTTCATTCTGCTCGACCAGATCACTGGGCCGGGGTTGCGGGCGCACACCGGCCAGCAGGCTCGCGCGGTCCGCAGTCGTCGGGTCCTGCGCAAAGCGGGTGGGCGTGGCGGGCGGCTTGAGCGGTGGTGGGCCAAGCACGACGGTGTAGCCGTCCGGGCTGAGCGTGCCCTCGGGCGTGGCGATGATGAAACCGTTGTCGTCGCGCGCAAAATTAGTCCCGGGCGCAGCTGGATTTGTCATGTCCTGCAAGGCCTCATCGGTCTGCAGCGCCTCCACCCGCGGCAGCGCCACGGCATCCAGTGCCGGGCTGACCGGATCGATGCCGGTCAGGTAGAAATCCTCGAGCGAGATCAGCGGCGGCGCGTCCGGCACCTGGGGGGCTTTGGGCCAAATGCCGGTGACGGCATACCGCGCCTCGAGTGCGGCGGCATCTAGCTCTTCGGGCGGCTGCGGCGCGGGCAGGGGATCGCGCAGCGCATCCAGCACCGCCGCGTCCGCTTCGGACAAGCCATCTGCCAGGTCTTCGTTCAGGGAGGCGACGGCGATGCTGTCTTCGGGCGCGCCTTCGCGCTCCACATGGGTCGTGGCGCCCACATCGTCGGTCAATGCCTCTTCGACGTCGTCGGGCAGGGTGGAGGCGAGCGTTCGATCACGCTGGAACAACGCTGCGATCCGGTCATCGAAATAGACCGACGCCAGTGCTGCCACCCCCGCCATGAACAGGATCAGGACAGCCGTCAGGATCAGCCCCAGAAAGCGCGGCTTGCCGCCGATCTGAACGCCCTCGCGCGCACCAAAGATCGTCATGCGCTGCGCTTCGGCCATCGCGCCCGGGCCGGCTGCGGGCACGGGTTCGGCCGGGGCCCTGCGGCGCGACAGGAACCCGCCCGCGCGCTGCGGTGCGGCGCGGGCTGCACGTGCGGCAAAGACCGGCTCGGCCACGAGGCTTTCGGCGACCTCGGCGGGCGGCATCTCGGGCGCTTTGCCGGGCGTGTGGGTTATGGTTTCGACCGGCGTCGTGGCGTCGGACGGCGTGCGCGTGGCACCGCCCAGGGTGATCCCCTCGGGCACGGCGCTGCGGCGGCTGGCAAAGCCCAGAAGCGGCGCGTTCAGTGCCTCATCTTCTGTGTCGTCATCCACATCGACGTCATCCCGGTCATCATCGACCGGGTTGAAGCGCAGCGCGTTCTGCACCTCAGTCTCATCCTCTCGCGTATGCTCGGGCGAGGTGTCGCCCGACATCTCTGCCGCCTCGGTTTCAACTGCGTGCTCAACCTCTTCGGTTGGTGCATCTGCATCCTCTGCCTGCGGCAGCTCGGCATCGCCGATCACGACGACGCGTACACCGTCGGATGTGACCGTCTCACCCTCCGGCAGGATCGCGCGGGCGTGGGCGGCAGGGCCAAACCACGGCTCGCCCAAAAAGGCCTGATCGTCCGGCGCGGCCACAAAGCAGACCGGGTGAAAATCGTGCTCACTGGCAAAGGCTTCGGCCTCGGCCAAGGTCTCGCGCGCCACCGCGGCCACATGGGTGACGTCGCCATCCTCGCAAATGTCGAAGATCAGGCTGTCGACCTTGTAGGGCGTCGTCCCGTCCAACGCGGCGCGCGCGGCGTCCCGACGGGCCGCGGTATCGACTGTCCCGGTCTCGACGCTGAGGTACTTGATCTGGTCATCCGGGATGATCAGCTTGCTGCGCAACGGCGCGGGATCAAGCCGTGCGGCGCGGTCGCGCAACGCGGCAAGGTCACCGTTGAGGTCGGCGCTGGTCACCGGGACTTCGCCCACGCGCCGCCAACCGCCTGCCGCACGGTGCAGCAGCCGGATCCCTTGAACGGACAGCGAAAGCGCAAAATTCGGTTTCATGAGCGGGGCTTGTCAGCTTCTCTTAAACCACAACAGGACGGTATGCTTGCGCGCAAGATAGTCCAGTATCAGCGTTAAGAAAAGTAAAAGCCCCGCGCTTCGGCGGGGACTTGTCTGCGACCAAGGATCCGGGCGCTCCGCGGCGGGCGCGCCCGGCTTTCAGGTCAGTGCACCGCCTTGCTCAGCGCCTGATCCAGATCGGCGATCAGATCGTCGGCATCTTCGATCCCGATGGAAATCCGCACAACCTCGGGTGCTGCGCCTGCCGCGCGCTGCTGATCTGCCGTCAGCTGCCGGTGCGTTGTCGAGGCGGAGTGAATGATGAGCGAACGCGCGTCGCCGAGGTTCGCTACGTGGCTGAAGATCTCGAGCGTGTTCACCAGTTTCACACAAGCGTCGTAGCCGCCCTTGACCGCAAAGGTGAAGAGGCCCCCCGCGCCACGCGGGCAGATCTTGGCCACACGTTCGTAATAAGGCGAGGATTCGAGCCCGGCATAGGTGACGTAGTCCACGCGGTCATCCTTCTCGAGCCAGGCCGCGACCTTCATCGCGTTTTCCACATGGCGGTCCATGCGCAGGCTCAGCGTCTCGATCCCCATCAGCGTGTAATGCGCCGCCTGCGGGTTCATGGTCATGCCCAGGTCGCGCAGACCGATGGCGATGCCGTGAAAGGTGAAGGCCAGCGGCCCGAACGTCTCGTGGAACTTGAGCCCGTGATAGGCGGGCTCGGGCGCGCTGAGCGACGGGAACTTGTCATTGGCGGACCAGTCGAACTTGCCCGAATCCACCACGCAGCCGCCCGTGACGGTGCCATTGCCGGTGAGGTATTTGGTGGTCGAGTGCACCACCAGCGTCGCCCCGTGTTCGATGGGGCGGCACAGGTACGGCGTGGCGCTGGTATTGTCGACGATCAGCGGGATTTCGGCGGCGTCCGCGATTGCGGAGATCGCGTCGAGATCGGTGATGTAGCCGCCGGGGTTGGCGATGGCCTCGCAGAAAATGCCGCGTGTGTTGTCGTCAATCGCCGCCTTCACCGCGTCCAGATCGTCAAAATCGACAAATGTCGCCTCCCAGCCAAAGCGTTTGATGGTCTGGCTGAACTGCGTGACCGTGCCGCCATAAAGACGGGTGGAAACGACGATATTGAGCCCCGGCGCCATCAGCGGGAACAGGGCCATGATCTGTGCGGCGTGCCCGGACGAACAGCACACGGCACCCACGCCGCCCTCGAGCGTTGCCACACGTTCCTGCAGCACGGCCACGGTGGGGTTGGTCAGGCGCGAGTAGATGTAGCCGACCTCTTGGAGGTTGAAGAGGGCGGCGGCGTGTTCGGCATCGCGGAACACGAAGGCCGTCGACTGGTAGATCGGTGTTTGCCGGGCGCCGGTGGCCGGGTCGGGCCGGGCACCGGCGTGGATTTGCAGCGTGTCAAAGCCGTATGTGGGGCCATCGGTCATGGGTCTGTCCTTTGCGTTCGTGATATGTGCGTTGGCATGTACCTACGGCAAAGGCGACAGGAGCGGCAAGGGCGTGACCGGGCCTTTGGCTCAGGCCGTGCGGATGGCGGGCATCGTCTCTTGCAGCTCGGGAAAGGCGGTGACCGTATAGTCGATGATTTCCACCCGCGGATGCAGATCCAGCGCGCCTTGGTGTGTGCCATAGCGCACCTGGTTGGTGCGCAAGACCTCACCTGCGGCGTCGAGGTGATCCCATTCGATCCACACGCTGGAATAGCCGCGGACGGGCAGACCCTCGGCCACGAGGCGCGGGCGCAGACTGGTGGTGCCGATGGCCAGCACCGCGTCGCGGTACATCGACAGCCCTTCGGCAAAGGTTTCGGGGCTGCCGAAAACGATCAGCTCGCCTTTGTTGAACAACGGCAGTGGATAGACGAAATGGCGCGAGATACGATCAAGCTCACCCCGCAGCAACGCTTCGGCAAGGCACGACAATAACGTAGTGGTGGTGCTGGACATAGCTGCCTCCATGCAATCGAACATAACGGGTGGGTGTGCACGCCACTTAGGCGCGAACGGGCCGCTCTCAAAGTGCGTTTTCGACGCGAACGGTCTCAAAATCGTCACATGTGCCAGCGTGACGCAGCGTCGCGCGTTCAGCGCATCCAGAACCCGTTGGATTTGATCCGATTGCGTATGGCCTGCTCGCGTCGGGGCATGTCGGCCTGGTCAAACAGCGCGCGCACCTTGTCGCCGCGGCCCTGGTAGACCATCCGCTTGATCGGCTCGTAGGATTTCAGCACCTTCTTGATCTTGTTGGGTGCTGCGACCTCTTCGAGCGTGGCAATCACCGCCTCGCTCTCGCGGGCGTAGAGCAGCGGGAACATGCGGTAATGACAGCTGTGCGTACCGTCGAGCATGCCGTGCACCGCACTGTCCCGTCCGCCGCCCAGAGCGTGGATGACCAATGGCAGCGCCACCTGGTCCAGCCACGGATCCAGCGACTGGCACACCAGCGCGCGGGGCGGGTCATCGCGGATCGCGCGCGCATATTCGGTAAAGAGCGCGCCGAACGCGCGCGGGCACGCGCCAAAGAAGTAGCCCGCGTTGAAATAAAGGTAACGGCCCCAGTACTCATCCGGTTCGGTCGGATCGATGCTGCTGTCGAAATCCAGTCCGAACTTGTCATAAAGAGAGGACCAGATTTCCGTATAGCCGGGACCATAAAGCTCGATCTGTGGCCATGTCCCCTCGCGCCGCATCGAGGCGGACGGCTTGGCAAAATCAAAGGGCAGCGTGCTGACCTCGTCCAGGATCAGCGTGTCGGTGTCAAAGAACACGAACGGCGCGCCTTCGGGCAGGGCGGCCAGCATCTCGATCTTGTTGCCATAGGGGTATTGCGCGCCGAAATGCGGAGTGTCGAAAGGCACGATCTCGGCGCCCAGATCCGCAAGGGTCTGGCGCACGTCCTCTTGGGTGATGCGGGGATCGCCATCCCAATTCGGGCCCGGCTGGGGTTCGGCGACCAGCAGACGGCCCTGAAAGCCTGGGCTCTTGGCCCGCAGGGACGCGGCAAAGAGGATCGCCTCGAACGACAAACGGCCCCGTTGGCCGACGATGGCGATGTTGAAGGGCACCGGTTTGGCTGCGGCTTTGCGTGGCATGGTCCGCTCTGATTGGTCTGCTCGTCTTTGGGGCGACTATAGGGCCACGCGCGATCCCGCAAAAGGGGGCAAACCGATGCGATGCACCCTATTCGGGGGGGGTGTGCAGCAGGTCATAGATCTTTTGCAGGACGGTCAGCAGCACAAACGCCCCCACCGCCCAAATCAGCAGTTCGAACGGGGCGAGGTCCGTGCCACGCAGCCAGCGCCCGACAAGGCCACCTTGCGGGCGCAACCATTCCACGCCAAAGAGCCCGTCGCGGGGCCACAGCCGATATGTCCAGAACCGCGAGACGTAGTACAGGATCGCCGCCGTGAGCACGGCAATCGCCATCCAGATGATGTGCTTCATTCCCCGTCCTCCCCGGCGAGGCGGATGGTGTCGGGCTCGATCTCCCACACCAGCATGTCACCGCGCCGGGTGATGTTGCCGGCCGCCGTGATGTATTGCGCGACATAATCATAGGCGGCGCGGGGCAGGCGGGTGCCGCCCGGGCCGGTGACCAGCAGGAACTCCTCGCCGATCACGGGCCGGGTCGAGACAAAGATGGGTGGCACATCGCCCAGCAGGCACAGGTTGGCGCAGGCCTTGTGCGCCAGACCGCGCCCGGGGCGCATCGCCCCGGCCAGGCATTTGCCATCGCAGATCTCGCCCGTCAGTTGCCAGCGCCCTTGCGCCTCGGTCGGGATGTCCGGCACCGCGCCTTCGGCGGCTTGCAGCCCGTTCCGCCCGCCGCGCAGTTGCAGCATGTACAGATCGCCGCGCTCGAGCATCACGCCCGACACCTGCGCCAACTGGCCATTGAGCGGCATCGCGCGGCTGTCCACGCCCGACTTGCCCCCCGCCGTCATCATGAAACTGTCGCCCACCGCGATGCGGTCATTGCCGGCGGTCACGTGCAGGATCGGGTAGGGCACCATCTCGACCACGCCGGTCACGGTTTGGCGCCCGTAATCACCCCGCACAGCCGCAGGCCCCGGATCGTCCTGCGCGGCCCCCATCAGAAAGCCCGCGCCAGCGAGCCCTGCGACCAGCAGCACCGACACCAGGATCAGGAACCCGCGCAGCGGGCCCGGGGCGGGCAGGTAGCCCACGAAAAACGGTTTGTCGCTCATGCCGGGGCCTCCGCCGTGTCCGGTTCCGGGGTGGGCAGGGTCAGCGGATCCACATAGGTGCCGGGCGGGTGCGCATCGGCATTCACCTCGACCATCGTGCCGCTGAGGCGCAGGGAATATGTGGGCACCTGTTCCGTGAACGGCGCGGGCGAGCGGCCCGTGCGCACGTCGTATTGAAACCCGTGCCAGGGGCAGGTGACGAGGCAATCGATGATCTTGCCCTCACCCAAGGGTCCGTTCTGATGCGCGCAGGCATTGGCGATGGCCGACAGCTGCCCCTCCATCAGGAACACCGCCACGCGGTCGCCATTGGGCAGCCGCGTGATCTTGGCATGGCCCTCGCGAAACGCGCTGGCGTCCGCAACGGTGACCCAGTCGCCGCCCACGGCGGTGCCATCCTCCGCCCGCTCCGACCACCACGCCGCCAGATGCAGCGCGATCACGGCCCCAGCCCCCCCCAGAAACAGGGCGGTGAACACGTGGTTTTGCTGGTCCTGCAGAATGCCCAGGCTGATATGCGCCGCGACCGCAAAATAGGCCGCGTAAATCAGGTAATGCAGCCGCTTCCACACGGGTGGCGTCAGGAACTTGAGCCAGAAGTCGTGGCTGGTGGTGGCCAGGATCAGCAGGCAGATCAGGGCAAAGATGCCGAACACCTCGAACGGGAACCCGGCCAGCTGGCCAAAGCTGATATTGGCATAAAGCAACCCGACCACCTTGTCCGAGCTGGAAAAGTTGAAGTACCAGTTCAGGATGTAGCCCGAATGGGTCAGCGCCACAAAGGTCGTCATGACCCCGAAATGCCGCCGGTTGTAGAGCAGCGGCAAGAACCGTTTGTCGAGCCGAGCGAGCGGGCCGATGCACAGGATCACCGTCAACATCACAAACGCGCAGGCACCAAAGGCGCGGGCATTGTGGATTTGCGGGTTGATGGGCCGTTCATGCGCCAGCGCCTCGGGCGTCAGATACAGGAAAATCCACAGGAACGCCGCCACGCCGACCAGCATGATGGCATCGTAAAACCACTTGTTGGCGTTCCACTGGACGGGGGTGTATTTGACGCTCATTGGCTGTCTCCCGCGCTCAGTTGCACCGGGGCCGCGTCCGCGGGCCAGGTCTGGCGCACCGACAGACCCAGGCCCACGATCACCACAATCCCGAGGCTCATGGCGATCACCGCAGCGCCGTAGCTGGCGCGGACGGGGCGGTAGCGGGCGGCCCATGGCGCGGCCTCGGCCTCGATCTGCCACCAGCGCCACAGCACCAGCGGCCAGATCATCAAAACGCCGGGGATCAGCAGCGGACGGAACACATAAGCGCCCCGCGCGTCCTCATCGATCCGGTCAATGCCAATGGTCAGAAAGACGGCCGCGACAGCCGCGCCGATGATGCCCCAAACCTGCAGGGCCAGGACGATGGCCTGAGCGATGTCCATCCGGCACCTCTTTGTCTTTACACGCCTTTATGGGCCAAGCGTAGCAAGCCCGGCGGCCTGGAAAAAGGCTTAATCCCAAGGCGCGCCGCCGGTATATCAAATTGTGAACATCTGCGTGGAAATTCGCGGCGTCCGGTCAGCTGGACGTGGGCCAGCCCAAGATGCGCGAGATCGGCTTGCCGTCCTTCAGCACCGACTTTTCGCGCTTGTCCGTGGACAAAAGCGGCATCAGCCAGAACGCAGGCGAGATGTGGCGCCCACCCTTGATCACGGATGATGTGCGTTCTTTCGTCGACAAGAGCGGCATGGGCCAGAACGCCGCCGAGCGGAAGCCGGATTTGCCACGGGCCGAGTCGCGCTCTTTGCGCTCACTCAAGAGCGGCAGGCCCAGACCTTCGAAGATGCGGCGGCTCTTGTAGCCCGCAGCACCCGGTCGCATCGTCAGGAACAGGGGATGATCGTCGAGGATCTTGGGCGTGGATTCGGGCGGGTCGTTCACGAAATAGTCGTTGATGACCCCGTCGATCGGGACGGTGGCGCGGTCCGCCAGCATCTCGCGCACCATCGTCGCCGCCGCCAGCGGCTTGTAGGTGGCGCGCACGACCAGCAGCGATTTGCCCGACGTGATGGCCTGGGCATAGGTGTCGATGGCGTCGGGATGCACCCGGGCCGCACTCATCCGGTCATGGGACACATTGCCTTCGGACGGGCCGATGACGGTGATGGCCCGGCGCGGCAGCCCGCGAAAGATCAGGCGTTCGGCCGTGTCCACCGCTGCCTGCTTTTCTTCGAAGACACGGGTAATGATCGTCGTCATGACACCTCCACTGGCTTCTCATAGCTTGCCTTAATGTCGTGATCCGGGCCGTCTGTTGCAAGCCGGGCGTGCACCTTGCCCCGGATCAGCGGGCCCAGCACCACAAAGGCCAGGGCGAGCACGGTCATTTCGGTGGCAAACACGGCGATGTAGGGCAGGGCAGAGGCCGCGCCGGTACCGGCGACGATCACATCCCGCAGGATGCCTGCCGAGGCGATCCCGACGCCCGCGGCCGTTGCCTGAACCGCGCCCCAAGCGCCAAGGGCAAGCCCCACCCGGTTCTTGGGGGCTGTGCGGATCACCGCCGTCAGCGTCGCATGGCCAAAGAGGCCCGCACCGAGCCCGGTGGCGAGTGTGCCGATCAGAAACAGCGCCGTGCCCAGCGGCGCGCCGATCATCTGCGCCGACAGGATGATGGCGGCAAAGCCCGGCAAGCCGATTATCGCACCGATCCGCGCAAACCGCGCCGCATCCGCACCCTGGCCCAGCCAGCGCGAGGCTGCGGCAAAGCCCGCGAGCGTGCCCGCGGCCAGCAGGGCCGTCAGCTTGGTGGTGCTGGCAACCGTCAGGCCCAGCACCTGCCCGCCATATGGTTCGAGCAGCACGTCCGCCATGCCAAAGCCAAACGTCCCCAGCGCGATCACAGCCAGAAGCCGCTTGGTGCCGGGGACCTGCACCAGGCTGCGCCAGGCCGCACCGAACCCTTCGGGCGTTTGCGCCTTCATCTCGGCCGCGCGGGTGCGGCATCGCGCCTCCTGCTTCCACATCGCGGTGAGGTTCAGCGTGACAGTGATGACCGCCGCCCCCTGGATCACCTGAATGAGACGGCCGGGGGTGTAGGTGGTCAGCAGCGCGCCAAAGATCAGCGCGCTCAGCACCATGCCCACCAGCAGCATCACATACATCAGGCCCACGACCTTGGGCTGGTCCGCGTCCTCCACCAGATCCGTGGCCAGCGCGAGGCCCACGGTCTGCACCATGTGCACGCCTGCCCCGACCAACAGGAATGACAGCGCGGCGGAGGAATAGCCGATCCAGCGCGGCGCATCGATCGCCTCGCCATAGCCCGACAGCACCAGCAGGGCGAAGGGCATGATCGCAAAGCCGCCGAACTGGTACAGCGTGCCTTTCCAGATATAAGGCGCGCGCCGCAGCCCAAGGGCTGACACATGCGTGTCGGACCGGAACCCGATCAGCGCGCGCAGCGGCGCAAAAAGCAGCGGCAGCGCCAGCATGCCCGCCACAAGGCTCGCCGGCACCGACAGCTCGACGATCATCACCCGGTTGAGCGTGCCCGCTAGCAGCACCAGCGCCATGCCCACCGTGACCTGGAACAGCGACAGGCGGAGCAACTGGCTCAGCGGCACCTCATCCGAGGCGACATCGGCAAAAGGAAGGTATTTCGGCCCCAGCGTTGCCAGTTTGCGGGTCGCAAAGGTGCGGTAATCAAGCATGGTGAATAGCGCGGGCCGGGCAGGGGATTGCAGTGCTGGGGCACTTGAACTGAAAGGCGGCCCGCAGGGTATGCCTGCGGGCCGCCATGACTTAGCGTCTGATCAGCGCCGCACCGGTGCCGGCGCTGGCATGCTGTTCCGGCGGCGCGAGGATCGCCTTGACCGGCGTTCCGTCCGACATGATGATCGTGACCTCATTGGTGCCCGGCATCACATAGCCCGCCTTGGCGGTCTGGTTTTGCTGCTCTATGCGCAGGGCGGCCTCTTCGGCGTCACCCGCACCCAGTTCCTGGCCGGACAGGAAGTCCGAGACCCACGAGGTGTTGGTCAACACGGCCACGTGCACGGCAAAGGATCCGATGGCCACCGCGCTCAGAAACAGCGGAACGCCCACGGTCGGCTTCACGACGAGCCACATCTTGGCATTGTTCATGACGTGTCCTCCTTATCCGAGCCAGGGGGTCGACACAGCGACCAGAATATGTGCAAGCAGCGCGATTGCGCCAAACACGCGGGTGCCGTCAATGAGGTAGCTGTGCACCTCTTCGGCTTCTTCGAGCGTCAACCCTGTGGGCCACACCTTGTCTTCATTATCCGCCACGTCGAATCCTCCGTAATAGGCGTGGACCAAAGGCGAAATTTGCCGTTTCGCTCGGGCCCGATGGAATTATGACGCACACTGTTGACTCGAAAGTGTCAGCAAAAGTGGACAATTGCAATTGTAAATTTGGCTTTACGCTGCAGATTTATGCACTATGCCGCATTGGTTTGGTCGGTCTGGCCGCGGGCGGGGCTGTGAATTATCGTGCATCTCGAAACACCAAAAAACCGCAGCTGCGGCCAGTGAACCTCTGATTCCGCACGTCTTTTTTGCCGGTCGCATCGGAAGTCCGCGCAGGTTCACGCACCCCGTCCCAACCCATTGCGCAGCGCATTGGCGGGGACCAGAACCCGCCGCCCCGTACGCACCAGATCGTGCCACACAACCGCGCGGCGCCGCCAAGTTGCAGCGCACAGGCACGGTCCGTCACAGCCCAAATGAGAGGACAGGGTGGGCGACCCTGGAATCGAACCAGGCGTGCGTCTCCGCGAGGGAACCGCAGGTGGCC
>JBCBHM010000069.1:0-14170 GCA_038525585.1 Pseudomonadota bacterium
GGCTTTTGGTCGGCGGAGGTGCAAAAGGGGCAGATGGACCCCGCCGCCGACCGCATTCCCGAGACGCCCCTCGTGGTGGATCTGGAGGCCAAGGGCCGCAGCTTTGGCCAGCAGGGCGGCACCTTGCGCACCATGGTCACCCGGACCAAGGACGTGCGCCAGATGGTGGTCTATGGCTACGCCCGCCTTGTGGGCTACGACCACGAATACAATCTCAGCCCCGACATCCTGCGCGATTTCGAGGTCGAGGAGGGGCGCAGGTTCACGTTACACCTGCGCCCGGGCCATCGCTGGTCCGACGGTGCGCCGTTCACCTCCGCGGATTTTGAGTATTGGTGGAAACACGTCGCCAACAACCCCGAGCTGAGCCCCAATGGCCCGCCCGAGATCATGCGCATCGGCGACCGCGTTGCCCGCATGACCTTCCCGGACGCGCACACGGTCGTGGTCGACTTTCCCAAACCCAACCCACGGTTCCTGCCCGCACTTGCGCAGGCCAGCCCGCCGTTCATCTATCGCCCGGCGCACTACCTCAAACAGTTCCATGTCGATTTCAACACCGTCGAACAGATGGAAGAGATGATCGACAAAAAGCGCGTGCGTGGCTGGGCCCCGCTGCACAACAAGCTCGACAACATGTACAAGTTCGACAACCACCAGCTGCCGACATTGCAGCCGTGGATGCCTGCGTCGACCGGTGGGGCGTCGCGCTATCTGTTTGTGCGCAATCCCTATTTCCATCGTGTGGACGCGCGCGGCGTGCATCTGCCCTATATCGACGTGGTCGAGATGAGCGTCGTGGGCGGCGGCCTGATCGCGGCCAAATCAAACGCGGGCGAGACGGATCTGCAGGCCCGCGGGCTCGATTTCCGCGACACCTCCATCCTCAAGAAAGGCACCGCCGACGGCGCGGCCTACCAGACCCATCTGTGGTCGAACGGGGCCGCAAGCCAGATCGCCATCTATCCCAACCTCAACTTTGCCGACCCCGTCTGGCGCGCAGTGATCCGCGACGCCCGTTTCCGCCGGGCCCTGTCGCTCAGCATCGATCGCACGATCATCAACCGCGCGCTCTATTTCGGGCTCGGCAAGGAAGGCGGGATGACCGCGCTTGCCGCCTCGCCCCTGTTTGACCCCGAAAACCTGACCAAATGGGCCATCTACGATCCCGCATTGGCCAACCAATTGCTTGATGACATGGGTCTGGACGAACGCGATCGCGCGGGCATCCGCCTGCTGCCCGACGGGCGGCCCATGGAGTTCGTCATCGAAACCGCAGGCGAGCGGCAAGAGGTCGAGAATGCGCTTGCCATCATCACCGACACCTGGCGCGATGTGGGCATCAAGCTGATCATGCGCCCGCTGGATCGCGACATCCTGCGCAACCGCGTCTTTTCCGGCGTGACCATGGCCGCCGTGTGGTTCGGCTGGGACAATGGCATCCCGCAGCCCTACACGCCGCCCAGCTATCTCGCACCGACGGATCAGGTGTTTTTTGCCTGGCCGAAATGGGGCCAGTACCACCAGACCCAAGGCGCTGCGGGCGAACAGATCGACCTGCCCGCCGCGCGCAAACTGATGGACCTCAACCGCCGCTGGGGCCAGACGCAGGACCCCGCCCTGCGCGAGGACATCTGGCGCGAGATGCTGGCCATCCACGCGGATCAGCAGTTCGGCATCGGCATCCTGAGCGAGGCGCCCCAGCCCATCGTCGTGTCCGACCGGCTGCGCAACGTCCCGGAAAAGGGCAAATGGGCGTGGGAGCCCGGCGCGCATTTCGGCGTGCACCGCATTGATGAGTTCTGGTTCGGCGATCCCGGGGAAGAGCTGGCGCGGGTGGCGCAATGATGTTCCTGCGCTACGCCGCCTACCGGCTTCTGACCATGTGTCTGACGTTGGTGGTGGTGTCGATCCTGATCTTTGCGATCATCAACCTGCCCCCAGGTGACTACCTGTCCAATCAGATCGCCGAACTGCGCGCGACAGGCCAGGCCGAAGGTGTCGCCAAGGCCGAGTTCCTGCGCACCGAATTCGGCCTCGACCGCCCGCTGTGGTA
The DNA here is from genome assembly GCA_038525585.1 of Pseudomonadota bacterium. Taxonomy (GTDB): domain Bacteria; phylum Pseudomonadota; class Alphaproteobacteria; order Rhodobacterales; family Rhodobacteraceae; genus Tateyamaria. The sequence continues at coordinate 2,057 of JBCBHM010000069.1, forward strand.
CCAGTACCTGATGTGGGTGGGCCTTGCCCCGGGCGAGTATGGCTTTTCCGGCCTGCTGCAGGGCGATCTTGGCTGGTCGTTCTTCAACGATGAGCCAGTGATCGACATCGTGGGCTCGAAGCTGTGGCTGACAGTGCTCGTCAACCTCGCGGCAGTTTTGTTCATCTATTTCATGGCGATCCCCCTCGGCGTGCTGGCCGCCGCCAAATCCAAGACCTGGATCGACTACATCACCGCGTTCATCGGCTATCTGGGCCTTGCCACCCCCAATTTCCTGCTGGCCCTGATCCTCTTTTACTACGGTCGCAAATATATCGGGCTGCCCATCGGCGGTCTGATGGACCCACAATTTGAGGGCGAACCGCTCAGCTGGGCCAAGATCCAATCTGTTCTCACCCACATGATCGTTCCCACCTTCGTGATCGGCACGGCGGGCGTGGCGGCGATGATGCAGCGCCTGCGCGCCAACATGCTGGATGAGCTCGGCAAGCCATATGTCGAAACCGCAACGGCCAAGGGGCTTGCCCCCTCGCGAATGCTGACCAAGTATCCCCTGCGCGTCGCGTTTAATCCCTTCGTCGCGGATATCGGCAACCTGCTGCCCGCGATGGTGTCTGGCTCCGTCATCATATCGGTCGTGATGTCGCTGCCCACGATCGGCCCCGACCTGCTCACCGCGCTCAAGACGCAGGACCAGTTCCTTGCCGCCTTTGTGCTGATGTTCGTGGCCTTCCTCACGCTGGTCGGCACCATGATCTCCGATCTGCTGCTGGTGCTGCTCGATCCGCGCATCCGCTATGGCGCACGGGAGGGCTGAGGATATGAGCACACTCCCCGACGGCCGCTACATCGACGACGCGCCCTATGATCCCAATGTCGACATCTCCGCCATCGACCGGGCCGATATGGACGCGCCCAACTGGCTGCTGGTCTGGCGCAAGTTCCGCAAGCACCGGCTTGGCCTGCTGTCCGCGATCTTCCTCTTTTTCGCCTACGCGTTCATTCCGTTTGCAGGCTTCATCTCACCCTACACCCCCAACGAACGCAGCGCCGAACACCTGTTCCACCCGCCGCAGGCGATCAACTTCTGGCACGAGGGCGAGTTCATCGGCCCCTTCGTCTATCCCACGACCGGTGCCCCGGATCTCGAAAACTTCCAATGGGTCTACGAGACGGACACGTCCCGCCCCATGCCGCTGCAATTCTTCTGCCGCAAGACCGAATACAACCTGGCAGGCTTCATTCCCACGGAACGCCACCTGTTCTGCGCGCCAGACGGGGCGACCGTCTTTATCTTTGGCTCCGATCGGCTTGGGCGTGACGTGTTCTCCCGCATCTCCTATGGCGCGCAATTGTCGCTGACCGTCGGCCTGATCGGCATCACCGTCAGCTTCCTGATCGGCATCACGCTCGGCGCGATGGCAGGCTATTTCGGCGGCTGGGTCGACTGGGTGGTGAACCGCGCCATCGAGATCCTGCGCAGCCTGCCCGAGCTGCCGCTTTGGCTCGCCCTGTCGGCCGCGGTGCCCTCGAACTGGGGGCCGGTATCGGTGTTCTTCATCATCTCGATCATTCTCGGCCTTCTTGATTGGCCCGGGCTTGCCCGCGCCGTCCGAAGTAAGTTCCTCTCGTTGAGAGAGGAGGAATACGTGAAAGCCGCGGAAATGATGGGCGCCAAGCCAGGCCGCGTGATCCGGCGCCATCTGCTCCCCAACTTCATGTCGCATCTTATCGCCTCGGCCACCCTGTCCATCCCCGCGATGATCCTGGGCGAGACCGCGCTCAGCTTTCTCGGCCTGGGCCTGCGGGCACCTGCGGTCAGTTGGGGCGTGATGCTCAACGACGCGCAAAACCTCGCCAGTATCGAGATCTACCCCTGGACCGCCATCCCGATGCTACCCATCGTCCTCGTCGTGCTGGCCTTCAACTTCCTCGGCGATGGCCTGCGCGACAGCCTCGATCCCTACAGCGACTGAGGCATCGCACCTGCAGGCCACGACCTCACCTCGCAGTCAAACGCGGGATCCCGGCACGCCCCCAAGGCCACGCAGCCCCATAGACCACACGCACCATCAAGCGGCACCCCCTGCCCTTCTTCTCTTTGACAAATACGGCGGGGGTTTGGGGGCAGAGCCCCCAAAAAAAAGTCGTCGCGCAGCGGCAATGGGATCACCTGTCGTCGGCGACCTCGATGTCGTCCAACAGCTCTTCCTCGATTGCCGCCTGGGCCGCCGACGAAACGGCGCGCCGCTCTGCGTCCGTCAACTCTTCGGCCTGCCCGTCGGCCAGCCGCACGGTCACCTCCCGGTGGGCGAACTTGATCCCTTCGCGTTCGAACAGCGCGCGTATCTCTTCGTAGACCTTCTTGCGCACCAGCCATTGATCGCCCGGCTTGGTCATGAACTTCACCCGGATGATCATGGCGCTGTCCTGCATCTCGATCACGCCCTGGGATTTCAGCGGCTGGATGAAATTCTCGCCGATCACCGGATCGTCGAGCAGCGCAACACCGAGGTTCTTGATCAGCTTGCGCACCTTTTCCACATCCGTGTCATAGGTGACGCGCAAGGGCAGCTTCATGATCACCCAGTCGCGCGAATAGTTGGTCAGCACCTGGATCTCGCCAAAGGGAATGGTGTGCAGCGCGCCCAGATGGTGGCGCAGCTGGAACGACCGGACCGAGATGCTTTCGACCGTCCCTTTGACCCCGCCCACATCGATGTATTCGCCCTTGCGGAAGGCGTCATCGAACAGGAAAAACGCGCCCGAAAAAATGTCGCGCACAAGGCTCTGCGAGCCAAAGCCCACGGCAACGCCGACAATGCCCGCCCCCGCAAACAAGGGGCCCACATTCACCCCCATCTCCATCAGCGAGATCAGCAGGATCGTGACCACGATCACGATCAGCACAAAGTTCCGGAACAGCGGCAACAGCGTGGCGAGCCGCGATGCCGATGATCCACCGCCCTCATCGCCCAGCTCCGCCTCGACCACATCGCCCTGCTCTTCGAGGATCTTGGCGTCGATCCAGATGCGGAACGCGTTATAGGCGATGTAGCCGAGAAACAGGATCACGATGATGTCGAGCAGCCGCTCGGTCAGGCTGTCGCCCATCATGTTACCGGTATCAGGGCTCCAGATCGCGACAAAGGCGTAGGTGCCCGCGACAAAGGCCAGAATGCCCGCAACCCGTTGGGCAAGGCCCTGAAAGGTCGTGATGCGTGGCCCCACCGGTTCGCCGTCGACGTCGCCCGGCGCCCGCACCGCGCCGTCTTGCGCGGCATGCGCGCGTACCGCCCGCGCCCGGGCAAAGCTGCGCTCGATTGCATAGTTGATCACGCCGTAAACCACGATGATCGTCATCAGGATGGCCCACGCCCCGGCCAGCAGCGGCACGCCCAGCGGGTCGCCCAGCACCAGGTGATAGGTCTGATCGCCCCACGCAAACAGGAAGTAGATGACCGCCAGCGGCGCCCAGAGCCGCGCCAACACACGCACGATCCAGCTGGCCTGCATCATGGCCTTGCCGTTCAGGATCGCCCCGGTGATCGCGGGCGCGTTCACCGACACCAGCGCGATGTTCAGCAACATCACCCCAAAGGTCACCAGCGAAAAGAGAAAGACGTAGACCTCGTAATTCAGCCCCAACGCCTCGATCCAGACGCCAAAGAGGATCGCGAAAAACCCCAGCGCTGCCACGATGCTCAGCCACAGATGCAAGCGCTTGGCCGCGCCATCCTCGATCAAGGGGATGCGGTATTGGCTGAGATAGGGCGACAGGATCATGCGCCACAGGCTCGCCACCAGCCGGGTCAGGAAATAGCCGAGGTTGATCAGCGACACGGTAAACTGCATCGCCGTATCCTCCAGCGGGCCAAAGAGGATGACGCCCAACAGGTACGCCACCGCCATGGAGATCAGAATACCGACAACCCCGGCCAGGAAACGGAACACAAGGAACGGCATCTTTTCCGCATAGCCTTGTGGGTTTTCGCGGATCCGCGACACGACAAAGCGTTTGGCGATCCGCTTGCCAAAGACCTGCGCCTCGAACACCATCCCGGCGGCAAAGAGGGCAAGGCTGAACAACAGCGCCTCGACATAGGCAAAGATCGTGCCGTCCGGGCTTGTCTTGCGCAGAATGAATAGGACCTCGTTGAACGCCGCAGGCAGGTTCAGCAGCCGTTCGACCAGGGCCGTGCGAAAGGCGACGGCCTCGTCTTGTATCGTCATCAGCGAGCCGCCGGTGTCCGCAGGCGCGGCCGCGGTGTCCGCCTCGCCCACCTGGCTCAGCACGCGGCCGTCGGTGTCGATCACGACGACGCTGACACCGTTTTGTGCCGCGTCGCGCATGATCTGGGCGACGCTGCCGTCGTCGGTGGCGGTCGGCGCGCTCTGTGGCAGCAGGCTGCCCAGCCCCTGGGCGCTGGCGACACCAGCCCACAGGATCAGCGCCAGCGCGGCCAGCAGCCGCATTCCGCGCGCATGAATTCGCTTATCCACGTGTCCCACCGCCTGTCCCCGATCCGACGCCGCAAACGCTACGCCAGCGCCTTCGCGTTGACAATCCGCCCGCATACCCGTGCCCACACGGGACTTCACCGTCGGGCGATCTGAGCGTGACACCCTTGAACAGTGCCCGCCACGGCGCCACCTCACAGGCGTAAGTGCACCACCTCAGGGGGAAAACCGTGCTGATGGCTTGGGATCGGAACACGCTGTGGTATACGAGCGGGAACGATTCAGTGGGCGTGGCGTGCGCGGCCGTCCAGAACTATGACGAGACCTTGACGATGCGGCACGCGTACCCGTCCCAGAACGCTTCGGCACCCACGCACCAGCGGCGTGCGGTTCTCTACAGCCACGACACGTTTGGCCTGGGGCATTTGCGGCGCAGCCGTGCGCTGGCCTCGGCGCTGACGCAATCGGGCGTGGTCAGCTCGGCGATCATCCTCACTGGCAGCCCCGTGGCCGGTCGCTTTACCTTTCCGCCCGCTGTCGACCATGTGCGCCTTCCCGGTGTGAAAAAGCTGCCCGATGGCAGTTACATCAGCCAGAACAGCGGCATGGATATCGATGGCACGACCGCGCTGCGCGCGGGGCTCATCGCATCGACCATCGCGGAATACGACCCGGATTTGCTGATCGTCGACAAAGAGCCCACCGGGTTTCGCGGAGAGCTTTTGCCGACGCTCAAAAAGCTGCAGGACTGCGCCAAGACGCGTATCGTGCTGGGCCTGCGCGATGTGCTGGACGAGCCGGACGTGCTGGCGGCGGAGTGGGCGCGCAAGAACGCGGTCGAGGCGACGGAGCAATTTTATGACCAGGTGTGGGTCTATGGCCCGCGTTCGGTCTATGACCCGACGCAGGGGCTGCCGCTGTCGGACGCTGTGCGCGGCCGCACCCATTGGACGGGCTACCTGCGGCGCGAGATCATCGATTCCGCCGAGGTCCCGAATGAGCCTTACATCCTCATCACCCCCGGTGGCGGCGGCGATGGCAAGGCGATGGTCGACCTGGTGTTGCAAGCCTATGAACAGGCCCCCGATCTGGGGCCCAAGGCGGTGCTCGTTTACGGCCCGTTCCTGTCTGGCGAGACGCGTGACCGTTTCGAAGAACGCGTCGCCGCGCTGGATGGGCGCGTGATCGCCACCGGGTTCGACAGCAAGATCGAAGCGCTGTTTGCCGGGGCCGAAGGCGTGGTGTCGATGGGCGGCTACAACACCTTTTGCGAGCTTTTGTCCTTTGACGCCCGTGCGGTGATCGTGCCGCGCACCAAACCACGGCTCGAACAATGGATCCGCGCCAACCGCGCCGAAGAGCTGGGGCTGGTGCGCAACCTCGACCAATTCCGCGACGGCCTGACACCTGACGCGATGATCGCGGCCATCCGCGCGTTGCCGACCCAGACCCGCCCGAGCGAGGCCGGGGCGGACGGGCTTCTGGACGGTCTCGACGTGGTGATCACCCGCGCCCGCGCGCTGATGGGCACGGATGTGCAAAGCGCGGCTGAATGACCCAAAACACGGCGCCGCTGGCGATCGCGGTCAAGGGCTGGCCGCGCCTGTCCGAGACGTTCATTGCCCAGGAGCTGCTGGCGCTGGAACGCGCGGGTCTGGTGTTCGAGATCTGGTCGCTGCGCCACCCGACGGATACCAAGACGCACCCGCTGAGCGATGCGGTGCGCGCACGCGTCCGCTACCTGCCGGAATACCTGCGGGATGAGCCCGGCAGGGTCCTGCGCGGCGTCGCCCATAGCCTCACCCGCCGCGTGTTTTGGCGCACCCTCGCGCAGTTCCTGCGCGACTTGGGCCGCGACCGCACGCCCAACCGTGTGCGCCGCTTTGGCCAGGCCTGCGTCATGGCCCGGGAACTGCCTGCCGGCACGCGCGCGATTTACGCGCATTTCCTGCACACGCCATCCTCGGTCGCGCGCTATGCCGCGATGCTGCGCGGGCTGCCTTGGGCGTTTTCGGCGCACGCCAAGGATATCTGGACCTCGCCCGAGTGGGAGCTGCGCGAAAAGCTCGACGCCGCCACCTCGGGCGCGGCCTACGGCGCCACATGCACCCGTTTTGGTGCGGAGCACCTGCAGGATCTCGCAGCCAGCACGCCGGTTGATCTGGTCTATCACGGGCTCGACCTCAGCCGGTTTCCGGCGGCACCCGACCGCAGCCTGCGCACGCCCGACGCGCCCTTTCACATGCTGTCGGTCGGCAGGTTGGTGGAGAAAAAGGGGTTTGATCGGCTGATCGACGCCCTTGCCCTGTTGCCGGAAACCCTCGACTGGCATTGGACCCATATCGGCGGCGGTGCTCTCAAAGATGACATGCGCGCCCGCGCTGACGCGCTTGGCCTCACAGGTCGGATCACCTGGCGTGGCGCCTGCGACCAGCCCGAGGTGATCGCGGCCATGCGCGCCGCCGACCTCTTTGTCCTGCCCAGCCGCGTGGCCGCCGATGGCGACCGCGACGGATTGCCCAACGTGCTGATGGAGGCGGCGAGCCAACGCCTGCCCATCCTGTCCACCCCCGTCTCCGCCATCCCCGAATTCATCGACAATGGCACGCACGGCGTGCTGAGCGACGACACGCCGGACGCCCTTGCCCAGAGCATTCGTGACCTCGCCGACGACCCTGCCAAGGCACATGCCCTGGCAGAGTCGGCACATGCGCGCCTGCACGCCGATTTCACCATGCAGCCCGGCATCGACCAGCTGGCGCAGCGTCTGCGGCAGGTGATGTGCGCATGAGCATCGCGTTCTACGCCCCGCTCAAGGCACCGACGCATGATGTGCCCTCTGGCGACCGTGCGGTCGGGCGGGCGCTGATGGCGGCCCTGCGTCATGCCGAATACGATGTGACGCTGGCCTCTGAGCTGCGGCTCTACGATGGCGCGGGCAACGCGGATGTGCAGGCAGAGTTGGCCCAAAGGGCCGACGCGGAAGTGCGTCGCCTCTGCGCCGCCCCACAGGGCTGGACGCATTGGCTGACCTATCACAACTACTACAAGGCCCCCGACCTGATCGGGCCGCGCGTCAGCGACGCGTTGAACATCCCGTACCTGCTGGTCGAAAGCACCCGTGCCAAGAAGCGTCTGACGGGGCCTTGGGCCGCGTTCGCGGCAGCGGCCGAAGCCGCAAGTGACGCGGCGCATGCCATCTTTTACTTCACCCGTCATGACGCCGAGACGCTGCGTCGCGACGCGCCCAAGGGCCAGCACCTGGTCCACCTGCCGCCGTTCCTGAACCAGGTCGCGCTGCCCGATCAGAGCGACCACAGCGGGCCACTGCTGATCGTGGCGATGATGCGCCCGGGCGACAAGCTCGCGTCCTTTCGACTGGTGGCCGACGCGCTGGCGCATCTGCCAAGCAACCTGGACTGGCGGTTGGAGATTGCAGGCGACGGCGATGCACGTGGCGAGGTCGCCCGCCTGTTGGCGCCGTTCGGGAAGCGCGTCACGTTCCTCGGTCAATGTGATGCGGCCACCTTGGCGCAGCATTATTCTCGTGCACGCGCCCTGCTGTGGCCCGGCGTCAACGAAGCCTTCGGCATGGTCTATCTGGAAGCGCAGGCGGCAGGCGTCCCCGTGATTGCGCAGGACCGCCCCGGCGTGCGGGACGTTGTGGCAGGCTTGCATCCTGCACCTGAGGCGGGGCCGCAAGCGCTTGCCGACCGGATCACTGCGCTGTGGTCCGACCCGGGCGCGGAAGGCCGCGCCGCACGGGACAAGATCGCAGGCGCGCACCTGCTGCCGCGCGCCGCACAGACCTTGCGCGACACCATCGAGGCGCTGACATGATCCGCCTGGGCCTGATGCGGCACGGGCACACCGCATGGAACCGTGCCGGGCGCATACAGGGGCGTACGGACATTCCGCTGGACGACGACGCCCGCGCCGATCTGAGCGCATTGCGCCTGCCCGATGGCTGGGACAGCGCCGACATCGTCGCCAGCCCCCTCGCCCGCGCCACCGAAACCGCGCGCCTCGTCACGGGCCGCACGCCGACGGTTATCACCGCATTGATCGAGATGGACTGGGGCACATGGGAAGGCGCGCATGGCACAGCGCTCAGCGCCGCTCCGGAGAGTGGCTTCAAGCCCATTGAGGCCTGGGGGTGGCACTATCGCCCGCCGGGCGGGGAAAGCCCGGACGAGGTGCGCGCCCGCCTGTTGCCCTGGGCCCGGTCGCTGACCCACGACACCGTCGCCATCTGCCATATCGGCATCATGCGCGTCTTGCTGGCGCATGCCACTGGGTGGCATTTCGATGGCCCCGCCCCGTTCCGGATCAAGCGCGACCGCCTGTTTGTCCTGCGCATTGCGCACGACGGATGGGCGCTTGACGGGGTCGAACATTTGCAAGGTGCCCCGTCATGCGCGTGATGATCGTCGTCACGCACCTGCTGGGCACGGGCCATCTGGCCCGCGCACTGACCCTGGCGCGCGCCTATGCCGCTGCAGGGCACGACATCAGGGTGGTCAGCGGTGGCCTGCCGGTTCCGCATTTTGACGCAGGCGGCGTGCATCTGGCGCAACTGCCGCCGCTGCGTTCGGATGGGACCGACTTTACCACGCTGCTCGATGCCGACGGGATGGAAGCCACAGCGCGCTACCGAACAGACCGCATCGCACGGCTGCTCGATCTCTTCAGATCCGATCCGCCGGACGTTCTGATCACCGAACTTTTTCCCTTTGGCCGCCGCACGTTGCGCGACGAATTCTGCGCCTTGCTCGAGGCTGCGCATGAGACGGTCGTTTTCGCCTCGGTTCGTGACATCCTCGCACCGCCGTCAAAACCGGCCAAGGCGGCCTTTGCCGACGAGATGGTGCAGCGCCACTACGCCGGAGTTCTGGTGCATGCCGACCCGCAGATCATAACGCTGGACCGCAGTTGGCCGGTGTCGAACAGGCTTGCGCCGCATCTGCATTACACCGGGTTTGTCGCACCGCCCGCGCCCATGCACGACACAGCGCGTGGCGAGGACGTTGTGGTCAGCGCCGGGGGCGGATCAGTGGGCGATGCGATCTTTGAGGCGGCTCTAGCGGCTGGCGCTGCGCAGCCCGACCGCCGCTGGCATCTGCTGGTCGGTGGAGATCCGGACCGCCGCGCACACTTGGCGCGCCGTGCTGCGCCGAATGTGCGCGTCGAAGCGCCCCGCGCCGACTTCCGGGCCCTGCTGGCCCGGGCAACCGCATCCGTATCCATGTGCGGCTACAACACCGCGCTGGATCTGTTGCAGACAGGCACGCCGGCAGTGATCATACCGTTCGACGATGGCAACGAGGTGGAACAGAGCCTGCGCGCCGAGGCGCTCGGGGCCTTGCCAGGGATTGCCGTCTTGCGTCAGGCGGAACTCACACCTGAAGCGCTGCAAAATGCCCTGCAGCGTTGCACCGCCGAGGCGCGCGCCCCACGCCAGCGCGGAATGGATGGTGCCGCCGAAACCGTGCGTATCACACAGCACCTTTGGAACGTTCACCATGGCACAGCCTGACTGGACCCCTCTGCGCAACGCTTTGCGCGCGTGCCGGTCTTCGGGCACGCTGCCGCCGTTGTGGTGGCGCGACGATGACGCGGTCCGACCTACGGCAGCGCTGGACCAATTGGCGGAGCTTGCGATGGCGACAGGCGTGCCTGTCCACCTTGCCGTGATCCCCGCCGATGCGTCGGGCACATTGGCAGCGCATATCACGGGCATGCCCTTGATCCCGGTTGTCCACGGTTGGTCGCACCGCGACCACAGCATGCCCGGCGAGAAGAGGAACGAGTTTCTCACGCCTCGCGCGGACGCAATACAGGATGCAGCGGATGGCCTCGCCCGGTTGCAGACACTCTTTGGCGACCGGCTGCAGCCGATGTTTGTGCCGCCATGGAACCGCATTCATCCGGATGTCGTCGGCGCCCTGCCCGCGCTCGGCTACACCGCCCTGTCGACCTTTGGCCCGCGCCCGCAGGATCACGATGGCATCCGCCGGATCAACACCCATGTCGACCCGATCGACTGGAAGGGGACCCGCGACCTGATCGACGCACAGACACTGATCGACCACGCGGCCGCACAGTTGCACGACCGACACATGGGCCGCGCCGACGCGGCCGAACCCTTTGGCCTGCTGACGCACCACCTCGTGCACACGCCGGCCATCTGGGACTTTGCCCAAACCATCCTGACCGAACTGCAGCAGGGCGGAGCGATGCCCTGGCGAATGGAGACCTGACATGAGCCGACTTGAATCCATGCGCCGCCGCCTGACCGCGCAAATTGACGGCATCAACTGGGCCGCTGCTCAGATCACCGGCATGGCGGGCGATGTCCTTGAAATGGGTCTGGGCAACGGACGCACCTATGACCACCTGCGTCAGGAAATGCCCGACCGCCGGATCTGCGTGATCGATCGGGTGCTGAAACCACATCCCAGTTGCATCCCGCCCGCCGAAAATTTCCTCGAGGGCGAGGCGGAGCCGATGCTGAAACGCCTGTACGCCGAGGGGCGCAAGATGGCACTCGCCCATTACGATTTCGGCCACGGCATCAAGGAAAAGGACGTCGCCGAAGGCGCCGCTCTCAGCCCCCATATCGCCGCCGTCATGTCCCCCGGCGGCTTGATCCTGTCGCAGCAGCCTCTGACGGGGTTCAGGCAGATTGCCGGGCCCGACACGGTCGACCCCGAACGCTACCTTTTCTACCAGGCGTAGAAACTCGATCACATCTCGGCCCCTGCGCCTTGCCAGAATGCAAGCCCGCCCTCTACGGTCGTGGTTGATTCCAAGGCGGGCCCAGACCCGTCGGTCCAACGGGAGAGATACGGATGACCAACCTCAAGACGGCCCTCGCGGTCGCCGCTGCGATTTTGCTGGCCTCCGCCAGCCTCGCCGCCCCGCTCAAGCTGCAACCCGCCGATCCCCAGCCAACGGATCTGAGCGAAGGGCTGGCCGTGGTTTACAACCTTGATGCCAATCCCAAGACGCTGGACGACGCTATCGACGCGCTTGACAGTGCGCGACCGGGCAAACCGCTGCTTGGCCTCGACTATCGCGATACCGAGGACGGCGACGAAACGCTGACGAGCGGAAAGGCACACAAGGTTGTCGCCGGTATCTCTGGCTATGTCCGCTTCGACGCACCGGGCACGTATGGTGTGGATTTCATGAGCAATGACGGCCTGCAAATGAGCATCGGTGGCCAGGAAGTTGCCTATTTCGACGGTGTCCATCCGTGCGAAGCCACTGAAACTGTCGAGGTCGAAGTGCCGGAGGCCGGTTGGTACGAAATCGAAGGCGTCTACTTCCAGCGCAAGGGGACCGCTTGCCTGCTGATGCGAGCCGGGATCGGCGAGCCGGTTTGGATGGAAAACGAAAGCTTCGGCTACAACTGAGCGTATCCTGTTGGGAAAAATGTGGGGCGCGCGTGACGGTGTGATCGGGCGCCCCACGTGTCATTGCTGACCATCGCCGGGCGCACGAGCATGCTCAACGCTGATCTGGCATGCGTCCTTCTCGCATCGGGACAGGTTGGCAAGCGCGGGATCGACCGTGCCAATTCACACCGTCGCAGGCGCTGTGTTCCAGCGCGGACTTGACGCAATGCTGCAACGCGGCAAGACTGGTGGC
>JBCBHM010000070.1:0-13902 GCA_038525585.1 Pseudomonadota bacterium
CCGCCGGAATGGCCCGCCGGGTCGCGCGCGTCGGTGATGAGGCAGTGGAACGTCGCCACACCCACATCCCCCGTCATGTCCCACACGCCGACGCGCATGCCTGCGTGGCGCAGCGCCGCGATAACCTGCAAGCAGCCCGCAGCGTCGACACTGTCCAGATCCACCCGCGTGGCGGCCTGCTGGGCCAGCGGTAACAGCTCCCACAGCGTGTGGGCGTCACGTTCGATCACCTCGCAGATGCCGTGCACGATCGCCTCGAGCGGGTGGTTCCCGGAGGCAAGGCCATTGGTGCTGGCGACAAAGCAGCCCGCATGGGGCTGCCGCGGCAAGGTGTAATCGGTGTGGACCAGTTCCGAGGGCATCCAGACAGCGCTGTCCGCCATCAGGTCGCGCCCTGCGATCCACCGGATCGGCGCGTCGGGGCGAAAGGCGGTGCCGTCCAGGTGTGCGAGGCCGCCGATATCGATCACGTCGCCCGGGACATCGGCCAAAGTGCCGTCGACCATGGACAGGTCGATCTCTTCGCCATGAAAGCCTTCGATCGCCTCCATCACGGCCGAGGCTTTGGCCGCGGCGAGGCTCAGCCCCTTGCCCTGTGACACCGACAGCGACCGCGAGTTGGGGCGGTAGGCGTTGACCACCGGTAAGCCGATCCGGTCGAGCCCGGTCACGTTGGCCACCCGCGTGATCCCCATCGCCGCAAGGTGCGGCGCCACGGTGGCAAGGGTTGCGGTGGGTGATACGACCCTGTGCGTGCCGTCCTGAAAGGATTTGAGGGTGGTCATCGCGTCACGGGATCTCAGGCGTCCTGACCCGAGAACAGCGCGGCAAGCGCGGCACGGTCCAGCTTGCCCGCGCAGCCGATGCAGACGACGCCGGGCGTGCCGCCCGATGTCGGTGTTGCGCTCCAGCGGGCGCCAACAATCTGGATCACGAAGGTCTCGCCACTGGTATCGGTAACAAAGCCCTTGGCACGGATCACACCGTTGTCGTCGCTGGCAAGGGACCGGGCCATCGCGGTGGCATCCGTCAGACCAGCGGGCGTCAGCACGACGCTTTCGAACTGCGCGTCGCTGTGGGGCACATGCTGCGGCAACACCGCGCGCGGGGCAGTGTCGAACAGCAGCGCCTTCGGCACGTGGCCCTGACGCGCCGGGATGATGTTGGCGTGGCCACAGACCCGTTCGAGCCAGGTGGCAACCGCGCGCGCGGCATCCTCGGCCACAAGGTCCGCCTTGGTCAGCACCACCAGGTCGGAATCGCTGAGTTGCCGCAGGATCGTGTCGCCCAGATAGGGATCCTCGGCCATGCGGGTTACGGTTTCCGCATCGGCGAGCACCACGATGCCGGACAAGACGAACTGCGACAGCAGCGAGATGTTGGCCGCCAGCGACGCGGGGATCGCCACGCCGGACGCTTCGATCAGGATGTGATCCGGCGCAGGGTCGCGCGCGGACAGATCGCTCAACGCGCCGATGAGGTTGTCGCCAAAAGCGCAACAGATGCAGCCGCCCGCGATGGCGATGACGCTGTCACCCTCTTGCTCGATCAGGTCCTCATCGATGGGCAGCGCGCCAAACTCGTTGACCAGCACGGCCAGCCGCGTGCCACATGCGTCGCGCAGCAGGCGGTTGATCAGCGTGGTCTTGCCCGCGCCCAGATAGCCCCCGATGACCGTGACCGGCAGGGTCATTGATCGGCAGCGGCAAAGACACGGCCACCCTGCACCGTGCCCCATATGCCGATATCCCTCAGCGCCATCGGATCGACCGTCGTCGGATCATCCTCGAGCACGGCGAAATCCGCCCGCTTGCCCGCCTCGATCGACCCGACCTCACCATCCAGATGCAGCGTATAGGCCGCACCCAGCGTGATCGCACGAAGCGCCTCGTGCACGCCGATCCGTTCCTGCGCGCCCTGCACACGGCCCGACGCGGTGATGCGATTGACGGCACACCACGCGGTGAAAAGCGGCGCCAACGGGGTCACGGGCGCGTCCGAATGGATCGCCATCGGCACGCCGGTGTCCAGCGCGGTGCGGCAGGCGTTCATCCGCAGGGCCCGGGCCGGGCCGACCGTCAGGCGGTAATGTTCGTCGCCCCAATAGAAGTGGTGGTTGGCAAAGAGGTTCACGCACATCCCCAGCTTTTGCATGCGCCGGAATTGTGCGGCGTCGGCGAGCTGGCAATGCTGCAGGGTAAAGCGGTGATCGGGCTTGGGGTGCTCGGCCAGCGCGTGCGTCAACGTGTCGAGCGCCAGCTCGGTGGCCTGATCCCCGTTGGTGTGGGTGTGGACGGGCACATCGGCGGCGAGCGCGCGGCGGTAGATCTCGGCCATCTGTTCGGGGGCGATGTACCACAGCCCCTGAGGCGCCCCGTTGTAATAGCCGGGCCAGCGCATCCGCGCGGTAAACCCCTGGATGGAGCCGTCGGCAATCACCTTGATCCGCCCCATGCGCAGCCTGTCGGTCGACCGGTCGCGCAGGCTGACGACATAGTCCACTAGCTCTTCGGGCGTGTGACCCATGAAGAACTTGAGCGGCACGATCCGGGCGGGAAAGTCATCCTCTGCCGTGACGCGCAGCATCATGTCCACCGCGTCCGGTTCGAGACGCGAGGCGAGATCGGTGATGGTGGTCGTGCCCGTGCGCACGCAGAGCTTGGCGAAATCGCGCAAGCCGTCCTCATCCGCATCCGTGAGCGAGCGGTTGAAGCCGACATGTGGCCCGACAGGTGTATACACCTCGGGGCCCTTGAGCGCACCCGTGGGCAGGCCATCGTCGCCCAGCGGAATGCCGGGATGGTTGATGCCGGGGCGCATGAGGTCCGCAAGCTCCAGCGCGCGTGTGTTCACGTTCATGATGTGGCCCGAGGCGTGCAGGACGCCGATGGGCCGCGTCGCCGACACGGTGTCGAGATCGGCGCGGGTCACCTCGGTGTTGTCCATGTAGATCGGGTCAAGCTGGAAGCCGCCCAGCGGCGCGTCGGGATCCTCCAGCTCGGCGTCGGCGGCGCGCAGACGGTCGAGCACGGCGTCGAGCGTCTTGAGCCCACTCCACGCCCGGCCGGACGGGTCCATCCGGTCGAAGTAGCCGCAATAGACCTTGCGCCACAGCGTGCCCTCCATCGTGTGCGCGTGCCCTTCGACAAAGCCGGGCATCAGGATGTGATCGGCAAACCGGTCGTCAATCGTGTAGGGCCCCCACCCTTCCAGTTCCTCCAGGGGACCGGCCCCCAGAATGCGCCCGTCGCGCACGGCCACATGCGTCGCCTCAGGGCAGGCGGGGTCCATCGTGATGATCCGCTTGGCGCGAAAAATCGTTGTGTCGGTCATCCTGTTTCCCCGCTGCTGGCCCTCGGATCAAGGCCCAGCGCGTGCCCCAAGTCAATCGGCACGGCGCAGGCTGGCGTATTTTGCATCACGTTGGCAGCCCGCATACCCCTGATTTCCTGCGGATTTCAAATTCGCTTTGGATTCAGACGCGCCTCAGATAGCCTTTTGGAAATTACAAAATCCAGGGAGAATACAGATGAAGCATTTTGTCAGATCTTTGCTGGCCTCCGCCGCGATGGCCGCCATCGTCGCAGGTGGGCAAGCCGCCGCCGAAGAGCCGGTGCGCGGCGGCACGCTGGTGTCGGTCATGGGGTCGAACCCCCGGTCGCTGAACGGTGCGGTGCAGTCGGGCATCGTCACGGGCTATCCGGCGGCACAGCTGTTTGCCTCGCCCCTGCGCTATGACGAAGACTGGACACCGCAGCCTTACCTCGCCGAAAGCTGGGAGATCAGCGAAGACGGGCTGTCGGTCACGTTGAACCTCGTCAAGAACGCGACATTCCACGATGGCGCGCCGATCACCTCCGAGGACATCGCGTTTTCGGTCGACGTGATCAAGGCGAACCACCCGTTCAAGACCATGTTCGCCCCCGTCGAGGCGGTCGAGACGCCGGATGAGCATACCGCGATCCTGCGCCTGTCGCAGCCGCACCCGGCGTTGATGCTGGCCATGTCGGGCCAGCTGATGTCGATCCTGCCCAAGCACATCTATGGCGATGTGCCCATCGAAGACGTCAAAAGCCATCCGCGCAACAACGAAAACGTCGTGGGCTCCGGCCCGTTCAAGCTGGTGGAGTTCAAGAACGGCGAACATGTGATCCTCGAGCGGTTCGACGACTTTTTCATCGAAGGGCGGCCCTATCTCGACCGGGTCGTGCTGCGCATCATCACGGACGTGTCGGCGCGCACCATCGCCTATGAAAACGGCGAGTTGCATATGGGCGCGTTCGAATCCGTGCCGCAGATGGTCAACCGGCTCAAGGGGGTGGACGGCCTGACCGTCACGCCCGAAGGTTACGGCGCCATTGGCCCGCTCGACTGGCTCGCGATGAACACGGGCGGTGACGGGCCCCTGTCGGACGTGCGGGTGCGTCAGGCAATTGCCTATTCCATCGACAAGAACTTTATCCAGAACGCTCTGATGCAGGGCACGGCGGCGGACAGCCGCACGGGCATCCACCCCGACAGCCCGTTCTACGTAGCAGATGTGCCGACCTACGATGTCGATCTGGACAAGGCCAACGCGCTGCTGGACGAGGCGGGCTATCCCATGGACGGCGACAGCCGCTTTGCGCTGACCATCGACTTTGGCTGGCCGGGCGTGAAGCCGCAGGTGGAATATGTCAAAGCCTCGCTGAAAAAGGTCGGCATCGACGTCGAGGTGCGCGCCAGCGCCGACTTCCCCACCTGGGCCAAGCGCATGGGCGACATGGAATTCGACATGTCCTGGGACACGGTGTTCAACTGGGGCGACCCGGTGATCGGGGTGCACCGCACCTATGACAGCAGCAACATCGGCAAGGGCGTCTGGTCCAACACCCAGGGCTACGCCAATGCCCGCGTGGACGAACTGATGGCCATGGCGGCGGTCGAACCCGACGCGGCCAAGCGCAAGGAACTCTACGCCGAGTTCCAGCAGATCATCGCGACGGAGTTGCCGGTCTATCACACCAACACCCTGCCCTATCACACCATCTACAGTGACAAGGTGGGCAATCCGCCCCTGGGCATCTGGGGGACGTCGACACCGATCGACATGACTTACCTCAAAGAGTGATCGCACGGATTGCGGCGGCCTTTGACGTCGCCGCAGTCACCTTTCCGGGGTTTTGGAGACACCCGTGACCTTCCTCAAAAACACGGCCTTACGCATCTTTTACGCGATCCTGCTGCTGATCGCGGTGCTGGTGCTGAACTTTTCCCTGATGCACCTCGCACCCGGCGATGTGGCTGACACGATCAGCCAATCGATGGGCGGCGCGGATCAGGAGGTGCTGGACCAGATCCGGGCGGATTACGGCCTCGATCAGCCGTTCCTCGTGCAGCTGGGCCGCTATGTGGGCGGGGTGCTGCAATTCGATCTGGGCTATTCGTTTTTCTACAATGATCCGGTGACCAAGCTGATCCTCGAGCGGTTGCCGGCGACGCTGCTTTTGGTCTTTACCGCGCAGATCTTTGCCCTGCTGATCGGCGTGGTGCTGGGCGTGATCTCGGCCCGCCGTCCAAATGGGCTGGCGAGCCACGCGGTGACGCTGATCGCGCTTTTCGGCTATTCCGCGCCGGTGTTCTGGACCGGCATCCTGCTGCTCATCGCGTTTTCGCTGAAGATCCCGTGGTTTCCGGTGGCGGGGATGCGGGACGTGACGGTCGAGGGCGGCTTTTGGGTGCATTTTGTCGATGTGGCCCGGCATTTGGTGCTGCCCGCGATCACGCTCGCCTCGATCTTCCTTGCGCTCTATTCGCGGCTCAGCCGCGCCACGATGTTGGAAACGCTCGGCTCGGACTATGTGCGCACGGCCAAGGCCAAGGGGCTGAGCGATCATCAGGTCGTCTATAAACACGCACTGAAAAACGCGCTGTCGCCCGTCATCACACTGGCGGGCCTGCAATTCTCCGCCGTCGTCTCCGGCGCAGTTCTGGTCGAGGCGGTGTTCAGCTGGCCGGGTCTGGGCACGCTTGCCTTTCAGTCGATCATCGCGCGCGACACGCCGACGATCCTGGGCATCCTCTTTTTCTCCGCCCTCGTCGTGATTGTCGGCAACCTGCTGACCGACATGGCCTTGCGGCTGGTGGACCCGCGCCTGCGCGGGCGCGGCGCATGAGCGCGCCACGGGCCCGCAGCCCGTTCGCCGAAGCGTGGGACATGTTCCTGCGCAACCACGCGGCGATGGTGGCGTTGGCCATACTTGCGCTGATCGCGGTCGGGGCCGTCATCGGCCCGATCCTCTACCCCACCGATCCGTTCGAGATGGTGTGGGCCCCTTTCTCGCCCCCCGGCGCACAGGGGTTCCTGCTGGGCACCGACTATCTGGGCCGCGACTTGCTGTCGATGATCATCAACGGGGCGCGGGTGTCGCTGCTGATCGGGCTGGCCGCCGCGCTCGTGTCGATCTTTATCGGCGTCACGGTGGGGGCGCTCGCCGGCTTTTACCGCGGTTGGGTCGAAGAGGTGCTGATGCGCATCACCGAGTTCTTTCAGGTGCTGCCAACGCTGCTTTTCTCCATGGTACTCGTCGCCTTGTTTGGCGCGTCGCTGCCCATGATCACCTTTGCCATCGGCATCGTCAGCTGGACCGCCGTCGCCCGCATCACCCGGGCCGAGTTCCTGCGCATCCGCGAGCTGGAGTTTGTCACCGCGAGCCGCGCGGCGGGCGCGGGTGCGGGCAAGCTGATGTTTCGCGTGATCCTGCCCAACGCCATGCCGCCGATCATCGTGCAATCGGCGCTCATGGTCGGCTCCGCCATCCTGTTCGAGGCGGGGCTTTCGTTCCTTGGCCTCACCGATCCCAACGTGGTCAGCTGGGGCCAGATCATCGGGTCGAACCGGCAATACATCCTCGACGCCAGTTACACCGTCACCATCCCGGGGCTTGCCATTTTCGTGACCGTCCTGTGCATCTCGCTGGTGGGCGACGGGCTGAACGACGCGCTGAACCCCAAGCTGAGGCAGCGATGAGCCTCCTGTCCGTCAAAAACCTGCGGATCGAGCTGAGCACACGTGCGGGCGTTGCCCCCGTCATCGATGATCTCAGCTTTGATCTCGCCGCGGGCGAGGCGATTTCCTTTGTCGGCGAAAGCGGGTGCGGCAAGTCGATGACAGCTCTTGGCCTCATGGGCCTGCTGCCGCAAGGCATCGGGCGCATCGCCGGTGGCTCCGTCACCTTCGACGGTGAAGAGTTGACGACAGCCTCCGAGGCGCGGCTGCGCGCGCTGCGGGGCAACGACATTTCGATGATCTTCCAGGAGCCGATGACCTCGCTCAACCCCGTCTATACCGTGGGCGAGCAGATCGCCGAAGTGCTGCGCGAACACCAGAACCTCAGCCGCCGCGCCGCCTGGGCCATGGCGGCCGAGCTTCTGGATGCGGTGCGTATCCCAAACGCATCCCGGCGCGTGTCGGACTATCCGTTCCAGATGTCGGGCGGCCAGCGGCAGCGGGTGATGATCGCCATGGCGCTTGCCTGCAAACCCAAGATCCTGATCGCGGACGAGCCGACCACGGCGCTTGATGTGACAGTGCAGGCGCAGATCTTTGATCTGCTGCGGGACCTGCGCCGCGATATCGGATCGTCAATCATCCTCATTACCCACGACATGGGCGCCGTGGCCGAAATGGCCGACCGGGTGATCGTGATGTATGCGGGCCGCAAGGCCGAGCTTGGCCCCGTCGACACCATCATCGAACGCCCGCGCCACCCCTACACCAAGGGGCTGATCTCCTGCGTCCCGCACATCCTCAGCCCCCTGACCGACGCGCGCGCGGACCTGACCGAAGTGCCGGGCATCGTGCCGCCGCTGGGCGCCTTCGGCGCCGACGCCTGCCTTTTTGCGTCGCGCTGCGCGCATGTGACGGATCAGTGCACCGCCGCCCGGCCCAAACTGCAAATGTTCGGGGCGCAGCACGAGGCCGAATGCTGGCACGCGGAGGATCTATGACCCTGCTGTCCGTCACTGACCTCAGCGTGCATTTCCCCGTCCGGCGGCAGGGCCTGCTGGGCCCCAAGCAGGTCTTGCGCGCGGTAGACACCGTTTCCTTCGATCTGAAGGCGGGCGAGACGCTGGCGATCGTCGGTGAAAGCGGGTCGGGCAAGACCACCACGGCGCTGGCCGTGGCGCGGCTGGTGAATGCCGCAGGCGGGTCGGTCAAGCTGGATGGGCAAGAGATCCTGGGCACCGAGGGCGAGGCGCTGCGCCAGCTGCGTAGCAGCGTACAGTTCATCTTTCAGGACCCGTATTCCTCGCTCAATCCGCGGCGCCGGGCCGAAGAGCTGGTGCGCGAGCCGCTCGACTCGCTCACCGACAAGTCGCCGGCCGAAAAGCAGGAGATCGTGGATGACCTTTTTGCCGCCGTCGGCCTGCGCACCGAGCAACAGCGCCTTTTTCCGCACCAGTTCTCGGGCGGGCAGCGGCAGCGCATCGGCATCGCCCGCGCGCTTGCCACGCGGCCCCGGCTGGTGATCTGCGACGAACCCGTCTCGGCGCTCGACGTGGCGGTGCAGGCGCAGATCCTCAACCTGCTGCGCCGCCTGCAGGACCAATTCAACCTGACCTATCTGTTTGTCAGTCACGATCTGGGCGTGGTGCAGCACATGTCCGACACGATCGCCGTGATGTATATGGGCCGGATTGTTGAGCTTGCCGACCGCATGCGCCTTTTCAACACCCCCCAGCATCCCTACACTGCCGCACTGCTGTCTGCCGTGCCAACGGTCAGCAAGGCCGCCCGGGCCGCGCAGAAACGCATCCTGATCCCCGGCGATCCGCCGGACCCGATCAACCTGCCCTCGGGGTGCCGCTTTGCCAATCGCTGTCCGTTGGCCCGCGACGCCTGCCGCGCGACCGAGCCCACGCTGACCGATACCGGCGGCGGTCACATGGCTGCCTGCCACTTCCCTACGGAGACTGCCTCGCTGCGCGCGCCCGCGGCCTGAGCCGCGCTGTCAGGTGTCGAATGCGATGTGAAAATGATCGGGAAAGCCGAAGTGTCCCGTGCTGATCTGCCCCGCCTCGCCCGGTGCCCGGCGCAGGTTCTGCTGCCGCAGC
This sequence comes from Pseudomonadota bacterium, assembly GCA_038525585.1. Lineage (GTDB taxonomy): Bacteria > Pseudomonadota > Alphaproteobacteria > Rhodobacterales > Rhodobacteraceae > Tateyamaria. Next base: position 9,097 of record JBCBHM010000070.1, read on the forward strand.
AGCGGTTTCAGGATTGCGGGGATCACCGCCTGATTGATCTTTGCGCCAAAGCAGTTGTGCATCCCGTAGCCCCAGATCATGTAGCTGTCCCAGGGCCGGTCGGTGTGAAACACGTTGGGCTCGCAGATGTCGAACCTGTCGAATGAGGCCGAGGCATTGGCGGCAAAGACGATCTGCCCCTTGCGGATCTTGACCCGCCGCAGGGTCGAGGCGGCCACTTGCGTATCCCGGGTCGCGCGGCGGTAGATCACCGGGTTGAACGGGTTGAACCGCAGCGCCTCCCAACAATGCTGCGCCAGCAGCGCATCATCATCCGCCTGCGCGGCCTGTTGTGCGGTCGCGAGCGCTTTGGGACGGTTCAAAAGCTCATCCAGCGCCAGACAGGTCGCCTTGGAAATCGTGGAGATCGCCCCGATCAGCAGACCCAGCAGGTTGTTGCGGATGCCCAGATCATCCATCCCCGGCGTACCCGACGATTGCAACGCAAGGCAGCGGTTCAAGATGTCGGGCGCGTCTGTCGGGTTGGCCTTGCGCGCCGCGATGTGGTCATCGAGGTAGTCGCGCAGCTGAGCTGCATGGCCCAGCGCAATGGCCCCCTTCTCCGCATCGGCGCCAAGGTCCTGGAACAGGTACCAGAACAGTGATGAGGTCCATTGCTGCATCTCGTCCCGCGAGGCGCCACAGCCGAAATAGGTGGCCGTCATGTCCCAGGGCACTTCGAGCGTGAGGGCGGGCACGATGTCGATCTGCCCGCCGCTGTCCGCCACGATCCGGTTTGCGCGCGTTGTCGCCCGGGGCAGCACGATCTCGGACACGTCCGTCATCCGTGCCGCCAGCCGCATCGCCGACGTGTCGCGGGTGTAGTCCCAACCGGGCTGCATCCCGAGAAAGAAGTTGTCGCCTTGGGTCAGCTGCCGCATCCGTGGGCCATAGACCACTTCGAAATCATCGTTGCGGTTCAACACGTCGATCACATCCTCGCGCCGCGTGACTAGGGCCGTGCCGGTGTTGTCATAGCACTTCATGAGCACCCGCGACAGCGACAGGTTCGGCCAGAACCCGCGCAGCAGCGCAAAGACACGGCGCTGCGACGTCGCCTTGGCCAGGAAACCACCGACCCCGCCCGAGGCATAGGCGCCGATGCCGCCGATGATCAGGTAGCCCAGCGAATAAAGCCCCTCGACCCAGATCGCGAGCCGCTGAAACAGCGTGACGAAAACGTTGATGATGGCGGTGATCATGGCGCGTGCCCCCTGCGCATCTCTGGCTCAGGTCGGATCAACAATGCCCATCGCCATCATCCGAAGGGATGTCATCGACGGCGCAAAGAAGTAATCACCGCCCCGACACTCGACAAACGTCTTGAGCTTGCTCATCACATAAGGCGGCTTGCCCGATTTGGGATCGGACGGGATCGTGAACCGCTTGTGTTCCTCGTGGTTGCCCAGCATCGGACAGGTGTTGTTGCCTTGATGAAAGTCGAGCCCGTATTGAATCCATTGCTGCTGCACGAATTCGAACTGGCGAAACAGGCTCGCGCCCATGATGATCATGATCACGCCCTGTTCGGTGTCATCATCCTTGTGCGCCGTGTTGGGCGGGCCATAGGGCAGACCTCGCCGCAAGATACGACGACGTTTGTTCAGCGCGCTGGTCGCCTTTGGGTTCTCGGGCTGTGCGCCGCTGTCCGACACACCCGCCGCGTTCAGCGGATCGAGGTAGTCGCGCGTGTTCATGCGCCGCATATGCGCCCCGCCGGGACATTTCAGGCCCGCCATATCATCGGCATAGCGGAAATCCCGCGCCTCGGGCGAGGCGATGTATTTCAGGTTGGCGGCATAGGCGGCCAGCGGATCGACGTCACCGCGCCACCCCTTCGCCTCGCCAAAGGCGATCCATTCGGCGTAGGTCGGCACCTTCGACAGCGGCACACCGTCTGACCAACGTCCGCACATCTTGGCCCGGATCGTCTCTATCGCCTCGTCGACGGGCACAGCCATGATCGCGGCATAGCGCTCGGCCTCATCCTTCACCACCGCATCGAAACTGCCCACGTTCTCGTGCAGTTTGCGAAACGCAAAAAAGGTGCCGTTGCGCATGAATTCGGGCGGGCGGGACATGGGCGGTAATTCCTGGCTTTCATCCGGGTGGCCCAGGATGAACTCGCCCGTCGCCAGCGGCTCCCAGCCGTTGCCCATCAGCTTGCCGCGCCCGATAACGGCATCGGCCTCGATCTCAAGCGGCAATTGTCCTTCGAACACCGGGTTGCCGATCCCGTCGGTAAACCCGAAATGCTCCTTTGCCGTGGGGCGCAGGGTGCCGCCCACATCGTCGAAAACGGCGCTCGCGTCCTGATAGGGCTGATCGCCCTTTGCGCCCACGCCCTGGATATGCGTGACGCCGCAATCCTCGGCCACGCCCAGCAACCATGCGGTCCGCGCCTCCAGCTCCGCATGCGGCGTGTCGGGCGCGGCCTCACTCTCGCTTTGGGCATTGAGCGTGACCATCACGTGCACGTCATCCTTGCCAAAGCCCAGCGTCCCCGGCTCGCGGCTCTTCCGCCAGATCGGGTCCCAATGGCTGTCCCAATCCTGCGCCTTGGCCTCTTCCTCCGTCTCGGTCTGGTCCCGATCCCCAAGGATAAAGGCGCGCTGCTTCATCCCTTCGATGAACTCATCCGGCATCGCCTGCAACGTCCGCACCGGCAGCTGCAGCGCCAGGAGCCCCGGAAAGGTCAGCGCGATGTTGGTGGTGCATTTGGGCCGCGACGCCTTGTCGGGCCACCGCGCCGCCGTCGTCACCTTTTGCCGGACCTTTTCGATAAAGCCGCGTCCGGCCAGAGGTGTCGGGAAATGAAAGAAAATGTAGCGGGCAAAGGGAAACGAATAGCGACCGTAGGCCCGGGTCACGTTGCCCTGAATATCGTTGAGGTTCAATGTGCGTGTCATGTCGGGGCCGCGTCTTTCAATGTGACGTTTTCAGGATCAGCCGAGGATATGACCCCGGGTTTCTGGGTCATTGCCTGCCGGTTCTGCGGGTCGTGTTCGGCCATGAATGCCCCGAATGCCGCATGCAGTTGATCCGGCGGCAGCCCCTGGTTCTCGATAAAGAAATCCGCGAACTTCTGCTGGATATACAGCGCCTTGAGCACCGATGGCAGGTCGTCATACTTGGCTGGCGCGAGCGGTTTCTCTCCGTTGGCAATCGCGTATCGAATGGCCAGGTAGCCCAGCACCACGCCCAACCCGATGGCCACAATCCAGGTGGGCAGTGTCGACCAGCCCAAGAGCGGCACATGCTCTGCCCCCAAAAGCCACAGCACCAGGGCCAGCAGCCCAAGCGCCAAGGGTGCCAGCACACCAATGGCCAGTGGTTTGACCGGCAGATCGTTGAACTTTGCGCTGTCCAGGTCGAGGTAATAGTCGTGGAACGGCATCGTCGTTTCCACGTGGCACCGGTCCAGATACGTGGCGAAATCCTCGGCCGAATTGACCCCCTCGAACCCGTAACAGTTCGAATAGACGTCGCGCAGCTCCTCTTCCATCGTCGCCCACAGCTTGCGCGCGTATGACGCCCGGACGGCCTTCTGTTGGCCCTCGCTCAGCGTTGTGGGCAGCGGGTCACCGTCATTCTCGATCGCATCCACATCGGCGCAAAACACCAGATAGGCCGCGTTCAGCCGGTCCACCGGCTGCGGCACCGCCTGGTTGTTGCCCTGCAACCGGGCCAGCAGCGGGTTCTGCGTGATGCGCCCGTTGTAAATGGCGTCGTTCAGCACGAACATCCGCGCCAGATGGTTGCGCAGGTTGCGCGCAAAGGGGCTGTTGTAGCGGTCATCGACCGTGGCAGGCGACTGATTTGCCGTGGGAAACTTGGCCAGCGCGATGCGCACCCGTTGTTCGTAGGACGATTGCGGATTGTCCGCAGGCGCACCGGGTTTGATCGGCGCCATCGTGGTCAGAAAGATATGTCCGGAATCAAGATCAGGCATCGGGCTGCTCCTTGCCTGCAGCGGCGCGCAGACCGGCATAGGTCTGTTGCGCGTCCTCGATAAAGTCGCGGCGATTGACCTCTGCCCGCTCCGTATCCAGGCTGGCGACGGGGCCAAAGCCCGGATCGCCCAGGCCCGCCTGCATCTTGACCGCCGCCTTTTGATAGGCTGCCGCAAACGCATCGGGCGACGCGTCGTCATGCATCTCGGCCAGCTTCAGCACCTGATCATAGACCAGCAGGCTGGTCTTGACGTCCCGCTGCGCCGACCCGGGCGTTGCGTTGTAATAGTAGTCGGTGCTGACCTGATTGAAGGTGATGTAATCCTTGAACGGCGTGATCGGGATCGACTTGGGGTATTTGACGGATGCGTACCAAAACAGGTCCAGACCGCTTGGGATCCCATCGGAAAACGCGTCGATATACTGATCCCAGGTGCCGTTGAAATTCGAACAAAAGAGCACGTAGTCGTTCTTGAGCCGCTCTTGCCCCTGTCCCAGATTGGGCCAGTCTGCGGGCTTGATGATCACCCAGCGGGCAAAGTGGATCAACGACAGGCCCAAAAGCCCCATGAGGTTGGCGGGCAACCCGCGCGACGCCATGAACAGCAGGCGATTGATCCACGTGATCTTGGGATTGGAGGGCGTCACGACATTCATCGCATATGCCTTGCCGGCAATGTTCGACATAAAAACCTCTTTGTTCAAACATGCGCGGCACGAGACAATCGGCGGCGCGCTCTTCGTATCAATGCCGGTCAGGTTACCCGGAGTTGTGAAAAAAACAACCGTCCACACACGCAGGGCGAGAATTTGT
>JBCBHM010000071.1:0-13246 GCA_038525585.1 Pseudomonadota bacterium
GGTCGAACATCTTGAAGTTCTCGATGCCGCGGAACAGGACGGCGAGCATCAGGAAAGGCAGCACCATCGGCACGGTGATGGTGAAGAACTGGCGCAGCTTGCTGGCGCGATCGATCTCGGCCGCCTCGTAGATGTAGTCGGGGATCGAACGCAGACCGGCGAGGCAGATGAGCATGACGAAGGGGGTCCACATCCAGGTGTCCACGATGACGATGGACCAGGGGGCCAGCTGGACCGAGCCCAACATCTCGAACCGGGAGGGATCACCGCCGGTGAAGAATGTGACGATATAGTTAAAGAGGCCGATCTGCGGCTGGTACAGGAACTTCCAGAAGTTGCCGACGACCGCCGGTGACAGCATCATCGGCAGCACGATCACAGTGGTCCAGAAGTTGGAGCCCCGGAAGTTGCGGTGGATCAACCACGCCAGCGCAAACCCGATGAGCACCTGCAGCGTGATGGTCCAGAACAGGAAATGCGCGGTGGCCTGCATATTCAGCCAGATGTCGCTGTCGGTCAGGATGCGCTCGTAGTTGCGCAGGCCGATGAATTCTGGCTCGCGGGTGAGGCGGTTGGCGCGGTAGTTAGTAAAGCTGAGCTGGATCGTCCAGATCAGGGGAAAGATGTTGATCGCCAGCAGCAGAAAGATCGTGGGCGCGACAAAGATCCAGGCGATGGCCCGGTCGCTCAGCCCTTTGATCTGGCGCGCGACGCGTTGGGGCGTGGCCTTGGCGGCGCGATTGGCGATGGTGTCTGTCATCGGGGTACCAACAGGCAAAAGAGAGGGTGCGGTGCGCGAAAATCGCGCACCCTACGGTGTGGATGTAGGGTGCGCACCTGGTGCGCACCGCTGCTTGGTCAGAGCTTGCCTTCGTCTTCGAAGGTTTCGGTCCAGTCCTCGATCAGCTTGTCGAGGGCTTCCTGTGCCGTGCCTTGGTCGGCGACCACATAGTCGTGGATCCGCTTTTGCATGGCCAGCAGAAGCTCGGCATAAGCCGGTTCCTGCCAGAAGTCCTGCACCGCGCCCATCGCCTCGAGGAAGTCACCGGCAAAGGGGGCGCTGTCCACGAAACCGGGGTCGTTGAGGACGGAGTTGTGGGCCGAGTAGCCGCCCAGTTCCCACCATTTGGCCTGCACTTCGGGGTTGGCGAACCACTTGATGTATTCAAGTGCTGCGTCCTGCTTGTCCGAATAGGCAACGACCGAGATGCCCTGACCGCCCAGCGTTGAGCCTGCCTGGTTCTGTGGCGGGTTCACGAAGAAATCGATCTTGTCCCCGCCGGTGGCCGGGTCGGCATAGAGGCCGGGGAAGAAGGCGAACCAGTTCATCGCTATGGCGACCTGACCGGATTTGAACGCGTCGAGGCTCTCGCCCATGTAGGAGTTGGTGTAGCCTGGCGGGGTCGCCGTCTCGTAGAATTCCTTGTAGAATTCCAGCGCTTCGACTGCTTCGGGCGAGTTCACCGCGCCTTCCATGTCGTAGGAACCCGGTGTGTTTTCGTACTTGAAGCCCCAAGGATAAAGCGCGGATGTCACGCCCATTGTGATCCCTTCGGACCCCCGCTCGGTAAAGATCGAGGCGCCGTAGACGGTCTTGCCGTCAATCTCGCGGCCCTGGAAGAACTGGGCGATTTCAAGCAGTTCCTTTTGGCTTTGCGGCTCGCCCAGGTCGCGGCCTGTGGCTTCTTTGAAAGCGGCCTGGATCTCGGGGTCGGCAAACCAGTCGGCGCGGTAGAACCAGCCGTTGGCGTCGCCCATGGCGGGCAGCGCGTAGTAGTTCGGCGTGCCCTTGGGCCATGTGGAATAGGCGTAGACGGTCGCGGGGGCGAAATCGTCCATGCTGATGCCTTCGGCGTCGAAGAAGTCGTTCAGCTTTACGTAATGCCCGTTCTCGGCGCCGCCGCCAATCCACTGGCTGTCGCCGATCAGCAGGTCGCAGAGTTTGCCGCCCGAGTTCAGCTCGTTCAGCATCCGGTCAGCAAAGTTGGGCCACGGAATGAACTCGAAATTCATGGTGTGGCCGGACTGCGCCTCGAATTCTTTGCTGAGTTCCACCAATGCGTTGGCCGGGTCCCATGCAGCCCAGCAGAGCGTGAGATCTTCGGCCGAGGCGAGCGTCGGTACGCTCACAGAACAGGTCAAAGCCGCGCCGATGGCGGCCGCGTTAAATCGTTTCATGAATTCCTCCCTGAATGGGCGATATTGCGTTGCTCGCCCGTGGGATGAGTAGAAATGAGGGGCGTACCTCACGTCAACGTGTTTCTGAGGGGCGTACCTCAGGAATCGGGCTGATTGCAGGTAGCGCACTGATTTCGTGTGAAAGATTCTTGTGCACGCGACCTCCGATTTTAAGAGCGGAGGCGTGAAACGCTCTGTGCAAAGGGCGCGCAAACTGCTTGAGTGGACCGAATCCGACGGGTGATTTCGAAAGGGTGATCTGATGAACCAAGCGTCCGTGCCGCAGCATTCCACCTATGACGTGGTCATCATTGGCGGGGCGATCATGGGATCATCGACCGCGTGGTTTCTGACCGATACGGACGATTTTCAGGGGCGGGTGCTCGTTGTCGAGCGGGACATGTCCTACGAGCTGTGTTCCACCGCGCACACCAACAGCTGCATGCGGCAGCAATTTTCGACCGATTTGAATGTGCGGATCAGCCAGTTTGCCGCGGATTTCGTCAAAAACATCCGCGCGCGTATGGGTCATGATGATCGTATTCCCGCGTTGGGCATCCGCAGCTTTGGCTACATGTACCTCGCCGATACCGAGGCATTTGCCGATGTCTTGCGCGCCAACATCGCGGTGCAGCACGCGGCCGGGGCCGAGACCCGGTTGATGCGTGCGGATGAGATCAAGGCGGCCTATCCGTTCTACAACGTCGACGACATTGTGCTGGGGTCGATCAATACGCGGGACGAGGGGTATTGGGACGGCAGCGCCGTCTTTGAGTGGTGGCGACGGCAGGCGCGGGAACGCGGCGTGGAATATGTCCAGAACGAGGTTGTGTCGATCCAGCGCGCGGGCACGCGGATCACGTCCGTGACACTGGCCAGCGGTGAGGTGATTGCCTGCGGTCAGGTGGTCAACGCGTCGGGTCCGCGCGCGGCGCGCACGGCGGCGATGGCGGGCATCGCGGTGCCGGTGGAACCACGCAAGCGATATTCCTGGGTGTTCTCGGCCGAGCAACCGTTGGACCGAGATCTGCCGCTGACAATCGACCCGTCTGGCGTGCACGTGCGCGAAAACGGTGGGGGTACCTATCAGGCCGGTGGGCACGCGGATGTGGACCCGGCCGTGGATTACGATGACTTCGCCATGGATCATGGGCTGTGGGAAAACCACATCTGGCCAGTGCTCGCGACGCGCATCCCGCAGTTCGAGGCGATCAAGGTGACGGCGGAGTGGGCGGGGCATTATGCGATGAACACGCTGGATCACAACGCGATCCTCGGGCCGCACCCCGAGGTGGGAAATTTCATCTTTCTAAACGGGTTTTCGGGGCATGGGCTGCAACAGTCGCCCGCGATGGGGCGCGGCACGGCCGAGTGGCTGACCTATGGCAGTTATCGCAGCCTCGACCTGACCCCCTTTCATTTTGACCGCATTCTGGCGCAAAAGCCGCTTGTGGAACGGGCCGTGATCTAAAGGAGCCGACATGCTGAAGAAACTGGTTTTGACGGGGGCAGCGGGCAAGCTTGGCTCGTATCTGCGGGGCCCGTTGGCCGCCATGTGCGAGGAGTTCGTGAGCACGGATATCGCGGACAGCGTGCCGGACCTCGCGCCGAACGAGACCTATGTGCAGGCGGACCTGTCAGAGCTGGCCCCGTTCGAGGAGATGCTGCAAGGCGCTGATATGGTTGTCCATTTCGGCGCCTTCGTGGATGAGGGACCGTTTGAACAGCTGCTGGGCCCCAACTTCATCGGCGCCTACAACATCTGGGAGGCGGCCTGGCGCAACGGGTGTCGGCGCGTGGTCTATGCGTCTTCGATTCACGCGGTGGGCATGTATCCCAAGAGCGAGGCCATTGGCATCGACGTGCCGCACCGGCCCGATACGTTTTACGGGTTGGCCAAGTGTTTCGCCGAAGATCTGGGACGGATGTATTGGGAAAAACGCGGGCTGGAGGCGGTGTGCCTGCGCATTCTGTCTTGCGCGCAGGTGACGAACCCGCGGGCGGTCGGCACATGGCTGAGCTATGACGACTGCATCCATCTGGTGCAGCGGGCGATTGACACGCCGATCACCGAATTTTCGATCATCTACGGCGTGTCGGACAACGACAGGGCACCGGTCGACAATGCGGGCGCGCGGCATCTGGGCTACAAGCCCAAAGACAATGCGGAACAGTATGCCGAAGAGATTTACGCCAAATACGGGGCGCTTGATCCGCATGATCTGTCGAACGCACGGCACGGCGGGCCATTTGCGGGGATCGAACTGGGCAATTCGGCGATGATGGGCCTCAACCTCAAAGAGGATGATACGGGCAAGAGCTGATGCGGATCGACAACCTGCAATATTGCAACTGGTCGGAAAAGGTATTCCATCAGATGCGCGAGGGGCGCGTGGATGCGGTTCATGCGACGATTGCCTATCACGAGACGTTCCGCGAGACGGTGCTGAACATCGAGCAGTGGAACCGATGGTTCGAGGCGCACAGCGATCTGATCCTCAAGGGCCGTACGGCAGAGGATGTGGATCGGGCGAGGGCGTCGGGACGGACGGCGATATTCTTCGGGTTTCAGAACCCGTCGCCGATCGAGAATGACATCGGTCTGGTCGAGGTGCTGCACGATCTGGGCGCGCGGTTCATGCAGCTGAGCTACAACAACCAGTCGCTGCTGGCGACCGGGTGTTACGAGGCCGAGGACACAGGGATCACCCGCATGGGCCGCGAGGTGATTGCCGAAATGAACCGGGTGGGCCTGGTCGTGGACATGAGCCATTCCGCCGACCGGTCGACCATTGAGGCGGCCGAGATCAGTAACCGGCCCATCACGATCACCCATGCGAACCCGTACGCCTGGCATCCGGCCCTGCGCAACAAGCGCGACGAGGTGATCGGGGCGGTTGTGGACGGGGGCGGTATGCTGGGCTTTTCGCTTTATCCGCATCACCTTGCAGAAGGCTCCGACTGCACGGTCGAGCGCTTTTGCGAGATGATCGCCCGCACGGCAGAGCAGTTCGGCGCAGCACATCTCGGGATCGGATCGGACCTGTGCCAGGATCAGCCCGACAGCGTTGTGGACTGGATGCGCACGGGGCGCTGGACCAAGGGTGTGGATTTTGGCGAAGGATCGGCAAGCGCGCCGGGCTTTCCGCCGCAACCCGAATGGTTCCGCGACAACCGCGACTTCGACAACATTGAAGGGGGTCTGAAGGCTGTCGGGTTCGACGCGGGTGAGGTTGCCGGGATCATGGGCGGCAATTGGTACCGGTTTTATCAGGAAAATTTCGGTCCGCAGCGGTGATGTCGCAAACGGAAGGGACATCGCAACAGTCCCGCGCTCGGGTGCGGAAAACGCGGGGAGTTTGACATGAAAATCGGGTTTATCGGGCTGGGCAATGTCGGTGGCAAACTGTCGGGCAGTCTGCTGCGCAATGGGCATGACGTGGCGGTGCACGACCTGGATGCGGCCCTTGTCGCCACCAAGGTCGCCGCGGGTGCGCGGGATGGCGGCAGCCCGGCCGAGCTGATGCAAAGTTGTGATGCGGTGATCACGTGCCTGCCGAGCCCGGCCGCCTCGGCGGCGGTTATGGACGAGATGTTGCCGCATGTTGGCACGGGCAAGATCTGGATGGAGATGTCGACGACCGATGAGGCCGAGGTCAAACGACTTGGCGCGGCTGTCATCGCCAAAGGCGGTGCGGCAGTGGATTGCCCCGTTTCAGGCGGCTGTCACCGCGCTGATACGGGTAACATCAGCATCTTTGCAGGCTGTGACCGGGCAACGTTCGAGCGTATTCTGCCCCTGCTCACGACGATGGGGCGGCGTGTGCTGCACACTGGCGATCTAGGGTCGGCATCTGTGCTCAAGGTGCTCACGAACTATCTGGCGACGGCCAATCTGGTCAGTTGCGCCGAGGCGCTGACGGTGGCCAAGGGCGCGGGCATGGATCTGGGCGTGGCCTACGAGGCAATGGCGATCAGTTCCGGCACATCCTTTGTGCACGAGACCGAAAGCCAGGTGATCCTGAACGGGTCGCGCGATATCTCGTTCACTATGGACCTGGTGGCCAAGGACATTGGCCTGTTTCAGGATGTGGCGGATCGGGCCGGTGTGCCGCTGGAACTGAACCCCCTGCTGATCGAGATCTTCAATGATGGGATAGCCCGGTTCGGGCCACGCGAACTCAGCCCCAACATCATCAAACGGCTCGAAGAGATGACAGGCCTCGACGTCACGGCGCCGGGCTTTCCACCCGAAATGGTGGATGATGAGCCCGAAGCGCCCGGCGCCGAAGTGGTCGTGCGCCGCTGACCCTTGTGAGCGGTGGACCTGCGCGGTAGGAGGCCGCCATGGGCAACGCTGCAAAACAAGACGAGGTGCTGGCGGTCGTGCAATCATCGATGGGGCGCCGCATTCTGGGCGTGGGCTCGATCTGGGTGTTGGCGCTGCTTGTGCTGTATGTGGCGATCGTGAGCCCGCCAGCGCCGGGCTGGCAGGTTTTCCTGTTTGTCGTGGGCGGTGGCGCGATCTGGATGGCGGAAAGGATGCGCCGGGCGACATCGCGCGCGATCGAACTGACCAGGACCGAATTGCGCGACACGGGCGGCACCGTCCTGGCGGCGGTCGATCAGCTTGTCAGTGTGGACCGCGGCATGTTCGCCTTCAAACCGTCCAACGGTTTTCTGCTGAAAACCAGCGCCAAGGCGCCGCGCAGCTGGCATCCCGGCATGTGGTGGCGGATGGGCGCGCGCATCGGTGTCGGCGGTATGACGCCCGGACATCAGGCAAAGTTCATGGCCGAGATGATCTCGGCCATGATCGCAGAGCGTGAGGCCTAGGCGCCGGCCCCGCATTCATTGAAGCAGACGCGCGGCGCATAACGGGGACGCGTGAACACGAAGTTGTGGATCTCGTGATCGCTCAGGCCCATGTCAAACGGCGGGTCGTATTTCTCGAAGGTCTCGACCAGGACCACGCGTTCACCATCGGGCATCACGGGCAGGCGGCTGCGCAACTGCTCCACCGCGGCATTGTCAAGCGCGGGCACCCAACCTTTGACGTGGCTCCAGTCGCGTTCATACGTGTCCTCGTCGGCGTCATATTTGACGCTTGTGACGCGGATCGCGAAATCCGAGGGCTGCGTCCAGGACATGTAAGCGGCCATCTGATGCATCCCATTGATGTAGGCCATATCCACAGGATTGGTCTCTCGCGAGATGGCGTCCCCGATGGCGTAGGCCGTTTTGATGTTCAGCGCATGCGTCCGGTACGCGTGAAAGAACGAGTACATCGACAGGTAGGCCCACATCAGCATCGGGATCACGAGCACACATTCGAGGGCGATGCTGCCGCGTTCGTTGTCGCGGAACCGGCGAAGGAAGCGAGAAAGGTTCATCATGAGTTCGGCTCCTGAACAAAGACGGAGACCGCGACCATCGGATAGTATTGATTTCCATCCCTGGTCATGGCTTCGCCCATACCGATCCGGGGGAAGACCGGATCGTAAAGATAGCAGGCCCGCAGGATCATCAACTGGTGTTCCTGTCCGTGGACAAAACTCCGTGACGGCGCCAGCGGCTGGGTGGTGTCGACGCAATCGGCGCTGCCGGCAAAGGCGACAAAACCGCGGGGGTTCACCGGCTGCATCTCGAGCTTGAGGTGTGCGTTGCAGTCCTGCAGGAAGCCCGCGTTCTGACAGATCAGGTTCTTGACCTGGCTGTGCGTGTACTTGGTGCCGGTGTTCAACCGGACGTCGCGCACGGCAAGGTCGAGACCGCGGTCCAGCCAGTTTTGCCGGAAGGCATAGATGCTGAGCTCGAAGGACGACAGCAGCAGGAAGATGAGGATGGGGAACATGATCACGAATTCGATCACAGGGGTCGCCCCGTCTTCGTCCCGCCGGAAGCGACGGATGAAAGTGCGTACTGTCCGGGTCATTGTGTCAGCCTCAGTTGGTTGATCTGCTTGGCGATGGCTTCAAAGGCTTCGACGATGTCGATCCCTTCCACACGGAAGGCGTGCGATGGCGAAGAGGCGCAGTCCTGCATGACCTGGAAGCTGTCATTGGTGACTTCGAAGCCGACGGTCCACACCACGATGCCCTTGTCCTTGGCGGCGTCGCAGATGTTGTTCAGCATCGTATCAGCCTGGGCGGACGTGTACTTGGTGTAGCGCCAGTTGCTCCAGGAGTTGTACACATAGTTGTTCAGGTACCAATGCAGCGGGTACTTGGTCCAGTGAATGCGCTCGGACCGGCTGTTGTAGTACCAGGGTTGGATACGCCGGGTGTTCACGTTCACGCCGTCCGTCATCAGGATGATGGTCTTGAGCGTATCGCTGTCCGAGTATGCGGCGGGCCGCGTCGCAAATGTGCTGTCGATCTTGTTGTTCAGACCCAGCTCCTGGACCACGGGGCGGAAGGACGGATCGAGCATCCCGACCCCCCACTTCATCCCGATGTGGATCGACGTATTAGCCCGTGCTTTGAAGTTGTTCACTCGGTTCTTGAGAATGCCGGCATTCTGGCTGAACGGATAGATCTGTTCGTAGGCACGCTTCTGGGCTTCGGGATCGCTGGTGTAGACACCGTCGTCGCGACCGGGGCAGCCTGGGTTTGTCACCACACTGCTGCTGTAATCGCGGTTCCAGCCTTCGTCGAAGAACTGCATGTGTTCGTACGTGCCGTCCATCCGCATGATGGTCGTGGAAAAATCGGTGTCTTCGAAATCGACGCACCAGCCCGGGTTGCCTGACGAACGCGGGATGTTCATCGCGTTGAAGATGTCCGGGCCTGCGCTGACTTGCGCCGTGTAGGGGATCACCGAGACCGAGATCAGGTCCTGCGTCTCCGGCTTGATCACGGCATCCACAAACGCTTCGGCCGCGTCCTGCATGTTCTCGATCTTGCCGACCTCGTCGTCCATGGACCCGGAGATGTCGAGCACCATGGAAATCTCGACCTTGGAGACCTTTTCCTCGGCGGTGCCGCCTGCGTTGACGGGCAGCGTATCGACGCCCATGAGGCGCATGTATTGCGTGCGTGTCGTTCCCGGGGCGGCATTTGCCGTCACCGTGCGGAAGTTCAGCCCCTCGTCGACGACGACTGTGGGGTTGAAGTGGCTCAGCCCCGATTTGTCGAAGTAGTCCTGCACAACCGCCTGCGGCTCGAGCGTCTGATCGAGGTCGGCGGCGGCCAGCACGGCGCGATCCAGCGTGTTTTGCACGCGGGTCCGCTGCATTTCGTTTTCCATCAAGTCGACGGCGATCCCACCTACCAGCAGCATCATCATGAGCATGAAAATCGCAAAGTAGGTGACGCTGCCGCGCTCTTCCCGTTTGAACTGAGCAACGGTACTGCGCAATTCAGCGAGCGTCGTCTGCGTTCTGTTCCATGTCCGAGGCATGTTTCACCTTCAATTTCAACAAATGGGCCCACGGCGGGCCTAATTTTCCAATGATTGGTGTGACGGTGGAATGTGGCTGAAATCGGGCGAAACCGCGGAGTGTCTGGGGTGTTTTTCTACGGTTTGGAACCAATACGCATCCGACGGGTGTATTGTGAGGCTGAATGGCCGGATGTGCGGGGCAAACGCGGTCTTGCGCGGAATGGCGCGAAAAAGAGAATCTGGCACTGATTAACGAAACCGTCATAGCCTGTGTTCACAGACTGGCCCATGCGGCCGAGTCGTGCCGGAGAGAGGAGACCCCGGATGAGCACACCCAACGAACCGAGTTTTCGAGAGAGCGTGGACATCATGTTCAACCGCGCCGTGGCGCTGATGGACCTGCCGCCGGGTCTCGAAGAGAAGATCCGAGTGTGCAACGCGACGTACACAGTCCGCTTCGGTGTGCGCCTGCGCGGGCAGATCCAGACATTCACCGGCTATCGCTCGGTGCATTCGGAACATATGGAGCCGGTCAAGGGCGGCATCCGCTTTGCCACCGGGGTCAATCAGGATGAGGTCGAGGCGCTCGCGGCCCTCATGACGTATAAATGCGCGCTGGTGGAGGCGCCGTTCGGCGGATCCAAGGGCGGGCTGGCCGTCGATCCACGTGAATACGATGAGCACGAGCTGGAACTGATCACGCGGCGGTTCGCCTACGAGCTGATCAAACGCGACATGATCAACCCCGCGCAGAACGTGCCCGCGCCCGACATGGGCACGGGCGAGCGCGAGATGGCGTGGATTGCCGATCAGTACAAGCGCATGAACACGACCGACATCAACGGCGTGGCCTGCGTGACGGGCAAGCCGACCAATGCGGGCGGCATCCAGGGCCGGACGGAGGCGACCGGTCGCGGCGTTCAATATGCGCTGCGCGCGTTCTTCCGCGATACCGAAGGTGTCAAAAGGGCCGGGATGACCGGCACGCTCGACGGCAAGACGGTGGTGGTCCAGGGCCTCGGCAATGTGGGTTATCACGCCGCGAAATTCCTGGCCGAAGAAGATGGCTGCAAGATCGTCGGCATCATTGAACGCGACGGCGCGCTGACGGACGCGCGCGGGCTGGACGTGGACGCCGTACGCAACTGGATTGCGGGCCATGGCGGCGTCGCGGGCTATGCCGATGGGACTTACGTCGAGGATGGCGCGCCGGTTCTGGAAGAGGCGTGCGACATCCTGATCCCGGCGGCGCTGGAGGGTGTGATCAACCTCGGCAATGCCGAGCGTATCCAGGCACCGCTTATCATCGAGGCCGCCAACGGCCCCGTGACCGCCGGCGCCGACAGCATCCTGCGCGACAAGGGCACCGTGATCATCCCGGATATGTACGCCAATGCAGGCGGGGTGACAGTGTCCTATTTCGAATGGGTCAAGAACCTCAGCCATATCCGCTTTGGTCGAATGCAGCGCCGACAGGAAGAGGCGCGGCACCAACTGGTCGTGGACGAGCTGGAACGGCTCAGCCGCCACTTGGGCGATGCGTGGTCGATGACGCCGGACTTCAAGCAGAAATATCTGCGCGGCGCTGATGAGCTGGAACTGGTACGTTCCGGTCTCGATGACACGATGCGCGCAGCCTATCAGTCGATGGCGTCGGTCTGGCATGATCGGGATGACGTCGACGACTTGCGCACCGCCGCCTATCTGGTGGCCATCGGCAAGGTCGCAGACAGCTACCGCGCCAAGGGGCTGTAGCCGCAGCCAACCACAGACAAAAACATCTTTTTTTGACGCGGGGCCGAATAATTCTTCGGCCCCGCGTGTCTTTATGATGAAGCCCGCGCGCAGAGCGCCACACCTTCGCACATTTTGAAACACGGATTTCCAGGGGGCACCCGAACCTGCGCGTTTGGGGCAACGGGGCAGTCATGGGGAAAGGATAGAGGCATGTCATTGTTTTTCTGGCGCAAGAAAAAGACGACAAATCGGCAACGTCAACGCGTGCAGGTTGATCGGCAGGCGGCGCTGGCCGCGTGGAGGCAATTGCCGGAGTTTCGGCGCCTGCAGCAGGCGATCGGCGCGCATTCAGACGGCATGATCCGCATGTGCGACGAATACATTCAACGCGGCGTCCAATGGCTGGACTGGGAGGGCGAGGAGGACGAGCTCTTTATTCCCATGATTTCCGGGTATTTCGACTATGAGCTGCGCATGATCCGCGACATCCAAGGGCAGATCCTGGAGCTGTGGGGCCGGTGCGACAATTGCGAGTTGCGCGATCTGCTGGATCGCAACAACCTCGATCCGAACCAATGGCGTATCCCGACCAACCCGCTCGAAGACGATCTTTGGAAAGGGGTGAACTGGATCAACAGCCACGACCCCTCGATGGAGAAGCGGCGCAGGACCCTTCGGCTGATGATGATCCTGCAACGCGACTACGATCCGCGCACCAAGGGTGCGTTCGATCTCGCGAATGTAGAGCTGGTCGGGCTCGATACCGCCCTGCGCGATCGCATGACAAACATGGCCGGTCGCTATCCGAGCACGGTTGGGGCGCAGGCGCTGGCGGACGGGATCGAGGGCCTTGCGACCACGCTCAACCTGGTGCCCGGGAGCGGGGACCGGAAATGGGATGATCTGGCGTGCTTTCTCTATGGGGCCTATGTCCGCGCGCAATCGGCCCCCGACGGGAACAAACGGACGTCGCGCGCGATCTTCGTCGCGACCCTGCGCAAAGGCGGCAGACCCGTTCGCGTTCCGAACTATGCGTTGGAAAGACAGCTGATGGGGGCGAATTTCGCCCCCTGACATGTGGGGCCGCAACGACAAGTGATGCCGCTTTCGTCGCTGGCAGGCCACCTTAGGTCGAAATGGGGCGGATGTGCCGCCTGCCCCTTGCTACTCCTTTGGTGAGTTGGTCGTATTCGGTCAATGAAGTGCGCGGAGGGCATATGCGGTTTTCAGGGCTCAAGATCCTGACCGAAGGGTTGACGGGGAACAAGGGATGGGGGCCGCATTGGCGCAGCCCCGAGCCCAAGCCCGAATATGACATCGTGCTGATCGGCGGCGGTGGCCACGGCCTGGCCACGGCACACTACCTCGCTTCGGTGCATGGCATCACGAATGTCGCGGTGCTGGAAAAGGGCTATCTGGGCGGCGGCAATGTTGGGCGCAACACGACGATTGTGCGCGCCAACTACATGCTGCCGGGCAATTCGGAGTTCTATTCGCATTCGCTCAAGCTGTGGGAGGGTCTGGAGGAAGACCTGAACTTCAACGTCATGCATTCGCAGCGGGGGATCATCAACCTGGTGCATTCCGACGGCCAGCGCGACGCCTTTGTGCGGCGGGGCAACATGATGCGCGGGCAGGGCGACGATGCGGAGATGCTGACACCTGACGATGTGCGCAAGCTGCTCCCGATGATCGACTATGACCAGACCCGATTTCCGATCTTTGGCGGTCTCTATCACAAGCGCGGCGGGACGGCGCGGCATGATGCGGTGGCGTGGGGCTTTGCCCGGTCGGCAAGCGACCGGGGTGTGGATCTGATCCAGCAGTGCGAGGTCACAGGGATCGACGTCGACGGCGGCGTTGTGACGGGCGTGCAGACGACCCGCGGCCCGATCCGCGCCAAGAAGGTGGGCATGGTCGCTGCGGGTCGCTCATCCCAGGTGGCGGC
>JBCBHM010000072.1:0-12930 GCA_038525585.1 Pseudomonadota bacterium
GCCCCAAGCTGCAACGGCTGGACCTATTGGTGCTATCGCCGTGAGGGCAAGATGGTGCCCATCGATGTGCTGCGCCAGCAGATCCGGGCCGAGATGCACGACTAGATTTCACGAAACACCGCCAGGTGCCTGCGGCCTTACCCAAGGCATAGCCAACGGCACTGCAACTCAGGCCCCGCCAGTTTTGGCGGGGCTTTTTTGTTAATCGTTGTTACATTGGTGCCAAGAGCATTGAAGAGGCGCCCGGATGGTCGAGATCAGCAGCCCCATCACCTTGAACGCGCGTGGCGTTGACACGGACACGTTGCCCACCCACCGCCACGCTTTGGAAGCGCTGGAGCGCAACAAGCGCGAGGGAATGGACCTGGCCGTCAAAGCGCGGATCGGGGCGCTGTCGGCCACCGCGCTGCTTTTGGTGTTCCTCAACCCCAGTTGGGACGTGCTGTGGTATCACGTCTTGCTGCTTGCGCTGGTCTTTGTCGGGTTGGCGCAGCGTCGTGTGGGACGCGTGGGCCAGTCGGGGGCCGAACTTGCGCTGCTTTTTGCCGATCTTGCGCTGATGACCGTCGCGCTGCTGGTGCCGAACCCGTTTTCAACCGAGCCTCTTCCAACGGCGATGATCTTCCGTTTTGAGGTATTCCAGTACTTCTCGATCATCCTCGCGGCAGGCGTATTGAGCTATTCCTGGCGGACGATCATCGCCATCGGGAATTGGACGGCCATCCTTTGGTGTGTTGGTGCGGGGTGCGTGTGGTGGTTCGGGCGGACGTATCCGGACCTTGGCCGCGCGATGCGCGACGTGTTCCCGGACAACCCGGATTTGGCGCGCCTCTTCGATCCGAACTCGGTGAATTGGGATCTGCGCATTCAGGAGGTCATCGTGTTCATCATGATGGCGGCCATACTGGCCGTTGCGGTGCGGCGCTATCAGATGCTCGTGCTCGACAGTGCCGAGATGGCGCGCGAGCGGACCAATCTGGCACGCTACTTTTCCCCCACCATGGTCGAGGAGTTGTCGACCAAGGACGAACCGCTGGGCCAGATCCGCAGCCACGATGCCGCGGTGCTGTTTGTCGATATCGTGGGTTTCACCGCCTATTCCGACGGTCGCCCGCCGCAGGAGGTGATCGAGACGCTGCGCGCGTTCCACGCCCGGATGGAAAGCGAGGTCTTTGCCCATGGCGGAACGCTCGACAAGTATATGGGTGACGGTCTGATGGCCACGTTCGGCACGCCGCTTCCTCTGGCGGATGATGCCGCCCGCGCGCTGGCCTGCGTGCAGGCCATGGCCGACCGGATGGAGGCGTGGAACACCGAGCGCCGCGCGGACGGATTGCCCGAGATCGACGCACGGTTCGGCCTGCATTTTGGCGCTGTGGTGCTGGGTGACATAGGTGCCAACCGGCTCGAATTTGCGGTGCTGGGCGACACGGTCAACGTCGCCAGCCGGCTCGAGGCGATGACGCGCGCGCTCGCGGTGCGGGCGGTGGTGTCGGACGCGGCTGTGCAGGCGGCCGGCACATCAGGCATCCTGCGACTCGCCCCGGATCAGCAGGTGCGGGGCATTGCCGATCCGTTGCCGGTTTGGGTGCTGGATTGATCGCCATTTGATCCGGATCAGGGCGCCGCGTCCGCGCGCCTGTCATCCTGTCCCTGCCACAAAAAGGGAGAGGCGACATGAGAACCTTAATCGCATTGGCCGTCGTGCTGGTGCCCACAACGGCAGGGGCAGAAGACATCGAGCGCGGCGAACAGCTGTTCTGGATGCACTGCGCCGCCTGTCACGGGGTCGAGGGGACCGGGGATGGGCCGATGGCGCCAGCGATGCTCGTGCAGCCCCGCAACCTGACGGCGCTTGCCGTTGAAAACGACGGTGTCTTTCCGACCGAGCGGGTGATCCGCCGCATCGACGGCACCGATCCGCTGGTCAGCCACGGGTCCGAGATGCCGGTGTACGGCCCCTTCTTTGCCGTCGACGACACGCTGACCAAGACAGAGACGGGCCAGCCGATCATGACCTCTTCCCCAGTGGTGGATTTGGTTGCTTATCTCAGGACGCTTCAGGCGGACGACTAGCCCGCCTTGCGATCTTCGAGCAGTTCCACCTCGACAAAGGCGCAGGCGAAATCATTGCCGTTGATCACGTCATGAGCCACCCCGATCTCGCGAAAGTAGGGCGCGCCGTTCTGCATCTGGGCTGTGGTGCGCGCGCCGCCGCCCAGCTCAATCTCGAGCGTGCCGTCAAACAGCGGGATCACGACGTGGTCGTATGCGTGGCGGTGCCAGCCTGTGTTGTCGCCACGCTGCGCGAACCGCCATTCTGTGACCCGGACACGGCCGTTTTCGATCACCACGGTCGGCGTGGCGGAACCGGCCGATGCGCACCTTGCCCTATCTGGGCCCTATCTCGGCAGCGGATTGGCGGCCTTGTTGTAGGCCGTCCAATCCGTGATCTCGGGATAGTACATCTCGCGCCAGCGGCGCACGCGCGGGTTCATCACACGTCGCCACACCGACGGGATCATCGCGGCGATGGTCATCACCGGATAGCCGTAGGGCAGTTGCGGCGCCTCATCCGTGTCGTAGGTCTGCAGGATGGGAAAGCGGCGGTCGGGTTTGTAGTGATGGTCCGAATGGCGCTGCAGGTTGATCAGAAGCCAGTTCGACACCTTGTGCGCCGCGTTCCAGGAATGGCGCGGCTGGACATGTTCGTATTTGCCCTCGCCCAGATGTTTGCGCGTGAGCCCGTAATGCTCGACGTAATTCACCAGCTCCAGCTGCCAGATCGCAACACCGGCTTGGACCAGGAACAGGCCAAGCCCCGCCCATCCGCCCAGCAGCAGGGCCAGGATCAGGCACGTGCCTTGAAGGGCCGCATATTTCCAGAAGGGGTTCGACAGGTCCGTCGCGGGTAGGTTCTTGCGCGCCAGCATCGCCTTTTCCGCACCCAGTGCGCTTTGGAAACACTGCTTGAGCACGCGCGGATAGAACCGGTAAAAGCTTTCGCCCATGCGCGCTGTCACCGGATCACGCGGCGTCGCCACATAGCGGTGATGCACCAGCAGATGCTCGGACCGGAAATGGGAATAAAGAACCATGGCCAGCAGGGCGTCGGCCATCCAACGCTCGGTCTTGTTTTTCTGGTGCATCAGCTCGTGGCTGTAATTGATGCCGACGGTCCCCGTGATCACGCCGACGCCAAAGAAAATGGCGATTTTCTCGAACGTGTTCAGATGCTCGGCCGGGGCCACGTACCAGATCATCCCGAACAGCATCAGAAACTGCAGCGGCGCCCATGCAACCGTGATGGCGCGATACCAGAACATCTCGTCTTCGGTCGTCTCAAGATCGGCATTGTCGGTGTTCAGGCCAACGGCGAGATCGAGGATCGAAAACAGATACCAGGTCACCAGCGGCAACAGGATCACCGTCCAGCCGCCATAGGTCCCCGACACAAAGGCCAGCGGCAACAGCAGGAGTGACATCCAAAAAGGCAGCGCGTTCCGGAAACGGGCAACCTGTTGCGAGGGCAGGATCATGTGGTGGTCCTTTGGCATTGTTTGCGCACGCGCCATGTCTAACGGCGTGGCACGCCACCTGCCAAGTGTGACGCTACGCTGCACCCTATCATTTTCGGGTGAGATCAAAGGCTTTGCGCATCACTGTGGGCAAGTCGGAGGGGCGGAAGCGCGCGTTTGGGACAAAGGTTCCGCGCTGCGGGGCCGCATCGTTTGGCAGGCGGGCGGTCATCACGTCCAGCAACAGATGAAAATGCGTAAAAGTGTGCCGAACCTCGCCCGCGACGCGTGTCCAGTCGGCCTCGATGGGCGGTGCGACGGGTCGCGCGCCTTGCGCGTCGATCCAGTCCGAGCCGGGCCAACCCAGCATCCCGCCCAGCAGACCCTTGTCAGGCCGCGTCTCAAGCAGCCATGCCCCATCCGCCCGCTGGCCAAGGTAGACGGTGCCGTGGCGCACCGGCTTGGCCTGTTTTGGCATTTTCTTGGGCAGCTCAGATGTGGTGCCTGCCATGCGCGCCGCACACGGCGCGCGCCACGGGCAGATGCCGCAGGCAGGCGATTTCGGCGTGCAGATCGTGGCGCCCAGATCCATCACGGCTTGGGCATAGTCACCGGGCCGCTCGGAAGGCGTCAGCGCCCGCGCCTGCTCGGTCAGGATCGGTTTGGCCGCGGGCAACGGCGTGTGCTCGTCATGCAAACGCGCCATCACACGCTCGACATTGCCGTCCACGACCACATAAGGCAGGTCGAACGCGATAGAGGCTATGGCGCCCGCTGTGTAGGGTCCGATGCCGGGCAGTTTCAGCAGTGCGGCATGATCGGCGGGGAAGCTTCCGCCATGGTCTTCGACCACGACCCGCGCGCATTTCAACAGGTTGCGTGCCCGGGCATAGTATCCAAGGCCCGCCCATGCGCCCATCACATCCGCATCCTCTGCGGCGGCCAGATCGCGCACCGTGGGCCAGCGGGTGATGAAGGCGCGGAAATATTCCGTGACCGCCGCCACAGTCGTCTGCTGCAGCATGATCTCACTCATCCAGACCGCATAGGGGTCGGGCCGCACACCGGCCGCCTTGTCCGCCGGTGACACGCGCCAGGGCATTGTCCGCGCATGCACGTCGTACCACGCCAAAAGCTCTGCGGATAAGTCACGCACGTGTTATAGGTCTCGCTATCGTCATGGCTGGTGCCTGCCCCCACATCCGCTATGTTCACAACTGAGTGACAGGGAACATAGCCATGGCATCGCGCCGCGCCACCACAAACGGGTTCAAACGGACGGCAAACCTGCTGACCGGGCAAATCCGGACGGCCAGTGCCGCCAAGGGGTTTGCCCAAAGCCGCCTGCTGACGCAATGGCCCGAGGTTGCCGGGCCAGACGTTGCCGCCATCTCTCGCCCGGTCGAGGTGAGCTATGGCCGCGGTGGGATGGGGGCGACCCTGACCCTTCTGACCACAGGCGCGCAGGCGCCCATGCTCGAGATGCAAAAGGAACAGCTGCGCGACCGGGTCAATGCCGTCTATGGCTACAACGCCATCGCCCGCATCCGCATCACCCAGACCGCCGCAACCGGATTTGCCGAGGGGCAGGTGGCCTTTGACCGATACAAACAGACCGAACCCGAAGCCCCGCCAACACCCGT
This sequence comes from Pseudomonadota bacterium, assembly GCA_038525585.1. Lineage (GTDB taxonomy): Bacteria > Pseudomonadota > Alphaproteobacteria > Rhodobacterales > Rhodobacteraceae > Tateyamaria. The sequence goes on from JBCBHM010000072.1 coordinate 5,162, forward strand.
GCCCGCCGCCACCGACATGGCCGCGCGCGTGGAGGATGGGGACTTGCGTGCCGCCCTTGAACGGCTGGGCACGAACATCCTGAACAAAGAACAACAAGGACAACGCTCATGACACGTTTTCTGGTGCCCCTCGTGGCCATCGCCGTCGGCATCGGCGGATACTTCCTGTGGAGCAGCATGAGCTCCGGCCCCTCGCCGCAGCAACAGGCGCAGGCCGAGGCACTGCTGGGTGCCGCGAATGCCCAAACCACCGGCGAAGATATCGACATTTCGGGCGTTGTCGAAATGCAGCTTGGCGATCCCGATGCGCCCGTGACGGTCATCGAATACGCTAGCTACACCTGCCCGCATTGCGCGCGCTTCCACGAAGGGCCTTACAAGCAGCTCAAGGCGGATTACATCGACACCGGCAAGGTCAACTTTGTCTATCGCGAGGTCTACTTTGACCGTTTCGGCCTTTGGGCGTCGGCCATCGCCCGCTGCGCAGGCACGCCCGAAAGCTTCTTTGGCATCACCAACATGCTCTATGCCTCGCAGGCCGAGTGGAGCCGCGCAGGCGGCGGTGATCCTGCGGCCATCGTCGAAGAACTGCGCAAGGTCGGGCGCCTCGCCGGGCTGGGCAACGAAACGCTGGAGGGTTGCCTGCAAGACGCGGACAACCTGCGCACGCTGGTCGCATGGTATCAGCAAAACGCCGAGGCAGACGGCATCAATTCGACCCCCAGCTTTGTGATCAACGGGACCAAGTACAACAACATGGCCTATGACGAGATGGCGCGCGTGATCGACGAGGCCGCGGGCAGCTGATCTCCGACGCTCTGATTGCACAAACGCCCGCCCCTTTTCGAGCGGGCGTTTTTTCATGGCGCGTTTTGTGACGGTGGCAGCGCATCCAGTGCGGCATCCAGCGCTGTCGTATCCTCAAAGGACAGGCGCACGGGCAGGGTGATCACCTTGCGCCGGTCTCGCGGGGCGAGCCTTGCGGCATCCTTCTCGGTTGTGACCAGCTGCGCGCCTGCTGCGCGCGCCTCGCTCTCCAGCCGACCAAACAGCGCGGTGGACAGGGGCTGGTGATCGGCCAGCGCCTCGGTGCGGACAACATTGGCCCCGAGACCCCGCAAGGTGGCAAAGAATTTCTCTGGCCGCCCGATCCCGGCAAAGGCGAGGTAACGCCCGCCGCTCCAATCCATCCCGGTCTGCAATGCGGTCAAAGCGGCGTGGATCCGCGGCGGCGCCTGTGCAGGAACCTCGGCGTCAAAGCGGGCCTGCGCCGCGGCATCCCCGATGCTCAACAGCAGATCAGCCCGGGCCAGCCCCACCTCGACAGGCTCGCGCAACGGCCCCGCGGGCAGGCACAATCCGTTGCCAAAGCCGACCTCGGCATCCACCACCACAACCGACAGGTCCTGCGCCAATGCAGGGTTCTGAAACCCGTCATCCAACAGGATGACCGTCGCGCCGGCCGCCACTGCGGCCTCGGCCCCGGCATGCCTGTCGCGCGCGACCCAGGTTTGCGCAAAGGCCGAAAGCAGCAGCGGCTCATCCCCCACCTGTTTGGCGCGGTGGTGGGTGGGGTCGACCTCAAGCGGCCCGACCTCGGTCCCCCCATAGCCGCGGCTCACGATATGCGGGGTGTGGAACCGGTCGCGCAGCCGTTCGGTCAGCGCGATCACGGTGGGTGTCTTTCCGGTGCCGCCCGCCGACAGATTGCCAACGCAGATCACGGGCACCCCGACGCGTGCATACCCCCCCCGCGCCAAGCGGCGGGCGGTCGCGCGGGCATAGAGCGCGCCCAGTGGCGCCAATGCCCGCGCACGCAGATCACGCGGGTTGGACCAGAAGGCCGGCGCGCGCATCAGGCGGGCGCCTCTGCCAGCGTGTCGAGGTGGTTTTGCACCCGCGCCACGATCCGGTCGAGGCTGTCGGCCCCCTCGGTCAGCACGTCCCAGCCCGCCATCGCCATCTGCGCGGCGCGATCCGGCGCAATCATCTGCGACACGGCAAGGCCCAGGCTGCTCGCGTCATTCACGATCCGCGCACCGCCCGCGGTCAGCAAGCGCTTGTAGGCCTCGCTATGGGTGGGCACGTAGGGCCCGTAAACGACCGCCGTGCCATGTGCGGCTGCAGTGTAGGGGTCGGTGTCCGGTGTTTCGGGGCTGAGCGAGCCGCCGAGAAAGGCAACCGGAGCCACGCGCAGCCACAGGCCCAGCTCATCCTCGGCATCGGCAATAAGCACCTGCGCATGGTCATCAGGAAAGTCACCGTCGGACCACAACGTGGTGTTGAGCACCCGGCTCGCCGCGACGTCGACCACGCGGGGAACGGTCGCAGGGTCAGACACCAGCAGGATCAGCAGCAGCCGGTGCGCGACCTTCAGCGCCTGACGGTGTGCGGCCAGCACGGTGACGACCTCGTCGGGATGCACATGCGCGGCCAGCCAGGTCGGGCGCCCGCGCAAGGTCTCGGTCACCTCGGACACGTCGCTGTCATTGGCGGGCAGCGTATGGCCAAAGGGGCGCAGGGGGCTGGCAAGCTCGATCTCACCAATCGGTCGCCCCAATTGCACGAGGCGCGCAAAGGCGGGCTGCGAGCGGGCAATGACCACATCGAACTGCGCCAAAAGGCGGCGCGGCACCTCGGGCAGCCAACGGTCGCGGCGTCGGTCAAACCCATCCTGTGCCGCATCGACCAGGATCATGTGGGTGCCCCGCGCCTTGGCCGCCAACACCAGATTGGGCCGGAACCCGCCCCAGGTCCAGACGAGCACATCGGGTCGCCAATGGTCGACAAAGGCGTCGACGGTGTCCGGGTGATCGCTCGTGATCGTTTCCCGAACAAGGGTGTCATCCGCGTCATCCACCGCGTCAATCGCGGCCCCGGTCAACAAAACGGTGCATTCCGGTCGCAGCGCGGCAAGGCGCAGCGCCATATCCGTGATAGCCCGCCCGTTGCCGTCCTCACCCGCATGGATCCACACCAGCTCGCCGCCGGGGCGCCGGGTGGCAGGGTCAAACGCAGGTGCGGGTTTGCGGCCGGACAAGGTCCGGTAGGCGGTCAGCCCAAGTGATCCTCGGGATGCGGATTTCAGCCCAGTTCCTCCGTCGCGGTGGCGGCATTCTCCTCATCCCGCAGGCGGTGCAGGTGGGCGATGTAATACCGCATGTGCGCGTTATCGACCGTGCGCTGTGCCTCGGCCTTCCACGCGTTGAACGCCGCGTCGTAGTCGGGAAAGATCCCAACGATATGCAGGTCGTCCACATCCTTGAACACGTTCCTGGAGGGATCGACGAGCTCGCCGCCAAAGACCAGATGCAAGCGCTGGGTCATGTGTTGGGTCCTTTTTGCTGGAAGCGGTGCGTGCCTGCGGTGCAGTTTGCGCATCTGCCCGGCGGGGTCAAGAAACGCCCGCGCCCAGACCCGACAGAAGGGCACCGTGCAGCGCGGGTTCCGCCGCGACAACGCCGTTCAAAAGCGCATCATGGGTGTTGAAGCGCAAGGGCCGGCCCGCGCGATCCGTCACCTGCCCCCCGGCCTCGGTCACGATCAGCGCGCCCGCCGCGATGTCCCATTCCCACGAAGGGCGCAGCGTCATCATCCCCTCAAACCGGCCCTGCCCGACAAGGGCCAGGCGATAGGCCAGCGACGGGCGGTAATGGCGCACGGCCTCTGGCCGACCGCCCGGCCAGTGTCGGTCGTCAAAGTTGGGCTTGGCCGCCAGTACCTGGGGCGGCGTATGGAACTGGCCCGTGGTGATGGGCGCGCCGTTGAGCGTGGCGCCCAGGCCCCGCCCGGCCACGTAAAGCTTGTCGCGCAAGGGCAGGTGGATCGCCGCTGCAATCGGCGTGCCCTGATGCACGACGGCGATGGAGATGGCCCAGGTGCGCGCACCCTCGACATAGCTGCGCGTGCCGTCGATGGGATCGACGATGAACACCGTGTCGCGGCTCAGGCGGTGAGAGGTGTCCTCGGTCTCTTCGGACAGCCAGCCATAGTCCGGCCTTGCGGCCAGCAGCGTCGTGCGCAGATACGTGTCGACCGCCAGATCCGCCTCCGTCACCGGGCCTGCGCCGTCCGCCTTGTCCCAGCTTTTGGCGCGCGCGCCGCCAAAGCTTGTGGCGATGCGTCCGGCGATCCGTGCGGCGTGGGTCAGAAGGGCGACATCATGCGCCAGCAAGGGTCATGCCTGAGACCAGAAGCGACGGGACAACGCGGCTGAGATGCGTGCGGGCATCGTTTGCGGGCACGATGCTGCGCAGCATGTCGGGCAGGCTGCCCGCAATGGTGCATTCGTTCACGGGATAGGCGATCTCGCCGTTTTCGATCCAATGGCCAGATGCGCCGCGCGAATAGTCGCCCGTGTTGGGATTGATGGTCGAACCGATCATCGAAGTCACCAGCAGGCCCGTGCCCATGTCGCGGATCAGGTCATCGCGACTGGCGCTGCCCTGGTCCAACGCCACGTTCCAGGTGCTGGGGCTGGGTCCTGACGACGTTCCGCGCCCGGCATTCCCGGTCGACTGCATGCCCAGCTTGCGTGCATTGGCCAGGTCCAGTGTCCAGCCCGTCAGGCGCCCATCCTCGACAATCGCACGACGGGCTGTGGGCAGGCCTTCGGCATCGAAGGGGCGGCTGCCGGACGTGCGCGGGCGGTGCGGATCCTCGATCAGGTTCATACCGTCGGGTAGCACCATCTCACCCAGCCGGTCGCGCAGCCAGGATGCGCCGCGCGCGACACTGCTGCCATTGGCGGCCATCAGCAAATGGCCGATCAGGCTCGACGCGATGCGCTCGTCAAAAAGGATCGGGTAAGCGCCGGTGGGTGGTTTCCGCGCGCCAAACCTGGCGACGGCGCGTTCGCCAGCCTCGCGCCCGATCTCTTCCGGTCGCCGCATATCGGCGTAAAAGATGCGGCCGTCACCGCTATAATCCCGCTCCATCCCGGTGCCGGTGCCGACAATCGCGCTGCAGCCGGTCCCCCGGTCCGTGCGGCGATAGCCGCCGCTAAAGCCATTGGTCGCCGCAAGCCAGACGTATCGGTTGCTGTAACCCGCCGAACTCGATTCGACTTGCGTCACACCCGGCACGTCCCGCGCAGCCGCCTCGGCGGCCAGCGCATCCTCTTGCAACGCGGCGGGCGATGGCTCCGGCGCCGGATCGTACAGCTCCAGCCCCTCTGCGTCGCGCCGGTCCGACAGCTGTTCGGCGTCCGCGATCCCGGCATAGGCATCCTCGGGCGCCTCGCGCGCCATCGCGACGGCGCGTGCTGCCATCTCCTCGATCGTGCGTGCCGAGGCATCGGATGACGAGACGTTCGCCTGCTGCTGCCCCACAAAGACGCGCAGCCCCAGATCGATCCCCTCGGCCCGCTCGGCCTGCTCGAGCGTGCCCTGACGCACATCGACGGAGGTGGAGGTATCCTGCACCACCATCGCATCGGCGGCGTCGGCACCCGCGGCGCGCGCCGCGCGCAGCAATTGGTCTGTCAGGTCGGAAAGAACGGTCATGCGCTGCTCCGTATGGTTGCGCATGACCTAGCCGGGTGGTGCCCCGGCTTCAAGAGCGGGCGCTTAGCGCAGGCGCTGGCCGTTGGCCAGCACGTGCCCTTCGCCATTCACCTCGATCTTGGAGTTGAGCGTGTCTTCGCCCTCGCCCGGAACGGCGAAAAGGCCCATCATCATCCGGGCCCCCATCGCCTGATCATCCGGCACGAGGCCCATCGCCACCAGCTTGTCCAGCAGTCCGTTGCCGCCCACCAGCGACAGATCAACCGCGCCTTCGGGCCGGGGCAACCCGTCGAAGGTCACCAGATCGCTGTTGTCAAAGGTGAAGTCCCCCGCGCCGGTCAGCTTGGCCCCCAGCGCATCCAGCTCAAGCGCATTGAGCGTCAGTGCATTCAACTCACCGGGTGCCGCCCCCGATTGTTCCAGCACAGCCGCCTGGGTCGGGTCGAGGAAGTCAAAGAGCACCCGTGCTTTGCCCGACAGATCGACCAGCAGCGTCGCCGGATCACGCGGCAATTGTGCGCTGGCGTCAAACAGACCCCAAAGCGCATCCGACATGGTGAAATCGCTCAGCCCGAGGACCATCCCGAAATCCTGTTCTTCGTCGGATTTCTGGAGCGGCATGAGGATGTTCGTGGTCACTTCGGCTGCCGCAAGTGAGATCGGCAGGGGCATCTGCGTGAGCAGCATGTTGAGGTTCACGCCCGTCTGCGTGACGTCGTAGTTCAGCCCGTCCGGCGACACGGCCACGCGCAGCGTGCCCCCGTCCGACGCGCTGTTGAACGTGCCGCCGCCATCCGGGCTGTTGAAGGTGAGATCATATCCCCCCTTGGTCGAGCCGAAGGTGCCGTCGAATTGAAAGCCAGCGTCGAGCATCGCATTGACGTCCTGCATGTCAGCACCGATGGGCAGATCGCCTGCGCCTGCAAAGGTCAGGCCTTCCATCGTGCCGCTCATGTCGAACGTACCTTCGCCTGCGGGATCGTCAAAGAAGATGGCATAGCGCAGGTCGGTCGCGCTGATCGTCTGTTCGATTGCGCGCACCTCGCCCACTGCGTTGGTCATGACATAGGCCACATCGCGTGCCGCGACCGACAGGCGCGCCACCTCGTCGGTCAGGATCACGCCCCCGGTTTGGACACCGTCAAGGGTGAGTGCAACCTGCGTTGCGGCATAGTCATACGTGATGTTTCCCGCGGTGCCCGATGCGGTCATGACAGGCTCGGTCTGATCGTAGATCAGCGTAAAATCCACATCGTCATCCGCGGCGACCCCGTCGAAGGCCACATTGATTTCGCTTTGCGCCGAGATGTCGATGGACACGGTGCCGTCGGCATTTTCGTTGAAGATGATCTCGCTCATCCGCACATTCGTGGCACCTGTGCCCGTGTCGTCGCTCAGGTCCATCGACATGGTCACATCCGACACCGTCAGCGTATCGCCTGCGGACGCTTCGGACGCGGTCACCTCATAGCCGGCGCTGGCCATGTAATCCTGCCAGTCCTCCCAGACCTCGGCCGCCGTCAGCTCTGCAAAGGCGGTAGCGGGCAGGACCAGTACCAGGGCTGTGGATGCGGTCAGGGTGTACAGGCGTGGCATGGCGGGGGAATCCTTGTGCTCAAATGGTTGGCCGTATGGTCCGGCAGGGCGCGGGGCGCGTCAAGTCGGATCGCTGGACCTCTGCCCGCCCACGCCGTAAGCGTCTTGTGAAACGGTTGGATGAAGGGGGCGCCGCCCATGATCGACATGTCCCAAGACGGGCCCGTCACGACACTCACGCTGAACCGTGCGGACAAGGCGAACGCCCTGACCGCCACGATGCTGTCGGTCCTTGCCGACGCGGTCGAAGAGGCGGGGGACGCGCGTGCTCTGATCCTGACCGGGGCAGGCAAGGTGTTCAGCGCAGGCATGGACCTCGAGGCCGCGCAAAGCGGCCTTGCCACCGCGCCGGTGTGGGAGCGTTTGTCGGGCGCCATTGCGGCCTTTCCCGGCCTGAGTATCGCTGCGCTGAACGGGACCGTCGCCGGGGGTGCCATGGGTATGGTCTTGGCCTGCGACATCCGAATCGCGGTGCCGTCGGCAAAGTTTTTCTACCCTGTGATGAAGCTGGGATTCTTGCCGCAGCCCAGCGATCCTGCCCGCCTCGCCGCCCTTGTCGGGCCCGCACGGGCCAAGCTGATCCTGATGGCCGGTCAGAAAATCACGGCGTCCCAAGCGGTTAAGTTCGGTTTGCTCGAAGAGGTGGTAGAGGGGGGCAATGTCCGCGCC
>JBCBHM010000073.1:0-12693 GCA_038525585.1 Pseudomonadota bacterium
ACAACCAAGGAGGCCATCACATGGCAAAAGGGCTGGAGAACGTCCACCGCATCTACCTGGAGGGGATCGCGGGCGGCGATGCGCGCGCGGCGGTGACCGCCTATACCGGGCATCGCTACACGCAGCATTCGACCGGCGTCGGGGACGGCGCCGAGGGGTTTCTGGCGTTCTTCGAACCGTTCGTGGCGCGCAACCCAAAGCGGGACATCAGGATTGTCCGCAGCTTTGAGGAGGGTCCATGGGTCTTTTGCCATGCGTATCAGTCGCTGAATGAGGGGGCGGCGGAATGGGTCACGATGGATCTGTTTTACACCGACCCCGACGGCCTGATCCTCGAACACTGGGACACCATCGCGCCGTACAGCGCGCAGGGCGCGTCGGGGGCGGGCATGGTGGATGGCGCCACCGATGTGGACCTGACGGGCGATACGGCGGCGAGCAAAGCGCTGGTGCTGGAATACACAAAACAGGTCCTACAGGAGGGCGGGCATGACAAGGCCGCCGCGTTTGTCTCGGACCATATCGTGCAGCACGCCACACCCATCGGCACAGGGCTGGACGGGTTGACCGCCTGGCTCGGTTCGCAGGCTGCGGGATCGTACGAGATGCTGTTCCATTTGATGGGACACGGCGATTTTGTGATGACCTATGGCAAGCGGCACCGGGGCGGGACGGACGTTGCTGTCTTTGACCTCTACCGCGTGTCCGGTGGCAAGATCGTGGAGCATTGGATGAACGAAGAAGAGATTGGCCCGCGCGAAACCTGGGGCAATTCCGGCAAGTTCTGACCACGGGTCAAGGGGTATAGACTGTGGGCCGTCTCTTCACCATCACTGCGGCTGGTCCGACGATTGGGTGGATCGGACCGGGCTGGCAGGCCGGTGGGCGCTATCGGTGTGGGCTTGAGCGAACACGACCTCGCTCACCAAGTGTCAAACGGCTTCGGGGTAGCTCTTGCTCATCCGATCTTTGCCTGTGTCCATCGCGAAGTCGGCGACGCCCCTTGCATATGACCGGCACCGCTCCTTTCGCGACGCTGTCCCTTTCACACCTGACCAGCTGAGGTCTGCCATGCATGCGCGTCTTTATCCTTATTGGCTCTGGCTCCTTCTCGCGCTTCCGGCGTTGGGCATGGCGGCGGGGTTGGCCGGATCCGACGATCCGGATGTTTACCACACGCTCTTGCATCCCACCGGGGAGTTTTCGGCGCGGTTCATGATCATCGCCATGCTAGCCTCACCGCTGGTCCTGATCTTTCGCGGCTGGCGGGGGCCGCGTTGGCTGCAAAAGAACCGCCGCTATTTCGGCGTGGCCGCCTTTGGCTATGCCGCGCTGCACACGGTGTTTTACCTGATCGACACGGGCAGCGCCGCAAAGGTCTGGGTGGACATTCCCAAGCTCTATATTTGGACCGGCTGGCTCGCCTTTGCGATCTTCATCCCGCTGGCGGCAACCTCCATGGATGTGGTCATGCGGCGCATGGGGCGGTCGTGGAAAACCTTGCAGCGCACCACCTACGCCGCAGCCATCCTTACGATGATCCACTGGGCCGCGCTGCACGACTGGGGCGGTCTGGGCCCTGCGCTGGTGCATTTCGTCCCGCTCGCCGTGCTCGAGGCGTATCGCGTTTGGCACTGGTATCTGCGGCCACGCACAGGACGCCGGGCCGCGCAGACTGGTGGCGACAACGGTTGAATGGCCGATGAAGCCATGCTGATGCGGGCCTACGCGTCGCCCTCACATGCGGCGCAGGTCCGACCGCCGGTCACGGTGTGATCTGCCCGTTGCCTCAGACTCCGGGCGGCGGCGGTGGGGGCAGGATGGTGAACAGCTGGGCCAATTCGGTGACGTCCTCGGCCTTCATCCAGCCGTCCTGGCCAGCGGTCCAGACATAGGTCTCGCGGCTCAGCTCTCCGGCACCGGCCATCCGGCCCAGTTGAGCCTTGGAGAATGGCCCCTTCGTCTCGCCGTTTTCGGCGACATGCCAGACATGTTCGACGGGTGGCGGGGGCGGGGCGACTGCCGCGCTGCGCGGGGCCGACATGCCGGAGGCCATCGCCTGACCCATCTGCATGCCAAGGCCTGCGCCCAGACCAGCCTCCATCGTGGCGGCAGCGGCACCGCCGCGTCCCAGCGCTTCGGCGGCCTGAAACTGGGTGTATTCGTTGAGGTTGCCGATCACACCCATGGACGAGCGTTTGTCCATCACCTCTTCGACCGCGGGCGGCAGCGAGACGTTCTCGATATAAAGCTCGGGCAGGGACAGGCCGTATTCGGCGATCTGGTCCGAGATTTCCTTGGCCACCAATTGGCCCAGCTCGCGCGTGTTGGCGGCCATGTCGAGGACGGGGATGCCGGACTTGGCCAGCGTGCGGGAAAACTCCTGCACGATGATGTTGCGGATCTGAAAGCTGATCTCGTCCATGGTAAACTCGCCGTCGGTGCCGACGATTTCTACAAGGAAGCGGGCGGGGTCCGTGACCCGCACCGAATAGGTGCCGAAGGCGCGCAGGCGGACGGGTCCAAACTCCGGGTCGCGGCAGATGATCGGGTTCTTGGTGCCCCATTTCAGGCCGTTGAAGCGGGTCGTGTTGACGTAATACACCTCGGACTTGAACGGACTTTTGAAGCCGTGATCCCAGTGCTGCAGCGTCGTCATGATCGGCATGTTGTTGGTCTCGAGCATGTAGAGACCGGGGGTAAAGACATCCGCCAGCTGGCCCTCGTGCACGAACACGGCGGCCTGCCCCTCGCGCACGGTCAGCTTTGCACCGTACTTGATTTCGTGGCCCTCACGCTCGAACCGCCAGACCATGGTGTCGCGGCTGTCATCGACCCAATGGATGACGTCGATGAATTCGCCGGAAAGAAAGTCGAAAATGCCCATAAGTGCGCTCCGTTTGCGGTGTTAGTCGAGGGTGACGCCCGGTGGCGGCAGCCAGTCGCCGTCATCGTTCGTGCCCATAAAGTCGGTATAGACGGCGATGACCACGCCCGCCACGTCCGTCAGGGTGAACACGGGATAGGCGCCGTCGCCCCAGCCCGAATGGATATAGGGCACCGGCGTGCCGTCGGGCAGCGCCACGATCTTGTGCTCGCCGCCTGCGGGGTCGTCATAGGTGCTGAAGTAATCGTCGTAGGGATTGGCGCCCTCGGGCAGGGCATCGATAAAACGGTCCATCGCGGCGTGGGTTGCAGGTGTGAACACGCTTGCCATGCCTGCATCGACCAGGCAGACGCCCGCCTCAGTGCCACCGGCGACCGTGCCGCCGGGAAAGATCAGCGCAAGCTTGGAATTGCGCCCGTCGATTAAATCCCTGAAGGCGACGAGTTGCGCGCCTTCCGTTGGAATGCTGATCCAGTCGGGCGGCTGCGCAAAGACCAGCGGGTCGATCATCGCGCATTTGCCCTCGGCGGTGTCGAAGGCGCCGATGTCGGCGATGGCAAGGTCGGCATCCGTATGATCGACAATCCAGTCTTTCACCGTCATGCTCGTGTCGGCGGTTCGGCTCCGGCCTGTGAGGATGTCCCAAAGGCTCATGTCGACCCGCCATCGCCGGTTTGTTCGTTGGCCAGCTGACGCACGATGGGCCGCGCCTCGCCGAGCGCAAGGCCGGGCGACAGGCGGTCGTCATAAAGCATCGCCAGTAGCGCCTCGTCATGATCCGTCAGCAGCGCAAACTCGTCATCATCGTTAAAGATCGAGGGCCGCGCCGCGGGGCTGTCATTGGGCAGGCCAAGCCCTTGGGCGATCTCCTCGTGGATGCAGGACAGGCGCAGCAGGTCAGGGTTTTCGGCGCGGATCAGGGCGACGGCGGCGGTGGTGGTGGCGCGTCCTTCGCCAGTGCCGAAGGCCACGACGGCGCAATACGTGTCGCGCGACAGGTTACGCAGCTGGTTGAGCGGGTTGCCGAGCTGGGCGGCCAGCGCATCCAGCGCCTCGCTCCGGTCGTCTTCGGAGGCAAAGAGCACGTAGAAATTCGGGTTGGACGAAACGCTGATCGGGTGGCCCGTGGTCCGGGCAAGGCGGCGCGCGTAGCTGCGCGTGTTGGCCATATCGCGCATCCGCTGGCTGGGCGGGACAGAGGCACCAAAGACCACGCCAAGGCGCACGGGTGCGGCCCAGCGGCGCAGCAGCGTCTGCCCCCCGCCACGCTCGCCCGTGGGCGTGAATTCGTCAAAGAACGCGATCTGTTCGAAATTGCGCGCCAGCATTGCGGCGGTAAAGGGCGTGTCGGGCCCGCCGCCGTCCTGACGCAAGAGGCCCTGGGTCAGCTGGCTGGATTGCACGGCACCGAAATAGCTGCGCAGTGCTGCACTTTTCTCGGACGTGGCGCGGACCGGCGGGGGCGGTTCGACCGCCACCGGGTCGGGGCGCGCGCGCGGCGTCAGCACCAGCTCGGTGGTCGTCGCGGGCATGTCGCAGGCCGCAAGCCAGGCGAGGGCGGCGATGCCGCCCAGCCGTGTGCATACGCGCGACACCGTGGTCATCGCGCCTCAGCTGGCCGCTTGGGGGACAGAGGTGGCGGCAGTATCGCCCACCCCGTCGCGGCGCGCCTTGGCAGAGGCGAGTGTATCGCGCAGCTCGGCCTCCATCTTTTGCAGCTCTTCCTCGGCCGCGGCACGCTTGGCCTTGCCCTCGTCGGCAATCTGCAGGCTGTCCTGGATGGTGCCGATCAGATCGGCATTGGCCTGCTTGACCGCCTCGATGTCGAAGACGCCGCGCTCCATCTCCTCGCGGATCATCTTGTTGCTGTCGCGCAGGTTGGCGGCATTGGCGGTCAGCAGTTCGTTGGTCAGGTCGTTGGCGTCGCGCACGGCCGCCGCGGCTTCGGCGCTGCGTTGGATGGTGACGGCCTGCGCCAGTTGCGTTTCCCACAGGGGCACGGTGTTGACGAGGGTCGAGTTGATCTTGGTCACCAGCGACTTGTCGTTTTCCTGCACAAGACGGATCGAGGGCAGCGATTGCATGGTGACCTGACGGGTGAGTTTCAGATCATGCACCCGGCGTTCCAGATCGTCCCGCGCGGCGCGCATGTCGCGCAGCTCTTGCGCTTTCATCACCTGATCATCTTCCGGCGCGGCCGCGACGGCGGCTTCCATCTCGGGGATCACACCTTCGTCCAGCTCTTTCAGCTTTTCCTCGCCCGCCGCGATATACAGCGCCAGCTCGTCATAGAATTGCAGCGTCTTTTCATAGAGCAGGTCGAGCGACTTGATGTCCTTCAAAAGCGTGTGCTCGTGTTCGAGCAGGTTGTCGGTGATCCGGTCGATCTGGCTTTGCACGTTCTCGAACTTGGCGGTGAACTTGGCAAAGGGGGCGGCGCGGCCAAACAGCTTTTCAAAAAAGGTACGTTCGCGGCGCACGTCCAGTTCGGACACGGAAAAGCCGCGGATCGTGGTGACGATGTCGCGCAGCCCGTCGCCGGCGGGGCCCAGATCCTTGTTGCGGACGTCCGCCAGCATGGCCTGGCTGATCTCTTGCAGTTCGGCTTGCGCGGCAGACCCGAAGGACACGATCGAATTGGTGTCGCCCATATCTATCTCGCCCATACGCGACCGGATTTCGGCGCCCACGGGCGCGTCGGCCTGGGCCAGGGGGACGATGGCATTTGCGTCGCTGGGTTCGGGCAGGATGACGGCGGTCACTTCCTCCACGGCGGCAACGGCGCTTTCGGCCTTTTGGCGAACTGTTTCAGACATGGGGTATCCCTTTGGCTTCAGGTGTTGTCATCAGGTGCGATCCGCACCCCTTCGCGCTGCAGCCGGTCGCGCAGCACGTCGATTTCGATGTTCAGATCGCTGCGGTCGTCCTTGAGCAGCTTTTGCGTGCGGGCCGCGAAATTCTGGCTCAGATCGTCGAGCAGCTGGGTGTAGTCGGTGCGCGCCTGCGGGTCGCGGGTGCGGCTGTAGATGTCGGCAAACTTGATCGTCGCGTCCCGCGCGCCCAGCAGGTAGACGCCCAGATACTTGCGCGCGGCCGTCAGGTCGCGCGGGTCTTCCTCGACCGTGCGGATGAGGTCGCGCGCAACGGTCTGGAACTGCTCGAGCTTCAGCTCGGTCTGCCGATCCTCGGCGCGTCTGAGGGCGTCGGTCATGGCCTTTAGGTGGCTTTCGGCCTCGTCCACCACGCGGGCGACGCGGTCTTGCTGGAACGTATCGATGCCCTCCATGCCCTTGTCGGTAAGCGGGTCGATACCGAAGGCGGCCAGATGCAGCCCCCCGGTGGCGATGGCGAAAAGCACCGGCGCGACCATCCCCGGCTCGACCCGGTAGGCGGCAAGGCCGATGCCGATGGCGGCCAGAACCGCGGCCACGATCTTGCGCGGCAGGGCCGGGCGACGGGCGACTTTGCGTTCGTGATAGGCGGCTTCGGCCCGCATCCCCTCGCGCAGCAGCCACGCGCCAAGGGTCAGGATGCCGGCCGCCACCAGCGCCACGACAAGGCCGATGGCCCCGTCGTTCAGCGCCAGGAAGACCATCGGGATCGCGGGCAGGAACATCAGGTTGGCGCGGGCGCCGACCGGGTCCACGCGGGCACGGTCGAACGCGGGGCGGGCCGCGACCTCGGGCGTGGTTCCATCGGGGCTGTATTTGCCGCCAAAGCGTTTGGCCATGGCTCAGAGCCCTCCCAATAGGCCGGTGGTCACGCCGAACATCAGCGCAATGAGCACCACGAAGGCGATCTTTTGAAATGCTGTCGGTTGCATGCCCACCTCTGATCTTGGCCCCACCCCGGGCTCCGCTGGACTATAAGCACTTTGCACGTGCAGAACCAGAGGCGCGCCAGCGTATGGCGGATTGGCGACCGTGCCGCGTGCCGCTGTGACAGGCCTGTTCAACAGGATTGTGACAGGGCCGGGCCTGCGCAAGGGGGAATTTTCGCTGACCGGTGTCAGCGTGGACCGCGGCGTGGGGGCGGCTTGCGCTTGCGCTGCGGGGCCTTTTTGGCGGTGCCTGTGGGCGTCGGTTCGTCGAGGCCCAGCTGTTCGCGCACGATGCGGCGGCGCACCTCTTCGACTTCGCCCTGTTTCAGCTCGCCCAGTTGGAAGGGGCCATAGCTGATGCGGATCAGACGGTTCACGATCAGGCCGAGATGTTCCATGGCGCGCCGGATTTCGCGGTTTTTACCCTCGCGCAGGCCGATGGTGAGCCAGGCGTTGGCCCCCTGCTGGCGGTCGAGGGTGATCTGCATCGGTTGGTATCTGGTGCCATCGACGGTCGCGCCCTTGCGCAGCGGCTCGAACGCGGCATCAGCGGGCGATCCCTTGATCCGGACGCGGTAGCGACGCATCCAGCCTGTGCTGGGCAGTTCGAGCTTGCGCTTGATGCCGCCGTCGTTGGTGAGCAGCAGCAGCCCCTCTGAGGTGATGTCGAGGCGGCCCACGCTCATCACCCTGGGCAGATCCTCCGGGAGCGCATCGAAGATCGTCTGGCGGCCCTGTTCGTCGCTGGTGGTGGTCACGAGACCCGGCGGCTTGTGGTAGAGCCACAGGCGCGGCGGTTCGGGTGCGGCCAGCGGCTTGCCATCGACGGTGATCTGGTCGGTGTCGGTCACGTTGAGCGCGGGGCTGTCGATGGCCGTCCCGTTGACGGAAACGCGGCCGGCGGTGATCATCGCCTCGGCCCCGCGACGGCTGGCGAGACCGGCCCGGGCGAGGACCTTGGCGATGCGGTCGCCTTTGGGGATGTCTGAGGTCATGGAGTGGCCTTTAGCGGTTGCGCGAAGCCGGGGAAAGGGGCAGGGCAGCGGGAATGGTGTTTCGCAGTTTCATGGATGATGCGCTGGCCGAGGCGCGCGCGGCAGGTGCCCTCGGTGAAGTGCCGGTGGGCGCGGTGATCGTGTCGCCCGACGGTCAGGTCGTTGCGCGGGCCGGGAACCGCACGCGCGCGCAAATCGATCCCACGGCCCATGCCGAGGTGCTGGCGATCCGTGCGGCCTGTGCTGCGGCGGGGTCGGAACGTCTGGTGGGCCACGACCTCTATGTGACGCTGGAGCCCTGTGCCATGTGCGCCGCGGCCATCGCAGCCGCCCGTGTCGGCCGGCTCTATTATGCTGCGTCGGATCCCAAGTCGGGCGGCGTGGCGCACGGGGCGCGTGTGTTCGCGCATCCGCAAGCGCATCACGTGCCCGAGGTCTATGACGGGCTTGCTGCAGCCGAAGCCGAGGCGTTGCTGATCGGGTTTTTCTCAGCGCGACGGTGACCGTTTTCCGAAGTCGGAAAACGGGCCGGAAAACGTGTCGTTTTTCGCACCGCTCAAAGGCAGATCGGCGTCATCACCGCGGGTTTGATCACCTGTGGGCCGGGCAAGCCTGCCTCAGGAACCGAGGTCTACTCTTCCAGCAACGGAAAGGTGTGGTCGTGACACCAGATGACCGCAGCGAAGGGAAAGACATGGCGCGCCGCATGGGCACCGATGTGCAGGCTGCCATGGCCCGGGCGGATGGTATTCATGACGTACCGCTCTTGGCTGCGACGTGAGCGCCTGCTGCGGGCTGCGGGAGCCTCCGGCGGGGATTTTTTTTGGACAAAGACGGGTTTGGTTCTTTGACAGCGGCGCCCGCGTGCCTAGCTGCGGGTGATGGAAATGCTGCGCGAGATCGATGGGTATTGCGAGCGGTTGGGGCCCGGATATTGGGCCGAGCCGGTGAATGCCTTGACCAATGCCGCCTTTGTGCTGGCGGCCCTGTGGATGTGGCGGCGCTCGGTCGGAGTGCCGATGGCGCGGGCGCTGGCTGTCGTGCTTTTTGCGATCGGAGTGGGCAGTTACCTGTTTCACACCCATGCACAGGTGTGGGCGGCGATTGCGGATGTGGTGCCCATCGCCGTTTTCATCCTGCTGTACCTCTTTGCGGTGAACCGCGACGTGTGGGGCATGCCGCTATGGGCCGCGCTGCTGGGGACGGTGCTGTTCTTGCCTTATGCGGCTGTGACGATCCCGCTGTGGCAGACTGTGCCCGTCTTTGGCGTGTCGGCAGGCTATATGCCGGTGCCAACGCTGATCCTCATCTATGCCGCACTGCTGTGGTCGCGCTGGCCTCAGGTTGCGCGCGGGTTTGTGATCGGTGCCGGGATCCTGCTGCTGTCGTTGACCGCGCGCAGCGTGGATGAAACCTTGTGCGCGCAACTGCCCTTGGGCACGCATTTCGCCTGGCATATCCTCAACGGCATCATGCTGGGCTGGATGATCGAGGTCTATCGCCGTCACGCCCTTGAAGGTGGCAGGGTCGCACGGTAAAGCCGCGGGAAGAGCCACAGGCGGGGGTACCCATGTCCATCGATGAAAGCACCGCGGCGCGGGTCGCGAAACTGGCGCGGATCAAGGTGGCGCCGGAACAGTTGCCGGCGCTGGCCGCGGAGTTCAACACCATCCTCGGCTTCATCGAACAGCTGGGCGAGGTGGATGTGGAGGGGGTCGAACCCATGACCTCGGTCACGCCGCAGCGCCTCAAGCGGCGCGCGGATGTGGTTACCGATGGCAGCCAGCAGCCCGCGGTACTGGCCAATGCGCCGGACGGGCGCGAGGGGTTCTTTGCCGTGCCGAAGGTGGTCGAATGACGGAGTTGAACAAGCTGGGTCTGGCGGAGGCGCGCGATGCGCTGCGCTCGGGTGATGTGACAAGTGTTGAGCTGACCGAGGCCTGCCTCGGTGCCATCGAAGGCTCCGGGGCGCTGAACGCGTTTGTGCACCACACGCCCGAGATCGCGACGGCGCAAGCCAAGGCGGCGGATGCGCGGATCAAGGCCGGGGACGCGCCTGCAATGTGCGGTCTGCCCATCGGGATCAAGGATCTGTTCTGCACCAAAGGTGTCCCGTCCCAGGCTGGCAGCCGCATCCTCGAAGGGTTCCTGCCGGAATATGAGAGCACGGTGAGTGGCAACCTGCTGGATGCAGGCGCCGTCATGCTGGGCAAGCTGAACATGGATGAGTTCGCCATGGGCTCGTCCAACGAAACATCCGTCTATGGCAATGCGGTGAACCCCTGGCGGCGCGGCAACGACGAGATCGCCCTGACGCCCGGCGGCTCGTCCGGCGGGTCGGCGTCGGCTGTTGCGGCCGACCTTTGTCTCGCGGCCACCGGCACGGACACGGGCGGGTCGATCCGCCAACCTGCGGCGTTGACCGGGATTACGGGCATCAAGCCCACCTATGGGCGGTGCTCGCGTTGGGGGATCGTCGCCTTTGCCTCCTCGCTGGATCAGGCCGGGCCGATGACGAAATCGGTGCGCGACGCGGCCATCATGCTCGAGGCGATGTGCAGCCACGATCCCAAGGACAGCACCAGCGCCGACCTGCCCGTGCCGAATTTCGAGGCGATGCTGACGGGCGACATTTCGGGCAAGAAGATCGGCATTCCGGCCGAATACCGCATGGACGGCATGCCGGACGAGATCGAAACCCTCTGGTCCCAGGGCCGCGAGATGCTGGCCGATGCGGGGGCCGAGATCGTGGATATCTCGCTGCCCCACACGAAATACGCGCTGCCGGCCTATTACGTGATTGCACCGGCTGAGGCGTCGTCGAACCTCGCGCGCTATGACGGCGTGCGCTACGGGCACCGGGCCCGGCTGGATCAGGGCGACGGCATCACCGAGATGTACGAAAAGACCCGCGCCGAAGGGTTCGGCGACGAGGTCAAGCGGCGCGTGATGATCGGCACCTATGTGCTGTCGGCGGGGTTCTACGATGCCTACTATAACCGGGCGCGCAAGGTGCGCACACTGATCAAGAAAGACTTCGAGGA
Source organism: Pseudomonadota bacterium (assembly GCA_038525585.1). Classification (GTDB taxonomy): domain Bacteria; phylum Pseudomonadota; class Alphaproteobacteria; order Rhodobacterales; family Rhodobacteraceae; genus Tateyamaria. The sequence continues at coordinate 10,747 of JBCBHM010000073.1, forward strand.
TGTGTTTGCCCAAGGGATCGATGCGATCCTGACGCCGGCCACACCCTCGGCGGCCTTTGGTCTGGGCGAGGCGTCCGATGACCCGGTGCAGATGTACCTCAACGATGTCTTCACCGTCACCGTGAACATGGCGGGCCTGCCGGGCATTGCCGTACCGGCGGGTCTGGATGCGCAGGGGTTGCCGCTGGGCCTGCAGCTGATCGGGCGTCCCTGGGAGGAAGGCGATTTGCTGAACACCGCTTACGCGTTGGAGGCGCGGGCGGGGTTTGTGGCCAAGCCCGCCAAATGGTGGTAGACCCCACGCAACGAGATCCCGGAACAGGGTGAGCAGAAATGGTATTCCGTAGTGTATTGATCCTGGGCGCATGCGCGGCTCTGGCCGCCTGTCAGCCCGCCATCCCCGACAGCGGCGCTGGTGTCGCGGACCCCGGCCGCGGCGTGGGCTTTGACAATCCATCGACCCTTGCCGCGCGCGAGGCACGCGCGCGAGAGCTTGAGGCCGGCGCCCCGGTGCCAGCGGCGCCGAATGTGGCGGCCCAGACGCTGCCGCCGGCCACCTCGGCGACACAGCGGAATACCGCTGTTCAAACCGGTCAGGTGCAAGGTGCACAAACCGCGCGCGCCGTCAGCGATCCCGAAGGTCTTGACGCCGAGCTGGCGCAGATCGCCGCACAAAACGACGCGAATGCCGCACAGGCAAATTCCGGCGAGGCTGTGATCAATGCAAGCCCGTCAAATGCGGCGCCCGTCATCCTGAACAATCCCGGCATCTCGGATGAGAATGACTTCGATGCGGTCGCCTCGCGCCGCTCGATCGAAGGCGACGCCGCGCGCCTGGAACAGCGGCAACAGCAATACACCGTGGTGCAGCCCACCGCGCTGCCATCAAGGGCCGGCAGCGGGCAGCCCAATGTCGTGCAATACGCATTGCGCACCTCCCACAGCAAGGGCACGCGCGTGCACCGTCGGGTCAGCCTCTCCTCGGCCGCACGCACGCAGCGCAACTGCGCGGCATACAGCTCGGCAGATGAGGCGCAGATCGACTTTCTGGCCTCTGGCGGGCCACAACGGGATCGAAAAGGGCTTGACCCTGATGGCGACGGCTTTGCCTGCGCCTGGGATCCGGCGCCGTTCCGCCGGGCGGCTGGGAATTGAGCCCGTCGCGGTGCAGATCGACCAACGGTCTTCCCCGAACTGCGGCACGCGGCGCGACGGGCTAATCCCGCGCTACGTGGTGCTGCACTACACCGCGATGGCCACGGCAGAGGCTGCGATTGAGCGGCTCTGCGACCCCGCGGCGGACGTGTCGGCCCATTACGTCATCTGCAAATCTGGCCGGGTGACGCAGCTGGTGGGGGAAGGGATGCGCGCCTGGCACGCAGGGGCCGGCGAATGGCAGGGGCTGACAGACCTCAATTCGCGCTCCATCGGCATCGAGCTCGACAATGACGGCCAAGGGCCCTTCACCGCGGCCCTGATGCAAAGCCTCGAGGCCTTGCTGCGACGGATCCGTGATGCCTGGGACATCCCCCCGCAAAATGTCATCGGCCATTCAGACCTCGCGCCGGGCCGCAAGGCGGATCCCGGTCCGTGGTTTGACTGGTCATGGCTCGAAGCCCGGGGCCTCGCCGCCCCAAACACCGTGCCCCCCGCGCCCGATCTCACTGTGGACGCGTTCGTCGCGCTGGCAAGGGCGGCAGGCTACACCGCGGACGTTGACGCCACCACCTTGCGCGATGCCGTGCGCCTGCGGCACCGCCCGCATGCCAGCGGGCCGCTGGAGCCTGTGGATTTCGACGCGCTCAGCCGGCACTGACATGGCCATGGTGCGCAAGCCGATGCCCGTCTTTGTCCCTAAAAAATCCCCGCCGGAGGCTCCCGCACCCACCACAGGCGCACCGACTCCATTGACGCCCCCCCGCCGCCACACGTAAGGGCAGCGGGCGC
>JBCBHM010000074.1:0-12173 GCA_038525585.1 Pseudomonadota bacterium
TCGCCCAGCACGGCCATCGCCTGACAGCGGCACCCGCCAAAATCGATGTCGCGCCGTTCGCAGCCCTGGCACAGCGTGGGCAGCCAGTTGGTGCCACGATAGGCGTTGAACGCCGCGCCGTCATACCAAATCTCGGCCAGCGGGCGGTCGGTGACCTTGTCAAAGGTCAGGTGCGGGATGGTTTCGGCGGCGTGACAGGGCAATACGGTGCCGTCGGGCGTCACGTTCAGCCCGGTCGAGCCCCAGCCATTCATGCAGGCCTTGGGGAAGCCGGAATAGTAATCCGGCGGGACAAAGTCGATGACCAGCTGACCCTTGAGCGCATCGATGGCGCGGGCGACGGTCTTCTTGGCGGTATCCACCTGTGCGCGGCTGGGTTGCAGCGCGGCGCGGTTGGTCAGGGCCCAGCCCTGGAACTGGACGCAGGCAATCTCGATCCGGCGCGCGCCTAGTCGCAGGGCCATGTCGATGGTTTGCGGCAGATCGTCGAGGTTTTCGCGGTGCATGACGGCGTTGAGCGTGAGCGGAAAGCCGATATCGGCGATGATCTCGGCCACATGCATCTTGCGGTCAAAGCCGCCGTCATACCCGCCGATGCGGTCGGCCATGGCGGCGGTGACCCCTTGCAGCGACAGCTGCACATGGTCGAGGCCTGCGGCATCGAGATCGCGCAACCGCCGCTCGTTCAAGCCGATGCCAGAGGTGATCAGGTTGGTGTAGAGCCCCGCGGCCTGCGCCGCGACCACCAGATCGACCAGATCGCGACGCGATGCAGGCTCGCCCCCCGACAGGTGCAGTTGCAGCACGCCGAGCTTGGCGGCCTGGTCAAAGATGTCGGCCCACGCATCAGTGCTCAGCTCGGTGTCCTTGGCCAGCAGCTCGGTCGGGTTCGAACAGTAGGGGCAGGCCAGCGGGCAGCGATGCGTCAGCTCGGCCAGCATCGCCATCGGTGGATCAACGCGGGCGGACATGGACCATCCCCCGTTCTTGCAGATCCTGCACAAAGGCCAGCACATCCGGCGTGATCACGTCGAGCGGGGCGTCATAGACTTCGGCCAATCTGGCCGAGATCTGCGCCAGATCGGCCTCGCCATCCAACGCGCCCAACACGGCCTTGCCCACCTGATCGAGCACCAGCACACGTTCCGGCCCCAGCAGCACATCGACCCCGCGCACCGCATCATGTCGGGTGCGCACACCGCGCGGCAGGAATGGCACGTCAGCCTCGGTCATGATGCCAGCCCCTCACCCGGTTGCCAGCCGCCGGGCGGGATGCGGCCCGGTTCGACGTAAGCCGACCAAAGCGCGTCGAGCTGCGCCCAGAGCACCTCGGTCTTGAAGGTCAGCGCGCGGGCAGCGGCATCCTGGTCGGCGCGCGTCACCGCGTGATCCATCACCCATTTGAGGCCAAAGGCCACGTCCTTGGGTGCCTCGCTGAGCCGGTTTTGAAAATATGACAGCGTCTCGGCGTTGGCGAATTCATAGTGCTGCAGCAGCCCGGCGATGCGGTTCTTGTGGATCGCAGGCGCAAAAAGCTCGGTCAGGGACGAGGCCATGGCAGGAAGCAGCGGCTCCTCGCGGACAAAGCGCACGTAGGCATCGACGGCAAAGCGCGTGGCGGGCAGAATGCCCACTTCGGACGCCACATAGTCGGGGTCGAGCCCCACGCCCTCGGCCAGCTTGAGCCAGCGGGCAATGCCGCCCTCGCCCGGTGCGGAGCCGTCGTGATCTTCGATCCGAGACCGCCAGGCGCGTCGCAAGGCCGGGTCAGAGATGCGGGACATGAACGCCGCGTCCTTCATCGGGATGCGCGTCTGGTAGTAATAGCGGTTGATCACCCACGCCCGCACCTGATCAGCGGTGCAGTCGCCTGCGTGCAGCTTGTGATGGAACGGATGCTTGTCATGATAGCGCGCGGCGCCGATGGCGCGCAGCCGCGCCTCGAATGCTGCTGCAGTGTCGGGGTGATCGGTCATAGCGTGATCTCCATCCCGTCGGCGGCAATCTCCCATCCATGGGCCAGCACCTCGGCCCGCTCGGGCGCGCCCGGTTGCAGGATCGGATTGGTGTTGTTGATGTGGATATAGACCTTGCGCGCCGATACCTCCGCCAACCGCCCAAGGCTGCCCAGTTCTCCGTTCAGGGGCACATGCCCCATGCGCGCGCCCGTCTTTTCCCCGGTGCCTGTGCGTTGCATATCGTCATTGTTCCATACGGTGCCGTCGAACAGCAGCAGGTCCGCCGCGCGGATCCGGTCGATCAGCCAGTCCGGGATGGCGGCACAGCCCGGAATGTAGACCGCCCGCGCGCCCGACGCTTCGAGCATCAGGCCCACCGTTTGCTCGCCCACCTCTTCGAGGTTGAGCGTGTCCCCTTCGAGAAACAGCGCCACCTTGCCCGGCACCGCAAAGGGTGTGACGGTGAGCCCCGGCACGGGGGCAAAAGGGACATCAAGCGCAATCTGGTGCTGCGTCACCAGCGCCGGGTCCAGCACGCCAAAGACCGAATTGCCCTGCAGGATGTCGAGGCCCGCAGCGGTGGCGTAGACGTCAAACGCCGTCTTCTCCCGCAAGGTCAAAAGCCCCGCGATATGGTCGATGTCCCCATTGGTCAGCACGACGGACGCGATGGGTGATCCGCGCAAGGCGGGCGGATGCATCTGTGGGCAGGCGTCGACCTGCGCGCGGATGTCGGGCGAGGCGTTCAGCACGGCCCAGGCCGAGCCATCCACCGTCACCGCCACCGACGATTGCGTCATCCGCGGGATCACCCCGGCGCGCGCATCGCTGCAATTGCGGCACCCACAATTCCATTGGGGCAGCCCCCCTCCGGCGGCTGCCCCAAGAACAATCAGTCTCATGTGATTTGTGACTTAGATAACGTCGCGCTCAGTGCCGCGGTCGTCATCCTCGCCGGGGCCGTACATGTTGATTTCCATGCCGCATTTCACTTCGCGGGCCTTGGGTTTGGTCCATGCCATGGTGCAGTCCTCCTCTAGTGCCTCATCACGATAGCGGTGTGGGCCGCCGCGACATATGCGACTTTAGCCGCAGGATGTGGCGTCAGGCACGGACGGGGCGTGGGATGCCGGGCTGTTGCAGGCCACAATCAAGCGCTGCGCGGTCCCAGCCACCGGTGTCGGCGGCGGCGTCATATGTGCTGCGCAGAAAGGACATGAGCGTGCGTTCGGGCGTAGCGCTGGTGCGAACCGCTTCGTAGGGCAGCAGGAACTCTCCCAGCTTGGCGTCCCAATAGGCATCCGTCGGGGTCACTGTCCGGTCACCAAAGCCGTCGGGCACCGGGTAGGCGTAGGAATAGAACATCGGCGCGCCCGCACCCCCGTTGCCGGGCCAGAACCCGGCAGAGGACACTTCGTGATCATAGGCCTCTTGGGTCACGGTGTCTGGCAGGTTGGGGATGCCGCCGGGATGCGGTGGCGCGGTGCGCCCGGAAAACCGCGTCACCGCTAGATCGAAGGACCCCCAGAACAGATGCACCGGCGATACCTTGCCCAGAAACGCGGTGCGGAAGTGTTCGAACACCGGCACGATGCGCAAAAGTGCGGCGTGAAAGCGGCGAACGGCGTCTGTGTCCCACGGGCGCGGGCTGGTATCCTGTAGGAACGGTATGGCCTCCGGCAGCTCATTCGGGGCGCCATGGATGGCAAAGGGGCCGCCCACCGCCTCGACCGCCTCGCGGACCTGATCGTGGAACGCGGCGACGCTCATCGGCCCAAGGTCAAAGCTGGAGCGCGCGCCATCGGTGGCCTCGGCCACCAGCTGCCCGCCCTGAATATCGAAGGTGAGCGTAAAGCAGCCCGTGGGCGCATGGATCGGCCCGGTGGTCAGACCGCGCGGCACGACATAAAGCGTCGCGTGCCAGGCGTGATTGACCCACGGCGTCAGGGACAGGCGCACCTTGCCCACGATCTGAGCATAGAGGTGCAGCGCCGTGCAGGTTTCGGCCCATAGCTCATAGGGTATGTCCGGCCACCCGGTCATGTTGCACCTTCCGTGGCCTCCAACGGCTCGGACACCCGGGCGGGGAATATGCGGCGCAAAAGCACGTAGAACACCGGCGTGAAAAAGAGGCCGAGGAAGGTGACGCCCGACATCCCAAAGAACACCGCCGTGCCAAGCGCTTGCCGCATCTCGGAACCGGGTCCGGTCGCGATCATCAAGGGCAGCACGCCGAGGATAAAGGCAAAGGCGGTCATGAGGATCGGCCTGAGGCGCAGCTGGCTTGCCTCGACGGCAGCGTCGATGGGTGATTGCCCGCGCTCCTCCTGGCCCTGTTTGGCAAACTCAACGATCAGGATCGCGTTCTTGGCGGCGAGCCCCACAAGGACGATGAGGCCGACCTGCGTCAGGATATTGTTGTCCATCCCACGCAGCATCACGCCGCCCAAGGCGCCCAGCACCGACAGGGGCACGATCAGGATGATCGCCACCGGCAGCACCCAGCTTTCGTACAGGGCAGCGAGGAAGAGAAAAGCGAAGAGGACGGAGAAGGCGAAAATATAGCTCGCCGTGTTGCCCTGGTTCCGCTCTTGGAGCGCCAGCTCGGTCCATTCGTAGTCAAGGCCGGGCGGCAGGACCGTTTCGGCCAACCGCTCCATCGCGATCAGCGCATCGCCGGTCGACACCCCTGGCGCGGCTGAGCCCTGCACCGGCACCGACACCTGCTGGTTATAGCGCTGCACCAGGGCCGGACCCGCCGTTTCCTGCACCGTCACCAAGGTGCCCAGAGGCACCAATGCGCCGGTGGCCGAGCGTACGCGCAGGTTGCGGATGTCGTTCTGGTTCAGCCGAAATTGCTCGTCCGCTTGGGCACGCACCTGGAACAGGCGGCCGAACGCGTTGAAATCGTTCACATAGGCAGAGCCGAGGTTGATCGAAAGCGCCTCAAAGATCGAACCGATGGGCACGTTCAGCATCTGTGCGCGCACCCGGTCAATCTCGAGGAACAGCTGCGGCGATCCTGCGGAGAAGGTGGTGAACACACCCTGCACCTGATCGGACCCGCCCGCGCTGCCCATGATCGCGTAGGCGGAATTGAGCACCCTGCGCATGTCCGCGCTTTCGGTTTCGCGCAATTGCAGCTTGAAGCCGCCCCCGGTGCCCACACCGCGCACCGACGGCGGTGCGATGGCGATGATGAACGCCTCGCGCAGGCTTTGCATCCGGCCAAAGAGCTGGCCCACAATGGCATTTGCCGTCAGGCCGCTGACCTCGCGTTCCTCGAAACTTTCGAAGGTGGTGAAGATCACGCCCTGGTTGCTCGCGTTGGTAAAGGTCGCGCCGGAAAAACCGGCAAACGCCACGGCATTGGTGACGCCCGGTGTCTCGAGCGCGATGTCGGTCGCTTGCTGGACGATCGCGTCCGTCCGGTCCAGCGCGGCACCGTCGGGCAATTGCACCACCACGATGGCATAGCCCTGATCCGCCTCGGGGATGAACCCCGTGGGCACCTGCGTGTTGATCCAGTAGGTCACGCCCAAGAGCCCGCCGAACGCCACCATGCACAGCACCAGCATACCCCAGGAACTGACGAGGCCGCGCACCACGCGCCCATAGCCGCGCGCGAGCGCGTCAAAGCCGCGATTGAACCCGTTGGCGAGCGGATCGGCGAGCCGCGCGAACGGATTGCGCGATGGCGCATCGCTGCGGGGCTTCAGCACAGCCGCGGCCATCGCAGGCGACAGGCTGAGCGAGTTTATCGTCGAGATCACGGTGGCGACCGAGATCGTCACCGCGAATTGTCGGTAGAACTGGCCGGTGATGCCCGGCACCAGGGCCGCAGGCACGAACACCGCGATCAACACCAGCGATGTGCCGATCACGGCATTCTGCACCTCGTCCATCGTGCGCGCGGACGCATCGCGCGGCGACATGCCGTCGTCGATGTTCCGCTCGACATTCTCGACCACCACTATGGCGTCATCGACCACGATCCCGATGGCCAGGATCAGACCAAAGAGTGTCAGCAGGTTCAGCGAATAACCCAGGGCCAGCATCACGGCAAAGGTGCCGATCAGCGACACCGGGATGGCAAGCAGCGGAATGATCGCCGTACGCCAGCTTTGCAGGAACACGATGATGACGACGATCACCAACAGCACCGCTTCGAACAGCGTCTGATACACCGCGTTCACCGATGCCTCGATGAATTCCGTGGGGTTGTAGACGACCTGGTATTCGAGGCCCGGAGGGAAGTCTTCGGCCAGCTCATCCATCACGCCAAAGATTTCATCGGCGGTGGCAAGCGCGTTTGAGCCCGGGCGCTGGAAGATCCCCAGTGCCACGGCGGGTTTGTTGTTGAGGTACGAGTTTGTGACGTAAGAGCGTGCGCCAATCTCGACCCGTGCGACATCGCGCACGCGCACAACCCGCCCGTCATCCGAGGATTTGACGATGACACGGCCGAATTCGCGCGGATCCTCGAGCCGGCCTTGGGTGGTCAGCGTGACCTGAAACGCGTTGTCGGCATTGTTGGGCGGCGCGCCCAGCGACCCGCCCGACACCTGCACGTTCTGCTCGCGCAGTGCGGCCACCACATCCCCTGCCGTCAGCCCCAGAGAGCCGAGGCGATCCGGATCCAGCCAGACCCGGGCGGAAAACTCACGTTCGCCAAAGATCAGCAGATCGCCCACACCGTCGAGGCGCACCAATCGGTCGCGCACCCGGCTGCGGGCATAGTTCGATACATAGAGCTGGTCGAACGTCTCATCCGGGGACAGCATGTGCACGACCATCATCAGGTCGGGCGAGGATTTGGTGGTCGTCACGCCCAGCGACCGCACCTCTTGCGGCAATCGCGGCTCGGCCACGGCGACACGGTTCTGCACCAGCACCTGCGCGGAATCGAGGTCGGTGCCCAGCTCGAACGTAATGGTCAACGACATCGACCCATCCGCAGTGGAATAGGAGGACATATAGAGCATGTCCTCGATCCCGTTGATTTCCTGTTCCAGCGGGGTGGCGACCGTGGCGGCAATCGTCGCGGCATCCGCCCCGGGATAGGCGGCGCGCACGACGATCGAGGGTGGCGCAATCTCGGGATATTGTTCGATGGGCAGCTCGAAATAGGCAAGCAGGCCCACGATCGTCATGATCACCGAGACAACGATGGCAAAGACGGGGCGGGTGACAAAGAAACGTCCCACCCTAGTTTTCCGCGATCAGAGGCAGTTCCACGATCTCGGGCGCGACAACGCTGCCGGGACGCGCGCGAATGAGCCCTTCGATCACGATCGTCTCTGACCCGTCGAGGCCGTCGCGCACCACGCGGTAACCGTCGATGCCGGGTCCGGGCCGGATGGGGATCGGGGTGACGTTGCCCTCGGCATCCAGCGACATCACGAGGCGGCGGTTCTGGTCCGACACGATGGCCTCATCGGGGATCAGCACGCCCTCATAGGGCAAGGATCCGGGCACATTCACACGGCCAAACAGGCCCGGCGTCAGTACCTCGTCCGGGTTGTCGAGCACGGCGCGCACGCGCATCGTGCCGGTTTCCTCATCAATGCGGTTTTCGGAAAAGTCGAGGTAACCGCTTTGCGGTGGGGTCCGGCGGTCCGACAGGGTCACGCGCACCTCGAGCCCATTGGCCCCCTCTTGCAGCATCGACCCGCGTTCGCGGGCATCCCGCGCGTACGCCAGGAAAAACCGCTCGTCGATATCGAAGAAAAAGTAGATCGGATCGGTCGCCACGATTGAGGTCAGCAATGTCTCATTCGCCGTCACGAGGTTGCCGGGATCCAACAGGGATTGATCGATGCGCCCGGCCATCGGCGCGCGGATCTCGGAATATTCGAGGTCCAGCTCCGCCAGTTCAAGGGCGGCGCGCGCCTGTTCCAGGGCACCTTGGGCGGACAGAAACGCCTCGCGCCGTTCATCCACGACGCTTTGCGGGATGGTGCCGTTGCCGATCAACGATTCCGCACGCTCCAACTGTTCGGTGGTGAACGCGCTCGTGGCTTCGGCAATGTCGATCTGGGCCTGCGCCTGACGCAGGGCCGTGCGGAACTGACGCTGGTCGATGGTAAAGAGGAGTTGATCCTCTTCCACCAGACTGCCGTCGGTAAAGTGGACCTGGTCCAAGAAGCCCGAAACGCGCGCCCTCACATCCACCTCGGCGGACGCTCCGAACCGGCCGACGAATTCATCATCCTCCACGATGGTTTTGACCACCGGCTTGGCAGCGGTGACAGGCGGCGGTCCCTGCTGGGCCAATACGGCGCCCGAGATACAAGCAACGGCAATAAGGGAGGTCAGTAAAATCGAAATGCGCATGACATGGCCTTTTGAAACGCACGGGAATCGCCGCCGCACCTTTACACCTTTATGTGTCAGTCTAAGTTTACAGTGATCTGCATAATAGAGCACCCCATTTTTCCGGATAAACGCGCATTTTACCCGTTTGCCCAACCTGCCCGTGCCCGAATTACAGGCAGCGCAGACATGCATGACGGCCCAGAAACATATCGCCCGACGCGACAGCCGCCTTGATTACCGGCCCTACAGCGGATTGTATGTGGTCAACGGAACCCGGGGGATTTCCATGCTCAGACTGTTTTGTGCGATGTGCATCGTGGCGCTTTCTGCATGCGAGCAGCCCTCGGTCGAGGCGGTGATCGAAGTGCAGGCAAGCCGCGCATTCGCTGGCCCGACGCAGTTCCCGCCATCGGGCTTTGCGGGATACGGCATCCTGGCCTTCCCATCGGCGCCCGCGCGCAGCGCTGCACGGTTCGATATGTTCTGCGCCGCCTACCTGGCCGCGTTTTCCGACAGCGCCGTTCTCGAGGCGCGTGGGGTCAAGACAGCGCAGCAAATGGTGACCGTTCTACCCGTGACGTCGGATGACCTGGCCGCCGAACTGGATTTCATGGACGAGGACACCGCCTGTGACACGGCCCGCGTTGAATATGATCTGGTGCAGGCGCAGGATGCGATCCGCAAGGCCGAAGCGGCCTCTGGCCTGACGGACGGGCTGCGCGCGCTGACCGGGCGGGGCCCCTATCTGCTGGCCTGGGCGCCGGGCCAGGCCTTTGGGTCGCGCGATGCCCTTGTGCTGGCCGCGGACCTGTCCAACAGCACCAGTCCGGAACAGGCGGCGCTCGACATGCAGACCTGGCGGCGCGATATCGAACAGGATCCGTCCCAATGGCGTGACGGGTGGAACAGCGAAGGCATTCGCCGCGTCGCGCAACGCTGGGTCGACCGGCGCGGCGACGCGATCATCAAGCTGATCGGCGACTGGGGGTAACGACGATGAAGATGTTGGGACTGGGTGGCCTGATCGGCCTTGTCGTGGGCATCGGCGTTGCCGAGTGGCTGGGGAACCCGAACGACACAGCCTACTATTCGGTCGTGGTGTTCGGTGCGCTGGTCGGGGCGGCCATCGCGCGGGCCGTCGCGGGCAAGGCAGGCGCGTCCGACAAATAGACGCGCTAGTAGTCCCGTTCCCAAAAGATGCCCACGCCCGTCTCGCCGGTATTCGTGACGGACCCGCGCAGGCGCGTGTTGGCGCCCACATCAAGGTTCAGGTTCAGCTGCACGTCGCCTTTGGAATCCAGCTCGACCTCGGAATAGACATCCTCGCTGAGGCGCTGGCCGATGGCCAACTCGGTCGCGCCCGTTTCGTCCGTGCGGATGTCGAGATTGTCGAAGTTCAGACGTTGCCGCGTCGCTTCGACCAGCCCCGAGCCGCCGCCCGCAAGCGTGCGAACCGACGCCACCAGCCGGGCCACCTGGAACGGTGACAGCGTATCGATGCTGCGCCCAAAGAGCAGGCGCGCCAGCACCTCGTCCTGCGGCAGGTCCGGCGTGGCCGAGATGGTGACATCCGGCGCGTTGGCCGGCCCTTCGACGGTGATGCGCGCCGTGAGATCGTCAAGGATGGTTTCCGCCACCACGCGCAAGCGCGGGATCGCGGACCCGGCCGCAACGATCACGCCTTCGGTGAGGTCCAGCCGCCGCCCCAGAAAGTCAAGCCGCCCGCGTTGCAGCAGGAACTGCCCAACAGGTTCGGGCGCACGCGCCGTCCCCCTGATCTGCAAGGCGCCGTCAAACTCCGCATCCAGGCCACGGCCCCGGACAAAGATCGGATCGCGCGCCGTGATCTGGATATCGAGCGGGATCAGCGGGCCCCCGCCCCCACCAGCGCCGCCCCCTTGCTGGACCAGCCCGGCCCGCTGCCGTGTCTGGCGCACGGCGCCCGATGCGCCCTCGTGGCGGATCTCGGGGATCGGCGTCGCGCCGCCAAGGCCGGTGTCGGGCACGCGCACCTCGGTATCGAACAGATCGACCTGCCCGCTGATGGCGATCCGCTGGGTCGCGGGCCCGGTGATGGCAAGCGCGGCGCCCACGCGCGTTTGCAGCAACCCGTCGAGCGCGTAGATCAGATCATTCGCCTGCACTTGCACATCCGTTGCAAACGGCGCGGTGAGGCCGACACCGCCGGTGATGTTCAGCGTGCCGCCATTCGCCGTGCCCTGCGCCTGCAGATCGGCCCGCGCACCGCGCAGGTTCGCCGTGGCCGCAAGGACCGAGACGGTAAAGCCGGTGCCCGGATCAAAGAGGCGCGCATTCTGGACCTGCACCTGCCCTGACACGGACGACAGCGCTAGCGGGCCCGACAGTTGCAGATTCACGCCCGCATCCCCGCTGATCGACCTGTTCCCGACAAAGCCGCTCGCGATGCCCAGCGGCAGCGCCGCGGTGATCCGCAAATCGGACGGATCGGTGCCAAGTCCCACACGCCCCGCCACATCGGCGGACGCGCCGGTGTCGGTGCGCAAGGCGACGTTCACCGATGGGGCCGCGCGCAGATCGCGCAGCGCGGCCGTCAGGTTCGCCCCACCCGACAGCCCCGGCGCAAAACGTTGCAAGCTGTCGAGCCGAGCCTGCACATCCATCTGGCTGTCCAGACTGCCGCTGACGGTTGTGCGCAGGCTGGTCGCGGTGAGCGTCGCATTGACCTCTTGCGCGCCCGTCAGGTCGCGCAGCTGCGCCCGAGCGGCCGCGGGGCCAGGCAGTTGCGGCACAAACGGGCGCAGGTTCGCCACGTCGACCGTCACATCCAGCGCACTGGCATCGCCCAGCGGTTGCCCCTGAACTGTCGCCGCAATGCCCGGCGTGGCGGTGAGACGCGCATCGACCTGCAACAGGCCAGTCAAGTCACGCAGGTTGGCCTGCACCGTCGCGGGGCCGGGCAAGGCCGCAACCAGCGGGCTGAGGTCGGCCATGGTGGCGTCAATGGCAAGCGGCGCGCTGTCGCTCATCAGGGGGCCTGCGATCTGCGCCTCAATCCCCGGCGTCGCCTGCAGCGTGGCCGTGATGGGCAGCGTCGGACCGCTGATGTCCAGCTCACCCGTCGCACGTGCCGGGCCCGGCAGCGGTGCGGCGAACGCGCCCAGATCGTCGAGCCGGGCGTCAAAGCGAAGCGCCGCGTCCGGGCCACTCACCGGGCCCGCAACATCCAGCGCGATCCCGGGTTCCGCGACCAGTGCGGCATCCAGCACCGGGTGCGGGCCCGCCAGATCGAGACGACCGCGCAGGCCCAGCGACGCCTCGAGCAGCGGCACAAACCGCGCAACCTCGGCCAGCGTGCCGTCGAACCGGATGGCAGGCGCCGCACCGCCCAAGGTGCCGTCCACGTCGAGCGCAAGGCCGAAACCCGTGCTCAGGTCGGCCGTCACGGCCTGGGTCTCTTGCAGGTCACTCAGCGTTGCGGTGATGTCGGCGGGACCGGGCAACCGGTCATCAATCAGTGCCGCATCGCGCAAGGATGCGGTCAGCGACAACGCCCCGTCCGCCTCATCCGCAGACCCGGTGCCTTGCAAGGATACCTCGCGGTTTTCGAGCGTCAGCCGTTCGATGCGTGTGCCCTGATCGTCCCGGCGGATGGCAAAGGCGAGCTGCGTGTCGGGCGAGATGAGCGGGGCAATGACCGGCTGACCGATGTCGAGCCGTTGGGACTGCCCCTCAAGCGTGACCGCGATGGCACCGCCGGGCAGCTCTGCCTCTGCCGTGACGTTGGCGGTCACCGTGCCGCCCAGCGGCAAACCCGCGATCTCAGAAAACGGGGCGAGGGCCGGCACGTCGGCGGCCACATCCACGGCGACCTGCACCCGACCGTCCGTCGGCGTTACATCGACAAGGCCCCGGGCG
>JBCBHM010000075.1:0-11781 GCA_038525585.1 Pseudomonadota bacterium
CGGCTCAGCGCGCGGTCCTTTTCGAAATGCTGGCGGAACTCCTTGTAAGTGGTGGAGCCCATGGTGCGCAGCTTGCCGCCCTGCAAAGCAGGTTTCAGCAGGTTCGACGCATCCATCGCGCCGCCCGATGTGGCACCTGCGCCGATCACGGTGTGGATCTCGTCGATGAACAGAACCGCGTCCTTGTGATCCTCCAGCTCGGTCACGACCGCTTTCAACCGTTCTTCGAAATCACCGCGATACCGCGTGCCGGCCAGCAGCGCACCCATGTCGAGCGAATAGATGGTCGTGCCGGAGAGCACTTCGGGCGTCTCGCCCGCCACGATCTTGCGCGCCAACCCTTCGGCAATGGCCGTCTTGCCCACGCCGGGGTCACCCACCAGCAGCGGGTTGTTCTTGCGGCGGCGGCACAGCACCTGAATGCAGCGTTCTACCTCACTGTCGCGCCCGATCAGCGGATCGATGTCGCCCTCGCGGGATTTCTCGTTCAGGTCCACGCAATACTTGGCGAGCGCGCTTTCCTTCTTGTCACCGTCGGTGACGCCTTGCGCCTCTTCCTCGGCTTCGGGCGCGCCCGAAACGGGGCGGCTCTCGCCAAAGGCCGGATCCTTCGCCACGCCGTGCGCGATGAAGTTCACCGCGTCATAGCGCGTCATGTCCTGCTCTTGCAGGAAATACGCGGCATTCGACTCGCGTTCGGCAAAGATCGCGACCAGCACATTCGCACCTGTCACCTCTGTGCGGCCCGACGACTGCACATGGATCGCAGCCCGCTGGATCACACGCTGGAATGCCGCCGTTGGCACCGCTTCGGAGCCGTCGATATCCGTCACGAGGTTCGACAGATCGTCGTCGACAAACTCTTCGAGTGTGCCGCGCAATTCGTCCATATCCACCGAACAGGCCTGCATAACGCGGCGGGCATCCGGTTCGTCCAGCAGCGCCAGCAGCAAATGCTCGAGCGTCGCAAATTCATGCCGGCGTTCGTTGGCCAGCGCCAGCGCCTGATGGATCGCTTTTTCAAGGGTCGTCGAGAATGAAGGCACGATCAGTGCTCCTTATCGCTCGGGGTCGGAGGGGCAACGAGGTATGTCGAGGCCCCGAACCAACCATGGCCTCACATGTTTAAGTTTGGTTGAAGATCGCCAAGCTTCAAGGATTTTCTTGATCTTGACACTCACAAAGGCGCGCGTTGATGCGCAGATGGGCTCGTTTTAAGGCGCGGCATGCGGCCAAACGTCTCTAGAAGTTGTTCTTGCGTGTGCGGATTTCGACAAAGACATCAACGGGGTCTGCCCCGTCCATCCCCAAATGGGCCTGGATTGCGGGGTCGTCGCTGCGCAAAAACGGGTTGGTGGCCAATTCCTCGGCCAAGGTGGACGGAACGGTCGGCTCGCCTTCGCGTGTTGCGGCCTCAACCGACTGGACCCGCGATATAAGGTCGGGATTGCCCGGATCAATGGTCAGGGCGAATTTCCCGTTGGCGGCGGTGTATTCGTGACCGGAAAAAACCAGCGTGTCCTCGGGCAGGGCCGCGAGCTTTTGCAGGCTTTCGTGCATCTGCGGCATCGTCCCTTCAAAGACGCGCCCACAGCCCAGGGCCATCAGGCTGTCGGCGGTAAAGGCCGCCTTGGCCTCCGGAAAGTGCAACGCGATGTGGCCCAGCGTGTGGCCGGACACATCGATCACGCGCCCCTCGACCGACCCGATCTCGACCCGGTCGCCGTCCTGCACGGTCACATCCAGCGCGGGTAGGCGGGGCACGTCCGCAGCCGCACCGATCACACGGGCGGGAAAACGCGCGAGGATCTCGGCCAACCCCTGAACGTGGTCGCCGTGATGATGGGTCAGAAACACATCCGACAGGATCCAGCCCGTCTCGTCCAGAAAGGCCATGATCGGGGCCGCTTCGGGCGCGTCGATCAACGCCGTGGCCCCGGTCGTCGTGTCATGGGCCAGAAAGGCGTAATTGTCGTCCAGACAGGGGATCGTCGCGATTTCAAGGGCCATGGCAAAACGCCTTTCATCTTCGTAAGCTTACATGAATAGGTGGCGTGCACGCACCGAAAGGGCAAGGCCGATGCATCTTGATGTGCAGGATCTGCGGAACTTTTACTATCGCAGCGCGCTGGGGCGTGCGGCGCAGGTGTCGTTGCGGTCGCGCCTGGTGCAACTCTGGCCCGAGGCCAAGGGGCAGACGGTGGCGGGGTTCGGCTTTGCGATCCCGCTCTTGCGGCCCTATCTGGCCGACGCGCGCCGGGTGATCGCCCTGATGCCGGGCCCGCAGGGGGTGATGCCGTGGCCCGCCAATGCGCCCAACGTGTCGGTCCTGACCGAAGAAACGCTCTGGCCGATCGAGACGGGACATGTGGACAAGTTGATCATGCTGCATGGGCTCGAGACGTCCGAGCGTGCCTTTGACCTGCTCGAAGAGGCGTGGCGGGTGCTGGGGCCCGGGGGCAAGGCGCTGTTCATCGTGCCCAATCGTGCAGGCCTCTGGAGCCGGCGCGACCGCACTCCCTTTGGCTTTGGTCGGCCCTATTCCGCGGGCCAGCTCGAAACGCAGCTGCGCAAGCACCAGTTTCTGCCCGAACGGCATCTGGGCGCGCTCTACCAGTTCCCCTCGTCCAAGCGGGTGTGGATGAAGTCGGGGCCCATGTTCGAACGTGTGGGACGGTCGATGCCCGGGATCTTTGCGGGTGGCGCGTTCATGGTCGAGGCGTCCAAGCTGGTCTATCCGCCCAAGGGCAAGGTCGCGCGCAGCCAGGCCAAGAAACAGGCGATCCCGCAGGGCGTGCCAGCCCCCATCGCAGGGCGGGTGTAAGCCGCTCCGCAGGTCCTGCCCGCGACCTCACTCGGCAAAATGACAGGCCACGCGGCTGCCTCCGATAGTGCGCAACGCGGGCCGCTCGCTGCGGCACCGGTCTTCGGCCAGCGGGCAGCGCGGGTTGAACGCACAGCCGGGCGGCGGGTTGATCGGGTCGGGGATCTCGCCCTGCGGCGGCGCCACCTCGCGCCCGAACCCGTCGAGCTTGGGGGCCGCGGCCAGCAGCATCTGCGTGTAGGGATGTTTGGGATCGTCGAAGAGCGTGTCCGGATCCGCCTCCTCGACCAATCGGCCCAGATACAGCACCCCGATCCGATCGGCCATGTGCTGCACCACGGTCAGATCGTGGCTGATGAATAGATAGGTCAGGCCGAACTGGTCCTTCAGATCGCTCATCAGGTTGAGCACCTGCGCCTGCACCGACACATCCAGCGCGCTCGTCGGCTCGTCGCACACGATCAGCTTCGGCTCCGACGCCAGGGCCCGCGCGATGCAAATGCGCTGCCGCTGCCCGCCCGAGAACTCGTGCGGAAACTTGCCTGCATCCCGCGCGCTCAGCCCCACCTGCTCGAGCAACCGCTCGGCGAGCCCGTCCGTCGCGCCGCCGCGCGCCGCCACAGGCTCCGCAATGATGTCGCGCACCCGCCAGCGCGGGTTGAGCGACGCGTAAGGGTCCTGAAAGATCATCTGGATGTCGGATCGGATGCTTTCGATCTTCGCCGCATCCGTCTCGTGCGCCAGTTCCACCCCGCGAATGTCCACATGCCCGTCGGAGGGGCGCAACAGCCCCACCAGCATCTTGCCGATGGTCGACTTGCCCGACCCGCTCTCGCCCACCAGCGCATAGACCGTCCGTTCCTCGATCTCGAAGGACACGTCCGACACCGCCGTCACCAGCGCCTTCGGCTTGCGCTCGATCAGTCGGTTCAACCAGGGTTTCGAGACGTCGAAGATGCGCGTGAGGTTGCGGATGGAAACGATGGCCATCAGGCGACCTCCTCCCGCGCAATGGGGTGGAAACAGGCCGCACGGCCCGCCCCATCCTCGATCCGCGGGCCGGGGTCCGCCCTGCAATCATCTTGCGTGTAGGGACATCGGGGATGGAACGCACAGCCCGCAGGCAACGCATCCAGCCGTGGCATCGCGCCGGGGATCTGGTGCAGCCGGTCCTTGCCCCGAGATGCCAGCGGGGTCGAGCCCATCAACCCGTCGGTATAGGGATGCACCGGCGCTGCCAGAACCTCGCGCACGGGGCCAAGTTCCGCCAGTTGCCCCGCATACATGACCGCCACGCGGTCCGCTGCCTCGGCAATCACGCCCATATCGTGGGTGATCAGCATCACCGCCGTGCCCCGCTCGCGACACAACCGCTTCAACAACGCGATGATCTGCGCCTGCACCGACACATCAAGCGCGGTGGTCGGCTCATCCGCGATGATCAGCGACGGCTCGGCACAGAGCGCCAGCGCGATCACGACCCGCTGCCGCATCCCGCCCGAGAACTCGTGCGGATAGCTGTCGACGCGCTGGGCGGCCCCGGGAATGCCCACCTCTTCCAGCGCCGCGATGGCGCGCTTGCGCGCCTCCGCTTGTGTCAGGTCGAGATGCGCCAGCATCGTCTCGGTCAGCTGGTCCCCGATCTTCAGCAGCGGGTTGAGCGAGGTCAGCGGGTCCTGAAACACCATCCCGATCTCTTTGCCCCTCAGCCGCCGGATCGCATCGCGTCCCAGCGTGTCGATGCGCTGCCCGTTCAGCAGGATCTCTCCCGCCGCGATATGCGCAGGCGGGTTCAGCAACCCGATCACCGCGTTGCCCGCCATCGACTTGCCGGCCCCGGATTCGCCCACAACGCCCAGGATCTCGCCCGCCGCGATGTCGTAGCTGACCCCGTTCACAGGCCGCAGGATGCCCTGCCGCGTCGGGATATCCACCGTGAGGTCGCGGATGGTGAGGACGGGGCTGGTCATGTTTTTATCTCGTCCAAGTTACGTTCTTGCTGATGTCTGAGCGAGGCGCGCAGCCTGCAAGCCGTAGGCTTGCCGTGTCGCGCCAGCGGTGCCGTAAGACTTGCGACGTCTCGCCGTTTGGCGTGTGTGCGCACCTTGTTCCGGTACCCGAATGCGCGCGTCAGGTCGGGCAGGGTGCATCTCCGTTGCACGATTTTTTAGCGCCGCTTCGCACGCGCAGCATTTATTCTGCAACGCAGCATTTTTTCCATAGGTCGAACGCCGACCCCATGCCAAGCTGACCCTACAGCACATCAGGGAGGGCAACCGCGCACGGCAAGGAGTACGCCCATGTGCCTGACCACCGAAGCCTTTGCTTTGTTCCTGACCATCCTGGGCAGCGACATCGTCACCGCCGACACGACCCGCGTCACGGTCCACGCAACCTCGGGCGATGTCGCCTGGCACGCGGTCGTGGATGAATGGTGCACCGCAGCACCCTTTGCCGGGCCGCCGCAATTCCTCGCCCGCGCCAATCCCGAAACTCCCGCGCGTCCGCGCCCCTGAGACAGGAGACCGCCCCATGTGCCTCACAGCCCAATCCTTTGGCATGCTGCTCAGCCTGATATCCCTGAACAACGTCACGGTGGGTGATGGACACGTGGTCGTGCACCTGCCCGACGGCGATGTGCACTGGCTCGCCATGGGCCCTGAATGGTGCACGGCCTCCGGCACGGCCCACCTCGCGTTCCGACTCAATCCGCCCAAAAGCGTCATCTGAGCCTCGGGTTCAGCGCATCGCGCAGCCAGTCGCCCAGCAGATTGACGCTCAGCGCAAGGGCCAGCAGCGTCATCGCCGGAAAGAATAGGATCCACCACTCGCCCGAGAACAGGAAACCCTGTCCGATGCGGATCAGCGTGCCCAGGCTGGGCTGCGTGGGCGGTGCGCCCACCCCGAGAAAGGACAGCGTCGCCTCGGCGATGATCGCGAGCGCAAGGCTGATCGTGGCGATCACCAGCACCGGGCTCAGAACGTTCGGCAGGATGTGCCGCACCATGATCGCAGGGCCCGAACGGCCGATCAGGCGGGCGGCGGCCACGTATTCCTTGTTCTTTTCCACCAGCGTCGCGCCGCGGACGACGCGGGCGAACTGCACCCAGTCGCTGAGGCCGATGGCGATGATCAGCACCCAGATTGCCACCTGGTCGCGGTATTCGACGGGCGTGATCCCCTTGGCGATGCCAAAGATCAGCATTGCGACGAGGATGCTTGGAAACGTCAACTGCACATCCGCCACGCGCATGATGATCGTCTCGGTCCAGCCGCCCACATAGCCCGCGAGCAGGCCCAGCGTGATCCCCAGCACCATCGCAAAGAGCACGGCGGCGGCCCCCACAAACAGCGATATCCGCATGCCATACAGGATGGTCGAAAACACATCGCGCCCCTGATCGTCCGTGCCCAGCCAAAAGCTGTCGCCGGTGAACGCATTGGGCGTCATGGGCCGCGAGAAGCCGTTCATGAGGTTGAGCGAGGCCGGATCGAACGGATCGAACGGCGCGATCAGCGGTGCCAGAACCGCGCCCAGCACCAACACCAATGTCACCACAAAGCTGGCGATGGCCACGGGCGAGCGCTTGAACTGGTAGAAAAAGTCCGACTGCAGCGCGAGCGACAGGCGCGACGGGTCCTTGACCGCAACGGGCGCGTCGGGGGGCAGGGGGGTGTCAACCATCAGTGCGCTCCGGTCCGGTCCGCCCGCAGGCGCGGATCGATGGCGAAATACAGCATGTCCACGATCAGGTTGATGCCCACGAACATCACCGAAATCAGCATGAGATAGGCGGCCATCACGGGGATATCCACGAACTGCACGGCGTTGATGAACAAGAGCCCCACTCCGGGCCACTGAAACACCGTCTCGGTGATGATGGCGAAGGCGATGATCGACCCCAGCTGCAACCCCGTCACCGTGATCACCGGCACCAGCGTGTTCCTGAGAGCATGGCGAAAGTTCACCGCCCGCTCGCGCAGGCCCCGGGCGCGCGCAAAGCGGATGTAGTCCTGCCGCAACACTTCCAGCATCTCGGAGCGCACCAGCCGCATGATCAGCGTCATCTGATACAGCCCCAGCGTGATCGCGGGCAGGATCAACGCCTGCAACCCGCTTGCCGTCAGAAAGCCCGTGGACCAATTCCCGATCTTCACCACCTCGCCCCGCCCGAACGAGGGCAGCCACCCAAGCTCTACGGAAAAGAGGTAGATTAACAGGATACCGATGAGAAACGTCGGCAACGACACTCCGATCAGTGACACGGTCATGATCGCATGCGCCGCAAACCCGTTGCGTCGGATTGCCGTGAACACGCCCAGGGCGATCCCGAACGCAATCGCCAGAAACCCGCTCACCGCCGCCAGCTCAAGCGTCGCAGGCGCCCGCTCCAGCAGGATCTCGGCCACGGGCCGCCCCTGCCGGTAACTGACCCCGAAATTGCCCTGCACCGCCCCTTCGAGAAAGCGGTAGTATTGCACGAAAAAGTTCTGATCGAGGCCCAGCTGCGCCCGCAACCGCTCGACATCCTCCATCGTACGTTCCTGTCCCAGCATGTTGTCGATCGGATCGCCGACAAAGCGGAACATGGAAAATGCCACGACCCCCACGACCAGCAGGACAATGGCGCTTTGGAACACACGTTGGATGGTGTAGGCGAGCATGCGCTCAGCAGATATGCCGCAGCCCGGAGGGTCAAGCCCAAAGCACGGGCCCCGTCGCGCGGGCGCGGCCAAAGGGCGCATACCGACCGTCCTCTGCGCCCTAAATGCGCAGCATGGATCACGTCACCCGTATCAAGGCGCTCCTGCTGGGCGCGCTCACCCCGCCGCCCGGTCCAGGGCGCATCGTCCTGGCCCTGAGCTTTGGCGCGGTGGTGCACCTGATCTTTGCCTTGGCCGTTCTTGCCATGATCGCCGCGATGTTCTTTGGGATGAGCCGCAGCTTCGGCACCGTGCCCTGGCCCTGGGCTGGCCTCACCAATGCTGCGCTCGTGCTGCAATTCCCGCTGGTCCACTCGGTCCTGCTGACCGGCCCCGGGGGCCGCTGGCTTGCCCGCGTCATCCCCGGCCCGCACGGGGGCACGCTGAGCACCACGACCTACGCCATCATCGCCTCGGTCCAACTGCTGGCACTCTTTGCGCTCTGGACCCCCAGCGGCATCATCTGGTGGCAGGCAACCGGCCCCGCCCTCATCCTCACCACCAGCCTCTACACCCTGTCATGGCTGCTGCTGATCAAGGCCAGCTGGGACGCGGGCGCCGAGGTGCAATCGGGCGCGCTTGGCTGGATGTCCCTGATGAAAAACGCCAAACCGCGCTTTCCCGACATGCCCACTGGTGGCCTCTTTCGTGTGATCCGCCAGCCGATCTACGTGGCCTTCGCCCTGACGCTCTGGACTGTGCCCACTTGGACACCGGACCAGCTGGCGCTGGCGCTCACGCTGACCGCCTATTGCCTCGCGGCCCCCAAACTCAAGGAACGGCGGTTTCAACAGCGCTATGGCGACCGGTTCGACCGGTACAAACGCGCCGTGCCCTATGCGCTGCCCCTGCCCAAAGGAAGCCCCGATGCCTGACACCCAGCGCAACAACCTCGCCATCTACGATGACGTCGCGGCGCAGTGGTGGTCGGATGACATCCGCTGGGTCCGCACGCTGAAAAACCTCGTGCCGGGGCGGCTGAAATACTTTGACCGGCACATCGACTGGGCAGGCAAGGCAGTGCTCGATCTGGGCTGCGCAGGCGGGTTCATGGCCGAGGCACTGGACGACCGCGGCGCGCAGGTCACAGGCATCGACCCCGCCGCACAGGCGATCGAGGCGGCGCGCGCGCACGCAGCCCAAGAGGGCCGCGATATCCGCTACGACGTCGGCGTGGGTGAGGCGTTACCCTACGACAGTGCGTCTCAGGACGCGGTGGTCTGCGTGGATGTGCTCGAGCATGTGCAGGACCTCGATCAGGTGCTGCACGAGGTCGCGCGCGTGCTGAAACCCGGCGGCATGTTCCTGTTCGATACGATCAACCGGAACCCCATCGCGCGGCTCGCCACGATCACCGTGGCCGAGGATATCCTGCGCCTTCTGCCCAAGGGCACGCATGACCCGGCCATGTTCATCCGCCCGTCCGAACTGACCCGCGCCATGACGGGCGCAGGGCTCGCCCCCGGCCCGATGACGGGCCTTGGCCCCCGGGGCCTCAACCGTCGCGGCGATCTGACCTTTGGCCCCCTGCCGCTGCGCGCCGTCCTCTACATGGGCACCGCGGTCAAACCCGACCTGCCTGTGTAGGGTGGGCGCAACCCATAATGGCCCCCACCGCTCAGGCGGCTTGAGACACGGCCACATCGAACAGCTCCGCAATGATCGGGCGCCTGTCCGTTGCTCGCGCCGCCACCGCGGTCTGCAAGGTGAGGTCCAGCGGCTTACGCCGCAGCACCTCGGCTGATGCGATCAGGGGATGGTCATAGCCGCCCGGAATGATCGCCTCGCCAAACCCCGCGCGGGCAAGCACCACCGCACCCAGAACCGTATCGGCGACACTGGCAAAGGCGTCACCGTCGCCCGCCGCATCGGCCAGCGCCGTCATCAAAACCGGCGCCTCCCGGTTGGGATAGCCGATCATGCTCGTCTGACCGTCTTCGGGGCCGAACCGCAGCCGCAGCCCGGTGCAGTCGTGCACCACACGCTGGCGCAGCCCCGGTGTCTGTACCGGCGGATGCAGGAACGCGATGTCGAGCGTCCGCGCCTCCAGCCCCCGTTCCAGCTGCGCCGTCGATGCCTCGGTCAGCTGCAACCGCAGCTTTGGATGGCGCAGACGGATGGCGCGCAGCGCATCCACCAGCACGGTCTGCGCGACGATCTGGGTGAACCCGACGCGCACGATCTGTCCGCGCCCTTCGACGGCGTCGCGGGCCGTCCGCTCGGCCGTCTGCGCCGATGCGATGACGTCCTGCGCGGCATCGAACAGCGCAAGGCCCACCGCCGTGGGTTCCACCCCCCGGCGGTCCCGGTCGAAAAAACGCGCGCCGAACCGGTCCTCCATCCGCTTCAGCCGCGAGGTCAGCGATGGCTGGCTGACGCCCAGATGCTCGGCCGCGCGGCCAAAGTGCCGATGGGTGAAGATCGCGATGATCGCGTGGTAATCGGCCAAGTCCAGCTGGCTCATCGATAGTCTGCCTCTATCAAACTTATCATCTGATAGTCTGGATAATGCGTGCTGTCACCCGATCTAAAGGCTCACAGATCCGGTTCAACAGAAAGGCAGCCCCATGCGCATGTTCCTCTCCACCCTCGCTTTGCTTGGCGCCACCGCCACAGCGGCCCTGGCCGATCCTGCTCGTACGACCGCGCAGGTCCAGACGCTCTTCACCGCGCTCGAGCAGGGGGACCTGGATACCGTGTCGTCCCTCATGGCCGATGATGTGGTCAATACGATTGCCTATACCGCCAGCGGCGACACGACGCCTGCAGCTCAGCGCGTCTTTGACGGCAAGGCCGCCGTGATGGGGTATTTCGAGGGGGCGCGCCAGCTGATCCCGCAGGTCGCCTTTGTCGACACTGACATCACCGTATCGGCGGCCGGCGATACGGCATTTGTCCAGAACCGGGGGGATATGGTGCTGGCCGACGGGCGGACCTACCGCAACCTCTACGTCTGGCGCGTCGACTTCGAAGGGGGCCAGATCGTCGAGATGACCGAGTATTTCAACCCCGTGACCGCTGCCTTGGCCTTCGGCCGTCCCCTTGGCCCCGATTAAGCGACCGAATAGCGGCCGGCGGGATAGGGTTTTCAGCCGTTCACACGTGGGCGGTGTCCGCGGCAAAATCCTGATGTATCGTGCGACCGGTGCTGGGGGCGGCTTTGCCCCCGGCGCGGGGGCGCCCGATCAGTTCACAGTCACCCACCGCAGGATAAAGAAGTTGTCGGGCCGCTGGGTCAGCGCGATATTCGAGGCCGCCCCCCACACCAAGGGCTGCACGTAAAGGGGCACATAAGCCACCTCGTCCTGCAGGATCCCCGTCACCTCATCCAGCATCGCCTGCCGCTCACTGTCGTCAATTTCCGACTGGATCCGGGGCAGCAACTCATCCACGCGGGCGTTGGAATACCCCCCGAAATTCCAGCTCCCCAGCTTCTTCTCCTCATTGGGGGTGGAGGCCAGGAACCGGATGGGATGCTCGGCGTCAAACGTGCCGGGGGACCAGCCCAGCAGGTACATGTCATAATTGTCGGCCCGCAGCTCCGGCCAGTAATTCTGGACCGGCATCGCATCCAGCACGGCCGTGATCCCCACCTGCGCCAGCATGCCCGTCACCGCCTGACAGACCGCCTCATCGTTGAGGTAGCGATCATTGGGGCATTTCAGCCCGAACGAGAAACCGTCCGCATAACCCGCCTCGGCGAGCAAGGCGCGGGCCTGGTCGGGGTCGAACGTGGGCCGGTCGGCGAGGGTCGTGGAATAGCCCCGCATCGCCGGGCTCACCAACTGGCTGGCCGGTTCGGCATTGCCCCGCATGATCGTCTGCAGGATCGCGGGCACATTGATCGCGTGCGCCACCGCTTGCCGGACCCGCACGTCCGAGAATGGATTTTCGCCTGCCGTGTCTGACGAGAATTTCAGCGCCTCCGCCTCGTGCGGAAAGCCCAGCATGATCACCCGCGCCTCGATCCCCTGGATCACCTGCACGCCATCGCTGCCCGCCAGCCGTGCTGCGTCCTGGATCGGCACCGGGTTGATCAGGTCCACATCGCCCGACAGCAGGGCCGCGACCGCAGTGGCGGAGTTCTGGATCGGCGTCAGCTCGGCCCGCGTGATGTTATGCGTGGCCTCGTCCCACCATCCCTCAAAGGGTTCCAACACGGTGCGCAATCCCGGCTCCCGCGTGGTGACCCGGAAGGCACCGGTGCCGTTGGTGTTGAGGGTCGCGAAATTGCCGCTTTCCTTGTCGGGCAG
>JBCBHM010000076.1:0-11534 GCA_038525585.1 Pseudomonadota bacterium
TTTGCGCGGCCCTTCCCGGCGATTGTGGCGGCGCTGACCATTGCTGTGACAATGATGCACTTCAAAGACGGTGTGCAGGTGCTGATCGAAGACTACGTTCACGGAACAGCGCAGAAAGTGGCGATCCTCGCCATGATCTGCCTGAGCTATGCCGCGGCGGCGACCGGCCTTTTTGCCATCGCACGGATCGCGCTGTAAACTGACGGGGCACGTGCACATCACGATGCTTTGAGAGCCGAGGGAGGCAAGTCCATGGCTGCTTATGACTATGAGACACATGAATACGACGTCGTGGTGGTGGGCGCTGGCGGCGCTGGCCTGCGTGCAACCCTCGGCATGGCGGAACAGGGGTTGCGCACCGCCTGCGTGACCAAGGTGTTTCCGACCCGCTCGCACACCGTGGCGGCGCAGGGTGGCATCGCCGCGTCCCTGTCCAACATGGGGCCCGACAATTGGCAGTGGCACATGTACGACACGGTCAAGGGGTCCGACTGGCTGGGTGACACCGATGCGATGGAATACCTCGCCCGCGAAGCGCCCAAGGCGGTCTACGAGCTGGAACACTACGGCGTGCCGTTTTCCCGCACCGAAGAGGGCAAGATTTACCAGCGTCCCTTTGGCGGCCACACCACCGAATTTGGCGAAGGCCCGCCGGTGCAACGCACCTGCGCCGCCGCCGACCGGACCGGCCACGCGATCCTGCACACGCTCTATGGGCAGTCGCTGAAGAACAATGCCGAATTCTACATCGAATACTTCGCCATCGACCTGATCATGTCCGACGATGGCGTGTGCCAGGGCGTGCTGTGCTGGAAGCTCGATGATGGCACGATGCACCTGTTTTCGGCCAAAATGGTTGTGCTGGCGACGGGTGGTTATGGGCGTGCCTACTTCTCCGCCACATCCGCCCATACCTGCACCGGCGACGGTGGCGGCATGACCGCACGGGCCGGTCTGCCGTTGCAGGACATGGAGTTCGTGCAATTCCACCCCACCGGCATCTACGGTTCGGGCTGCCTGATCACCGAAGGCGCGCGGGGCGAGGGCGGTTACCTCACCAACTCCGAAGGCGAGCGGTTCATGGAGCGCTATGCGCCGACCTACAAGGACCTCGCGTCCCGCGATGTCGTGTCCCGCTGCATGACCATGGAGATCCGCGAGGGGCGTGGGGTAGGGGCCGATGGCGATCACATCCACCTGCACCTCAATCACCTGCCGCCCGAGACACTTGCCGAACGACTGCCCGGCATCTCTGAAAGCGCGCGCATCTTTGCCGGTGTCGACCTGACCAAAGAGCCGATCCCCGTCCTGCCCACCGTGCACTACAACATGGGCGGTATCCCGACGAATTATTGGGGCGAGGTGCTGGCACCGACCAAGGACAATCCGCACAACGTCTCACCCGGCCTCATGGCCGTGGGCGAGGCGGGCTGTGCCTCCGTCCATGGTGCCAACCGTCTGGGCTCCAACTCGCTGATCGACCTTGTGGTCTTTGGCCGTGCCGCGGCGATCCGCGCACGCGAAGTGGTGGATGCCGCCGCGCCCGTGCCCACGCCCAGCCAACGGTCGATCGAGGCGGCATTCTCGCGCTTTGACGGTCTGCGCTATGCCAAGGGCCACGTGCCCACGGCCGAATTGCGCCTCGAGATGCAGCGCACCATGCAACAGGACGCGGCCGTCTTCCGCACCAACGCCACATTGGCCGAGGGCGAGGAGAAGATGAAGGGTGTCGCCGGCAAGCTCGACGATCTCAAGGTCTCCGACACCTCGCTGGTGTGGAACTCCGACCTGATGGAGACGCTCGAGCTGACCAACCTTATGCCCAACGCCGTGGCCACGATCACCGCCGCTGCCGCCCGCAAGGAAAGCCGCGGCGCGCATGCGCACGAGGATTACCCGGACCGTGACGACGAGAACTGGCGCAAGCACAGCCTCGTGTGGTTCAAAGGCAACGCGGCCTCGCTCGGCTATCGCGGCGTGATCACCCAGCCGCTGACCAGCCACAATGATGGCGGCATCGACCTCAAGAAAATCGCGCCCAAGGCGCGGGTCTACTAAGCTTCGTGTGCGCGCGGTCCACAGCACGTCGGCGCCCGCTTCGGCAGCGGGTCTGAGACCGCCCATGTTGGGTGAGCTCAGAAAACTGGCGCGCAAGGAGGGGTTGGTGATCCATCCCCACAAGATGCGGCCGTTCTACTTGCGGCATTACGGTTTTGAGGCTGCGACGATATTTGACGTGGGCGTTTTCAACGGCACGCCGTGGCTATACGACAGCTTCCCAGAGGCGCATTTCGTTCTGGTCGATCCACAGGGGGATCTGCCCGGGCCACGTCCCGCCAAGGGCGATTTCCATGTGGTGGCGCTTGGGGCAGAACCGGGGCAGCTGACCCTCAAGATCCCCGAGACGAAACCCGGCAAAGGGGGGGACATGGCCAGCCTGCTCGACAGACAGGACACGCTCGTCAAAACCTTTACCGACACCGAAACACGTGACGTGCCCGTCGTCACACTTGACAGCCTTGCGGAGGGTCATATCGCCCCGTTTGGCATCAAGATCGACACCGAAGGGTTCGAGGCGCAGGTGCTGGCCGGTGCGACCGAAACGCTGAAGCAAACGGAATTCGTCATCCTCGAGCTGTCGCTCACCCACCGCTTCGACGGCGTCGCGCCGCCATCTGCGGTCATTGCAACCCTGGCTGCGCATGGGCTCGAGATGCGGGATGTTCTGGCCGTGGCCGACGGCCCGACCAAGCGGTCAAAGCCGCGGCATATGGATGTGCTGTTTACGCGGTGGGCCGCATCATGATCCGTGCGCTTGTCCCCCTGCTGGCCCTCACCGCCTGCGCCGAGGCGACCCAGGCCGTCGATGACGTCGCCCACCGCAGTGCCAAGGCGGCGGTGGCCGAAACGCTCACGACCCGCTTTCCGGCGGTGCCGCAACAGGCTGTCACGCCCTTTACCGATTGCGTGATCGACAACGCCACGGCGCGCGAGATCGGTGAATTCGCCAAGGACGCCGTGATCGGCGTCTCGGAAACCACAGTCGCGCTGGTGACATCCGTGCTCCAGCGCCCCGAAACCCAAACTTGCGTCACCCGGGCAGGCCTGACCCTGCTCACCGCGTGAAAGGAGACCCAAAATGGTCCAACTGACACTTCCCAAAAACAGCCGCATCACAACCGGCAAGACCTGGCCGAAACCCGAGGGCGCAACGAACCTGCGCAAGTTCAGCATCTATCGCTGGAACCCCGATGACGGCAAAAACCCGCAAGTGGACACGTACTTTGTCGATGTGGACACGTGCGGGCCGATGATCCTTGATGCGCTGATCAAGATCAAAAACGAGATCGACCCGACGCTGACCTTCCGCCGCTCCTGCCGCGAAGGCATCTGCGGGTCTTGTGCCATGAACATCGACGGCATCAACACGTTGGCGTGTATCTACGGCATGGACGAGGTGAAGGGCGACGTGAAAATCTACCCCCTGCCGCACATGCCCGTGGTCAAGGATCTGATCCCCGACCTGACGCATTTCTACGCGCAGCACGCCAGCATCATGCCATGGCTCGAGACCAAGACAAACCGGCCCGCCAAGGAGTGGCGGCAATCGATTGAGGATCGCAAGAAACTCGACGGGCTCTATGAATGCGTCATGTGCGCGTCCTGTTCGACATCCTGCCCCAGCTACTGGTGGAACGGCGACCGCTACCTCGGGCCAGCAGCGCTATTGCACGCCTACCGCTGGATCATCGACAGCCGGGACGAGGCGACGGGTGAGCGGTTGGACGACCTCGAGGATCCGTTCAAGCTGTACCGCTGTCACACGATCATGAATTGCGCCAAGACCTGCCCCAAAGGTCTCAACCCGGCCGAGGCCATCGCGAACATCAAAAAGATGATGGTCGAACGCACCGTGTGAGCGGCAGCGCGCCTGCGCATGACAAAGGCGCGGGCTGGGGTGGACCCGGCCCGTGCGCACAGCGGCGTATTCAGTTCGGTGCCGCATCGCTGAGATGCGCGTTGATGCCACCATCCACGGCAACTCCTGCTGTCGCCGCTCAACCACTAGCTGGATCGCGATGGCCGACGCTGGCGGGTGGCGCCCATGCTCGACACAGCGGCGGCCACGTTTGAGATTCTTGTTCCAACAAATGCGAAACGATGTGGTGCGG
This sequence comes from Pseudomonadota bacterium, assembly GCA_038525585.1. Taxonomy (GTDB): domain Bacteria; phylum Pseudomonadota; class Alphaproteobacteria; order Rhodobacterales; family Rhodobacteraceae; genus Tateyamaria. The sequence continues at coordinate 4,173 of JBCBHM010000076.1, forward strand.
TTGCGATGTCGCGTTTTGGAATTAAACTCCGGAAAAAGACGCGCATCTCTCCCAGCCAAAAGGATCCCGGATGACCAAGCCCGCAGACGCAGATGCGCGGCGCGCTGTTGCGCCGGTGATTTGCTATCCACCCGATACCTTGCCGCAACCGGATCTGGCGCTCTACGGAGCGGCCCGAACCACCGCCACCAACGTTTCGGAAACCATCGCAGCTCCGCGCGAGGCCGCCTGTTTCGAGGTGCCTGCAGGCCACTTTTTTCGCATCACAAGCATTGAGGGCCCGCAGGTGGGCGACCTCAATCTCTGGAACCTGCACGACCTCTCCGAGCGGTTTTATTCCGGCAAGACCCGCGCCTTGCACGGAACCCACGTCAGCACCGGTGATCGGCTCTGGAGCAGCTTTCCCAACTTGCGCCCCATGGCGACGATCACGTCAGACACGCTGGATTGGTACGGGTTCGACGCGTTCGGCGGCGGTGTGCATGACGTCATCGGCACCCGGTGTGACCCCTACACGGGGAACCTGCTGCAAGGCGGGCATTACCATCATTGCTGCCATTCGAACCTGATCCGCGCACTGGCCAACCATACGGGCCAGACTGCAGAACATGCAGAACCGTATGTGCATGATGTGCTGAACGTTTTTATGTGCACCGGATTTACCCGCGACACGGGGCAGTATTTCATGAAGGCCAGCCCGGTCCGCCCCGGTGACTACATCGAGTTCTTTGCCGAAATCGATCTTCTCGGCGCGTTGAGCGCGTGCCCCGGCGGCGATTGTGGATCCACACATACGTCGGACGCGGCCGCGTGTTATCCGTTGAAAATCGAAGTGTTCGCGCCACCGCCCGGCAGCCTGACAGGCTGGGAAACTCCACCCAGAAACGGCTACAACCGAACCCACGGCCTCACGTAAGGCGCGCGCCTGCTCGTCTTTGTCCTCAAAAAATCCTCCCCGAAGGGCCGATCAGACATGGGGCGCCGACCCGCGGGTCAGCGCGACACGGTCTAAGCGAACGCGGCCTCCAGCGCGATCTCCACCATGTCGCCGAAACTGCGCTCGCGATCTTCGGATGGCAGCGCCTCACCCGTCTGCAAATGGTCACTGACCGTCAAGACCGCCAATGCGCGCCGTCCGTGACGGGCGGCGAGGGTATATAGTTCCGCCGCTTCCATTTCGACGCCAAGAATACCGTGCCGGACCATCTGCTCATCAAGGTCGGTCCGTTCGGCGTAAAACACATCGGATGAGTAAATACCGCCCACATGCGTTTTCGTGTCTCTGGCCTCTGCCGCCGCCACGGCGGCCCTGAGCAGCCCGAAATCCGCGCAGGGCGCGTAATTGAGTTCGCGAAAGATGCCCGACGACGGGGACGTTATGGTCGACGCCGTCATCGCGATGATGACATCACGAATACCGACATGTGGCTGCATGCCACCGCAGGACCCGATCCGGATCAGCGTTTGTGCGCCGTATTCGGACATCAATTCATTTGCGTAGATCGACAGCGACGGCATCCCCATACCGGAACCCTGGATCGTGACCCGGTGGCCGCGCCAGGTTCCCGTATAGCCAAGCATACCGCGCACCTCGTTGACCAGCTCTGCACCGTCAAGAAATGTCTCTGCGGCCCAACGGGCGCGGTAAGGGTCGCCCGGCATCAAGACTGTGTCTGCGATTTGGCCGGGCGCTGCCCCGATATGTACGGTCATGTCGCTCTCCTGAGTGTGGTGTTGAGCGACAGCTAGCCTGACCGGGGATCAGACCTCAAGCGTTGCGGGATCAGTGCCCGCGGCAACCGCGTCTTTATACCATTGCGGTTGGCGGCCTTTGCCGGTCCAGGTTTGCGATGGGTTATCCGGGTTTACGTATTTCGCGACGCCGCCTTTGACAGATGATTTCGCTGTGGTGCTGCCCATCAATTCCGCAAGCGTAAAGCCATAGTCAGCCGCCGCTGCTTCGGCCGCTTTACGTGCTTCTTTTTTATCTCGTTTCTTTGCAGCCACGAGAGCAGCATCTATATCCAACCGGAGTTTTTCAAGCTCTTGGTGCGACATCTTTTCGAGATTCTTCGCCATTATTTCGTCCCTAATTCTGAGTGGTTTTCGAGCAATAGGGGAAGAAATGCGTTAATTGCAATGGTTTGGCTGACTGGAATTTGTGTCAGATAGGCAAAATTATGCCCATCGGCCAACTTTGGCGCGAAAAGGTTAATACCCACGCGGGAACTAAACAGTTTGGTTCTGTTTCGAGTTTGCGTTTATTCCGCTGCAACTGCCGCTGGGTCAACCAGCGTGACAATGTCCATCATGATTGTATTCAATTCAAAGTCTTTGGGTGTATAGACCCGCGCCACACCAAAGGCGCGCAGGCGTTGCGCGTCCTCGTCCGGGATGATCCCACCCACGATGACCGGGACGTGCGCGAGGCCCGCTGCCTGCATGCGTTGCATCAGATCCTCGACCAGGGGGATGTGGCTGCCCGACAGAATGGACAGGCCCACCACGTGGGCCTCGTCCTGGCGTGCGGCGGTCACGATTTCTTCGGGCGTGAGGCGGATACCTTCATAAGCGATGTCCATGCCGCAATCCCGGGCCCGCACTGCAATCTGTTCGGCCCCATTGGAATGACCATCAAGGCCGGGTTTGCCCACGAGAAACTTCAGGCGACGCCCCAGGCGATCGCTCACCGCATCCACCGCGTCACGCAAATCATCCAGGCCTTCGGTCTGGTTCGACCGTCCGGCGGAAACGCCTGTGGGGCCACGATATTCGCCGTGGATGCTGCGCATCTGGGCGGCCCATTCACCCGTCGTGACACCGGCACGCGCACAGGCGATCGAGGCGGGCATGACATTCTCGCCCGCCGTCGCGGCGGCGCGCAGCTCGGCAAGCGCATCCGTCACAGCTGCAGCGTCGCGCGCGGCACGCCAGGCGTCCAGACGCGCAATCTGGTCCGCTTCGACCGCAGGGTCCACAACCATGATGCCGCCGTCGCCGGTCATCAGGGGCGACGCTTCGCCGGCCTGATACTTGTTCACGCCCACGACGACAGTTTCACCCTTTTCGATGCGGCCCAACCGGTCCGCATTGGATTGCACCAATTGGCCTTTCATATAATCAATGGCAGCAATCGCACCGCCCATCGCATCGAGGCTCGCCAATTCGTGGCGCGCGCCGTCTTTCAGCGCTTCGACTTTTGCGTCCACCGTTGGATTGCCGTCAAAGAGGTCGTCGAATTCCAAAAGGTCCGTTTCATAGGCCATGATCTGCTGCATCCGCATCGACCATTGCTGATCCCAAGGGCGGGGCAGGCCCAGTGCCTCGTTCCAGGCGGGCAACTGCACGGCACGCGCCCGCGCCTTTTTCGACAGGGTGACGGCCAGCATTTCAATCAGAATACGGTAGACGTTGTTTTCCGGCTGCTGTTCCGTCAGCCCCAGCGAATTGACCTGCACGCCATAGCGGAAACGGCGGAATTTCGGGTCGGTCACGCCATAGCGGGTTTCGCAAATCTCGTCCCACAGATCGACAAAGGCGCGCATTTTGCACATCTCGGTCACAAACCGGATCCCCGCATTCACAAAGAAGGAAATGCGGCCTACGACCGCTGGAAAATCCTCCGGCGCAATTCTGGGTTTCAGCGCATCCAGCACCGCTGTGGCCGTGGCGAGCGCAAAGGCCAATTCCTGTTCCGGCGTCGCACCCGCCTCTTGCAGGTGATAGGAACACACGTTCATCGGGTTCCATTTCGGCAAGTTGGAATAGCAATATTCGGCCACATCCGCGATCATGCGCAGGCTGGGTTCGGGCGGGCATATATATGTGCCCCGGCTCAGATATTCCTTGATCAGGTCGTTTTGCACCGTGCCTTGCAAGGCCGACACATCCGCCCCCTGTTCCTCGGCCACGGCAATATAGAGTGCCAAGAGCCACGGGGCCGTCGCATTGATCGTCATCGACGTGTTCATCTGTTCCAGCGGAATGTCGTCGAACAGGGTGCGCATATCCCCCAGATGCGCCACGGGGACGCCGACCTTGCCCACCTCACCTCTGGCCAGGACGTGGTCACTGTCGTAACCCGTTTGCGTCGGCAGGTCGAACGCCACGCTGAGCCCTGTTTGACCCTTGGCCAGGTTCGCACGGTAAAGCGCGTTGGATGCGGCAGCCGTCGAGTGGCCCGCATAGGTGCGGATCAGCCAGGGGCGGTCTTTCTGGGTCATGGCGGCCTCGTGAATCGTCTGAGCAAGAAAATTACGTCAGTGAGGTCATAGGCGAAATATTAGGTCGCCGTCAATCCGCTGCGTCGCGGCATTTCTGCCGCGCTTGCACAGCTTGGGCGTTACGCGTCCGTGGCGGGTGGTCGCTTGCGCCGTGGCAACATCGCGACGACGAGTGTCAGCCAGCCCAGAACGCCGATGGCATGCGCCGACAGGGTCGCGTCACCGGAAAAGCTCAGATAGGCCCACAGCTCTTCGGGGCGGGGGGGCGCCTGGATCACCGATTGCGCGGGCAACCCATCAAAGATCAGCCGGTAATAGGTGTAGTAGCCCTGCGGCGACAGCCAAATGAAACTGATGAAGACCACGCCCCAGATGAAAGGGCGCAGGACGTAGGGCCGGTGAAAGGTCAACAACCGGGTGAATCCCAACGTCATGACGGCCATGCACACGGACACCAGCAAAAGGCCGATCTGGCCGGCCACGCTGAGCGTAAAGAAACTGTCGCTGCTATACATTGTGCCACTTTGCGTCTGTGACGCGTTCCCCGCCAGTGCGAAGTTACGTGTTGTCCCGCACCCATACGCCTGCGAGAGTTGACGGATGTGGCAAACGGTTGAACTTCCGCTGTGGTTTTTCGTGCTGATCGTGCTGTTTGCCGCGGTCACCTTTGCCTCGCATTTCCTGTTTCCCTCGGTGCGCTGGTTTTTGCGGCGGCGCCTCGAGCGCGCCGTTGCGCGCCTCAACGAACGACTGACCGTTCCGATCGAGCCGTTCAAGCTGGCGCGCCGCCAGGACATGATCCAGCGGCTGATCTACGACCCCGAGGTGAGCCAGGCCATTGTCGAGCATGCCCGGGCCGAAGATGTGCGCGAGGATGTCGCGTTCGAAAAGGCCCGGCGCTACGCCCGCGAGATCGTGCCGAGCTTTTCCGCCTTTGCCTATTTCGGTTTTGGCATCCGGGCGGCGCGCTGGCTCGCCAATGCGCTTTATACTGTGCACACCGCGACCCAGAACACCGCGCATCTCAAGGACATACCGAATGATGCGACGGTCATTTTTGTCATGAACCACCGCAGCAACATGGACTATGTTCTGGTCACCTATCTGGCGGCGCGCGCCTCCGCGCTCAGCTATGCGGTGGGAGAATGGGCGCGGGTCTGGCCGCTGAGCCGTCTGATCAAGTCCATGGGGGCGTATTTTATCCGCCGGAAATCGCGCGGCGCGCTCTACCGCAAGGTGTTGGCGCGTTATGTGCAGCTTGCGACCGAAGGGGGCGTGACACAGGCGATCTTTCCCGAAGGGGGGCTGAGCGTGGATGGCACGCTCAAGCCGTTCAAGATGGGCCTGCTGTCCTATGTGATCGACGCGTATGACGCGGATGGGCGGGATATCGTGTTTGTCCCTGTGGCCATCAACTATGACCGCATCCTCGAAGACCGCGTGCTGATCGCCGCACACCAGCGCGGGGATCGCCGCTTTCCCGCACGCATATCGGTGGTCATGGGCTTTGTGATCAAGATGTTCTGGAAGCGGTTGCGCGGGGTGCATATGGGCTTTGGTGCCGCGAGCGTCAGCTTTGGCCGGCCCCTGTCGTTGCGGGCCGAGCCGGGATGCACATCGGTCGAGGATCTGGCCGCCGCGCTCAAGGACCGGGTCGAACAGTCGATGCCCGTGTTCGGCGTGCCGCTGCTGTCGCATCTGTTCCTGCATGCGGAAGATCCCGTGAGCACAGACGTGATCCACGAGCAGGCCGCCGTCCTGTTTGCCCGCACAATCGGAACACGGCCGCAGCTGTCCCGGGACAGTTTTGCGGAGTTTGTGGATGCCGCGCAGATACAGATGGCGCGGCGCGGGATGATAGCCGACGATGGCGCAGGCTGGGCGATCGTCGCGGCCGAACGACCGCTTGTGCAGTACTATGCCAACTCGATCCAGCTTGCCACTGAACCGGAGAATGCTGCGCCCGCAAAGTCATAAAATTACAAAATCAGACTTTCTGAGGTTGCTTTATTTCGTTTTGGCCCATATCCACGGCAAACACCGCATCGATTCTGCGCTGCGGCGGAAACATCATGGCTATGGAGGCTTCAATGGCACTCGACACCAGCATCGCGTCCTACGACGCGCCCGAAAAAGACCTCTACGAGATGGGAGAGATCCCGCCCATGGGCTATGTGCCCAAGCAGATGTATGCGTGGGCGATCCGCCGCGAACGGCATGGCGAGCCCGACACGGCGATGCAGCTCGAAGTGGTCGACGTGCCGACGCTGGATAGCCATGAGGTGCTGGTGCTCGTGATGGCCGCGGGCGTGAACTACAACGGCGTGTGGGCCGCTCTGGGTCAGCCGATCAGCCCCTTTGACGGGCACAAACAGCCCTACCACATTGCCGGGTCCGACGCGGCGGGCATCGTTTGGGCCGTGGGCGACAAGGTCAAGCGCTGGAAGGTGGGTGATGAGGTCGTGATCCACTGCAACCAGGACGATGGCGATGATGAGCACTGCAACGGCGGCGACCCGATGTATTCGCCCAGCCAGCGCATCTGGGGCTACGAGACGCCTGACGGCTCCTTTGCCCAGTTCACCAACGTGCAGGCGCAGCAGTTGATGCCACGGCCCAAGCACCTGACCTGGGAAGAAAGCGCGTGCTACACGCTGACCCTCGCCACCGCGTACCGGATGCTGTTCGGCCACGAACCGCATGACCTCAAGCCGGGCCAAAACGTCCTGGTGTGGGGCGCGTCGGGTGGTCTGGGCTCCTACGCGATCCAGCTGATCAACACGGCGGGCGCGAACGCCATCGGCGTGATCAGCGACGAAAGCAAGCGTGACTTTGTCATGGATCTGGGCGCCAAGGGCGTGCTGAACCGCAAGGACTTCAACTGCTGGGGTCAGCTGCCCACAGTCAACACGCCGGAATATGCCGAGTGGTTCAAGGAAGCGCGCAAGTTTGGCAAGGCGATCTGGGACATCACCGGCAAGGGTGTGAATGTCGACATGGTGTTCGAACACCCGGGCGAAAGCACGTTCCCGATCTCGACCTTCGTCTGCAAGAAGGGCGGGATGGTCGTGATCTGCGCCGGCACCACCGGGTTCAACTGCACGTTCGACGTCCGCTACATGTGGATGCACCAGAAGCG
>JBCBHM010000077.1:0-11258 GCA_038525585.1 Pseudomonadota bacterium
CGACGAGAACCCGTATCGGGCCATCATCGATCCCGCCGATCAGCAGCCGTGCGCCGGTGTTGTCTGAACTGACCTGTGCGGGTTCGTCAAAATCGCGGATGTTGACGGCGCGCATACGGCTTTCGATACCCGCGAGGTCAGAGATCGATGCCACGCACACATCGGCAAAGGCCTGCACTGCACGCGCGCCGCGTGTGGTTGGGCGGGAGCGCTCCGGCACGGTCGTGCTGCTGGCCGACGCCTGCTGCGCGCTGATCTGGCCGGAGGCCACGGCGCGGATCTGCGATGTGGGGATGTCCTGCGACACTGGGCGCGGTGCCACCAGCGCCTCGCGCTGCTCCAGCCAGACAGCCGTGGCGCCGAGGCCCAGCGGCGGCAGTTCCGGCCCGGTCGGGCCCGTTGCGTTGGTGATCGGGCTTTCGCATGCCGCGAGGCTGATCACGGCGATGGCCGCCAATATCGTTGTTCTCATGTCACTGCTCCCCCCAGAGGTCTCTTCTGTTCTTGTGTGTCATGGCCGCTGACCCGCCATTCGGGTCACACGGGCGCTTGGGCGAACGTCACCGACGATGGCAAACGCGCCTGCGGTTTCGATCATGACCCCTGACACCCCGTGTCGCTGAGGCATCGGCAACACCCTGTCACGGGCGGCGATGCGCGCGAGCGCGTTGCGGGGCATGGGTGCCAAGGTGATCAAACCCGCAACGATCCCAGCGGGATCTGACATCGCCATACCGCCCGATATTACATGCGAAGGACAAAGGGCGGGGAACCGGGACGCCGCACTGCGTGCCCGCGCAAAGATCACACGCACCGCACAAAGCGTCGTCTGCATGAGGCGTCCCATGTCGTCCTAGCCCTTCACGGCCTGCACAATCTTCTGCGCGCCGTCCTTGAGGTCATCGGCGGCGATGACGTCCAGGCCGGACGTGTTGATGATGTCCTTGCCCTGCTGCACGTTCGTGCCTTCGAGCCGGACGACGAGCGGCACTTGCAGGCCCACTTCCTTGACCGCGGCCACCACACCTTCGGCGATGACATCGCAGCGCATGATGCCGCCGAAGATGTTCACGAGGATGCCTTTGACGTTTGGATCTGAGGTGATGATCTTGAACGCCTCGGTCACCTTTTCCTTGGTCGCGCCGCCGCCGACGTCGAGGAAGTTGGCAGGCTCGGCCCCGTAAAGCTTGATGATGTCCATCGTCGCCATGGCCAGACCCGCGCCGTTCACCATGCATCCGATCTCGCCATCCAGCGCGATATAGTTCAGGTCGTATTTCGACGCGGCAAGCTCCTTGGGGTCTTCCTCGGTCTCGTCGCGCAGTTCGTTGATGTCGGCGTGGCGGTAGATGGCGTTCCCGTCAAAGCTGACCTTGGCGTCGAGCACCTTGAGATCGCCGCTGTCGGTGACGATCAGCGGGTTGATCTCGAGCATCTCCATGTCTTTTTCGGTGAACGCCTTGTAGAGCAGGCTCATGAGGCCCACGCATTGTTTCACCTGCTTGCCTTCCAGACCCAGCATGAAGGCGATGCGGCGGCCGTGATAGGCCTGATACCCTGTCGCGGGATCAACGGAGAAGCTCAGGATTTTTTCGGGTGTTTCGGCGGCGACCTCTTCGATGTCCATGCCGCCCTCGGTCGAGCAGACAAAGGATATCCGGCTGGTCACACGGTCGACCAGCAGGGCCAGGTACATCTCGGTCTCGATGCCTGAGCCATCCTCGATATAGATCCGGTTCACTTGCTTGCCCGCGGGGCCCGTCTGGTGGGTGACCAGAGTGCGGCCCAGCATCTTTTTCGCCTCTTCGGCGGCTTCTTCCACCGACTTGGTCAGGCGCACGCCGCCTTTCTCGCCCGCGTCAGCCTCTTTGAACGCGCCCTTGCCGCGACCACCGGCGTGGATCTGCGCCTTGACCACCCACATCGGGCCGTCGAGGGCACCGGCGGCGGTTTTCGCCTCTTCCGCGCGCAAAACAACGCGTCCGTCCGAGACCGGAGCCCCGTAGCTGCGCAAAAGGGCTTTGGCCTGATATTCGTGGATGTTCATGACAGATCGGTCCCGTGTGGTGGTGCAGGTTCCTGCCTATTCGACCGATGCTTAGCGCGACGTAAACGGGTAAGTTGTCGCAGGGTGGGGAATTTAGCGCATATTCCGAATTTTGTGATCACACGCTCAAAAAGTGTGATCACATTAGCGCAGCGGTCGTCATGAGATTCGCTGCTGGACGCTTGGGAGGCCATCCGCACAGGCATCCGTTGCTGCGGCCTGCGCCATGTCTTCTTTGGCGCAGCAAGCGCCGTGTTTGTCAGGGCGCGCAGTGCGTTTTGGGTGATTGCTCGGGACCGGTCTGACGCGCGGTCGCAAGGACTTCGGACCGCGCGCCCCGGGGCTCACCCCGTTAGGCGAAACCACGCGAATTGCACCCGATGCCACAGCGACTTGAGTAAAAAGCCGCGCGCTTTCTTGCGTCGGATCTCGTCTGTTTTGACGGTCGGATCAAACCCGATATGGATCACGTCGCCCGCTTCCAGATAGGCGAGGCGAAACCCGCGCATTTTGAAATAGTGGCTCAGATCCCGTTCTGGCCCGATCCGTGCGTAGGGCGCATGCGCGGTGTAATCGCTGGTGCGGCGCAGACCGGGATTGAAGGAAAAACTGCCCCATCTGCGATGCGCCTTGGGGGCCGCGAGGCGGACGGCAACACCGGCCACCGTGGCCGGGCAGGCCTGGTTTTGTGCATCTGTCGCCTCGCTCCAGGCGCGCAGCATAACGGCATGCACATCGGGCTGCGCGTCAAGAACGGCGCGGCTTTCTTCCAGGAAAAGCGATGTTGGAAACAGCCAATCATCCTCGCAGTGAAAGATGTAGGCCGTGTCGACCAACGCATAGGCGCGGTCGATGGACGCGATCTGCCCGCACGTCCGGTCGTTCTGCAAAAACACATGTGGTACATCCGCCAGTCTTTTCGCCACGATCGGCGCGATGCCCGGATGATCGCTGTCTTCGATCACGATGATGCGCTTCACAGCGCTCAGGTCACGTGCTGCGAGGGATTGCAAGGTCTGGTCCAGCAGATCCGGACGTTTGCAGGACGTCAGGACGATTGTCGTGTCTTTCGTCATGGTCTGGGTCTGCGCACCGCGGCGAAGCAACGGCCCGGCCTATCAGGCGGTTTCGGGCAATCGGAACATCAGCAGTGCTTTCACAATGGCCTTAAGAAATGAAAAACGAAGGTGGCCCGCCCCCGCGCAACAGGCGGGGACGCGCCGGAATTCCTGGATCAGGCGAGGCTGTCGTCGATCCCCTTGCAGGCCTCGACCAGGCCTTGCACGGCCTTGACGGAGGCGTCGAACATTTCCTGCTCTTCCTTGGTCAGCTTGATGTTCACAATGCGCTCGATCCCGCCGGCACCGATCACCGTGGGAACGCCGACATACATGGTCTTGAGGCCGAACTCGCCGTCACAATAGGCCGCGCAGGGCAGGACCCGCTTTTGATCCTTGAGGTAGGCTTCGGCCATTTCGATGGCGGATGTCGCGGGGGCATAGAAGGCGGAGCCGGTTTTCAGCAGGCCCACAATCTCGGCGCCGCCATCGCGGGTGCGCTGCACGATCGCGTCCAGCTTTTCCTGCGTGGTCCAGCCCATGTCGACCAGATCCGGCAGGGGGATGCCCGCGACAGTCGAATAACGCACCGACGGCACCATCGTGTCGCCATGGCCGCCCAGCACAAAGGCGGTGACATCCTTCATCGACACGTCGAATTCCACGGCGAGGAAGTGCCGGAAGCGCGCACTGTCGAGCACCCCGGCCATGCCGCAGACTTTGCCGGTGGGCAGGCCCGAGAACTTTTGCAGCGCCCAGACCATCGCGTCGAGCGGGTTTGTGATGCAGATCACAAACGCGTCCGGCGCATTCGCGGCGATGCCTTCGCCCACGGATTTCATGACCTTGAGGTTGATGCCCAAGAGATCATCGCGGCTCATTCCCGGCTTGCGCGGCACACCGGCGGTGACGATGCATACGTCCGCACCCGCGATGTCGGTATAGGACTGCGTGCCCTTGAGTTTGGCGTCGAACCCTTCGGACGGGCCGCTTTCCGCGATGTCGAGCGCCTTGCCCTCGGGCGTACCCTCGGCGATGTCGAACAGGATGACATCACCCAGTTCCTTGAGCGCTGCGAGGTGGGCGAGCGTGCCGCCAATCTGACCTGCGCCGATCAGCGCAATCTTGGGTCTGGCCATGGGTGAAATTCTCCGCACTTGGGGTTTTCGTTGGCGCGGTGCCTAGCGCGGGCAGGCCTGTCACGCAAGCCCGCTGCATCGCGGCACGTGGGCCGCGCAGGGCTGGCGGCGCTGCGTTCCGCGCGATAAGGGAGCGGGAACGCACAGTTTTTACGGACGAATTCGCGATGCTCGACCTGTCTTGGGCCTTTTTCGCCATTGCCGGGCCTGCCGCGATCTTTGCCGGCATCTCCAAGGGCGGGTTCGGATCAGGTGCGGCCTTTGCCGCGTCATCGATTCTGGCGCTGGTGGTCGACCCCGGTCTGGCCTTGGGCATTATGCTGCCGTTGCTGATGCTCGTCGATGTTGCCACGCTGCGCCCCTATTGGCGCAAGTGGCACTGGCCGACGGCGCGCGTGATGATCCTGGGCGGGGTGCCGGGCGTCGCGCTGGGTGCCGCGTTTTACGCGCAGTCGAACCCGGACGTGCTGCGGGTGCTGATCGGTGCCATCTCCATCGGGTTTGTCGTCTGGCAACTGAGCCAGGCGCGCGGCTGGATCCGGTTTGCGGCATCCGCGTTGCCGCGTTGGGTGGGCGGTGTGGCCGGAATGGTCGCCGGGTTCACCAGTTTCGTGAGCCATGCCGGCGGTCCGCCGGCGGCGGTCTACATGCTGTCGCTCAAAACGACAAAGACCGAATACCAGGCCAATTCCGTCCTGATCTTCTTTGCGATCAACATCGCAAAATTCTTTCCCTATGCCTTTCTGGGGCTCTTCACCGCGCAGACGGCGCTGGCCAATCTGGTGCTCGCGCCCTTTGCGTTGCTGGGGGCGTGGATCGGTGTCAAGGCGCATTACATGATGCCGGAGCGCGCCTTTTTCCTGCTCACCTATGTGCTGCTCACCGTCACAGGCACCAAGCTGATCTGGGATGGGCTGACATGATCCGCGCCTTTACGGCGGCGGATACAGAGGCTGCGATGCGCCTATATCGCCAGCTTGTGGGTGAGGGCGCGTTGGCGGAGCCGCAGGCTTTTGCCGCGCTCCTCTCCCATCCTGGCACGACGGTTCTGGGGGATTGGGACGGGCCGGTTGCGCGGGCCATGCTCACCCTGCACATCCTGCCCAACATGACGCAGGCCGGGCGGCCCTATGCGCTGATCGAGAATGTGGTGACCCATGCCGACCACCGCGGCGCAGGGCACGGGCGGCGGGTGATGGAGGCGGCCATGCAAATGGCCTGGACTGCCGATTGCTACAAGATCATGCTGCTCACCGGGCGGACAGCGCAGGCCCGCGGATTTTACGAGGCGCTGGGGTTCAGCGCAGAGGAGAAATGGGGCATGACCCTACGCCGCGTGCCGGTGCGCGGCACATAGGCAAAGGGCGCGCCCATCGGCGCGCCCGTTTATCTTTTGGTCAAATGAGTGTTCAGGCGTCATTGCCCTTGGCTGGCAATGCCTCGGCCAGCGCCTCATAGGCCTGACCGGATGCCACAAGGCATGTCAGCCCGTTGGGCGTGGTCACCGTGATCGTCCAACTGCCCGTCTCTTCGGACGCAAACACCTCGATCACGGCATTGTTGGCGCCAAGGCCCATCGATTGGCGCGTCTCGCCGTAGCCATCGGCCAGCCGATCGACGACCACCTCGCGCGGCCCGCAATTGCGCTGTTGCGCCTCGACCGCGCCTGCGCCGATTGCGTTGAAAAGGGTCACCGCCGCCAGTGCGCCCATCGTCTTGAAAATCCGTGTCATCACGCATCACCTTTCCCAAGATTGTGGCAACACCACTGGTCATCTGGCCCATCCGGTTCCCCGGCGATGACCGGGCAGCCCCGGTTGTCTCGTCCCGCGTCTCTCTCCCGCAAAGTCCTCGGCGGCCCTGCCGAAACGGCCCTCCCGAAGAGAGCGGAACGTGGGTCAGCCTGCGCGGGGAGGTTGAATTAATGGTTAATGCCCCGCGCGCTGTTTTGCGCAATTTGAGCAATGCTGCCGGGCAGCACAAAATTTGCGCAGAAATTTCTGCGCTGCAGCACAATTTCCCTTGAACTATCTGCAAAAAAATGGCCAGTACCGCGCAACTTTATAACCTCAGGAAACCAGCCATGGCCACTGCCCGCCCCCTTCGCTCCGTGCTTTACATCCCCGGCTCCAAGCCGCGCGCGTTGGACAAGGCACGGGGGCTGCCGGTCGATGCGATCATCTTCGATCTCGAGGATGCGGTGTCGATGGATGAAAAGGACAGCGCGCGCGACACCTTGGCCGAGGCTTTGGCCACGGGCGGTTACGGCCAGCGGATGAAGGTGATCCGGATCAACGGGCTCGACACCGCATGGGGTCTGGCGGACGCGGTTGCCGCCGCCGGCATGGGGGCGGATGCGATCCTGCTGCCCAAGGTCGACAGCCCTGCGGATCTGGATGCGCTGGCGGCGCATACCGGTGACATGCCGCTTTGGGCGATGATGGAGACGCCGCTGGGCATGCTGAACGCCGCTGACATCGCGGCGCATCCCCGGCTTGAGGGCATGGTGATGGGCACCAACGATCTGGCCAAGGAATTGCAAAGCCGCTTTCGCCCGGATCGGCTGCCGCTGCACACCGGGCTTGGCCTTTGCGTGCTGGCCGCCAAGGCGCATGGCGTCGCGATCATCGACGGGGTCTATAACGCGTTCAAGGACGCCGACGGGCTGCGCGCGGAATGCGAACAGGGCCGGGATATGGGGTTTGACGGCAAGACGTTGATCCATCCGGCACAGGTCGATGTCGCGAACGCCGCGTTCTCGCCATCCGAGGATGAGGTCGACCTTGCCCGCCGCCAGATCGCGGCGTTCGAAGAGGCGGAGGCCGCGGGTCAGGGCGTCGCGGTTGTCGATGGACGGATCGTGGAAAACCTGCACATCGTGACCGCGCGCGAGACCCTGGCTAAGGCCGAGGCCATCGCGGTCATGGCAGAGGAATAGGCGCATGTATTGGATCTTGCTCATCGTCGGTGTGGCCCTGTGGTGGGCGGCGCATCTGTTCAAACGCGTGGCCCCTGCGCGCCGCGCCGCGATGGGCGATCCCGGCAAGGGGGCGGTGGCCGCGGCCATCGCGGCGGGAATCGTGCTGATGATCATCGGCTATCGCGGAACGGATTTCGTCCCCGTCTGGCAGCCGCCGAGCTTTATGGTGCATATCAACAACCTCGGCATGCTGATCGCAATCTACATGCTCAGCCCGGCCCCAAAGCGGGGCAAGCTGCTGGCGGGGATGCGGCACCCGATGCTGACCGGCTTTTCGATCTGGGCGGGGGTGCACCTGCTGGTGAACGGTGATCTGGCGTCGATCATCCTTTTTGGAGGGTTGCTGATCTGGGCCGTTCTGACGGCGCGTGTGATCAACAGCGCTGAGCCCGAATGGGCGCCGGTGGATGGCGCGCGATCCTATGCCAAGGACGGCATGTTCCTTGTTGGATCGGTGATCCTGCTGGGCGTCATCGGCTGGATCCACAATTGGTTGGGCGTCTGGCCGTTTCCGGCCTGATCGCAAGAGGGACGCCATGAAACTCTATCGTTTTCTGTCCGAAGAGGACACGAGCGCCTTTTGCCACAAGGTCACCGCCGCATTGAACGCGGGCTGGGAGCTGTACGGCAGCCCGACGCAGACATGGGACCACGCGGCGGGTGTGATGCGCTGCGGCCAGGCGGTCGTGAAGGACGCGCCCGGCGCCTACCAGCCCGACATCAAGCTGGGAGAGCAGTGATGGCCAAGACGAATGCGGGCCGCTTTTTCGAGGATTACCGCGTGGGCGAGGTCATCGACCATGCCGTGCCGCGGACCGTGGGCGCGGGGGAACGCGCGCTGTATCATGCCCTCTACCCGTCGCGGCACGCGCTTTATTCGTCTGACGTGTTCGCACAGACCTGCGGTTTGCCCGCCGCGCCGCTGGATGACATGATCGCCTTTCACACGGTGTTTGGCAAAACCGTGCCGGACATCTCGCTGAATGCCGTTGCCAATCTGGGCTACGGCGAAGGGCGCTGGCTGGCACCGGTGTGGCCCGGAGATACGCTGCGGGCAAGCTCGGAGGTGATCGGGCTCAAGCAGAACTCCAATGGCAAGACCGGCGTCGTCTGGGTGCGCACGACGGGGCGCAACCAGCATGGCACGGCTGTGCTGAGCTATGTGCGCTGGGTGATGGTGCGCAAGGGTGACGTCGATGCCGCTGCCCCCGAGACGGTGGTGCCGGAACTGGCGGGCGTGGTGCCTGCAGGCGATCTGGTGGTCCCGCACGGGCTGACATTCGGCGCTTATGACTTTGGCCTCGCTGGAGAGCCGCACCGCTGGGCTGACTATGCGGTGGGCGAGCAGATCGACCACGTCGATGGCGTGACGGTCGAAGAGGCCGAGCACATGATGGCGACCAGGCTTTGGCAGAACACGGCGAAGGTGCACTTTGACAGATCGGCGCGACCCGATGGGACGCGGCTGATCTATGGGGGGCACGTGATCTCGATGGCGCGGGCGCTGAGCTTCAACGGGCTGGCCAACGCCCAGATGGTGGTGGGGCTGAATGCCGGGGCCCATGCCAATCCATGCCTCGCCGGCGACACCATCCGCGCCTGGAGCGAGGTGCTCGACAAGACCGAGACGTCGGTGCCCGGCGTGGGCGCGCTCCGCTTGCGGCTGGTGGCGACCAAGGACGCGCCACCGTTTGCGCTGCGCGGTGAGGATGGCAAGTACCTGCCCGGTGTCTTGCTGGACCTCGATTATTGGGCTTTGATCCCGATGTGAGGACGTTGGGTGACGTGCGTTCTGACGAACGACACCCCACCCACCATCCCTTGTGGCGCGAGGAGGCTGATGATGCGTTTTTTCCTACCGTTGATCTTGGTTCCGTCGCTGACGGTGGCGGACGAGGCTGAGGACCGGTTTGTCGAAGCCAACCTGCTGAGCGTCTTTTATCACGAGCTGGGCCACGCGATGATCGACGGGCTCGCGCTGCCCGTCTTCGGACAGGAAGAGGATGCGGCGGATGTGGCTTCGATCCTCATGATCGACGCGTTCTACGATGATGATGTCGCGCTCGACCTGGCCTACGACACCGCGTTTGGGTTCTGGGCCGAAGCCGAACTGGCTGACGGCGCTGTCTATTGGGACGTGCATGGGCCGGACGCGCAACGGTTTTTCAATACGGTTTGCCTGTTTTACGGCGCTGATCCGGAGGGACGGTCGGAGTTTGCGGAAGACATGGATTTGCCCGAGGCGCGGGCAGAGACCTGCCCCGAGGAATACGATCTGGCCATCGACAGCTGGGGCGCGGCCCGGGATCAGATTGCCGGAGCGGGGGATAGCCTGCGATTTGACGCGGGCACCAACACGTCGCTGACGGCAGAGCTGATCGCGGCAGAGGTCATGGCGTTGAATGCGGATTTCACCTTTCCGCACGTGATTGGCATCATCGTCGCGCCATGCGGCGAGGCGAACGCGTTTTATGATCCGAACACGGTCGAGATCACTATGTGTTCGGAGTTCGAGGATCATCTGCGCGCGCTCCACGCCTTGATCGATTGAGCGCAGAAATGTGATCGACGGCGGCCGCACAGCACCGCTAGGGTCACGTCATGGTGCGCTGTCTTCTCTTTCTGCTGTTGTGGCCCACGGCCATGCGCGCCTGCGATCTCGCACTGCTTCTGGCGGTGGACGTCTCGGGATCCGTCGACCGTGACGAGTACCGCGTTCAGATGGGTGGGCTGGCCGCCGCGTTGCGCGACGGGATTGTGGCCGACGCGTTGGTGAGCCAGCAGGCGCAGGTGGCGCTGGTCCAATGGACCGGGGCATCGCGGCAGCGGCAAACGATCCCGTGGACGCCGATGCTGAGTTATGCGGACGTCTTGCGCCTGGCCGAACGGGTCGATGGGGATGAACGGGTTTGGCGCAATTACTCGACCGCGATCGGTGAGGCCGTCGCGGTATCGCGCGCGGCGTTCGCCGAGGTGCCGCACTGTCGGCGCCGGGTGATCGATGTGTCGGGCGACGGCGTGTCGAACGAGGGCATCGCGCCCGCAACGCAACGCGCCGCCCTGGATGCCGATGGCATTGTTCTGAACGCGCTTGCCATCGAAACGGACGATACCGACCTAACTGCATACTTCTTTGAAAATCTGATCAGTGGTCCCGGTGCCTTTGTCATGACGGCCGATGGATTCGCCGACTATCCGGTTCAGATCAAACGCAAACTCCAGCGGGAGACGACGAGACAGGCGGTTGAGAAGCGCGAGTGAGCTGTTTGTGATCACGGCAAGGATTTAAGTGATCACATTTTACCCGGAATCGTTCTAATGCGCCAAAAAACCGCGCCCGATGTGATCGCACGGGACGTGACTTGCCAGCAGAATTCGCTATCACTGGGGCGACCGGATAAAGGAAACGCCATGGCCGACGTCAATCGAGGCAATCGCCCGCTCTCGCCGCACCTGACCATCTACCGACCCCAGCTGACGTCGATGACGTCGATCCTGACGCGGATCACCGGCAACGCGTTGCTGATCTCGTCGCTGTTGGTGATCTGGTGGTTGTTGGCCGCGGCCACGTCAGCTGAATACTTTGCCGTGGCGGACGGCGTGCTGACGAGCTTTTTCGGCGATCTGGTGCTGTTCCTGTCGCTCTGGGGGCTTTGGTATCACACGCTGGCAGGCGTTCGGCACATGATCTGGGACAATGCCATCGGCCTTGACCTCGAAACAGCGGAAAAGATGGGCTGGGCCGTGATCGGCGGGTCTGTCCTGCTGACCATCTTTACCGTCATCGTGATTTGAGGAGCCGATCATGCGTTATCTGACCGACCGCAAACGCGCCGTGGGCATGGGGTCTGCGAAGACCGGCACGGACCATTTCTGGCGCGTGAAGGTCCAAAGCTTTGCTTTGCTGATCCTCATACCGCTGTTCATCTTCACCTTCGGTCCCATGCTGGGGGAGACCCACGCCGAGGTTGTCGCCTATTTTGCGCGGCCCTTCCCGGCGATTGTGGCGGCGCTGACCATTGCTGTGACAATGA
>JBCBHM010000078.1:0-10741 GCA_038525585.1 Pseudomonadota bacterium
AGCGGACAACCGCCGACTACATGGGGATGCTGGCGACCGTGATGAACGCGCTTGCCATGCAGTCGTCACTCGAAGGTTTGGGGGTTTTCACCCGGGTCATTTCGGCGATCACGATGAACGAGGTGGCAGAACCCTATATCCGCCGTCGCGCCGTGCGCCACCTCGAGAAAAAGCGGGTCTGCATCTTTGCCGCCGGGACGGGGAACCCGTATTTCACCACCGACACCGCCGCGACGCTGCGCGCCAACGAGATGTCCTGCGAGGCGATCTTCATGGGCAAGAACGGGGTCGACGGTGTCTATGACAAGGACCCCAAGACCAGCCCCGATGCCAAACGCTATGACGTGGTGACCTATGACGAGGTGCTGCAAAAGAACCTCAAGGTCATGGACGCCTCCGCCATTGCGCTGGCGCGTGACAACAAGCTGCCGCTGATTGTGTTCCCGCTCGACACGCCCGGCGGGTTCAAATCGATCCTCGAAGGCAAGGGGACGTTTACGCGCGTACAGGGCTGAGGGCTGCGGCAGGGGCGTCGACGAACAGCGGCTTTTTGTTTTTGCGGTGCCGTCGGACCAATTGCCGTGCCCGGTGGGCTTGTGGGATCAGCCGCGCGCCCCGGTGTACCCTGTCCATGTCCGCGGGGCCGGGCCGGTTTACGGGTGGCCAAAAACTGTCCAAGACCTTGCGCGCTTCGGACCCGGGCAGCAGCGTTTCGGCCCAGGCACCATTGGCGAGGACGAGGTCGTGACGCTCCATCAACAGATGCCAGTATCGCACTGATTTCGCGGGTGATCCGCGCACAATGCCCGGCAAGCCGATCAGCTGGCGCGCGGGCACCAGTACCTCGGTCAGCCCGAACATCCGCGCCGCAACGTCAGAACGCACAAGCATGCGGTGCTGCGACGAAACCTGCAGCGGCGTGGAAGGATACCCGTCGCCCAGAGCGTTCGCAGCAACGTCGACCGTCGCATTGCGCGGGCCAGGGGACGCGCGCGTGCTGCCGATCCACACGATCGGCTGCGCACCGCGATCGCGCGTCGTGACCATGTCGCCTGCGCGCATTGTCTCGATCCGTATCGGCCCTCTCGGCGTGTCGATGTACGTGCCCGCGGCAAAGCAAACGGTGGTGTTCGAGGTGGTTTGACTGGTGTAATAGCCGTAGGCGTTGGTGGTGCCGGGCGAGACCAGCTCGATGGACCGGATGGTTAGATTGTCCATGTCGCCGAGGTTCTGCAGGTCGCTGACAAACACATCGCCGTTGGTCATCTGAACCACCAGCACTTCGATGTTGTGAACCGTGCCGTCATCCTCGATCACTTGGGCGAAATAGGTAATCGAGGCATCCGGCACCTCGGTATAGCTGGTGCCGCCATGGCTGTACGTGACGAAATCGGATCCGCCCACTTCATCGTCGTAAATCGCCCCATCCTCGTTGACGTCATGGTTGGTGACATCGACAACCTCAAGATCGCCGAATGAGGAATACGTCCCCGCCAAACTCCCGGCATCGTCCGTGTCAAAGTTCGACTCGTCATTGTCGATGGGCGGCAGGTTGCCGATCAGGATCATGGTGCTGGTGTTGACGATTGTCATGACAGGCTCGCATCGCAGGACGGCTACGGGCCTAACAAGAAAGGCTTAATCCTGCCTGAACATGGGAAAGCGACAGACCGGTGGCGGCTATACAAAGCGCGCAGCCTGCACTAGACACAGGAAAAAACCGAACAAGTGATGATGGATAGAACCATGTCAGACGATTTCATGCTGGACACAGATGACCTTGAGCGCCGGATGGACGGCGCGATGGCCAATCTCAAGACCGAGTTCGCCTCGCTGCGCACAGGCCGCGCCTCGGCCTCGATGCTGGAGCCGGTGATGGTGGATGCCTACGGCTCCATGACCCCGATCAACCAGGTGGGCACGGTGAATGTGCCCGAGCCGCGTATGGTGACGGTGAATGTCTGGGACAAGGGACTGGTGGGCAAGGTCGAAAAGGCCATTCGCGAAAGCGGTCTGGGCATCAACCCGCAGCTCAACGGGACGATCATCATGCTGCCGATCCCCGAGCTGAACGAGGAACGGCGCCGCGATCTGACCAAGGTCGCGGGCAGCTATGCCGAAAACGCCCGCGTCAGCATCCGCAACGTGCGCCGCGACGGGATGGACCAGATCAAGAAGGCCAAGACCGACGGCGCGGTATCCGAGGACGACCAGAAAATCTGGGAAGACGAGGTGCAGCAAATGACCGACAAATTCATCAAGGCGGTCGACACCGCCCTCGACACAAAACAAGCCGAGATCATGCAGGTCTGACACGCCACGTGCCACACGGGTCCGGGGCCTGTCGCATGCCACAGCCCCGGTTGGACGCAGGCGCATCCCCGACCAACGCCAGCCGCCCACACCAGCATCAAGGACGACGCCATCGCTGACCCCGCCCATACCGGCCCGCGCCACGTTGCCATCATCATGGACGGCAACGGCCGCTGGGCCACGCAGCGGGGGCGGCCACGCCTATTCGGCCACCATGCAGGCGCGCGGCGGGTGCGCGAAGTGGTCGAGACCTGCCCGGATATCGGCGTTGAATACCTGACGATCTTTGCCTTCAGCACCGAAAACTGGAAACGCACGCAGGTCGAGGTGGCCGGGCTCATGAGCCTTTTTCGCCGCTACATCGCCAAGGAGGCGCGGGCGCTGGATGATTTCGGGGTGCGCGTGCGGTTCATCGGTGACCGGGTACGGCTGGACAAAAAGCTCATCAAGCTGATGGACGAGCTTGAGGTGCTGACCTCCGGCAACACCCGCGTGCACCTGACCATTGCGCTCAATTACGGCGGCCGGGATGAGGTGGCCCGCGCCACCAAGCGGTTGGCCCATGAGGTCGCCGCCGGCAACATCGACCCCGACACGGTGGACGAGGCCGCGTTGGTCAAGTTCCTTGACACACATGTCCTGCCCGACCCCGACCTGGTGATCCGCACCAGCGGTGAGGCGCGGATCTCGAACTTTCTCCTCTGGCAGTCGGCCTATGCGGAATACGAATTTGTCGACACGCTCTGGCCCGACTTCTCGCGCGAAGAGTTCACGCGCCTTTGTGCCAAATATGGCAGCCGGGAGAGGCGGTATGGTGGGGTCAAGACATGAGCGGCGCCACCGACCGATGGTCTGACCTGGGCGTCCGCCTTGGGTCGGGCGCGGCCATGGTCGCCATTGGCGTGGGCGGCATCTGGGCCGGGGGCGACGCATTCCACGTGCTGATCGCGCTGATCTGTGGCCTGATGGTGTGGGAACTGGTGCGGATGCTTGCACCGGGCGCGCGCGGCCTGCCGCTGCAACTGGGCGGGATCGCCGCAGTCGCGGTGCTGATTGCCACCTATCTGCCGACGCTCTACGCGGTGCCGCTTTTGGCGGCGGCGGTGATGGTGGGATTGGGTCAGGTCAAACGGCTGGTGGCGGTGTATTTTGTCTTTACCGCTTTGGTCCTGCTCGCGGGCTGGGGCATGGCCCATGTGCGCGACGATCTGGGCTTTGGCTGGATGGTGTGGCTGGTCCTCGTGGTCGTGATCACGGATGTCGCGGGCTACTTTGCCGGTCGCATGATCGGCGGGCCCAAGTTCTGGCCTGCGGTCAGTCCGAAAAAGACGTGGGCAGGCACGAGCGCGGGCTGGATCGCCTCCGCCCTCGTCGGTGTCGCCTTTGGCGCGGGGTCGGGCGCGGTAGGCGTTCTGGTGCTGGCGTCGGTCTTTCTCAGCTTTGCCTCGCAGCTGGGCGACATCGCCGAAAGCGCGATCAAGCGCAAGGTCGGGGTCAAGGACAGCTCGTCGTTGATCCCGGGCCATGGCGGTCTGCTGGACCGGTTTGACGGAATGCTGGGGGCCGCACTGGCGCTGTTGCTGCTCGAGGTCGGCTTTGGCTTTCCCTGGAGCGTGCTGTGACGCGCCGTGTGTCCATCTTTGGTGCCACGGGCTCCATCGGGCAGAACACCATCGATCTGATCGCGCGCGATCCAGGTGCCTATGACGTCGTCGCCCTCACCGGTGCGCGCAACATCGCGCAACTGGCCGCGGATGCGATCCGGCTGAGGGCTGATCTGGCCGTCACGGCGGACGACACACTGCTCGGGCCGCTGCGCGATGCGCTGGAAGGGTCCGGCGTCGCGGCGGCAGCGGGACAGGCGGCGTTGATCGAGGCCGCAGCGCGCCCCGCCGATTGGGTCATGTCGGCCATCGTGGGCGCCGCGGGGCTCGAGCCCGGCCTGACAGCGCTGGAACAGGGGACGACACTGGCGCTGGCCAACAAGGAATCGCTGGTCTGCGCCGGTGGTCTGATCCTCGAGACGGCGCGCGCGCATGGCGCGCAGCTCTTGCCCGTGGACAGCGAACATTCCGCCGTTTTCCAGGCGCTGGTGGGCGAGGATATGGCGGCCGTCGAGCGGGTGATTATCACCGCCTCGGGTGGGGCCTTCCGCGACTGGCCGCTCGCCGATCTGGCAGAGGCCACATTGGCGCAGGCGTCGGCGCACCCCAATTGGGACATGGGCCAGCGGATCACCATCGACAGCGCATCGATGTTCAACAAGGCGCTGGAACTTATTGAAACACGTGAGTATTTCGGCGTCGCGCCCGAGCAGATCGAGGTGCTGGTCCATCCCGAATCGCTGATCCACGCCATGGTCGGGTTTCGCGACGGCGCGTTGATGGCCCATGTGGGCCCGCCCGATATGCGCCACGCCATCGGGTACGCGCTTACCTGGCCCAATCGGTCGCACCTGCCTGTCGACCGGCTCGATCTGGCACAGATCGGCGCGCTGACCTTCCGCCCGCCGGACGACGTCCGCTGGCCCGCGCTTCGACTGGCGCGCGAGGTCATGGCACGGCGCGGCCTCGCAGGCGCGGTGTTCAACGCAGCCAAGGAGACGGCGCTTGACGGATTTATCGCGGGCGCCATCCGCTTTCCCCGCATGGCCGAAGTGGTCGAAGAGGTGCTGAACACCCTCGACCCGAGCCTCATTGATGCCGCAATGACCCTTGATAATGTCCGCCATGCGGACCAAATGGCACGACACGCGGCAGAGCACATAATCAGGCAACAGTAAGGGTGATCCTTTGGACATAGCGGCGCTTCTTTCGGGCTTTGGCGGCCTGACATGGACAATTGTTGCTTTTATCGTTGCGCTCAGCGTCATCGTGGCGATCCACGAATATGGCCACTACATCGTGGGCCGCTGGTCGGGCATCCATGCGGATGTATTTTCCGTCGGGTTCGGCCCCGTGATCTGGAGCCGTTACGACAAGCGCGGGACCAAGTGGCAGATCGCAGCACTTCCCTTTGGCGGCTATGTGAAATTCGCAGGCGACGCGAACGCTGCCTCGGGCAAGGACGAGGACGCGATGGAGGCGGCCGCCGCCGACCCGCAAGCGCTGCGCCGCACCATGCATGGCGCGCCCCTTTGGGCCCGTGCCGCCACGGTTGCCGCGGGCCCGGTCTTTAACTTCGTCCTGTCCATCATCGTGTTTGCCAGCGTCGGCTATTCCACCGGCGTGTTGCGCGACCCGCTGACCGTGGGGGAGTTGCGCCCGCTGCCCGCCGCCGTGCAAGAGCTTGAGCCGGGCGATGTCGTGCTCGAGATCAATGGCGCGGCCGTGCCCAGCATCGAAGAGGCCGCCTACGCCGCGTTCATGCAGGACCTGCCGCAGGCGCCGGTGCTGGACTACACGGTCGAGCGTGGCGGCGCTCGGATGGTCGTACAGGCCCCGTATCTGCGCCCGCCGCTGGTCAATTCGGTCACCCCACAAAGTGCTGCGCTGTCTGCCGGCCTCGAACGGGGTGACGTCATCACGTCCATCGACGGCAATCCGATCTTTGCCTTCAACCAGCTGAAAACGGCTGTGGAAAGCTCGGACGGGCAGGGGCTGACCCTCGGCGTCTGGCGCGACGGCGAGATGCTGGAAAAGGTGCTGACGCCCAAGCGCACGGATGAGCCGCAAGCCGAAGGCGGCTTTGCCACCGTCTGGCGGATCGGCATTGCCAGCGGCAACGCGTTCGAACCCGCGACCGAGACAGCAGGGCTTGGCCAGGCCGTCCTTGGCGGTGTGAACCAGACCTGGTCGATCATCACCGGCTCGATCTCGGGCCTTGGGCACATGATCACGGGCGCCATCAGCACCTGCAACCTGTCGGGGCCCATCGGCATCGCGCAGGTGTCGGGCACCATGGCCAGCCAGGGCGCAGTCAGCTTTATCTGGTTCATTGCCGTGCTGTCGACGGCCGTGGGCCTGCTCAACCTCTTTCCCATCCCCGCGCTGGATGGCGGCCACCTGGTGTTCTACGCCTACGAGGCGGTCACCGGGCGTCCGCCCAGCGACGGCGCGCTGCGTGTCCTGATGGCGGCAGGTCTGGCCCTTGTGCTGTCGCTCATGGTCTTTGCCCTTGGCAACGACCTCTTTTGTCCCTGAGGGTGGCGGCACCGTCACAGGGACACCGCACCATGCCATCCGAACCGGACACACCGCCCGCCCCAGACCGCATCCGCGCCCGCAAGTTCTGGCGCGGGATGCGCGGCCTGATCGAGGCCGAGCGTGAATTCCTCAGATCCGGACCCAGGCGTGACGCGTCGTTCTATGCGTTCCTCGGTTTTGCCATGGAGCGGATCGCGGACTCGAAGTCGCAGTTTCTGCAGGATCTTTGGGCGCTGTGGGAAACCGGGGAAAAGGAGGGCGGCTACTTCGTCGAATTCGGTGCCGCCGATGGGCGCAAGCTGTCCAACACATTCATGCTCGAACGCCGCTATGGCTGGACGGGCGTTCTGGCCGAACCGAGCCCGGCCTTTCACGACCAACTGGCGCAGCGCCGGACCGCTCCGGTCTGCACGGACCTTGTGCACCGCACCAGCGGAGAGACGATGCGCTTTGCCATGCATGAACGCGGGCTGCTGTCGGGCATCGTGGACGACAGCACGCAGGTTGGCGACGACGGAATCGCCGACATTCTGACGCTGACCACGATCGGCCTGAACGACATGCTCGACCGGTACGAGGCGCCGCGCGACATCGACTTCATGTCGATCGACGTCGAGGGCGCGGAGCTTGCCATTCTCGAAGGCTTCGACTTCGACCGCCACCGCGTCCACTGCTTCACCATCGAGGCCAAGGAAGACGGCGAACGCCAGGCGCTGATCGACGTGCTGAGCCGCAACGGCTATGTGCATCGCTGGCCCGACTTTCTCTACCGCGAACTCTTTATGGTGGATGCGCAGCACGCCTGAGCTGCCTCAATGTCGCCACATTTGTTCCAAGTTACGGCCAGAATCGGTTGATAGCTGTCGGGTCAGCAAAGGATATTGAAATGCAGACCCTTCAAAGCGGATATCGTGGCCTCAGCCTGCTGATGATGCTGAACGCAGATCGCGTGCTGTATGCCGTGACGCTGGCGGCTGCATTGGGTGCCGGCGCCTGGCTGGGCAGCCTCTGACCGCAGCTGCGGCAATCGTTCCTTTGATCGAAACAATCCCCGGGCGTGCACGGGTTTTGACAAGCATCTGCAATCCCGATACTCACATGGCAGTGAATGTCTGAACACGTGGGAATACACCATGGGACTGGGGTTGAGGGGCGCGGGCATCAAGGTGCTGTCACATCTGGATCGCGCGCAGAGCATCGTTAAGATTTTTGTTATCGTATCAGCCATTTGGCTGAGTGTCGGGGCGGCGGTTGACGCACAATCGTTCCGATTCAACTCGATACAAATCGAAGGAAATACGCGGATCGGCGATGCCGCGATCCTGCAGCAGGCCGGAATCGCCACCGGGCAAACGCTGAGCGCGGGCCAGGTCAATGACGTGGTGCAAAACCTGCAGAACAGCGGGCTGTTTGAATCCGTCGCGGTGGAGCCTCGGGGCAACACGCTGCTGATCACGGTTGTCGAATTGCCAACGGTCAATCGCATCGCCTTTGAGGGCAACCGGCGCATCGATGACGATGCGTTGAGCGCGATCACCCAGCTGCAGGAACGCCGCGTGTTCAACCCGTCGCAGGCCGAACGGGATGCTAGCGCCATTTCCGAAGCGTATGTTCAGCAGGGTCGGGTGGCCGCGCGGGTCACACCGCGGATCATCCGGCGCAGCGACAACCGCGTCGACGTCATCTACGAGGTGTTCGAAGGCGACACGATCGAGATCGAGCGCATCACCTTTGTGGGCAACCGCGCCTATTCCGACCGCCGCCTGCGCCGCGTGCTGGACACCAAGC
The DNA here is from genome assembly GCA_038525585.1 of Pseudomonadota bacterium. Classification (GTDB taxonomy): domain Bacteria; phylum Pseudomonadota; class Alphaproteobacteria; order Rhodobacterales; family Rhodobacteraceae; genus Tateyamaria. The sequence goes on from JBCBHM010000078.1 coordinate 8,247, forward strand.
AGGCGGGGCTTTTCCGCACGCTGGTCCGAAGCGACACGCTGGTCGAGGATCGGATTGCCTTTGACCAGCAACTCTTGCGCGACTTTTACAGCTCGCGCGGCTACGTCGACTTCCGCGTCCTGGGATCCAATGCCGAGCTGACCGAAGAGCGCGACGGCTTTTTTCTCGTGTTCAACATCGAGGAAGGTCAGCAGTTCAGCTTTGGTGAGATCACCGTGAGCAGCGATCGCGCGGATGTCGATCCCGACACCTACACCGACATCCTCAAGCTGCGTCCCGGCGTGACCTACTCGCCGACGCTGGTCGAGGCGGAGCTGAGCCGGCTGGAACGACAGGGCCAGCGCGAGGGCCTTAACTTCTTGCGGGTGGAGCCGCGCGTGTCGCGCAATGACCGCGACCTGACCCTCGACGTGGAATTTGTCCTGACCCGCGGCGAGCGCGTCTTTGTTGAACGGATCGATATCGAGGGCAATACGACCACCCTTGACCAGGTGATCCGGCGCCAGTTCCGCATCGCCGAAGGGGACCCGTTCAATCCGCGCGAAATCCGGGATGCCGCCGAGCGGATCCGCGCCTTGGGCTATTTCTCCAACGCGGACGTGAATGCCCGCGAAGGCACGGCGGACGACCAGGTGGTGATCGACGTCGATGTCGAAGAGCAGCCGACCGGCGCGCTGAACTTCGGTGCGACCTTCTCGAACAATGACGGCTTTGGCATTGCCATCGGCTTTACCGAGCGGAACTTTCTCGGACGCGGACAGACCCTCGGTCTGACCCTGTCGACGGCAGAGGAATCCGAGCGGTATGGCATCAACTTCGTCGAACCGGCCCTGTTGGGTCGGGATGTGGCGCTGGGGCTGGATCTTCAGTTTTCCGAGGCCGACAGCAGCTTTGCCAATTACGACAGCACCACCCTGCGGTTCACGCCCAGCCTGACGTTCCGGACCGGCGAAAACAGCTCGTTGTCCTTGCGCTACAGCGCGCGCGAGGATGAGCTGCTGCTGCGCGATGGCGTCACGCCGGGCGCGGTTGTCCTGACCGAGATCGGGGTGGGCGAACAGCTTGCGTCCTCCATCGGGTACACCTACCGCTACGACACCCGGAATTCCGGGTTGGATCCGAACGCGGGCATCCTGCTCGAGTTCAGCCAGGATTTTGCCGGGATCGGCGGCGATTCCGAATACATCCGCACCGTCGGCAAGATCGTCGGGCAGCGGCGCGTGTTCAACGAAGAGATCACGCTGCGCGCCACCCTCGAAGGCGGGCTGCTGGCCTGGTCGTCGGGCACCAACCGCACCATTGACCGCTTCTTTGTCGGTCCGCAGATCCTGCGCGGGTTCGAGCCCGGGGGTATTGGCCCGCGCGACCTGTCCTCGCCAGGTGAACCGGACCCGCTGGGCGGCAACATCTACGTGGCTGCACGGTTCGACATGGAGTTTCCGTTGGGACTGCCCGAAGAGATCGGGCTGCGCGGCGGCCTCTTTTACGACATCGGCAACCTTTATGACCTCGATGACGTGGATCTGACTGGCGGCAACGTGGTGGGCGAAAGCGGCTCGTTCCGCCATGTGATCGGCTTCTCGCTCTTTTGGGATACGGCGATCGGGCCACTGCGCTTCAACTTCTCGAATGCCCTGCGCAAAGAGGATTTCGACGAAGAGCAGTCCTTTGACCTGACCCTTTCGACGCAGTTCTGATCCATGCTCCGGCGCTGTCTTGTCGCGCTGATCGTGATCATTGGTTTTGCACCGCTTGCGCAGGCGCAGGTGGTGCAAAGCCCCATCCTGACCATCGACAGCGAGCGGTTGTATCGGGACAGTGCGTTTGGCCAGCGTGTCGTGCGCGAGATCGAGGCGCGCACGCGCGCCCTGACCGAAGAAAACCAGCGGCTCGAGGCCGAGCTCGAGGCGGAAGAGCAAGCGCTGACCGAACAGCGGGCCAGCCTCACGCCCGAGGAATTCCGGGCCCTTGCCGATGCGTTTGACGCGCGGGTGCAGGCCATCCGGCGCGAGCGCGAGGCGCGCAATCAGGAAAACATCGCCCTGTTGGACGAAAACCGGGATCGGTTTTTGCGTGCCGCACTGCCCGTGCTTAACGCGATCATGCGCGACGTGGGCGCGGCTGCCGTGCTCGAGGTACGCAGCGTTTTCGTCAGCTCGAACGCCATCGACATCACCGACCGCGCCATCGCCGAGATTGACGCATCGGTCGGCGATGGGACCGCACCGGCCAGCAGCGACTGATGCCGCGCGCTTGCGGCGCGGTGCCCCCCTTGCTAGGCAGGTGGCAACCAAAACACGACACAACGAGGTTCGAGCGCCGCCATGTCAGATCACCTGAAGACCGCTGATATCGACCTGATCCAACGGCTGATCCCACACAGATACCCGTTCCTTTTGATCGACAAGGTGATCGACATCGACGGCTATCAATCGGCCAAGGGCATCAAGAACGTCACCATGAACGAGCCGCATTTTCAGGGCCATTTTCCCGGC
>JBCBHM010000079.1:0-10644 GCA_038525585.1 Pseudomonadota bacterium
CGCGTTTGGGCGCCGAGGCTGCGTGCGGGTAGCTTGACCAAAAGCCGGGGTGGGATCACGCGCAACGGCTGCAGGCACAGGCCGAGCACATTGCGCATCAGCCGAGTGTGTGCCACCGCTGGCACGCTTTCGATCAGCGCCAGATGGGTGACCTGCTCCGGCCACCGCGCCGCCATCTCGAGCGCGACCATCCCACCCAGCGACAAACCGACAAGCGCATGGCGCTGAACATCCAGCGCCTGCAATTGCGCCTGCACCCGGGCTGCCATGTCCTCGACCGAACGGGCGGGCGGCACGCCGCTGTGGCCCGGCAGGTTGGGGATGATCAGCCGATATGCCTGCCGAAAGGCTGCGCGCTGCGGCTCCCACAGCAGGTTGTCGACACCTGAGCCATGAAGGAACACCAATGCGGGTCCGGTGCCGTCGTCGATCAGGTCCGTCATCCTGCGTTCCCCCGCGATGCCGCGATGGCAAGCCCGTCGGCCACAGCGGTGAACACTTCGGCATAGCTGTGCCGCGCCTTGGGAAACGCGGCGTGCATCGTGTCGGTCACCAGGGCCATCAGGCTCGATCCGCCGACATAGATCACCTGATCAATGTCATCCGGTCCGCAGCCTGCTATCTGCAACGTCTCCTGCACACCGCCGGCCAGTTGGGTGCCAAAGGGGGCCAAAACCGACTGCAAGGCCGCGGCGGGCAGGGCGGCATGCAGGCCCCGTTCCACGCCGCTCAGATCAATCTTTGCCCGTCCCCCAGCGCCGTTGGCCGCGATCTTTCCGGCCTCCACGGCAAAGGCGACGTCATGGCCCAGCTCATTTTCCAGCACCGTCTCGAGCCGCGCAAACCGATCCGGTGCCAGCGCCTGCCGCGTCATCGCCTGCACGTCGCGCAGGGTCTTCGCGGTGTAAAGGAACGGGATCTTTTCCCATGTGGCCAGATCGTGAAACACCGCCCGCGGTGCGGGCAGGGTGCCTGGCCCGAACGTGTCGCGCAGTGGCGTGCCAAGCCCCAGCAGCGGCATGACGTGCGCGATGCTGACCGCCCGGTCAAAATCCGTACCGCCGATGCGCACCCCGTGATTGGCCAGGATCGTGAGCCCATCCTCCACCGTCCGAAACACCGAAAAGTCCGAAGTGCCCCCGCCGATGTCCACGATCAGACCCGTCGCGCCCGGCTGATCCAGTGCGCCCGCCGCAATCGCCGCCGCCTCCGGCTCCGGCAGGAAGTCGACACCGTCGAACCCCGCCGCCAGATAGCAGGCGCGCAAATCCGCCTCTGCCTGCCCTTCGCGCGCATCACCCGACCCGTGAAACACCACCGGTCGCCCCGACAGCGCCCTGTCAAAGCGGTGTCCGGCCTCCGCCTCGGCCCGCGCTTTCAGCTGTGCCAGAAACCGGGCGATGATGTCGACGAATGTCAGCCGCTCGTTCAGCAGTTGCCGTTTTTCGTGCATCAGCGATGTGCCAAGCACCCGCTTGAGCGCCCGCATGAACCGCCCCTCGGCCCCGCGCAGCAGGGCCGCTTGCGCGGGTTGCCCCACCACCATCTCGCGCGCGTCAAAGTCAAAGAACACCGCCGTCGGCAAGGTCCGCTCGCCCGCGGCCATCTCGACCAGATGCGGCGCGCCGTCCCGCAGATAACCGGCCGCCGAATTCGATGTCCCGAAATCCACACCCAAGACAGCCATGCGCCGGTCCCCTTCATCTTGCCGGACAAACTCCCCCCGGAGGGTCGGTCAGCCAACGAAAAACGCCGCCCGATCTCTCAGGCGGCGCTCACAAAGTAAAGGGGGCTCCGCTTAGTCCACGGTGCCGATCGAGAAAAACATCGTCTCGCCCGAATGGTCATCCACCCCGTCATTGTCGGTGGAAATCCACGCTGTGCCATCCGCCATGATCGCCAGCCCCTCGACCTTGTCGAGGACGTAGCCACCGGCCGACGTCAGGTCCGGCAGCAGATCGCGTACCAGCTCCTTGGACACCACGGGCAGGTCACCGCCCAGGGGTGCGGGCACCATCTCGGCCAGCGGAATGCGGTAGACGCGCTTGGTCACCGCCGCGATGCCATGTTGGTTGTCACGCTCGACCACATAGACGAAATCGCCATGGGCCACGATCTCCGACAGGCCGACCCAACCGGTTTCGGGCTCCGCCTTTTGATACCGCACCGCGCCCCATTCCTCGGTCTCGAGGTTGTAGGCGACCAGTTTCACGTGATTGGCCGGGTCATCCTTCCACTCGCGCTGCACCGCCATCCACAGGGTGTCGCCCACGCGGGTAATCCCCTCAAAGCCAAAGCGGCGTTCGACCGCCATCAACTCCGGTGGCAAGCCGATCTCGCCCGAGCGGAACTGGATCTCACCCGACGCATCGATGTGATAGATCGCATGCGGGATCACCCGGTCCGTGCGGCCCTCGGATGCGACAAAGAACCCGCCTTCGCCGTCCAGCGTGATCCCTTCCATGTCGATCTGCTGGGCCGCCGCGCCATTGGCGCGGGTCACCGGGATTGCCTCGATGATCCGGGCAGGCGTCACGCTTGGGTCGATCTTGAAGATCGTCGGCTGGAACCCGTAGAAGCTGTCATTGACCGCCCAGATGAAATCGCCATCGGCGACCATGCCCGAAATGGCACCCCAACCGGTCAGGTCGTCCATCCCTTCGGAGGTCAGGTGCGGATACACCGCTGGCCCCTCGCCATATTCGAACAGCATCACGTGCGCCCGTGCCGCGCCATCCTCGAGCCCGTCATATTCGTTGGCCGACACCAGCAGGCCGCGTTCGGGGATCGTCACATAGCCTTCCGGCCCGATGCCCGAGGGCAGCATCTGCGTCAGCACCGGTGCGGCAAGGTCGCTCACGTCATAGACGCCCACAATCGACCCGCGCTCCGAGCCCACGAACACGAACGGCGTGCCGTCAAATTCGGCGAAGGTCACGCTTTCCGGCTCAACGCCCTTGGCATCCGACCGGCGGTCGGGATAGTGCCCGATCTGCACCATCGCGTGTTCAAAGCTTGCACCGCTTTCGTAGACGACCGTGCCGTCCTTGTTGAAGATCGTCCAACCGCGGCTGCCACCGTCCATGTCGCCTTCGTTTGCGGTGGCAAAGTGATCGTCGTCGATCCACGTCACCGCATCGGGTTCGCGCACGCGACCCGGCTGGCTTTCGTCAAAGATCAGCGCGGCACGTTCGTCGGTGGCATCGATCCCTTCCAGATCCACAGACCCGGCCGAAAAATGGTTCACCACCGTGCCGTCGCGGGACACAACCACCATGTGGTTGTTTTCCTGCAGCGTCACGACCGTCTCACCCAGCGCGTTGATCGATACATATTCCGGTTCCGGGTCCCCTGGCGACACCTCGGCCAGGCCCGCAAGATCAACGGATGTCAGCGTGTCGCAGTCCAACAGGCCTTCCTCGGTCAGGCCGACCATCACCAGGAAGCCGCCCGGCAACTGGCCGGTGCGTCCGTCGCCCAGATCCTCATCCCGCTCGTTCTCGATGGCGACGGCGACAAAGGAGTTGTCAGGCGCCACCGCAACGCTGTCAGGCTGACCGCCCAGATCGCAGCGGTCGGATTCCGCACCCGTCGCCACCTCGATCGAGGTGATGTAGCCCGACGGCTCGGTGAAGCTGGCCGACGTGTTCACACCCACAATCGCATGCGCGACGGGCACGACAACCGATGTCGGCTCGCCATCCAGCGCGATGTTGCCCAGCGGCTTGGGCGCGGCAGGGTCGGTGATGTCGATCCGGCCCAACACCTCAAGCGGGCTGTCGGTGTAGACAAGCGTCATGCCATCCGCGGTCACGTCGATGATCTCGGGCGAGGTTTCTCGGCTGGTGTCCTCACCCGACGCCATGTTGGTCACGACCGGGAAAGACGCGATGCGGTTGAAAGTCTTGCCGGCGTGGGCATCGGCCCAGGCGGCGCCCGCAGCCAGGGCAAGGCCCGAGGTCATGCAAACGAGGGTTTTGGTCATCAGACGCTCCTTCAGGGAATGTGCCGGAGCGTCCTGACGCCTTAGCTTGACGCGCGCGTAACGATTTCATGTCGGTTTTGTAAAATGCGGCCCCGTCTGGCGCCGCGGTTGACCCGGCGCACATGCCCGCGGATAGTCGGGCCACAGAAATACAACGATAGTTCAAGGGATTGGATGTGGGCCATGGCCGATGAAAACAAGTTGATGATGTTTTTTGCCGAAGCGATTGCGGGGATCAGCGATGACATCCCCTTTCCGGCAGGCTCGCCGCATGCGCTGATGCTGTTTGCCCACGCCCCGAATTTTGTCGAGGGGCAAGAGGTCGCCGTTGGGGGTGCGACCGAGATGGGCTGGCTCGAGGTCAAGGTCGTCAAGGCGGGCGAGATCAAGGAAGGCCCGGCCAGCATCGACGAAGAGGCGCTGCGCCTCGCCGCCGAAGATGCGGTGGAATACGGCCTCGGCCTCGTCGTCTATGACAGCGAGCTGCCGCCCGAGGGGCTCAAGCTGACGCCCGGCATTGGCGTGCAGCCCGACGCGACTTGAGCGCCCGGCTCCACGGGGCAGGGCGTGCGGGCGTCGCCTTATTGGACGGCGGGCCGGGGGCGTCGGGTGAGGTGACGCCGGTGGCCCAAGCGCTGGCCGGGCTGGGTGTGACGGTGCTGGAGCCTGTGCAGACGGGGCGTGTGATCGCGGATGTGCTGGCCGCCCTGCGGGATGATATCGCGCAACACAGTACCGTACCCGTGGTTCTGATGGGCTGGTCCTGGGGCGCATGGCTCGCCTGTCTCTATGCCGCGGCACATCCGGGCGACGTTCGAAAAGTGGTCCTGATCGGCTGCCCGCCGTTCACTCAATCGGGCGCATCGCAGATGCGACAGACCCGTTCAGCCCGTCTGTCCCGCGCGCAAATGGCCGAGATTGCGGTGCAGCAACACACCGACCGTCTCATGCAGCTCTTTGACATTTCTGACGCGTATGATCCTGTCGACATTCCGTATCCGCCCGTCAGCACAGACTGGGACCAGCATCGCGCGCTCTGGGCCGAGGCGTCTGCCCTGCGCCGTTCGGGTGCCATGCTGGAACGGGCCCTGTCGCTCACCATGCCAGTTCGTGCACTGCACGGGGTCTACGATCCGCATCCGGCCGAGGATGTGCGGCACAGCCTCGCCGCACTGCCGGATTTCGAGATGACGGTGATCGACGCGTGCGGTCACAAACCCTGGCGCGAGGCGCAGGCCTGGCCTGTGTTTCATGATCTGCTCGCCGCTCAGGCGACCTGAGGCGTCTCGCCCGCCAGCACCTGACGCATCCATCCGGTGTCGATATTGCCGCCGCACAGGATCACGCCGACGCGCTTGCCACGCATCGCCTCGCGTTCATGCATTAACCCGGCCAGCGGCGCAGCCCCCGCGCCTTCGGCCACGTTGTGCGTCGCGGTAAAGTAGAGCCGGATGGCTTGCGCCACTTCGTCATCGCTGACCGCGATGATGCGTTCGGCGCCCTTGGCATAGATGTCATAGGCCTCTTGCACGGGCATGCGCACCGCCATCCCGTCGGCAAAGGTCGCTGCCGAATTGGTCTCGACCAGCCGCCCGGCCTCCACCGACAGTTTCGCTGTCTGCGCCCGGTCTGATACAACGCCCACCACCCGCGTGCTGAGCCCCAGCGCGTCGCGCGCCAGGATTGTCCCGCAGATGCCCGACCCGCAGCCGATGGGCACGTACACCGTGTCAAGATCGGGTTGTGCGGTGAAAAGCTCATAGGCATATGTCGCGACACCCCGCACCAGTTCGCGGTGAAAGGGCGGCACGATGAACAGGCCCTGTTCCTCGGCCACGCGATAGGCTTCGAGCCGGGCAGTGTCGAAATCGTCACCATGCTCGACCAGTTCGGCGCCGAAGGCGCGCATGGCCGCGTTCTTTTCCACCGAGTTGCCCCGCGGCACATAGACCAGCGCGCGCAGCCCCGCACTTGTCGCGGCCCAGGCCTGGCCCTGCCCGTGATTGCCCCGCGTCGCCGTGCAGATGCCGGGGGCATCTGGATGCGTGCGCACCAGCCAGTCCATGAAGGTGAGCGCGCCGCGCACCTTGAAGGCGCCGGTGGGCGTGTGGTTTTCGTGCTTCACCCACACCTCGGAACCTGCCGCGGCACTCAGCAGCGGCCAATGGTGTTGTGGCGTGGGCGCCATGCGGGCATGGACAAAGGCGGCGGCCGCCTCGAGGTCAGAGCGTGTCAACATGGCCCGCATCTCAAAGAGAAACGCGGGCCAAGGTCAACCATCTCAGGCGGCAAAGCCCAGCTTTGCCACGTGGATTTCGAAGGTCGGGTGCATCTCGGCGCCGACGACCCCCTCGGCATGGTGCCGATAGATCGATCGCCAATAGGGCTGCACGACCACACCTTCGTCCTGCATGATCTTCTGCAGCTTGGCCATCACCTCGGACCGCTTGGCCGCGTCGGCAATCGACATGGCTTCGGCCAGCAGGGCATCGAACTCGGCATTGGCAAAGGCGCTTTCGTTCCACGCCTCGCCCGACCGGTAGGCCAGTGCGAGCACCTGCACGCCCAGCGGGCGCTGTGCCCAGTCGGTTGTGGACAGCGGATATTTGGCCCAGTCGTTCCAGAAGGTCGAACCGGGCAGCACCGTCCGTTTGACCGGAATGCCTGCGTCCCGCAGCATCGCGGCCGCCGCATCCGACGTGTCCTTGCGCCAGTTGTCATCGATCGAGATCAGGTCGTGCTCGTAGTCTGCCATGCCCGCCTCTTCCATCAGCGCGGCAGCACCTTCGGGGTCGAACACGGGCGGGGGCAGCTCGGCATATTCGGGGTGGATCGGCGATACGTGGTGGTTTTCGCCCACTCGCCCATTGCCGGAAAAGCCCAGCTCGAGCAGGACCGCGTTGTCGATGGCCATGGCCAGCGCCCGGCGCACCCGCGCGTCCTCATAGGGTTTCACGCCGTCCACCTCGGTCGCCTGGTTGGGCCGGATGACGACGGTGTTGGCCGTGATCGCCTCGGACTTGGTCCAGCCGATATCGTCAAAGATGCCGATGAACTCGCCCAGCGATTCGTAGATCATGTCGACTTCGCCAGAATCCACCGCATTCAGGATCGATGCCTGATCGGTGCCGTAATCCAGATACTCGATCCGGTCCAGATAGGCGCCTTCACCCCACCAGGTATGATCCGCGTTTTTCTCCAGAACGGCGCGCACGCCCACCTCGAATTCACCGGGCAGATACGGCCCTGTGCCGATGGGATTGTCGAGCGGATCACCATTGAAGCTCTGGTGCACAATCGCCGCCGGATAGTCCGAGAACCCGGCGATCAGCGTGATATCGGGCTGGTTCAGCACCAGCTGCACCGTGGTGTCGTCCACCACGTTGATCGCCCCTGCGCGGGCCGAGCCGGTATCCTCGTCGATCAGCGACGCCATGCGCGCGGCCATCGAATTGCCCTCGACCGATCGCTCGCACCAGCGCGCGATGTTGAACGCCACGTCGGCGGCGGTGAACGGGTCCCCATTGCTCCAGCTCACGCCCGACCGCACGGTCAGCGTATATTCGGTCGCGTCGGCATTGATCTCCCACGCCTCGAGCAAGGACGGGGCAAAGCTGCCGTCGATCTGGTATTCCACCAGATACTCCAGATAGCCGCGGGTAAAGTTGGACATCTGCGGCCAGTCATAGGTGCGCGGATCCTTTAGCGCCTTGACGGTGCTTTCGATCCGCATCGTTCCGCCCGCCGCCGCGTGTGCTGCCGCCTGCACCGGGGCCTGCAGGCCCAACAGGCCGTACGCCGCCGCCGCGCTGACGCCCAGCGATGTGGCGCGGGTCAGGAATTCGCGCCGGGACAGGGTGCCATCGGCCACCTCGGTGGCATAGGCGCGTGCGGCAGGGTGAAGGGTCTCGGTCAGGGGCATGATAATCTCTTTGCTTTTGGCAATAGGATAAGGGCGCAGTCTTGGGATCGGGCCACCATAGGTGAACCAACCCTGAAAAACCTAGCGCATATGCTGTGTTTTCAACAGGAAAGGGCAGGTCGCGGGTCAGGGCAAGCGCCCAGCCACCGATGTGCGAGGGGTGCACAGTTTTTGATGTGCTGCCTAAAAACTGGCGCAGGCACTGCAAAACGGGCGGCCCATGTCGGACCGCCCGCAGCCTGTTATGGATCCCACGGTGCCTTGCTTGGTGGCGCAACCGCGCCCGCGCCGACACGCTCTGCCGATGGCGCGCCGTTCAGCGGAAAGGGGTTGGCCGCAACCTCTTGCTGCGCCCAGACGCGGGCCGGCACGGTGCTTGCCTCAATCGCGTTCGCTGCCAGCCGGGCCACTTGCGGCGCTGCTGTGCTTGTCCCGTTTGCACGCACGTAGGAGCCGCTGCGCGAACCGGCGGAATACACGCCGCGCAGCACCCAGCTGTCATCGGCCAGCGCGGCGACATCCGGCCCCTCACGCGGGGGCGGCATCATGTGCGGCGATGGGTTCAGCGGCCCGGCGGCCGAATAATCCGACAACACGGCCTCCCGCCCGGTATAGGCCGCCACCACGATGGGCGAGGGACCACAGGCAAAGCCGCTGATGGTGCTGGCCCGCCGCACCGGACACTCCGTGCCGGGCGGATCGACAGGCAATGGCGCGCCCAAGGGGCCGAACCGTTCGTAATCGGGATTGTCGAAAAACGCCTGCCGTCCGCCGGGGCCGTGGCCGGGCAAGGTGTCATCCCGGTCGACCCAGATGTGGATCGGGTCGTCGCCTGCCTCGGACCGGCGCCGCACCTCGATCTTCCACAGGCCCGATGGCGCCAGAACATCGGCTGGATCCAGGCTGCCCGTGGGATTGATCGACAGGGTGATCAGCCCGCGCTGCGTCGTGCCCGCAACGTACTGATAGGCCAGCAAAGCCACCGGCGCGCCCTGATCATCCAGCATCTGCTCAACGCTGCCGGGTTGCGACCGCACCTCGACCGTTTGGGTGCCAAACGGCGTCGTGACCTTGACCTTGGCAAAGTTGCCCTGATTGTTTTCAGGGCTTGCAGGCATCCAGAATTGCACATGGTTCGCCGTCCGGTCATCGGGCAGAACGATCAGATCCAGCGTGATCCGCGGCTCCGTCACACCCTTGGCGTTGATCGCATGCAGGCGTGCGAGGTTGGCGTTGCCCGCAGGCAGGGTCAGCCACGCCTTTTGATCCGGCGCGCCATTGGCATGGGCACCGGGGCCAAAGTAGCGTTCGAACATCGTCGCATAAATGCCCGTGCCGTCATGCGGCCCTTCGAGATTGCCGTAGGAAAAGTTGAACACCACCGGGGCATAGCCGCCGTCCGGCGTCCGGAACCGCCGCGCCTGCTTCACGAGGATGTGGAACGACAGGTAGACCAGCGGCAGCAGGTCCACGCCCGACGTGTCCTTGACCACCCGCGAGGGCAGCGCGGCACAGATGATCGGGCGGTCGTCGACCCCGTCCTCCATGTCGTGCCCGGCGCCGATGCCCATCACGTGTGTGCCATGCGAGCGTCGGTTGGCCACGGTTGAAAAGATGTCCTTGGCCAGATTGACCTGTCCCGACCGGGTGTAGAACAGCTCTTCGTCCAGCACATCGTTAAAGGTGCATTGGGTCAGCAGGTCGTTGACGTCGGTCAGCTCCAGCACCCGCCCGATGCTCGAGGGTGATGTGGGCAGGGGGACCGCGTCAAAGATCTTGGTAAAGTAGACCCGGCTTTCGGTGGGCTGCTTGCGAAACAGGTCATGGGCAATGCCCATCCCATCGTCGACAAAGGCCTGTACGACCGTCCCTTCCTTGACCTTGATGGGCGGTGGCGGCGCGTCCGGCCCCACCTCAGGGTCCAAAAAATCGGTGTCTACGACGCCTCCCACCCGCAGGGTGCTGATGCCCACATCGCTCCGCTTGTCATTGAGGAACGTCACCAGCGCCGAGGTCGCAAAGAACGTGACCGGCTGAAACGGCATCGCCCTTTCGCGGTCTTCCGCGTCATAAGCGGACGGCATCACAAAGGCTTTGCCGAACTCCTGTTCCTCGAGCCGTTCGACCAGCGTGTTGATGCTGATCCCGTCCAACTCCGCCAGGACCGACCACCATTCCACGTCCGCGCGCGGACCGATTTCAGGCCCTTGCGACACTGTGAAAAACGTGACGAAGTCCACGATCGCTTTGGGGTCGAACCCCTTTTCATAGATGAGCTCTGCCATGGTGCGCCCTACTCACACTTGACCGGGCCAAAGTCTTTCCACTCGTCCAGTGCCTTGCCCCAAAGCCACGCGAGCGACGGCGACGCCGGGATACCGTTTTCCGTGCATACCTTGGACGTGCCCCACACCTTGCCATCGGGACCGGGCGCCTTGGCCTCTGGCGCCTGTATGTCCCCGTTCGGATCATAGAGTTCGTGCCAGTCAAAATCCTGCGTGGCGTCAAAATTCGGCCCATTGAACGTCGCCGATACCCAGCTGCCCCCGTTGCACATCGAATAGAAATGCTCCGCCAGCGTCAGGCCCAGCTGCTGGCCTGCAACGCTGTCGACGGGAAAGTGCACGCCCGCCACTGTCCGGTTCGTCGCGATCCGCGCCGCTTGCCGCATCAGCATCGTACCCCATAGCGCCCGGTCGTTGTATTGCGGCGCGGCACTCTCGATCAGCAGTTTCCA
>JBCBHM010000080.1:0-10377 GCA_038525585.1 Pseudomonadota bacterium
CCTGCAGGGACCGATGGCAGCCCGCGCGGCGACGACGGCCCCGTGGTGACCGAGCTGGATCCCAAAACGCTCGCCATGCCCGACTGGCGGGGCAACAACCGGCTGGATTCCTTGCGCAATATCGTGAGCGATGGGCGCGTGTCGCTGATGTTCATGGTGCCGGGGTCCAACACGGTTGTTCGGGTGAACGGCACGGCACGCCTGACGGCGGACAGTGCGCTGCGCGCGCGGTTTGAGCGGCAAGGGCGCCAGCCCGCCACCGTCATCGTGATCCAGATTGCCGAGGTCTATACGCAATGCGCCCGCGCGGTGATCCGGGCCGGGCTCTGGTCGCGCGATGATGCCGAAGGGTTGCCCTCAGCAGGCGACATCCTTGCCGAAATGTCGCAAGGTGAGGAGGGCGGCGCGGCGTACGACGCCGCCTGGCCTGCGCGCGCGGCCAAAACCATGTGGTAGGCCGGCCGCGGCGCGACGTTTTCCGAAGCCGGAAAACGGCCCGGAAAACGACTTCGTTTTCCGGCACCGCTCAGGATCGTCCGTTAGGGCAAGAGAACGCTATCGATGGCGTGGATCACACCGTTCGAGGCAAAGATGTCCGCCTGAATGACGTTGGCATCATTGACCTTCACGCCCGAGCCGAACTTGCCGACGAGGCCGTTCACGTCCAGCGTGCCGCCTTGCACGGTTGTCACCTGCTGGCGTGTGCCCAGCACGTCACCGGCGGTGATCTGGCCCGGCACCACGTGATAGGTCAGGATGCTGATCAGCTGGTCCTGGTTCTCGGGCAGCAGCAGGCTGTCCACCGTGCCCGCGGGCAGCGCGGCAAAGGCGTCATTGGTGGGGGCAAAGACCGTGAATGGCCCCGGCCCTTTGAGCGTGTCGACGAGGCCCGCCGCCTGCACGGCCGCCACAAGGGTCGAGAAGTTGGGGTTGCCTGCGGCAATGTCGACGATGTCATCGCCTGCGGGCTGTGCGCATGCGCCCAGCGTGACAAGGGCGGCGGCACCGCCAAAAAGTTTCAGTGTGCTGCGACGGTCCATGATGTGATCCTTTGAGATGCGTCCAAGTGCGGGTTCAGCAAAGCCACATGCGCGGTACAAGGAAAGGCCCCGCGCGCGGCTCCGTATGGTAAAACGTAGCGGTGCGCGGGAAAGTTCCAGACAAGTCGCGGGAAACGGGCGGTTTCTCGCCCGCAGCCTGCCGTCGCGTTCCGCAGGGGACGCGGATCACATGTGAATGGCACCCTGACCGCAGGCCAGCGCCGCTTCGCGCACCGCTTCGGAATAGGTCGGGTGGGCGTGGCAGGTCATGGCCAGATCCTCGGCCGAGGCGCCGAATTCCATGGCAACGCAGATCTCGTGGATCAGATCGCCGGCCGCGGGGCCAATGATATGCGCGCCCAGGATCCGGTCGGTTTCGGCGTCCGCCAGGATCTTGACGAAGCCGTCGGCGGCAAAGTTCGCCTTAGCCCGCCCATTGCCCATAAAGCTGAACTTGCCCGCCTTGTAGGCGCGGCCCGCGGATTTGAGCGTGTCCTCGGTCTCGCCCACATTGGCCACCTCCGGATGCGTGTAGATCACGCCCGGAATGACGCCGTAGTTCACGTGCCCATGCTTGCCCGCCACAACGTCAGCGGCGGCAACGCCCTCATCCTCGGCCTTGTGGGCCAGCATCGGCCCGTCGATCACGTCGCCGATGGCATAGATACCGGGCACGTTGGTCTGCCACTGCGCATCCACCTTGATCTGCCCGCGTTCGGACATCTCGACGCCCAGTGCGTCGAGGCCCAGCCCATCGGTAAAGGGTTTGCGCCCGGTGGCCACCAGCACCACATCGGCATCCGCCACATGTTCGCTGTCATCCTTGCGCAGGGTGTAGTGCACCTTGGCCTTGGTCTTGGTCGCCTCGACCTTCTGGACAGCCGCACCCATGGTAAAGCTGAGCCCCTGTTTCATCAGGACCTTCTGGAACTGGCGCTGCACCTCGGCATCCATGCCGGGTGTGATCGCATCGAGGAACTCGATCACCTCGACCTCTG
The DNA here is from genome assembly GCA_038525585.1 of Pseudomonadota bacterium. Lineage (GTDB taxonomy): Bacteria > Pseudomonadota > Alphaproteobacteria > Rhodobacterales > Rhodobacteraceae > Tateyamaria. The sequence continues at coordinate 2,039 of JBCBHM010000080.1, forward strand.
ATCCAAGCCGGGCGTAGACCGAGCCGAGCTCGAGCCCGATGACGCCTGCGCCGATCACAACCATCTTCTTGGGCACCTTGCCCAGCTCGAGCGCGCCGGTGGAGGTCACGACGACCTTTTCATCGACCTCGACACCGGGCAGCGACGACGGCTCGGAGCCGGAGGCGATGATGATCGCCTTGGCCTCGTGCACGTCGTCACCCACCTTGACCTTGCCCGCCTCGGGGATGCTGCCCCAGCCCTTGATCCAATCCACCTTGTTCTTTTTGAACAGGAATTCGATGCCGGAGGTGTTCTGGCCGATCGTATCGGTCTTGTAGGTCTGCATCTGCTTCCAGTCGACCGAGGGCGTCTTGCCCTTGAGGCCCATGGTGGCAAAGTTGTGTTCGGCCTCGTGCAGCATGTGGCTGGCATGCAGCAGCGCCTTGGACGGGATGCAGCCGATGTTCAGGCAGGTGCCGCCCAGCGTCTCTCGCCCCTCGACCACGCCCACCTTGAGGCCGTTTTGCGCGGCCCGAATGGCGCAGACATAGCCGCCGGGGCCGGAGCCGATGATGATGAGGTCGTAGGATGCCATGGGTCAGGTCCTTTGTTTTGAGGTCGGTGCCGGGGTCCAGCCCCCGGATCCCCGGAGTTTGTTTGGCAAGATGATGGGGATCATATCAGGGCCGCCACCAGCATCGCTGTTGTCGCGGCAAAACCCACCATCCAGATATAGCTGCGCCACGGCACCCAGCCAAAGGCATAGGCCGGGACATAAGCGATGCGCGCGATGAGATAGGCATAGGCGCAGGCGGCGGTGAAGGGGGTGGATTGATCGCTGAGCGTGGTCACCAGGCAGGCGATGGTGAAGAGGATCAACCCTTCAAAATGGTTGTTGAGCGCGCGGTACAGGCGCGCGGTGCGCTGGCTCATCTGATCCTCGAGCCCGCCCTTGTCGCGGGGGCTGAGCGTTTTGCCCTGGCCCAGCTCGAGGTTGGCGGGCACCGCCATCAGCACGAATTGCGCGACTTGCAGGAGGGCCGCGAGGGTGAGGGCGGTCAGCTCTGGTGTCATGGGCGTCCAAGCTCCCGCATGTGGGTGAGGTAGGCGAGCGTGGCGATCACGGCCATCACCGTAACCGGGTGGCGGGCAAGACCGGCAAGGCTCAGTCCCTGTCCCTCGAACGGGTCCGCGCCCAATACATAGTGCAGCCGGTAGGCCAGCGCATGGATGACGTAAAGCCACAGGGCCGCCGTCGCCCGCAGCCACAGCGCCAGTGCAATGGCGACCGGCAGGGCCAGCGCGGGCGTGATGCGGAAGAGGCCGGGCAGGCCGTCCTGCAGCTCGGCCACCATACGCGGCAGGTTGAACGTCACGAAATCATAGAGCGCAAAGGCCGCGGCCAATGTCGCCAGCCCCGTGGCCAGCCAGTAGAGGGCGCGCGGGACGCTCATGCCGCCACCGCCGCCGCGATGCGGCGGGCGCGCGCATCATAGCTGCCGATGCGGGCCGAGGGGTGCGGCGCCTCGACATGTTCCACGCCGAAATGGCGCAGCACACGTGCGCTGTCGGTGCCCAGGGCCACGGGCCTGCGCCCCATCAGCTCGTGCCGCCCGACCGCGTCGAAACTGGCGCGCGCATGGGCCACGGGGATGGTCGAGGAGCGCCGTGGGGTGAGCAGGTGAAAGATCGGCGTGATGTAGATATCGGCGCGCGCGAGCCCGAGCAGCGCCAGCACCCGGTCGATCACCTGATTGAACGGATTGTCACTGAGATAGCCCTGCCGCTGCAACTCGTCCCGGTGTCGCGCCGCCGACGGCGCATCGAGCCAATCCTTTGACATCAGCAGCGGGCCGGAGAGCGCACCGGAGGTCATCTGGATCGGTGAGACATAGGGGCCATCAAACCCCGCCTCCGCCAGCGTCGGATAGCCGGGCAGGGCAAAGGCCCGTCGCGCGGCGATGGCGCGTTGATATGCGGCTGTCAGGTTCATCCGTCGGCGGGTTGCAACAGGACCGGCTCGGGGGGCGTGCCGAACATGCCAAGCACCATGAGGACAAGCCCCACCATCGACGCGATCCACGCCACGGATCGCACCAGCGGGATGCCGGAGGCATAGGCGGGGATGTAGGCGACGCGGGCCCAGAACCAGAGTGCCGCGCCCAGAGCCGTGGTGCCCGTGTTGAGCCCCGTGACTGTCAACGCCAGCGCCATGGCGGCGAAGGCGGGAAAATAGGTGACGTAGTTCCAGAGCGCGCGTTCGACGCGGGCGGCGACGGCGTTCTGGTCCCGCTTTTCATCCTGCGGGCCGAGGGCCCAGCCGATGCCTTTGGACAAGTCCGACAGGGTCGCCTGGATCAGCACGTGGGCGATCAGCAGGATCACTGCGTAGGTGAGGTAGGTGAGTTCTTGGGTCATAGCGGCTCCTGTGTTGGTGTGCCCTGATGAAAGCGCAGTTTCCAAGTGCCTGAGCTTTTGTCCCAAAGCGAGCTTCGATTGGCCCACTCTATCTCTCGTTCATTGCGTACTTCGGACAGATAGGTGACCAATGCGCACTCTGAGCCGATGGGCATGTATGCGATGCCGTGCAGCGCCGCTTCAAACGCTGCCGTATCACGCTCGGTGGGCATCACATCTTCACGAGTGTACCGCAAGCCCGAGCGACCAAATTCAATGAAATCGTCGGCGGGTACAGCGTCCATGGCGCTCCGGTCAAATCGCGTTTCCGGGTCCCAAAGCGACCGTTCGAGGCGTTCCAATTCTCTCATTCCAATCCAACCGCATCGTGGAAAGGTGTACGGCGGGCTTCGGCCCGCCGTCACGTCACAAGTCCATCAACAACCGCCGTGGATCCTCCAGCGCTTCCTTCACGCGGACCAGGAAGGTCACGGCGCCTTTGCCATCCACGATCCGGTGGTCATAGCTCAGCGCCAGATACATCATCGGCCGGATCACGATCTCTCCGTTCACGACCATCGGGCGGTCCTGGATCTTGTGCATGCCGAGGATGCCCGATTGCGGCGGGTTCAGGATCGGCGAGGACATGAGCGAGCCGTAGACACCGCCATTCGAGATGGTGAACGTGCCGCCCTGCATCTCGGCCATGGACAGCTTGCCGTCGCGGGCGCGGGCGCCCTTCTCGGCAATCGCCGCCTCGATCGCGGCAAAGCTCATGCCGTCCGCATCGCGGATCACCGGCACCACGAGGCCCGTGGGCGTGCCCGCCGCGATGCCCATGTGGACAAAGTTCTTGTAGACGATGTCCGTCCCGTCGATCTCGGCGTTGACCTCCGGCACCTCTTTAAGCGCATGACAGCACGCCTTGGTGAAGAAGGACATGAAGCCCAGCTTGATCCCGTGTTTTTTCAGGAACAGGTCCTTGTATTCATTGCGCAGGGCCATCACCGCGCTCATGTCGACCTCGTTATAGGTGGTCAGCATAGCGGCGGTGTTCTGGCTGTCTTTCAGGCGCTTGGCGATGGTCTGCCGCAGCCGTGTCATCTTGACCCGTTCCTCGCGCGCGGCGTCATCCGCGGGCACGGGCGCGCGCGGGGCGGCGGCGGCAGGTGCGGGTGCGGGGGCCGTTGCGGCGGCGGCCACGGCCTTGGCCACGTCATCCTTCATGATACGTCCGTCGCGGCCTGTGCCGGTGACGTGATCGGCGCTCAGGCCCGCTTCGGCCATGGCCTTCTGGGCTGACGGCGCGTTTTCCACATCGGTGCGCCCGCTGCCCTGCGGCGCGGTGTCGGTTGCTTCGGCCTCGGGTTGCGGACGGGGTGCGGGTTCCACACGGCCGTCGGCCGATCCGGCAATCACGGCCAGTTTTGCCGTCGCATCCACGGTCGTGCCTTCGGGTGCGGTGATTTCGGCCAGCACACCGGCGGCGGGGGCAGGCACCTCGACGCTGACCTTGTCGGTTTCCAGCTCGCACAGCATCTCGTCCTGCGCCACGCTGTCGCCCACGGCCTTGAACCATGTGCTGACCGTCGCCTCGGTCACGCTTTCGCCCAGGGTGGGCACCATCACGTCGACGCTGTCGCCCGACGGCGCCTCGGCGGCGGGGGCAGGTGTTGCCTTTTCCGCCGGGGCGGATACCGCGGCTGCGCCGCCCTCGGCGATGGTGGCCAGCAGCGCGTCGACGCCCACGGTCTCACCCTCGGCGGCGACAATGTCGCCCAGGGTGCCCGCAACGGGCGAGGGCACCTCGACCGTGACCTTGTCGGTTTCCAGCTCACACAGCATCTCGTCCACGGCCACCGCATCGCCCGGTTTCTTGAACCAGGTGGCAACGGTGGCTTCGGTGACACTCTCGCCCAGGGTGGGCACGCGCACTTCGGTGGTCATGGTCTTATCCTTCGATGGTCAGCGCGTCGTTCACGAGCGCGGCTTGTTGGGCTTTGTGTTGGCTCGCCAGACCCGTGGCGGGCGAGGCGGAGGTGGCGCGGCCCACATAGGCTGGGCGCGAGTGTTTCGCTTTGATCCGGCTCAGCACCCATTCGATATTGGGTTCGATGAACGACCAGCCGCCCTGGTTCTTGGGCTCTTCCTGGCACCAGACCATCTCGGCCCCCTTGAACCGCTCAAGCTCCTTGACCAGAGAGATCGCGGGGAACGGGTAGAACTGTTCGATCCGCAGCAGGTACACATCGTCGATCCCGCGCGCATCGCGTTCCTCCAGCAGGTCGTAGTAGACCTTGCCCGAACACATCACGACCCGCTTGATCTTGTCGTCCGCCTTCAGCTTGGTCTTGGAATGGCCAAGCTGCGCGTCGTCCCACAGCACCCGGTGGAAGGACGAGCCGTTGGTGAACTCGTCTGCCTTCGACACCGCCAGCTTGTGCCGCAAGAGCGACTTTGGCGTCATCAGGATCAGCGGCTTGCGGAAATCGCGGTGGATCTGGCGGCGCAGGATGTGAAAGTAATTCGCCGGTGTCGTGCAATTCGCCACGATCCAGTTGTCCTGACCACACATCTGCAAGAACCGCTCGAGACGCGCGGACGAGTGTTCGGGCCCTTGCCCTTCGAACCCGTGCGGCAGCAGCACCACGAGGCCCGACATCCGCAACCATTTGCTTTCGCCGGACGAGATGAACTGATCGAACATGATCTGCGCGCCATTGGCAAAGTCACCGAACTGCGCCTCCCACAGGGTCAGCGCATTGGGCTCGGCGAGGCTATAGCCATACTCGAACCCGAGCACCGCATATTCCGACAGCATCGAGTCGATCACCTCGTATTGCGCCTGCCCCTTGCGGATCGCGTTCAGCGGATAGAACCGCTCTTCGGTCTCCTGGTTCACCAGCCCCGAATGGCGCTGCGAGAACGTGCCGCGGGTCGAATCCTGCCCCGCCAGCCGCACCGGATAGCCTTCGGTCAGCAGTGAGCCGAACGCCAGCGCCTCGCCCGTGGCCCAGTCGAACCCTGCGCCGCTGTCGAACATCGCACGGCGCGCATCCAAGAGCCGCCCAACCGTCTTGTGCAGTGGAAAGCCCTCGGGCACCGAGGTCAGCGCCTGACCGACCTGCGCCAGCGTTTCTTCGGCAATCGCCGTCTTGCCGCGCTCGTATTCCTCGCCATTCTTGTCCAGATGCGACCATTTCCCGTCGAGCCAATCGGCCTTGTTGGGCTTGTAGTCCTTGCCCGCCTCGAACTCGTCATTCATGCGCGCCTGGAACGCGGCCTTCATATCCTCGATCTCGCCCTCAGGGATCAGCCCGTCGCGCACGAGACGTTCGGTATAGAGGGTCAGGGTCGTCTTGTGGCTTTTAATCTTCTTGTACATCACCGGGTTGGTGAACATGGGCTCATCGCCCTCGTTGTGCCCGAACCGGCGGTAACAGAAGATGTCGATGACCACGTCCTTGTGGAACTTCTGGCGGAACTCCGTCGCCACCTTGGCCGCGTGCACGACCGCCTCGGGATCGTCGCCATTCACGTGGAATATAGGCGCCTCGACCACCAGCGCGTTGTCGGTGGGATAGGGGGATGACCGGCTGAAGTGCGGCGCCGTCGTAAACCCGATTTGGTTGTTGACCACGATGTGCATCGTGCCGCCCGTGCGGTGCCCGCGCAGGCCCGACAGGGCAAAGCATTCGGCCACGACCCCTTGCCCGGCAAAGGCGGCATCGCCGTGCAGCAGGATCGGCATCACGCTGGTCCGTTCGCGGTCACCCACCTGATCCTGCTTGGCCCGCGCCTTGCCCAGAACCACCGGGTTCACCGCCTCGAGGTGGCTGGGGTTGGCCGTGAGCGACAGGTGCACGGAGTTGCCGTCAAATTCCCGGTCCGACGAGGCGCCAAGGTGATATTTCACATCGCCCGAGCCGTCCACATCCTCGGGCTTGAAGCTGCCGCCCTGGAATTCGTTGAAGATCGCCTTGTAGGGCTTGGCCATGACGTTGGCGAGCACCGACAGACGGCCCCGGTGGGGCATGCCGATCACGATGTCCTTGACCCCCAGCGCGCCGCCGCGCTTTATGATCTGCTCCATCGCGGGGATCAGGCTTTCGCCGCCATCCAGGCCAAAGCGTTTGGTGCCCATGTACTTGACGTGCAGGAATTTTTCGAAGCCCTCGGCCTCGACCATCTTGTTGAGGATCGCCTTCCGCCCCTCGCGGGTAAATGCGACCTCCTTGCCGAACCCCTCGATCCGCTCCTTAAGCCAGCCGGCCTCTTCGGGGTTGGAGATGTGCATGTATTGCAACGCGAAGGTGCCGCAATAGGTCCGCTTCACGATGGCAAGGATCTCGCGCATCGAGGCGACCTGCAGGCCCAGCACGTTGTCGATGAAGATCGGACGGTCCATGTCGGCTTCGGTAAAGCCATAGGATTTCGGGTCGAGTTCCGGATGCGGGGTTTGATCGCGCATGCCCAGCGGATCAAGGTCGGCCACAAGGTGCCCCCGGATGCGGTAGGCCCGGATGATCATCAGCGCCCGGATGCTGTCCAGAACGGCGCGCTTGATCTGGTCGTCGCTGACACTGACGCCCTGTTCCACCGCCTTGGCCTTGATCTTGTCGCCCGCGGCCTTTGCCTCTTGGGGCTCGGGCGCCCACTCGCCGGTCAGCGCCGCGGTCAGGTCATCGCCGGGCACTGGCGGCCAATCGCTGCGGCCCCAGCTTGGCCCCTCGGCCTCGCGCTTGACGCTGACCTCGTCATCGCCCATCGCCTTGAAGAACGCCTGCCAGCTTTCGTCCACGGCGCCGGGGTCATTGGCATAGCGGGCATACATCTGTTCGAGGTATTCCGCATTGTGCCCCTGCATGAAGGAGGAGGCATGGAACTGGTCGTTGGGGGATTGGTCGGTCATTGGGGGGCTCACTCACTTTCGAGTTTATTCAGTTTTTCTTTGGCCTCAGCGAGGTCAGCGGCAAGTGTTTCGTTACACTCTTTTACGCGCTCAAGGACAGTTTTTGTCGCATTAGGGACGCCAAAGTTTCCTGCGGAGCTGACGAAGCCATCTGACTTGCGTTGAATTTGCTTGCCAAGCAATGACATTAATTCTGCAGCTTTTTCTTCTGGTATTTCTCGAACATCAAACCCTAGGTCAGCAAACAAAAGAAGTGCAATATATGTGTCGCTCAATTCTTCAAACGCTATGATTTCATTCAAGGAAATCTGATAACCAGCATCTCTAACCATTTTGAGAATATTTCGAGTGGCAAGCACTTCTGCAGCGCATTCTTTAATAATTGCCCTGTCAGTCCCGGGTTCCGCGATTAACGTCTCCGGAATTAAAGAAGCAAAAAAAAGCATTATTACACATCTAAAGCTGACAAGATTTGTTCGCATCTATTGCTCCATCATTTACTGTTCAAACTTCGCGTGGACGGTGCTGGTGCCACGGTGGATAAACGCGGTATGACCGAACAAGGGCGCTTTCTCGGCGTGCCCCTTGAGGCGATACTTGCCATTAAGTGAGCATGCCGTTGCAGCATCATGCTACCCCTTGATCGCCTCCATCACGGCCTCGCCCAAAGTCGCGGGGCTGTCTGCGACCACGATGCCTGCGGCGCGCATGGCTTCGATCTTGTCCTCGGCGCCGCCTTTGCCGCCGGCGACAATCGCGCCCGCGTGGCCCATTCGGCGGCCCGGAGGGGCGGTGCGGCCGGCGATGAAACCGGCGGTGGGCTTCCAGCGGCCTGCTTTCTTCTCATCGGCGAGGAATTGGGCGGCGTCTTCCTCGGCGCTGCCACCAATCTCGCCGATCATGATGATGCTTTCGGTCTCGTCATCGGCCAGGAACATCTCGAGCACATCGATATGCTCGGTGCCTTTGATCGGGTCACCGCCGATGCCCACGGCCGACGACTGGCCAATGCCCAGATCGGAGGTCTGCTTGACCGCCTCATAGGTCA
>JBCBHM010000081.1:0-10081 GCA_038525585.1 Pseudomonadota bacterium
GGCAAGCGGCTGGCCAAACGCGACGACGCCCGCGCCATCTCGAAATACCGCGCGGACGGGATAACGCCGGAGGCGTTGCGTGCCATGGTTGGCCTGCAAGCGGTGTCTCTCGAAAATCCCCGCGGGTGATGCCGCATGGCGCGGTGGCCGCTATGCGATGGGCGACATCAACTCCACCTCGGAACCCGTTGTCACATCAGTGTAAAAACAGCTCCGCCGCCGGGTGTGGCACGCGGGCCCGGACTGCTTGACCTGCACCAGCAGGCAATCGCGGTCACAATCCACCGCCATCGACACCAGTTCCTGCACATGCCCCGACGTCTCGCCCTTGACCCAGAAGGCAGCGCGCGAGCGCGACCAATAGGTGACACGGCCCGTCGCGAGCGTGCGGGCCACCGCCTCGGCATTCATCCAGGCCATCATCAGCACCTCGCCAGAGGCGGCATCCTGCGCAATCGCGGGGATGAGGCCGCGCGCGTCAAAGGTCAGCGTGGCGGGATCGAACGCCGATGGGACATTTTGGTCAGTCATGCGAAAACCCTTTTGCATCGCCGCAATGGCCGATTATGTAAGGGGGATGACCGCAGAGGACCAGCACCCATGCCGGCCGACACCGACCTGATCAAGCTTTATTCCAACCGTATCCTGGCCCTGGCTGCGGATATTCCGCATCACACCCGCCTCGACGCACCGACCGCAACGGTCAAGAAACGGTCGCCGCTGTGCGGCTCTGCCGTGACGGTGGACATCACGGTCGCGGATGGGCGGGTCAGCGGCTTTGGCCAGGATGTCAAAGCCTGCGCCTTGGGTCAGGCGGCCGCGGCGGTAACGGGTGCCGCCGTGATCGGGCGCAGCTATGAAGAGCTGCAGGCCGCGCGCGATGGTCTGCGCGCCATGCTGAAATCCGGCGGTCCGGTGCCGCCTGCCCCGTTCGACGGGTTCGAGGTGCTGGAACCGGCGCGCGACTACAAGAACCGGCACGCGTCGATCCTGCTGTGTATCGAGGCCACGACCGAGGCGATGGAACAGGCGCTGCAATCGAATTGCGCCTGACCCGCGACGATTAGTCAAATGTGAAGGTTTGCGGCCTAGCACTCTGACCACCTGTCAGACTGCAAAGGGACCTGTGATGACGGATCAGGCGACCGTGCCCCGAATCGAAAAGATGGACGGACTGGCGTCCGCAGCCGCCACAATCAGCTACGAAGTTGTTGATATCGCGGGCATCCTCGATCTTGTCGAGGCGCAGGCACAGGGGCAAAGCGCCGCCCTCGCCACATTGGAAACGCGTGCCCGGCAGATCGTGGAGGCCAATGGCGCGGTGCGGGATTCCGCGGATGCGCTGCGCGACAACACCGCCTCCGTCACCGAGGATGTCACGACATCAAGCGCCCTCGTCCGCGAATTGGGCACCCAATCGCGCGAGATTGCAGGATGGGTGCACGCGCTGTGCGAACGCAGTGAAGAGGTCGGATCAACCCTCAAAGCGGTACAGAACAACAACAGTCAGATCGCGGCCATCGCGATGCAGGTCAACACGCTCGCCATCAATGCCAAGATCGAGGCCGCGCGCGCGGGCGACAGCGGCAAAGGCTTTGCCGTGGTGGCCGAGGCCATCAACGAACTCAGCCACAAGACGCGCAGCGCCGCTGAGGAGATTTCGGCGAATATCGAGGCGTTGACGACATGGATCAGCACCCTGGGGATCGAGGCGCGCGATGTCGCCGACATCGCGTCGGATGCGATGCATCAAAGCGACAAGACCGATCAGGCGCTTGCACGGACCGAAACGGCGATCGCCTCGACCGGCACGCAGGCCGAACGCATCGCCGAAGAGACGGCGCGCGTCGCCACGGCGGTCGAGGATTTCGTGCCGAACTTCACCCAGATCAGTGCCGGGATTTCCGAGACGTCCAAGGGCATCGAGCAGGCGCATGGCCGCGTGCTGCGCCTGATCGACACGTCCGAAGAGATGGTGCAATCCACAGCCGCCTTGGGCGGGATGACGGATGATGCACGCTTTATCGAACAGGTTCAGCGGGTGGCGGCGCAGATCTCCGACAGGTTGGAACAGGCCTTGCACCAGGGACGGCTGAGCGAGGCGCAGCTCTTTGATCGGGCGTATCAGCCCATCCCGGGCACGGCACCGCAACAGGTGCGCACGGCCTATGTCGATCTCTTTGACCAGCTCTTGCCGCCGATTCAGGAGCCCGTGCTTGGGTTCGACCCCAAGGTCGTGTTCTGCGCCGCGGTGGATGTGAACGGGTATCTGCCGACGCATAACCGCAAATTCTCGCAACCGCCCCGCGAGGATGCGGTGTGGAACACCGCCCATTGCCGCAACCGCCGCATCTTTGACGACCGGGTGGGCCTAAAGGCCGGGCGCAGCGCGGCGCCCTTCCTGCTGCAGATTTACCGGCGCGACATGGGTGGCGGGACGTTCAAGATGATGAAGGACCTGTCCTGCCCGATCCGGGTGAACGGCACCCATTGGGGCGGGCTCCGCCTCGCCTACACGTTCTAAAAAAACGCCGCACACCCCGAGCGGGATGGCGGCGTCAGGAAAGCGTCACTTGCGCGGGACAGATCCAGGAAATCCCGTGGCAAACGGGTGTCAAAGACCGGCAGAGCCTTTGACAAGCGCCAAGTTGGGACGGGCGCATATCGGATCGACGCAAGGTCGCAGGCAGAACTCAGATCAACTGAGGCAGGTGCAGGCCAACCACGAGGATCACCATCAAGGCGCTCGCACCCAGTGCATCCTCGAGCAACGTGCCCGAGCTGCGGTTAGCGATGGCTTTGATCTGGCGAAGCGTGGTCATCTCTGTGTCTCCCTCATTCGAGTTGCCACTTTGTTCTCATATTGGATGTGCCGCGTAAAGAACTTTTTAAGAACATTTGCGAACTTTTTGGCACAAACGGCCTAACCCACTGAAATCAAACGGATCGCTTCGTCCTGCCGCATGAGCCACAGCAGAACGCGCGCCGCCTCGCCGCGCGGACTGCGCAGGCCGGGATCGTCCGCCAACAATTTGCGCGCATCGGATTGCGCAACGGCCATGAGCCCCGCTTGCCGTTCGAGGTCCGCCACCTTGAACCGGGGCACGCCGGACTGCGCCGTACCGATCAGATCACCGTGGCCGCGCATCTGCAGGTCGGTTTCGGCGATGCGAAACCCGTCTTCGGTCTCGCGCAGCACTTCGAGCCGCCGCCGCCCCGTCTCGGACAGGGGCGATTGATAGAGCAGCAGGCAGGTCGATGCCGCCTCCCCCCGCCCGACGCGCCCCCTGAGCTGGTGCAATTGCGCAAGGCCAAAGGTCTCGGCCCGCTCGATCACCATGATTGTGGCGTTGGGCACGTTCACGCCCACCTCGATCACCGTGGTGGCGACGAGCACGCCCGTCTCGCCCGCCTGAAACCGGGCCATCGCGGCGTCCTTGTCGGCCGGTGGCATCTGGCCATGGACCAGACCGACGCGCCCCTCGCCCAGCACGGCGCGCAACCGCTTGAACCGTTCCTCGGCGGCGGTCAGATCGACGGCCTCGCTTTCTTCGACCAGCGGGCAGACCCAGTAGCATTGCCGCCCCGCCTCCATCGCCGCGCGCAGCCGGTCCACCACCTCGTCCATGCGGCCCGTGCTGACCAGCGCCGTCTGGATCGGTTTGCGCCCGGGCGGCTTTTCATCCAGCACCGACACGTCCATGTCACCGTATTGCGCCAGCGCCAGGCTGCGGGGGATGGGCGTGGCGGTCATGACCAGCACATCCGCCGACGCCCCCTTTTCCCCCAGAGCCAGACGCTGGCGTACGCCAAAGCGGTGCTGTTCGTCGATGATGGCCAGGCGTAGATCGGCGAATGCCACATCCGGTTGAAACACCGCATGGGTGCCCACAAGCACCTGAATGTCGCCGCGTGCCAGTGCCGCCAGCTTTGCGCGCCGCTCCGCCCCCTTGTCCCGACCCGTGAGCAGTTCGAGCACCACGCCCGCCTCTTCGGCCAGCGGCTGCAACCCTTCGAGATGCTGCCGGGCCAGGATCTCGGTCGGCGCCATCATGACGCCCTGCCCGCCCGCCTCGACCGCGATGAGCAGCGCAATGAAAGCCACATGCGTCTTGCCCGCGCCCACATCGCCCTGCAGCAGCCGGTTCATGCGCTGCGCCTCGCCCATATCCGCCGCAATCTCGGCAATCGCGCGCTCCTGCGCGCCCGTGGGCGCAAAGGGCAGCGACGCGCGCACGCGCGCCTGCAAGGTGCCCGTGCCTTGCGACACGAGACCCGGCACACGCCGCTCGGACATGCGGGCCAATGCCAGCGTCAGCTGGTGCGCCATCAGCTCGTCATAAGCCAGCCGGGTGCGCGCAGGCGCGGTCGCGGCCAGATCCTCCTGGCTTTGCGGGGCATGCGCCGCGGCCACCGCATCGGCAAAGGCGGGCCATCCGGCCTGCGCGATCTGCGCGGGATCAATCCATTCAGCCATGTCCGGCACGCGGGCCAGCGCGCTGCGCGTGGCCTTCCACATCGTCTTTTGCGTGACCCCGGACGTGAGCGGATAGACGGGCTCGTATGGCGGTATATCCTCCGCCTCCTCCACCGGCAGGATATGCTCGGGGTGGACCATGTTGGCGATACCTTCGAACAGTTCCACCTTGCCCGACACGATCCGTTCAGACCCGGTGGGCAGCACCTTTTGCAAGTAATCGCTGCGGCCATGGAAAAACACGAGCTGGAAACTGGTTTGCGCATCTTCGACATGGATGCGGTATGCCCCGCCCCGCGACCGCGCAGGCATATGCGGGCCCACCTGCACCTTGACCGTGATCGTGGTCGGATAGGCCGCGCCCTGCACCGTGTCGCGCAGCGCGCGGTCGACGCCGGATTGCGGCAGGGTAAAGAGCAGATCGCGGGGGGCGGCCACGCCAAGCGCCTCAAAATGCTGCGCCGTCTTGGGGCCGACACCGGTGAGCGTGTCGAGCGCGGCAAAGAGCGGAAACAGGATCTCCGGACGGCTCATGAAGCGCCGATCAGGTCCAGCCAGCCGTCCTCATCCAGCGTCTCGATGCCCAGATCCGCGGCCTTTTTCGCCTTGGAACCTGCGCCCGGGCCCGCCACCAGCAGGTCGGTCTTGGCGCTGACCGAGCCAGAGACCTTGGCCCCCAACGCCTCGGCCCGCGCCTTGGCTTCGGCGCGCGTCATCTTTTCCAGGGTGCCGGTGAAGACGACGGTTTTGCCCGCCACGGGGCTGCCTGTCGTCGCCTTGGCTTCGGCGTTCTCGATCTGCAATTGTGCGACCAGCGCGTCGATGGATCGGCGCTCGGCCTCTTGTTGAAAGGTCGTCACGAGGGCCGTGGCGACCGATGCGCCGATGCCGTCGATGCCGGTCAGATCGCTCCACGCGGCAAGGACGGCGGGTTCGGTGCCCTCCCATTCGGCGTCACGCACCGGTTTGATGCGCGCGCGCCGCCCGTCCTGTTTGGCGTGCTGCCGCTCCGTTTTTTCGGCGGCGTCGGCGCACAGATGGCGTTCCGCCGCCGAAGCTGCGGTATCGACGGCATCCGCAAATGCCTGCCAGGTGCCGTAGTGCCGCGCGAGGTCATTTGCCGCCACCTCACCCACATGGCGGATGCCGAGGGCAAAGATCACGCGGCCGAGGCCAATCTGCCGCTTGTCATCAATGGCATCAAAGAGGTTGGCGGCGGATTTCTCCCCCCAGCCTTCGCGGTTCTTGAGGTGCTGCATGCCGGTGCCGTAGCGATCGCGCAGGGTAAAGATATCGGCAGGCGCCGCGATCCAGCCGTCGGTGTAGAATTGTTCGACCTGTTTGGCACCCAGCCCCTCGATATCGAAAGCGGCGCGGCTGACGAAATGTTTCAGCTTTTCCACGGCTTGCGCGGGGCAGATCAGACCGCCTGTACAGCGGCGGATGGCATCGCCCGGCTCGCGGATCGCGGCGCTGTCGCAATCGGGGCATCGGTCGGGCATCTGGTAGGGTGTCGCGTCCGCTTGACGCTTGCCCAGATCCACATCCGCCACTTTGGGGATCACGTCGCCCGCGCGGTAGACCTGCACCCAGTCCCCCTCCCGAATGTCCTTGCCCGCGCGGATCGTCTCGCCCTTGTTGTCGAGCCCGGCGATGTAATCCTCGTTGTGGAGCGTGGCGTTGGAGACGACAACGCCGCCGACGGTGACGGGGGTCAGGCGCGCCACGGGACTGAGCGCGCCGGTGCGACCGACCTGGATGTCGATCGCCTCGAGCCGGGTCCAGGCCAGCTCGGCCGGGAACTTGTGGGCGATGGCCCAACGGGGCGTGGTCGAGCGGAACCCGAGACGCCCTTGCAACGCCAGGTTGTCCACCTTGTAGACGACACCGTCGATATCATAGCCCAGCGTCGCCCGTTGAGATTCGATTTGGCGGTAATGGGCGATCATCGCGTCAGGAGATTCGCACAAAGCGGTGAGTGGGTTGGTCTGAAACCCGAGGGTGTGGAGCCGGTCGATCGCCCCTATCTGCGTGTCGGCGAGCGGGTCCGACAGCGCGCCCCAGGCGTAGGCAAAAAAGCGCAACGGCCTGGCGCGGGTGATTGTGGCGTCGAGCTGACGCAGCGAACCGGCGGCGGCGTTGCGCGGATTGGCAAAGGTCTTTTGGCCCGCCTCCGCCTGGCGGGCGTTCAGCGCGTCGAAATCGGCGTGGGACATGTAGACCTCGCCGCGCACTTCGAGCAGGTCCGGGGCGCCGTGCAGCGTCTGCGGGATATCGTCGATGGTGCGGGCGTTGGCGGTGACGTTTTCGCCGATGGCGCCATCGCCGCGGGTCGCGGCTTGCACCAGCGTGCCATGCTCATAACGCAGGGACAGCGACAGGCCATCGATCTTGGGCTCGGCGGTGTAGGCCAGCGGCGCGTCGGCGGCGAGGCCGAGATATTTGCGCACGCGGGTGTCGAATTCGGTGACATCATCATCGGCAAAGGCATTGCCGAGCGACAGCATGGCGACGGCGTGTTCGACCTTGGAAAACCCGTCTGCCGGGGCGGCACCGACCTGATCACTGGGGCTGTCGCTGCGCTTGAGATGGGGAAAGCGGTTTTCGATGGCCGCGTTGCGCCGCTTCAGGCGGTCATAGTCGGCGTCGGACATGTCGGGCGCATCGTCGGTGTGATAGGCGCGGTTGGCCGCGTCCAGGGCCCGGGCTATGCGGGCCAGCTCTTGTGCGGCCTGATCTTCGGTCAGGGTGTCGGTGTCGATCTCTGCGGTCACGGCGACCCTCGTGGCATTGGCATTCCCGACAGAGATAAAAGTGCAGGCAGGTGGGGTCCAGCTTTTCCACGCACACGAGCCCCCTGAAATGCAAAGGCCAGTGCACATCCAAAGAGGTGCACTGGCCCGGTCGTGAGTGGCGGTTGTGGTGGTATCAGGCCCCGATGGCCAGCGGCGCGTCGTCGTCGACTTGCGCCGGTTCGGGGTCGCGCAGCACATAGCCGCGGCCCCAGACTGTCTCGATATAGTTTTCGCCGCCTGTGGCTGTGCTGAGTTTCTTGCGCAACTTGCAGATGAACACGTCGATGATCTTCAGCTCGGGTTCATCCATACCGCCGTAGAGGTGGTTGAGGAACATTTCCTTGGTCAGTGTCGTGCCCTTGCGCAGCGACAAAAGCTCGAGCATCTGGTACTCCTTGCCCGTCAGGTGCACGGTCTTGTTGTCCACGCTCACCGTCTTGGCGTCGAGGTTCACCGCGACCTGACCGGTGTTGATCACCGACTGCGAATGGCCCTTGGACCGGCGGATGATCGCATGGATGCGCGCCACCAGCTCTTCGCGGTGGAACGGCTTGGTCAGGTAATCATCAGCTCCGAACCCGAAGCCCTTGATTTTATTCTCAGTATCGTCGGCGCCCGACAGGATCAGGATGGGCGTTTCGATACGGGCCATGCGCAGCTGGCGGAGCACTTCGTGCCCGTTCATATCGGGCAGATCAAGGTCCAGAAGGATCAGATCGTAGTCATAAAGCTTGGCCAGGTCGATCCCTTCCTCGCCCAGATCCGTCGCGTAGACATTGAGGTTGGCATGGGTCAGCATCAGCTCGATGCTTTTGGACGTCGTGGGATCATCTTCTACAAGCAGGACGCGCATTCGGCAGGTCTCCGGGTTTCGGGGGTAAACTCGTTTGACATCACCGTGACGAGAAAAGGTTAACCACACGTTACCCCTGTCGCAGTTTTAGCAAGACAACTTAAAGTTGTCTATATTTTTGAACGCTGGTCGCCTTCAGCGCGTCTTCTCCGTGTTCGGAAACGGCGCGCACCCATTCGGTGAATTCCTCGGCACTCAGGCCATAGCGTTCCAGCGCAGCCTCTTGCGTGATCAACCCGTAGAGCACGCCGCGCACCACCGCCGCCTTGCGCGAGGCCACCCAGCGCCGCGTGTTCGGCGGGGGCAAATCCGCCTGGGTCAGAACCGTTCCATCCGGTAAGGTCACCGCGCGGGGACCATCCACTTTCTTCAAGTACATCGCACTGCTCTTTCACATTTGGGCGTGAGCATTGCGTTGCGCGTTTAAAGTAGCGTTAAACGTGCCCTTGAGACTGTGTCGTATTTTCATATATCTGTCGGCAACTTCCTCGGAGAAACGCCATGCTCGACCAGACCGGTCCGCTCAATTCGCTGGGCTTTGCCAAAGCGCCAGAAGACACCCGTGTCGTGGTGGCCATGTCCGGCGGCGTGGACAGCTCTGTCGTGGCGGCGGAGCTCAAGAGCCAAGGCTATGATGTGGTCGGTGTGACGCTGCAGCTTTATGACCACGGGGCGGCGCTGGCCAAAAAGGGCGCATGCTGCGCCGGGCGCGACATTCACGATGCGCGCCGCGTCGCCGAAGAGATGGGCTTTCCGCACTATGTGCTTGATTACGAAAACATCTTTCAGGACGCGGTGATCGACGAATTTGCCGACAGTTACCTGGGCGGCGCAACGCCTGTGCCCTGCATCCGCTGCAATGAGCGGGTGAAATTCAAGGATCTGCTCGAGACCGCGCGCGATCTGGAGGCCGATTGCATGGCCACGGGCCACTACATCCAGCGCAAGGTGGGCCCGACCGGGGCCGAGCTGCATTGCGCGGCGGATGCGGGCCGCGACCAGAGCTATTTCCTGTTTTCAACGACGCCGGAGCAGCTGGAATACCTGCGCTTTCCGCTGGGCCATTTGCCGTCCAAGGACGACACGCGGGCGCTGGCGGCCAAATATGGTCTGGCCGTGGCCGACAAGCCCGACAGCCAGGACATCTGCTTTGTCCCCAACGGCGACTATGCCGCCGTGATCCGCAAGCTGCGGCCCGAAGCGGCGGCGCCAGGTGAGATCGTGGATGTGTCGGGCCGTGTGCTGGGGACCCATGATGGCGTGGTGAACTACACGATCGGTCAGCGGCGCGGCCTTGGGATCGGCGGGCTGTCGGACCCGCTATATGTGGTCAAGCTGGACGCGGACGCGCGCCAGGTGATCGTGGGCCCGCGCGATATGCTGGCGACCCGCACCGTGCCGGTGCGCGAGGTGAACTGGCTGGGCGATGCGCCGTTTGACAGCCGGGACGCCTGGCATGTGGCGGTCAAAGTACGCTCGACCCGCCCGCCGACGGATGCGGTGATTCGCCCCGTTGGCCCGGATGCAGCCGTGGTCGAACTGGTCGCGGCCGAGGCAGGCGTATCGCCCGGACAGGCCTGCGTGTTCTATGACCGCGACAGCAGCCGCATCTATGGCGGCGGCTGGATCCATAAGGGCTGAGCGGGCGGAAACCGAAACCGGTTTCCGGCTGTTTTCCGACACGGAAAACGGCGCGCGTGGCAGACGGGCCGCACTGGCCTATGCCTCGGCCCTTTCGGCGAGGTGCAGCCATTCCTCTTCGGCCGCCGACAGCTTGTCCTGCCGCTCAACAAGTGCTTCGGTCGCCTTCCGGAACTTGACCGGCGCTCGGGCAAAGAGGTCGGGGTCCGAAAGCAGCTCTTGCAGCTTGGCCATCTCGGCCTCCAACCGCTCGATCTCGGCCGGCAGCGCCTCGAGCCGATGCTTTTCGGTGAAGCTCAGGCCGGGGTTTCGCGC
>JBCBHM010000082.1:0-9455 GCA_038525585.1 Pseudomonadota bacterium
GCGAGATCGACCGGCCCAACACCGGCGTGACGCTGGACTTTGCCCACGTGCTTTATGCTGACGAGATGCCGGCCTTTGCCACGGCACTTGTCGCACGGCACGCGCGTATCCTCGGGGTGCATCTGAACGACGGGTATGGCAAGTGGGACAACGGTCTGATGGTGGGGGCCGTGCACCCGATCCAGACGGTCGAGCTGCTGGTTGAGCTTGAACGGGTGGGCTATGACGGTGCGGTTTACTTCGACACCTTTCCCGACCATTCCGGCCTCGACCCCGTGGCCGAGGCGCGCACGAACATCGAGGTGGTCGAACGGTTGCGCGCCATTGCCGCCGGGCTCGTTGGCCACAGCGATCTGCGCGCCGCCATCGCCCGGCAGGATGCGCCGACGGCCATGCGGCTCGTCCAGGCGGCGATGCTGGGGTGAGCGTGTTCGTCACAGGGTCGCTGCACCTCGACGTGGTGCTGCGCGCGCCGCATCTGCCGCAGCGCGACGAGACCGTGGCAGGCTCTGCGGTGGATTATGTGTTTGGCGGCAAGGGCGGAAACCAGGCCGTGGCAGCGGCACGGATGGGCGCGGATGTGCGCCTGGCCGGGCGGATCGGCGCGGACCGGTTCGGTGAGATGATCCGCGACGCGCTTTTGGCGGGCGGTGTGGACATCGCGCAGCTGCAACAGGACGACGGCGCCAGCGGCATAAGCGCAGCCATCGTGGACGATCGCGGCGAATACGGTGCCGTGATCGTGTCCGCCGCCAACCTGCGGATTGACCCGGATGCCATCACGATCCCCGCCGAGACCAAGCTGCTGCTGCTCCAGAACGAAGTGCCGGAGGCTGTGAACCTTGCCATGGCAGAACGGGCGCGCGAGGTCGGGGCGGCGGTGTGGCTGAACGCGGCACCCGCTCGCCCGCTGTCACCGCAGATGATGGCGGCCATCGATCTGCTGATCGTGAACCGGATCGAGGCGGCGTTTTATGCAGATGTGATGCCAGAGGCGCAGGTGCTGACGACCCTGGGTGTCGACGGTGTGTCCCACAATGGCGCGACATATCCCGCCTACGCGGTCGACGTCGTTTCTACGCACGGGGCCGGCGACATGTTCGTGGGCGCGCTGGCCTCGCAAGTCGCTGCCGGGACGGCGCTCACCGCGGCCATTCCCTTTGCCCAAGCCGCCGCCGCCTTGCACGTCTCCTTGCCCACAGCGGCGCGCGATACCCTCACGCCGGACATGGTGCACCGTTTCATCGCCGCTCAGTCCAGCCGGTAGAAACGCGCCGCCGTTCCCCCGAACACCTGCGCACGTTCCGCATCGGACAGATGGCCGGTCAGCGCCTGCGCCATGTCGTGCCAGTCGCCGTATTCCGCCTGCAACCGACACACCGGCCAGTCCGATCCCCACATGACCCGGTCGGGGCCAAAGACGTCCAGCACATGGCGGGCAAAGGGGCGGATATCATCGAGGGTCCAGCCGTCATCGGCCTCCGTCACAAGGCCCGACAGCTTGACGCATCCGCGCGTCTCCTCCGCCAACCGCGTCATGCCCGCGGCCCATGTGGTGAAGGCGTCCGACCCGGCCTGCGCGTCCCTGATCCGCGGCTTCATGCAATGGTCGAAAACCACGCGCATCTCGGGGTATCGCGTCACCAGCGTCAGAAAATTCGGGATGTGCTGAGGAAAGCCGAGCGCGTCAAAGGTGAGGTCCAGATCGATCAGCGCGCCATAGGCCCATTGCACATCGTCGCGCAGCATCCAATCCACGTCGGGGATGTCCTGGATCATCGGGCGGACACCGCAAAACGCAGGATGCGCGGCCAGACGGTCAAGATGGCTGCGCTGGCTGGGATCCTCGAAATCGATCCAGCCAACGACGCCCTTGATGAACTGGGTCGCGTCGGCAAGGCCAAGCATATACTCCGTCTCTTCGACGCTTGCGGCGGCCTGAACCAGGACCGTCCCGGCGATGCCGTGGCGCGCCAGATCCGGCGCCAGATCGCCCGGTGCATAGGCCCGGTTCAGCGTCGCATTGTCCTTGGGCATCCAGTCATAATCGCCGCGGGCGGGCTGCCAGAAATGCTGGTGCGCGTCGATCTTCATGTGGGCGCGTCCTGCCGCATCAACCCCTCGGACTTGAGGTCGGACCACAGGGCCGCGGGAATGTTGGCATGCGCCGCTGCGGCGTTGCTGCGCATCTCGGCCACGCCCTGGCCACCGGGGATCACGGTGACATGCGCCGGGTGCAGCAGCGGAAACTGAAACGCCGCATCCACCAGCCGGACGTTATGCGCGGCGCACACGCGTTCGATCGCAGTCACGCGGTCCAGCACATCCTGCGGTGCGACGTCGTAATTGTACCACGCGCCCTGCCGCGCGCCCGTCGCCAGAATGCCCGAATTGTAGGGCCCGCCGCCGACGATGCCGATCCCGCGCGCCTCGCACAGCGGCAAAAAACTGTCGAGCGCGGTCTGCTCCAACAGGGTGTAGCGCCCGGCCAGCAGGAACAGGTCAAAGTCGCCGCGCTCGGCCAGCGTCTGGCACACTTCCCACTCGTTGATGCCGCCACCGATGGCCGTGATCAGCCCCTGATCGCGCAGCGACACCATTGCGTCATAGCCGCGCCCGCCAAAAAATTCCTCGATCCGCATGTCGGACATGTCCTTGGACCCGTGCGAAAAGATGCACAGATCGTGGACGTACAGGATATCGATCCGGTCCACACCCAGCCGCGAAAACGAATGCTCGAACGACCGCATGACACCGTCATAGGTATAGTCATATTGCTCGCGCCGCTGCGGCACCTCGAACCATTTGCCAATCCCCGACCGATGCTCGGGCGCGCAATGCTGGATCAGCCGCCCGACCTTGCTGGACAGGACGTAGTCATCCCGGGGCTTGTCGCGCAGGAACGGGTTCAGCCGCGTCTCCGACAGCCCGAGCCCGTAGAGCGGCGCGGTGTCGTAGTATCGCACGCCCGCGTCCCAGGCCGCATCCAACGTGGCCCGCGCGTCATCATCGCTGATCGCGCGATAGAGGTTGCCCAAGGGGGCCGTGCCGAACCCCAACTCGGTAAATGTCAAACCGCCATTGCCGATCCGGTCCCAGTGTCGCGTCTTCAAGGCCATGTGTTTCTCCCCCTCGGTTGGCTGTGACCTTAGCGCAGTTTCTTTTTGCGTGAACAGCCCGCCGTTCCTACAGTCGCCGGGGGAGGATCGTGGATGACGGAAAACTTTGCCCGCGTGTTCGGCGCGGTGAAACCGGTCATCGGCATGGTGCATATCGGTGCCTTGCCGGGTGCGCCGCTGCACGACCCGTCGCTTGACCTGCTGGCGGCGGCGCGGGCGGACCTGCACGCGCTGCAGGCGGCTGGGTTTGACGCGGTGATGTTCGGGAACGAGAATGACCGCCCCTACGAATTCGCGGTCGATACGGCCTCGACCGCGACGATGGCGCATCTGATCGGCCAGCTGAAATCCGAGATTACGGTGCCGTTCGGCGTCAACGTGCTGTGGGACCCGATGTCGACCGTGGCGCTGGGCGCGGCGACAGGCGCCCATTTCGTGCGCGAGATTTTCACGGGCACCTACGCCTCGGACATGGGGCCTTGGACGCCGGATGCGGGCCGTGCGATGCGGTATCGCAACCGGCTGGGGCGGTCGGACATGGCAATGCTTTTCAACGTTTCGGCGGAGTTCGCGCATTCGCTCGACCAGCGTCCGCTGGCGGACCGCGCGCGCAGCGCGGTGTTCTCATCCGTGCCCGATGCGGTGCTCGTGTCGGGCCAGATCACGGGTGAGGCGGCACGGATGTCCGACCTCGAAGCGGTCAAGGCGGTGCTGCCCGACATGCCGGTGATGGCCAATACCGGGGTCACGCACGATACGGTTGCGGATGTCCTGTCTGTCGCCGATGGCTGCGTCGTGGGCTCCTCGCTCAAGGTGGACGGCGATACGTGGAACGCCGTTGACCCGGACCGCGCGCAGGATTTCATGGACCGCGTGCGACAGGCGCGGCGATGAAAGCGCGGCTGAAACAGGACCTGATGGCGCTGATGATGGTCCCCGGCCTGTCGGGGCACGAGGATCGCGTGCGCCGCGGCATCCGTGACCGTCTGGACGAGATCGGCGTGGACAGCCGCACCGACCGGCTGGGCAATCTGCACGCGCATTTCCCGGGGCAGGGCCCTTCGGTCATGCTGTTCACGCACATGGATCAGCTGGGCTTTGTCGTGCGCAAGATCGAAGCGGACGGCCTGCTGCGCCTCGAACGTCTGGGCGGTGTTCCCGAACGCGCGCTCGCCGCGCAAGAGGTGCTGGTGTGCGCCCGCACGGGCGGTGATGTGCCGGGCCTGATCGCGAACAAGAGCCACCACGCCACCGCACCGGATGAGAAATACACCGTCACCCCGTACCGCGATCTTTATGTCGATACCGGCATGACCTCGGCGGCCGAGGTCATCGCTGCGGGCATCCAGATCGGTGCGCCTGTCGTTTACGCACCGCGCGCCGTGGAACTGGCCGGTGACCGCATCGCGGGCACGAGCGTCGATGACCGCGCGGGCTGTGCCGTGTTGCTGGAAATGGCCCGCCTGCTCAAGGACCGCGACGCTGGCCCGCCTGTGCACCTGGCCTTCACTGTTCAGGAAGAGTTCAACTTGCGCGGTGCCCTGCCGCTGGCCCAGACGCTGCAGCCCGACATCGCGATCCAGATCGACCTGATGCTGGCCGCGGACACGCCCGACATGATTGGGCATGGTGACATCGCATTGGGCCAGGGGCCAGGCATCAGCCTCTATACGTTCCACGGACGCGGCACGCTGAACGGCGTGATCCCGCACCCTGCCATGGTCGATCTCATGGAGCAGGCGGCGCAGGCGTGCGCCATCCCGCTGCAACGCAGTGCGCAGGTGGGCGTGCTGACCGATCTGTCATACGTGCAACTCGTCGGGCAGGGCGTGGCGTCCATCGATGTGGGGTTTCCCATGCGCTATTCCCATTCCGCGCGCGAGCTGTGCGATCTGGGCGATCTGGTTCAACTGACCGAGCTCTTGGCGGCGGCACTCGCCCGGATCGGGCCGGATTTTTCACTCGACAGGGATGACTGCACCTGATGGCCTACACACTCGGCATCGATATTGGCACGTACGAGACCAAGGGCGTGCTCGTCGATGAGGCCGGGCGCGTGCATGCGCAGGCCGCGCGCGGCCACCAGATGCTGGTGCCGCAGCCCGGATGGGCCGAACATCGCCCAGAGGAAGACTGGTGGGGCGATTTCGTGCATGTGTGCCGGACGCTCCTCACCGACAGCAGCGTGGACCCGTCCGATATCCGGGCCGTGGCCTGCAGTGCCATCGGCCCCTGCATGCTGCCCGTCGATGCCGACGGTGCGCCGCTGATGAACGGCGTGCTTTACGGTGTGGACGGGCGGGCCGAGGCGGAGGTGCGCGAACTGACCGACCGGATCGGCGCAGAGACGATCATCGCCCGCTGCGGCAACGCGCTGACCTCGCAATCGGTGGGGCCCAAGATCCTCTGGCTCAAGCGAAACCGGCCGGAGATTTATGCCAAGACGGCGCATATCCTGACCTCGACCAGTTTCCTCGTGCAACGGCTGACCGGAGAGGTGGTCATCGACCACTACACCGCGGCCAATTTCGCCCCGCTCTACGACGTCGAAACGCAGGCGTGGGTCGATGATCTGGCCGATGATATCATCCCGCTCGACACGCTGCCCCGCCTCCTGTGGTCCAACGAGATCGCCGGTCACATCACCCATGCCGCGGCGGAGGCGACGGGCCTCGCCCGCGGCACGCCCGTGACCGCGGGCACCATCGATGCCGCGGCCGAGGCGTTGTCGGTCGGCGTCGATCAGCCGGGGGATATGATGATGATGTACGGCTCGACCATCTTCATCATCCTGCGGACGCAGAGCCGCGTGGCCGATCCGCGCATCTGGTACGCGCCGTGGCTTTTTGAGGGCGAACATGCCTCGATGGCCGGTCTGGCGACCTCCGGGACGCTCACGCACTGGTTCCGCGATCAGCTGGCGCGTGATCTCGACCCGGCAGCGGCGTTCCCCCTTCTGGCGCAAGAGGCGGCACATTCACCGCCGGGCGCCAATGGGCTGCTGATGCTGCCCTATTTCTCGGGCGAACGCACGCCGATCCATGACGTCAATGCCAAGGGGGTGGTGTTTGGCCTGAACTTGACCCACACGCGCGGCGACATGTACCGCGCCCTGATCGAGGGGATCGCCCATGGCACGCGCCATGTTACAGATACCTTTGCCGCGCTGGGGCAGTCGCCCACACGCCTGCTTGCCGTGGGGGGCGGCACCAAGAACGCGCTGTGGCTGCAGGCCACATCCGATGTTACCGGTATCAATCAGATCGTCTGCGACAAGACGGTGGGGGCCAGCTATGGCGACGCCTTTCTGGCAGCGCTTGCCATCGGGGCCGTCGCCCGGCAGGACATTGCAACGTGGAACCCCGTGGCGCGGACGGTCACCGCCGACCCGACGGCCCCCTATGATCGCGCGCACGCGCTTTTCCGCAGGCTCTATGCGCAGACCAAGGATATCGCGCGCGAACTTGGGTGACATGCCCCGGCGCGCCGCCCGCTCGACAGCGCGCCAGATGCTCCGCTACTCTGGACGCGCGTATGATCCAAGACCGAGTTGACCCATGCCGATGCCGTGGACATACCGCCATGCCTCGCGGGAGTGGCGGGCCTTTCTCGATGATGTCAAAGAGCGGATGAACCTGACATCCGACAACATGGCCTATACGGCTGTGGATGCCGTTCTGCAGGTCTTTCGCAGGCGTCTGACGGCAGCGCAGGGGCTGGCCTTTGCCAGCGTGCTTCCCTCCGTGTTGCGCGCCATCTTTGTCAAGGATTGGGATGTCAGCCAACCGCCGCTGCCCTTCCCGGATCGCGGCACCCTGATCGACGAAGTCAAACAGGTGCGGCCCCACCACAACCTGACGCCGGACACTGCGATCGAAGCGACGGCATGGGCTATGAGACGGTGCACGCAGGCCCGAGACTTCGAGCGTGTCCTCGCTCAACTGCCCTCCGAGGCGGCGGCGTTCTGGCATGTCGATGTCGATGATCCCAAAGAGCTGGAACAGCGGATCATCTAGCGGCATCCACGCTCATTTCACCGCGCCCGCGGCCATCCCCTTGATGATGTATTTTTCCAGAAAGATGGCCACCACGATCAACGGCAGGATTGCTGCGGAGGAGAGTGCGGCCATGGACCACCAGTTGATGCCCTGCGACCCGGTCTGGCTCGCCACCATCACCGGCAGCGTTGTCGCGTTCGTGGAACTCAGCAAGGCGGCAAAAAAGTATTCGTTCCAGCACAGCACAAGGCTGAGGATGAAGGCGGCGACCATGCCCGGCAGCGCAATGGGCAGGACGATCTGCAGGAACGCGCCCCAGATGCCCAGGCCATCGACCAGCGCGGCCTCTTCCAGCTCGACCGGGATGCCCTGAAACTGGTCGCGCATGATCCAGATCACGATCGGCAACACCATCAACGTATAGAGCAGGATCAAACCGATCTGGCTGTCCAGCAGGTCGAGTGAGCGGTAGAGCACCAGAAAGGGCAGGGCGAGCACCACAGGCGGCAGGATCATCTGGCTGAGAAAAAAGAACGAGATGTCAGAGTTGCGCATGAACCCAAAGCGGTAGTTGAACCGCGACAGCCCGTAGGCCGCGAGCGATCCCAGGATCACCGCCAGTAGGGAGGCGGAGGTGGCAACAACCGCACTGTTCCAGAACCGTTTCAGGAACTCTTCGCGGACGGTCGACACTTCGCCGATCAGGCGCGGCGACAGGCCCAGCGACTCCCACCCTTTCCACCGGGGGGTATAGTCCCACCAGGGCAACATGTTGCCGCGCATCACGTCGGGCGCCAGCTTGAATGAGGTGGTCAGCGTCCAGTAGATCGGGAACAGGCAGATCACGGCCCATATGATCAGTGCGGCATAGATAGCCACCCGGCTCGCCCACCATCTGACCCGCACGGCACGGTCGGCATCGTGATCCTTGAAGACGGCGACATCGGTCATGCGGGACGCTCCATCCAGCGGCTGACCAGTTTGAGCAGCGCAGTGACAAAAATGATGATCAGCACCAGATACACCATCGCCAGGAGCGTGCCGTAGCCCACATTCGACCGATCCCGGTATTCGCGGAAGATGAAACTGGTCACCGAATCCGTCGCCCCGCCCGGCCCGCCGGAGGTGACGTTGATGATGATGTCGGCGAGCTTCAGCTTGAAGATGATCCGGATCACGATCGCGGTCACCGACACGGGCAGCATGAGCGGAAAGATCACTTCCTTGAAGCTTTGCCAGCCGGTGGCGCCATCCACCTTGGACGCTTCGATCACCTCACGCGGCAGGGCCTGCAACCCGGCCAGCAGCATGATCATCATGAACGGGATGAACGTCCAGGCATCCATCGCCATGATCATAAAGCGCGCAACCTCGGGCGTGCCGAAGAAACTCGGCTCGAACCCCAACTCGCGCACCACGCGCGAGATCGGCCCAAACCGCACCTCGAGCATCGATTTGCCGATCATCCACGAGACAGCCACGGGGCTGAGCATCAGGGGCAGCAGGAACACGACGCGAAAGAACTTGCGCGCCCGGATCTGTGCGTTGAGCAGGAGGGCCAGGCCAAAGGCGATCACGTATTCCACGCTCACGGCGAGCACGTAATAGACCATGTTTTTCAGGGCGTTCCAGTAAAACTGGTCGTTCCACATCTGCACCATGTTGTCCCAGCCATTGGGCTGCGGACCATTGACCGACGCAAGGTTCCAATCGGTGAACGAGATGTAGAGCGCAAAGAGCAGCGGAAAGACGACAAGGCTGATCACAAAAAGGGCCGCGGGCAGGACAAAGAGCGTCCGCTTGCCCGCCTCGCCCCGCACCATCACCTGCGCGGCGCACAGTGCTGTGGCCCAGAGTATGTAGGCGTAAAGGATGGGGCGCCAGTTGGCGAACCCGGCCTCCACCCGCCCGGTTTCATGCGCGAACTGCCACAGCGCCAGCCCCGCGCACAGTGCCGCGGTGCCCCACACCATCAGCTTGCCCATACGTTTCCGTGTGTCGGAAATCGTATCGGCGGTGACCGTATGCAGCAGATCGCCCTGAGTGCTCATGCCGTAACGTTAGCGGGACGGCGGCGGGCTGTTAAGCAGGAAAGTCAAAATGCAGGCAGGAGATTGGATGCCGGCTGTGAAGCCAAGTGCAACGGATGCTGCGTTGTGCTCGAACGTCCAATTGTCCACGCGCGCGCTGGATCGGCGCTCTCATTGCCTCGCGCAAATGGTTTGCGTCCTTGTTACGCTCGGACTGTAGCGTCCGCCACGTAAATGAAGTTTTCATCCACAGTGAGGGTGAGAATTGCACAAGCGACAAGGAGATTGCCCATGCCAAAGGTGGATCG
>JBCBHM010000083.1:0-9214 GCA_038525585.1 Pseudomonadota bacterium
ACCCGTTGGCTCAAGGCGGAATTCGCCAAAGGCGCCTGCGATATCATCCTGACCACCGAGACGGGAATGGACGCGGGCGGAGAGGAATTGTGCGTCAAACCGCTGACCTGGGTGGGTGCGCCGGGCGGGTCCGCCTGGCGGCAGCGACCGCTCAAGATGGCATTCGGGCGTCAATGCACGTTCCGGCCCCGCGTGGTGGAGCGTTTGGATGCGGCCGGCATTCCTTGGGATGTCGTGGTCGAAACCGAAAGTGACCGCACAATCGAGGCGACCGTCGCAGCGGATCTGGCCGTGCACACGATGATCGAAGGGACCGCGCCACCGCATCTCGACCGGATCGATCATGGCGGCGCCTTGCCGGATCTGCCCGCGCAACGGATCAATCTGTATGGCGCGACAGGGGCTGCCAACGAAGTTCAGGATGCGCTGATCGGGTTTCTGCGCCAAGCCTTTGGCAGCGGTGACGCGGGAATGTTGCGTGCCGTCTGAGCGGAAAAACGGTCTGATTCGGACCTTTTTTGGACGGTTTTTGTTCCGATAGGCGGCATTTTGCGCGCGCCTTTCGTAACGTAACCTTCTGGCTTTGGACCCACTTGGATGCGGCGCTGTTTGAAAGTGCAAAATTAGTTAACGATACACGTTTAGATTGCTAAACCGTTGATCATGTTCAAACATCGGACAAGATCGTCCAAGCGTGAGTCGCAGCAACCAACTGAAAAGCGGCCCCTTTTTAGCGTGGCAACGGGTCGCGGCCTTGGTGTGTCGCAGGCTGTTTACTCTCCCATACCGGGTGGTTTGCGTTGAAAACCATTCACGTGCAGGTTACCCTTTTGGCACTGGCGCGCGTGGGTGGATCCCCTTCCGTCAAAAACGCGTTGCGTGCGTGCACCATACGGAACCGCCGGGGCGGTGTTAGCAACAGGAGTGTTTGAATGGCACATATTGTCGACGTGCATGTAGGCAAACGTATCCGGCAGCGCCGCTGGCTCATTGGCATGACGCAGCAAAAGCTCGCGGATATGGTTGGGATCAAATTCCAGCAGATTCAGAAATACGAAACCGGCGCGAACCGGGTCAGCGCGTCGCGCCTGTGGGATATCGGCGAAGCGATGGGCGTGCCGGTTGCCTTCTTCTTCGAAGGCCTGCAAGGCGATGCAGCGACCGCCTCTGAAACGCGTGGTGACGTGCCGCAGGACATGCTGTCGGACAAAGAGGCGATGGACTTGGTGCGCACATATTATGCGATCCCCGAAAACCAGCGCCGCCGCCTTTTCGAACTGGCGCGCGTGCTCAGCGACGTGGCTTGATCCGCGCCTGATCCACGCTTGCAACGGGCAAATGCCTCTGGCACTCGGTTTCCATGACAATCGATTATACCTCGCTTGCGTTGGTGGCTCATGACATGGCGGATGCCGCCCGGGCCGCCATCCTACCCCATTTCCGCTCGACCGGTTTGATCACCGACAACAAGGACGCAGGCGGGTACGATCCCGTGACCCAAGCCGACCGCGAGGCCGAGCAGGCGATGCGCGCCGTGCTGGCGCAGCGGCGACCCACGGACGCGATCCTTGGTGAAGAGTTCGGCGCACAGAGCGGGCAAAGCGGCCTGACCTGGGTGCTGGACCCCATCGACGGCACCCGCGCCTTTGTCGCGGGCGCGCCCACCTGGGGCGTGCTGATTGCGGTGGGCCCGGACACCGGGCCGGGGCTGGGCCTGATTGACCAACCCTATATCGGCGAACGGTTCGTGGGGTTTGAGGGCCAGGCAGAGGTGCATGGCCCCCTCGGGCGGTCCCGCGCGACCACACGCCAGACCGATGACCTGTCCGACGCGATCCTGTTCACCACCTTTCCCGAGGTGGGCACACCCGCCGACCGTACCGCATTCGCGCGTGTCGCGGCCTCGGTCAAGCTGACCCGGTACGGGATGGATTGCTACGCCTACGCGCTGGTGGCCGCTGGCCATGCCGATCTGGTGATCGAGGCGGGTCTCAACGCCTACGACATCCAGGCCCCGATCGCGCTGATCGAAGCGGCGGGCGGGATCGTGACGAATTGGGACGGCGGCCCGGCGCATGATGGCGGACGCGCATTGGCGGCGGCCAACGCCCGCATCCACGCGCAGGCACTTGCGCTGTTGAACGCGTCCACATGATTGAGGTGCTGATCCGCGGCGCGGACCATCTGGTCACCATGGACGATGCAGGCACCGAATTGCACGGCGCTGACATAAGACTGCGCGATGGCGCCGTGGCCGAGATCGGCGTGGGCCTACGGCCGGGCGACGGGGCAGAGGTTGTGCAGGCCGCAGGCTGTGTCGTTACGCCCGGCCTCGTCAACACGCACCACCACCTTTACCAAACGCTGACGCGTGCGGTGCCGGGCGCGCAGGATGCGCTGCTCTTTGGCTGGCTCAAGACGCTTTACCCGATCTGGGCGCGGTTCGGGCCGGAACACATGCACGTGTCTGCACAAGTTGGTCTGGCCGAGCTGGCGCTGTCGGGATGCACCCTGACGTCGGACCACCTGTACCTGTTTCCCAACGGCGCGCGGCTGGATGACACGATCGCGGCCGCTGCCGAGATTGGCATGCGCTTTGCCCCCACGCGCGGCGCGATGAGCATCGGCGAAAGTGCGGGCGGCCTGCCGCCCGACACGCTGGTCGAACGCGAGGCGGCGATCCTCGAGGACTGCCTGCGGGTGATCGACATGTTCAACGACCCGTCAGAGGCGTCGATGTGCCGTGTCGGCGTGGCCCCGTGTTCGCCCTTTTCCGTCAGTCGCGCGCTGATGCAGGACGCCGCCGTCCTTGCGCGGGACAAAGGCGTCCGCTTGCACACACATTTGGCGGAAAATGCCGAAGACATCGCCTATTCGCTCAGCCAGTTCGGGTGCCGACCGGGGCAATACGCGCTCGATCTGGGGTGGGTCGGCCCGGATGTGTGGCACGCCCATTGCGTGCAGTTGGAACCGGACGAGATTGCGCTGTTTGCCGAAACCGGCACCGGCGTTGCGCATTGCCCCTGTTCCAATTGCCGCCTTGGGTCCGGCATCGCGCCGGTGCGCGCCATGCGGGACGCAGGGGTGCCCGTGGGCCTGGGCGTCGACGGCTCGGCCAGCAACGATGCAAGTCACATGCTGGCCGAGGCGCGGCAGGCCATGCTGCTCCAAAGGGTTGCCCATGGTGCGGATGCGATGAGCGCGCGCGAGGCGCTGTGGCTGGCCACACGCGGGGGTGCGGCTGTCCTGGGGCGGCCGGAATGCGGTGTGTTGCAGACGGGCAAGCGCGGCGATGTGGCGATATGGGACGTCAGTGGCGTGGCCAGCGCGGGCAGCTGGGATCCGGCAGCACTGGTGCTGGCCGGGCCCATGGCCGTGCGCGATTTGTTTGTCGAAGGGCGGCAGATTGTGCGCGATGGGCAGGTGACGACGCTTGACCTTCGGTCGGTGATTGCGCGTCAAAACACGCTGGCGCGCGCCTTGGCAGAGCAGGGCTGACATGCGGTGGTTCGCTCTGTGGCTCTTGTGCGCGCCCGCCGTGTGGGCCGATCCGGCGATCCTGCAGGCCGTCAATGCCGAGCGCGCAGCGCAAGGGCGCAGTTTGCTTGCATATGATGCCCGGCTCGAGGCGGTGGCCCGGTCCCACGGAGCGGACATGCAGCGCGCCGGGTTCTTTGCCCATGAGGGCAGCGATGGGTCGGACCTCGGTGATCGTTTGCGACGGGGGGATGTTTCATTCTGCTTTGCGGCGGAGAACATCGCCCGCGGTCAGCAGAACCTTGCAGAGGTCATGCAGGGCTGGATGGGATCGCGCGGGCATCGCCGCAACATCCTGCATCGAAGGGCGGAAACGGTGGGTGTTGCACGCGTGCGCGATATTTGGGTGATGGTGCTCGCCGCGCCGTGCTGAGCGCGTTTTCCGACACGGAAAACGGCTGGAAACCGACGCGGTTTCCCTGTGGCTCTGCGGTTTTCCGCGTCGGAAAACAGCCGGAAACTGTGTCAGTTTCCGGTCTGTCGATGGCCTGCCACCCAGACATCGGCAATCGCGCGGTCGTCACCCATCATGATCGTGGGAAAGACCGCGTCCCAGATCGTCTCTGCCTGCGCGTGCCGTTGCGCGATCGCCGGGGTCGAGGCGAGGTCGAGCACGGTGAGGTCTGCGGCCAGACCCGGCGAGATCTGCCCGATCTCGGTGTCGCGGTGCAGCACTTGGGCCGAGCCTTGGGTCGCCAGCCACAAAAGGGCCGCCGGATGGACGGCAGCGCCGCGCAACTGGGCAACCTCGTAGGCCGCAGCCATGGTGCGCAGCATCGAAAAGTTCGACCCGCCCCCGGTGTCCGTTGCCAGCCCCGTGGGCTGGCCCGACCCGGCAAGCCCCGTCAGGTCAAACAGCCCGGAGCCGATGAACGTGTTGGACGTGGGGCAATGTGCAAGCCCCGCGCCGACCTCGGCCAGCCGATCCCGTTCGCGATCCGTCAGATGGATGGCGTGACCGTATAGGCCGCGCGCGCCCAAAAGGCCGTGCGCCTCGTAGACATCCAGATAGTCCCGCGCCTGAGGATAAAGCGACCGGACCCACGCGATCTCGTCCTCCTGCTCGCTCAGATGCGTCTGCATCAGCACGTCGGGATGCGCGGCCCAGAGCGCGCCCATGGCGTCGACCTGATCGGGCGTCGACGTGGGCGCGAAGCGCGGCGTGATCGCATAGCGCGCCCGGCCCGAGCCGTGCCAGCGATCCAGCAGCGCCTTGCTGTCATCGTAGGCGCCTTGCGCGGTGTCGCGCAGACCGTCGGGCGCGTTGCGGTCCATGCAGGTCTTGCCAGCGGTCACGGCCATGTTGCGCAAAGAAGCGGCGTCAAAGAGCGCGTCGACGCTGCCGGGATGGATCGTGCAGAAGCTCGCCACGCTTGTCGTGCCATGCGCCAGGGCGAGGTCGAGGTAACGCCCGGCGATCTCGGCGGCATAGGCCGGATCGTCAAACCGCATCTCTTCGGGGAAGGTATAGGTGTTGAGCCAGTCGATCAGCCGCTTGCCCCAGGATGCGATGATCGCGGTCTGGGGGTAGTGGACATGCGCGTCCACAAAGCCCGGGCATATGAGGTGGCCGTCATACCGCGTCTCGGCCGCATCCGCGGCTTCGGCGGCCGCGCCGACGGCTGTGATCCGGCCATCCTCGATCAGGACCGCGCTGTTTTCTAGCACGTTCACTGCGCTCTCCCACCCATCCGTGAACGGGTTGCCGGCATAGGTCAGGATGTGGCCGCGCAGGCGGTGCGGTTGGGACATGACGCGCACTATGCCGTGCTGCAGCATTGAATGGCAATGGCGTGCACGGGCCCCATTGTCTCGCTTTGTCGCGACGCCTATGGTCGGTCAGGTACGGCCAAGACATCACCGGGGAGGGCGCCATGACA
The DNA here is from genome assembly GCA_038525585.1 of Pseudomonadota bacterium. Taxonomy (GTDB): domain Bacteria; phylum Pseudomonadota; class Alphaproteobacteria; order Rhodobacterales; family Rhodobacteraceae; genus Tateyamaria. The sequence goes on from JBCBHM010000083.1 coordinate 5,418, forward strand.
GAGCCAGCGGACGCAACCGACCCGGGCCCGGACGATGCCAGCTATGCGTTGGGGCGCAAGAACGTTTCGGCCATCCTCTATGCGGTGGATATCGAGGACCGGGCGCAGCTGACCGCGCTGATGGAACCGCTCCATCCAGCTGATATCGCGGACCTTTTGGAGCAGATCAACGCCTATGACCGGTCGCGGTTGATCCGCCTTTACGATCGCGCGTTCGACGGCGAGATCCTGTCGGAGCTCGACGAGTCGATCCGCGAAGAGGTGATCGCGGTCCTGCGGCCCACCGTTCTGGCGGAGGCGGTGCGCGAGCTGGACAGCGATGACGTGGTCGACCTGATCGAGGACCTCGACGACGCGCAGCAGGAACAGATCCTCGATGCGCTCGAAGACAGCGACCGGGCCATGGTCGAACAGTCGCTGTCCTTTCCCGAATATTCCGCCGGGCGTCTCATGCAGCGCGAAGTGGTCATGGCGCCCGAGCATTGGACGGTGGGTGAGGCCATCGACCGCATGCGCTTGGCCCCCGAAGAGGATCTGCCGCGGCAATTCTACCATCTGGTGCTGGTGGACCCGCGGTTGCACCCGGTGGGAAATGTGACGCTGGGCAAGCTCATGCGGTCGCGCCGCGAGGTCATGCTGAAAGACCTGGTCGAGGAGACCTTTCAGGTCATCCCGGCGACGCAGGACGAAAGCGATGTGGCCTATGCGTTCAACCAGTATCACCTCATCTCGGCCCCTGTCGTGGATGACGAGGGGCGATTGATCGGGGCGATCACCATCGACGATGCGATGGCGGTGCTGGATGAGGAACACGAAGAGGATATCCTGCGGCTGGCCGGTGTGGCCGAAGAATCCGCCTTGTCAGACCGGGTGCGCGAAACCACCGGACGCCGCTTGCCCTGGTTGGCGGTGAACCTGGTGACGTCGATCCTGGCATCGCTGGTCATCGCGCAGTTCGACGCGGCGATTGCGCAGATCGTGGCGCTGGCCGTGCTGATGCCGATCGTGGCCTCCATGGGTGGCAATGCGGGGACGCAATCGCTGACGGTTGCGGTGCGGGCGCTGGCGACGAAGGACCTGACCGGCGCCAACATCTGGCGGGTGATCCGGCGCGAGGTGCTGGTGGGCCTGATCAACGGGGTCGTATTTGCTGTGATCATGGGCATCGTCGGCGTGATCTGGTTCGGCTCGCCAGCGCTTGGCTACGTGATCGCGGCGGCGATGGTGATCAACATGGTGGTGGCCGGCCTCGCCGGGACGGCGATCCCGGTGATCCTTGACCGGGTGGGGATCGACCCGGCGCTGGCGTCGGGTGCGTTTGTGACGACGGTGACGGACGTGGTAGGATTCTTTGCCTTTCTCGGGCTGGCGGCGCTGGTTCTTTTGTGACGATGGGTGACGCTGTTTTGCTGCGCAAAAGGCGCCCCACCCACCGTCCCTTGGGGCGCGCCGCGTGAGTGTTGCGGACAGGAAGGCCGCGATGCGCAAAGCGGCCTTTGCCGCGCGGAAGGCCGCCCATGCAGCCGATACCGGAGGCGCGTCGGGTGTCTTGTCGTCGGTTCTGGCGGGCTATCGCGGCGTGCCCTTGGCGGGCTACATGCCGATCCGGACCGAGATTGATCCTGTGCCCACGATGGCCGAGGCGGCAGCGCATGGGGCCGTCGCCGTGCCTGTCATTCAGGGCGCAGGACAGGCGTTGCGGTTTTCGCGCTGGGTCCCGGATGGACCCATGCGGGACGGGCCCTTTGGAGCACAGGTGCCTCTGGTCGATGATTACCTGGAGCCCGAGATCCTGATTGTACCGCTTGTCGCCTACACGCGTGCAGGCGGGCGGTTGGGCTATGGCGGCGGGTTCTATGACCGGACGTTGGCGCAATTGCGTTCAGCCCGCGCGACACTCGCCATCGGCTTTGCCTATGCCGCGCAGGAGGTGCCGGACCTGCCGCTTGAACCCACGGACCAGCGGCTGGATATGATCGTGACGGAGCGTGGTGTGATAGAGCCATAACCGACGCACTGCGCCTTGGCGCTGCGGCCCCCAAAGGATCGAAATTTTCAGCCAGACGCAGACAGAGCGCTTGCCGTTTCGACCGGGCAAGGCATATGGGCTTGCTATGAACATACTTTTTCTGGGCGATGTCATGGGCCGGGCCGGGCGGCAGGCCGTGACCGATCATCTGCCAAAGCTGCGGGCCGACTGGAACCTCGATTTCGTTGTCGTGAACGGCGAGAATGCGACCTCGGGCATGGGACTGTCGGGTGCGCATGCCAAGGCCCTGCTCGAGGCGGGCGCGGATTGCGTGACCCTGGGCGATCATGCCTTTGATCAAAAGGACATGCTGCAGTTCATCGAGAGCGAGCCGCGCGTGCTGCGCCCGCTGAACTTTTCCAAAGCGGCGCCGGGCAAGGGCGCGCGGGTGTTTTCCGTGGGCGGGCGCAAGGTGCTGGTCGCGCAGGCCCTGGGCCAAGTGTTCATGAAGCGGCCCTTTGACGACCCGTTTTCCGCGCTCGAGACGGTGTTTCGGACCCATCCGCTGGGCGGCGCCGTGGATGCCGCGATTGTCGATTTCCACTGCGAGGCCACGTCCGAGAAGATGGCCATGGGCCATTGGTGCGACGGGCGGGCGAGCCTGATGGTGGGCACGCACACCCATGTGCCCACGGCCGATGCGATGATCCTGCCCAAGGGCTGTGCGTATCTGACCGATGCGGGCATGTGCGGCGACTACCACTCGGTGATCGGGATGCAGCGGGACGAACCCTTGCGCCGGTTCATCACCGGCATGCCCAAGGAGCGGTTTGCGCCCGCCCTGGGCGAGGTCACCCTGTCGGGGGTCTATGTCGAGGTCGGTGACGGTGGCGCAGCAACCCGGATCGAGATGGTGCGCCATGGCGGACATCTGACGCAGGTGGGGCCATGACCGACCACAAGCGGCTCTGGCTGGTCTTTGTGCTCCTGCTGCTGGGGGCGGGCTGGGGGCTGACCATGCCGCTGACCAAGATTACGGTCAGCACCGGCTACAAGCACTTTGGCCTCCTGTTCTGGCAGTTGGCCATTGGCGTCGTGGTGATGAGTGCGATGGCCATCCCATTGGGCCTGCGCCTGCCGTTCGGGGCGGCACAGATGCGCGTCTACCTCGTGATCGCCCTGATCGGATCGGTCCTGCCCAATACGGCCAGCTATCAGGCGGCGGTGCATTTGCCGTCGGGCGTGATGTCGATCCTGCTGAGCATGATCCCCATCTGGGCCTTCCCCATTGCGCTGATGCTGGCGCTGGACCGGTTCGAGCTGCGCCGCTTCGCCGGGCTGATCGCGGGGCTCGCGGCGGTGCTGCTGATCGTGCTGCCCGGCTCGCAGATGGCAGGGGCCATTCCGGTGTTCTGGGTGGTCGTTGGCCTGATCTCGGGGCTGTTTTACGCGTTCGAGGGGAATTACGTTGCGCGCTGGGGCACGGCGGGGCTTGGGCCCATCCAGGTGCTTTGGGGTGCATCGCTGGTCGGTATGGTCATCGCGCTGCCGCTTGCGCTGCTCTCGGGCCAGTGGATCGATCCCCGCCCGCCTTATGGCGCGCCGGAGATTGCGCAAGTTTTGGGCTCTGTCACCCATGTGCTGGTCTATGCCGGGTATGTGTGGCTGGTGGGGCAGGCGGGGCCTGTCTTTGCGGTGCAGGTGAGCTTTCTCGTCACGCTCTTTGGCGTATTCTGGGCGCGCATCATTCTGGCAGAGGCCTATCCGCCCGCGGTCTGGATCGCGCTGGGGCTGATGCTGGTGGGCATGTATCTGGTGCAGCCGCGCA
>JBCBHM010000084.1:0-9083 GCA_038525585.1 Pseudomonadota bacterium
GCCATGCCGGAATGGCAGGCAACAGCGCCTTTCAGGATACCGATGGCAAGCGCTGCACCTGATCCTTCGCCCAGGCGCAACTCCAGTGACAAAAGCGGCGGCTTGCCCAAAGTGGACAGCATCCGCGCATGTCCGCCTTCGGCACTCTGGTGTCCGGCAACGCAATGATCAAGCGCGCCCGCCTCGGTATGGGCAAGGGTCGCTGCCGCGGCCGTGGCGATGAAACCGTCAAGGATCACCGGCACGCGCATCGCCCGGGCGCGCGCAATCGCGCCCGCCATCCCGGCAAGCTCGCGCCCGCCCAGACACCGCAAAACTTCAAGCCCATCTCGCATATCGGCATGCATCTCGAGCGCTTCGGCGACCACGGCGGTCTTTAGCGCCAGTGCCTCGCCTTCAACGCCCGTCCCGCGGCCGGTCCAGTCCTCTGCCGTGCCGCCAAAGAGCGCCGCTGCAATGGCGGACGCGGAGGTCGTATTGCCGATCCCCATCTCACCGACCACAAGCAGATCGGCCCCCGCGTCCACGGCATCCCAGCCTGCGCGCAGGGCTGCGACCACGTCCGCCTCGCTCATCGCGGGGCCTTGGGTGAAATCCTGCGTCGGGCGGTCCAACTCAAGCGGCACGACATCCATCCGCGCGCCAAAGGTGCGGGCAAGCTGGTTGATCGCAGCGCCACCGGCGGCAAAGTTTGCGACCATTTGCGCCGTGACGTCCGGCGGGAACGCCGAGACGCCACGCGCCGCCACGCCGTGGTTGCCCGCGAACACGATGACCTGGGGCGCGTCAACGCTTGGCCGCGGCGTGCCGCGCCAGCTTGCGTACCATTGCGCCAGGTCCTCAAGCCGTCCAAGTGCGCCCGGCGGCTTTGTCAGCTGGCCGTTGCGCTCTGCCGCGGCTGCCAAAGCAGTCGCATCCGGACCGGGCATCTGGATCAAAAGATCGCGCAGTGCGTCAAGCGTTTCAAAGGACATGGATCAGAACTTTCTTGCCTCGAGGTTCCCCGCTCATTACCCAAAGCGGACTGACCCGCAAGGCGTTTCAAAGACATGAACGACGACAAATCCGACATCTGGCTGTGGGACGTACCGGTGGCCTGTGTCTTGCTCACGCGCGTGCCGTTACCCGCCCTGCAGGACCGGGCCTTTGCCCACAGCGCCCGGGCAGTCTGGGCCTATCCGCTCGTCGGGTTGCTGCTGGGTGGGGCTGTTGCCGCCCTGTCGGTGGTGCTGGAGGCGTTGGGCCTGCCCGCGGCGATGGTTGCGGGTCTTGTGCTGACAGCGCTTGTTCTGCTCACAGGCGCGATGCATGAGGACGGGTTGGCCGACACCGCCGACGGTCTTTGGGGCGGGCAAGATCCGGCCCGGCGGCTCGACATCATGAAAGACAGCCGGATCGGCACGTATGGTGTGCTGGCGCTGGTTTTGGCCATGGGTCTGCGGTGGCTGGGCTATACGGACATCGCCTGGGCGCAGCTGATCGCCGCGCCGGTCCTGTCACGGGCCGCGATGCCAGCACTCATGGCGTCGCTGCCGCACGCCCGGGCTGAAGGACTGTCAAAAAGCGTCGGGCGCCCGAGGCGTGGTCCGGTCGCAGGCGCGATTGCCCTGGCGCTGGCACTGGCGGTTGTGTTCGTCGGGCCCGTCGGGCTGGTCGCGGCCGGGGGCGTCGCCTTGGCGGCAGGCGGGATGGCCGCGCTGGCGCGTGCCAAGATCGGCGGGCAAACCGGCGATATTCTCGGGGCCACGCAGGTGGTTTGCGAATTGGTGGTTCTGTTCATTTTTGTTGCCCATAACGGGGGGCTGTAGCAGGCGCGCCGGCCCTCCGGGGGGGATTTTTAGGGGACAAAGACGCGGGGCGCGTGCGCCAATCGGCAGATGTCGCACAAAATGAAAACTCCGCGCCCGGGGGATGGCCGGACGCGGTGCGCAACATGTGTATGTGCGGTTCAGGCGGCGGCGCGGCTTGTCAGAACGCTGCCGACCTCTTGGGCCGCGGCGGTTTCATCACCGCCGGAGACGGCGGCCACTTCGCGGGTCAACCGTTCGAGCGCGGCCTCGTAGAGCTGACGTTCGGAATAGCTCTGCTCGCGCTGATCGTCGGTGCGGTGCAGGTCGCGCACCACCTCGGCTATGGCAATCAGGTCGCCCGAGTTGATCTTTTGCTCGTATTCCTGCGCCCGGCGCGACCACATGGCGCGCTTGACCTTGGCCTTGCCCTTGAGCGTTTTCATCGCCTGGCTGATGACATCCGGGCTCGACAACGCGCGCATCCCGATCTCGGTCGCCTTGTTGGTGGGCACGCGCAGCGTCATCTTGTCCTTTTCGAACGAGATCACGAACAGCTCAAGCGAGATGCCCGCCACTTCCTGGCTTTCGATGGATACGATCTGGCCCACACCGTGCGCCGGGTAGACGACGTATTCGTTGGGGCGGAAGTCGAGCTTTTTCGTTTTTGTCATTCTTTATCCTCTAGCGTGACGTCTGGAACAGGCGCCTGGCGGACAGTCAAAACCGCATCAGCCGGGGCAAGCATTGCCACGTCTCGGTGCGGTTGGCGGTCGGTTTTCAAAGCAATGGATCCGGCAAGGACCAATTGAGTGGCAGTGTCCATGTGTCAGTTGTGAGACGTATCGTATCACAAAAACCGCCCCACCGAAAGCTGACGCAGCGGCACAAGTCGAATTGATGTTTTCCCTCAGGGGCTTATGGCGCGTTATTCGCCCTGGCACGCACGCACAATCCGGCCAAAGCGATTCGGTGGCGCCTCAGCCGCCCTCGCCCGGGTTTTCCGAAAAGAGCTCCATCTTGCCCTCTTTGCCGTCCATCTCTTCGGCGGTGGGCAGCGGGTCTTTCTTGGTGATGATGACCGGCCACATCTCGGAGTATTTGCGGTTGAACTCCACCCATTTCTCCATGTCCGGCTCGGTGTCGGGGCGGATGGCATCGGCGGGGCATTCAGGCTCGCACACCCCGCAATCGATGCATTCGTCGGGATGGATCACCAGCATGTTCTCGCCTTCGTAAAAGCAATCGACCGGGCACACTTCGACACAGTCGGTGTACTTGCAGGCGATGCAGCTGTCGTTGACGATATAGGTCATGCGCGCGGGATCCTCGGGTTGGTCGAAAGGTTAGCTAAACCAGCCTGCGCGGTCATTCAAGGTGGCGGGCACGCGAAAGGTCTGCTTGCCGCCGCTCCTTTTTCGTGGGGCGTCCTTTTCCCTCGTAGCCGGGGTTTTCCGAAACGGGCGTTTCGCGTGCCGGGCGGGGCGGCGAACGGTCGGTATAGAGCGTTTGCGCCTCGGCGGCCGGTCCGCGCCGGGTGCCAAGGGCCGCGACCTCGATCACGCGGATATGATCACCGATGGCAAAGGTCAGGACGTCGCCGGGCACGATCGTCGATGACCGTTTGGTGACCCGCGTGCCGTTGACGCGAACATCACCCGCCGCCACCCGTGTGGCCGCAAGCGTGCGCGTCTTGAAAAAACGGGCGAACCACAGCCACTTGTCGAGGCGCAGCTTGCCCGCGTCGTCAGCCACCTACTTGTCGCCCTTCAGCCCCATCAGTGCGGCGGCAAAGGGGTTGTCGGGGTCGATCTGCTTTTCCTTCTTGGGCGGGCGGGACGAGAAGTTTTGCGGCTTGGCGCCGCCACCCTTGCCCTTCGGTTTGCCCTTGCCCCGCGGTTTGTCGCCCTGCGGCGCCCCCTTACCCCGCGGCTTGCTCTGCGGGCGGCGGTTGCCACCGGCGTTGCGGCCCCAGGTGAAGGTATAGAACACCTCAATCTCCGCCTCGGCCTCAGCCGCATCGGGGGCGGTGCCGGGGGCAATCTCGGTTTCGGAGGTTTCGGGGATGTCGGCGGGAACCTCTGTGCTTTCGGCCGCCTCTGCGATGATCGGCGCCTGGCCCGCGTCGGCAATGTCCGCCGTGCCGTCGGGCACGTCCGCCGGAGGGGCCGTCTCGGCTTCGGCTGTGGCCGGGGCCACGTCGCCTGCATCCATGACGGGCGTGTCGGCCTCGGGCTGGGCCGCGATCACCGTGTCGACGGCCTTGACCTTTTCGCGCTCGGCGCGCTCGGCCTTGTAGCCCAACCCTTCCATCAGGCCCGCGAACTGTTCCAGCGTCATGCCGGTGATCGACAGCATGTCGGCCTTGGCCTCGAACCCGCCGCGCGAATCCTCGGCGCGCAGCATGTCGGCCAAGCGTTCAAGCATGTCGATGCGGATCGCCCGCTCACCTGCGTTGCGGTAGCCCGCCATCGTGTCGGCACCGCGCACGGTGTCCATCATCGCGGGGATCGTCACCAGACCAGGGGGCGGCGATTCCGGAAACTCTCCCAGACCCTGGGACAAGGACCACAGCACCAGCCGCAGCCGCGTCGGCGCGGGTTTGAGGAGCAGCGGCATGAAGATGGTGAACTGACCGAATCGGATGCCATGCTTGCGCAAGGCCCCGCGCGCATCCTGATCCAGCGCCTTGACGTCATCGGCGACGGTCGCCCGTGGCAGCACACCCATCGCCTCGACCATCTGAAAGGCAAAGCCCTTGGCCAGACCGGTCAGCGCCTCGTCCTTTTGCAGGCCCAGCAGCGGCTCGAACAGGGCTGCCACCTTGCGGTCGATGAAATGCTGCAAGCGGCGCTGCACCTTTTGGGCGACCTCGGGGCCCGCCACATCGTCCACGAACACCTCGACCTGCGGGCGCAGCGCCTCGGCCCCCGCGACCAGCTTGCCGACAGCCGAGGTGCCCCACATTAGGCCGCCCTGTTCGGTAAAGTCGATCTCGGTGTCGGGCGCGTTGTAAAACCGGTCGGCACGCAGATGGAAATGGGGGGCAAGCGCCTGCAAGGCGGCAGACTTGATCGTCTTGGCCTCGGCCGCATCCGCGCCCTTGTCCTGGCTGAACCGGAACCCATCGAGACGGCCGACAAACTCGCCCTCAACCGTCACTTCACCTGCGTCGTTTACTTCGGCCACCATGGCCTCCTTCTGGCCCAGCCGGCGCAGCAAGACAGATGTGCGCCGGTCTACAAATCTTTGCGTCAGTTTCGCGTGTAACGCGTCTGACAAGCGGTCTTCTACATGGCGGGTTGCGTCCCGCCAATGGCTTTCGTCGTCCACCCAGCCCTTGCGCTGTGCGACATAGGTCCACGTGCGGATAAACGCCAATCGCTTCGAAATGGCGTCGATGTCGCCATCGCTGCGGTCGATGCGGTTGATCTGCCGCGCCATCCAGTCATTCGGAATCGTGCCCCGTTCATGCAAATAGTGAAAGATAACGTCGAGCAGCGCGGAATGTTCCTGATGGCTGATGCCGCGGAAATCCGGCACCCGGCACACATCCCAGAGCAGACGCACCGAGGGCGCATCGGTACAGCGCGCCACGACCTCCGCGCTGTCGGCCAGCGACTTGAGCGCCATCACATCGTCGGCCTCGCGGGCGCGCACCAGTTCCTCGCGCGGCGGTGCCGCCTCGAGCGAGGTGATCAGCGCGTCGATGGTGCCAAAGCGCAGGTCCGCATTGCGCCATTGCAGCTTTTTCAGCGGCGTAAAGCGGTGATCCATGATCGCCTGCGCCACACCGTCGTCCAGCGCGCGGGCGTCGCCGGTGACGCCAAAGGTGCCGTCCTTTTGTCCGCGGCCGGCGCGGCCTGCGATCTGCGCCAGCTCGTTGGGCGCCAGCGGGCGCATGCGCCGCCCGTCGAACTTGCTCAGCGACGAAAACGCCACGTGATCGATGTCAAGGTTCAGGCCCATCCCGATGGCGTCCGTCGCCACGAGGAAATCGACCTCGCCATTCTGGTACATGTCGACCTGCGCGTTGCGCGTGCGCGGGCTCAGCGCGCCCATCACGACCGCGGCGCCGCCCTTCTGGCGGCGGATCAGCTCGGCGATGGCATAGACATTATCAACCGAAAACCCGACAATTGCACTGCGCGGGCGCATGCGGCTTATCTTTTTCTGACCTGAGTGCACCAATTGGCTCATGCGGTCCCGGCGCATGAACTGCGCCTGGGGCACAAGTGCCGCAATCGGCCCCCGCATCGTGTCGGCCCCCAGAAACAGCGTCTCGTGCAGGCCCCTGCTGCGCAGCAGCCGGTCGGTGAAGACATGCCCCCGTTCGGGATCGGCACAAAGCTGGATCTCGTCTACTGCCAGGAAATCGCAGCCCATCCCCTCGGGCATCGCTTCGACCGTGCAGACCCAGTATTGCGTGCGGGGCGGCACGATGCGCTCTTCGCCCGTGACCAGCGCCACCACCGACGGGCCGCGCAAGGCGACGATGCGGTCATAGACCTCGCGCGCCAGCAGGCGCAGCGGCAGACCCATCACACCCGTCCGGTGGCCCAGCATCCGCTCGATGGCATAGGTGGTCTTGCCCGTATTGGTGGGGCCCAGCACGGCCACCACCCTGCCCTCTACCATGGGCGCGTTCCTTTGTTGTGATCAGAGCTCGCGCCCGATGCCACGCCGCTTGAGCTGCGCCAGCGCTGTGGTGGCGTTTTCGTGATGCGGATGCAAGTCCAGCACCGCGCGGAACGCTTGTTCGGCCCGCGCATAATCCGAGAACTCCTGGAACATGACGCCAAGGCCGAAGATGGCATTGTAATTGTCCGGATTCAGCGCCAACGCGCGCTCCAGATCCGCCAGCGCGGGGCCGTAGAGATCTTTCATGTAGTAGGCCCTGGCACGGGCGTGCCAGCCCTCGGCAAAGTCGGGCGCATGGTCCGTGACCGCCGTCAGATGCTCGATCGCGGTTTCCAGATCCTCCTCCTCGATCGCCTCACGCCCCCGGCGCAACAGCAAATCGACGGTGGTCGATCCCGAAAGCTCCCACAGCCGCTCGATCTCGCGCGTCAGCCGCGTGGCCTCTGCCGGTTCGGCCGATTGCAGCGCCTCCAGCATCTCGTCAAGCGAAGATTGCGCGGCGACAGGTAAGGAATTCCCGACTGTCAGTAAAACTGCCGTGACGACAGGGTAGAGTTTGGAAAATCTGATGCCCATAAAGAGTATCGTAACAGGCCGCCGCATAAATTCCATACGGATTGGCCCCCAACCCGAGAAAAAGGGCATCAAAGATGAGTGACACAGTGACCGAAGCCGTGGCCATGCTGAACGCAAAGCTGGCGGGCGCAGATTTTTCAGGCACCGCCAAGTTCGATATCGAGGGCGAAGGGGCGATCATGATGGACGCCACCGGCGCGCGCGCGGGCGACGAGCCGGCCGATGTGACGCTCAGCGCGGATGCCGACACGTTCAAGTCGATCCTCGACGGTGAAACCAACCCCACCTCCGCCTTTATGACAGGCAAGCTGAAGGTGGATGGCGATATGGGCATGGCAATGAGCCTTGCGTCCGTCCTTGCTTGACCACATGACACCATCGGCTGCTCCCCTCTATACCGACATCGGTGCAGGACCTGTTGCGGGGGCAGCCTACTGGCTCACCACGTCGGACGGGGTGCGCATCCGTATCGGCGTCTGGGCACCCGACGCACAACGGGGCACGGTGCTGCTGTTCTGTGGCCGCACCGAATATGTCGAGAAATACGCGATCGCCGCAGGCGATCTGGCGCAGCGCGGCTATGCGACCGTGGTGATCGACTGGCGCGGCCAGGGTCTGGCCGACCGGCTCTTGAGCAACACGAACATCGGGCATGTGGACGATTTTGCCGACTACCAGCTGGATGTGGCCGCCGTGATGCACGCCACCAGCCATTTCGGTCTGCCCCAGCCCTATTACCTGCTGGGCCATTCGATGGGCGGCAGTATCGGGTTGCGCGCCCTTTACGAAGGGTTGCCTGTCGCCGCCGCAGCCTTCACCGGCCCGATGTGGGGCATCGCCATGGCGCCCTACCTGCGCCCGGTCGCCTGGGGCCTTGGGCGGGCCATGCCCGCTGCGGGTCTGGGCAACGTGCTGGCCCCCGGCACCAGCCAGACGCATTACGTGCTCGCCTCTCCGTTCGAGGACAACACCCTGACCCGCGACCGCACCATGTGGGCGATGATGCGCGAGCAGCTGAACGCCCATCGCGCGCTGGCGCTGGGTGGGCCCAGCGTCACATGGCTGCGCGGCGCGCTGGACGACACGAACGAGCTGGCCACACGGGCCTCGCCCGATCTGCCCTGCGTCACCTTCCTGGGTGACAACGAACGCATCGTCGACGTCCCGCGCATCCACGACCGGATGGAACGGTGGGAGGATGGCACCCTCTACATCATCGAAAACGCCGAGCACGAGGTGATGATGGAAGATCAGGCCACACGCACCTGGCTGTTTGACACGATGGTCGACGCCTTTGCCAAGGCTGGCGAAGCCTGACCCACATGCTAGGTTGCGCGTCATGAGCGCGTTGACCTTCACCCCCTCCGGCAACTACTGCGCGGCAGGCGATTTCTACATCGACCCGTGGCGCCCCGTGGACCGCGCGCTGATCACCCACGGACACGCCGATCATGCGCGCCCCGGCATGGGGTCCTACCTCGCCACTGATCTGGCCGCCCCGGTCATGCGCCACCGCCTGGGCGACATCGCACTGGACACCGTCCGCTATGGTGAGACGCGATTGATCGGCGGCGCAAAGGTGTCATTTCACCCCGCAGGCCACGTGCCCGGCTCCGCCCAGATCCGGGTCGAGGTCGCGGGCGAGGTCTGGGTTGCCTCGGGCGATTACAAGGTGGTCGATGACGGCCTGTCGACCCCGTTCGCGCCGGTCAAGTGCCACAGTTTCATCACCGAAAGCACCTTTGGCCTGCCCGTGTTTCGCTGGCAGCCGCAGGACGTCATCGCCGCCGAGCTGAACCGCTGGTGGGCGGCTTGTGCGGCGGCGGGCAAGACGGCCTTTCTGGGCTGCTATGCCCTGGGCAAGGCACAGCGGCTGCTCACCCTGCTTGACCCCGAACAGGGGCCGATCCTCACCCACACGGCGATTGAGAACACCAACGCGGTCCTGCGGGCCCAAGGGCTCAGCCTGCCCGACACAATCCGCGCCGACGCGGACCTTGTGCCCAAGGATCATCCGGGTGCCATCGTCCTGTGCCCGCCCTCGGCCATCGGCTCGGCCTGGGCGCGCAAGTTCGGGCC
>JBCBHM010000085.1:0-8493 GCA_038525585.1 Pseudomonadota bacterium
CGACCAGCGGCGCCTCGGCCTGCAAGAGCGGAACCGCCTGACGTTGCATGTTCGAGCCCATCAGCGCGCGGTTGGCGTCGTCATTCTCAAGGAACGGGATCAGCGAGGCCGCGACCGAGACCAACTGCTTGGGCGACACGTCGATCAGGTCGACCTGATCCACGGGGGCCAGCGTGTAGTCACCGGATTGGCGCGTGTTCACCATCTCGTTGACGAACTTGCCCGCCTCATCCAGCGATGCGTTGGCCTGCGCCACGGTGTGGCGCATCTCTTCGGTGGCGGACATGTAGTGCACTTCGTCCGTCACCTGACCGTCGTTCACCACGCGATAGGGCGTTTCGATAAAGCCGTACTTGTTCACGCGCGCGAATGTCGCCAGCGAGTTAATCAGACCGATATTCGGCCCTTCCGGCGTCTCGATCGGGCACATCCGACCATAGTGGGTCGGGTGCACGTCGCGCACCTCAAAGCCTGCACGCTCGCGGGTCAGACCGCCCGGCCCAAGCGCCGAGAGGCGGCGTTTGTGCGTCACTTCGGACAGCGGGTTCGTCTGGTCCATGAACTGCGACAGCTGGGACGAGCCAAAGAACTCGCGCACGGCGGCGGCAGCAGGCTTCGCGTTGATCAGATCTTGCGGCATGACCGTGTCGATCTCGACCGACGACATACGCTCTTTGATCGCGCGCTCCATGCGCAAGAGGCCCACGCGATACTGGTTCTCCATCAGCTCACCGACGGAACGGACACGGCGGTTGCCGAGGTGGTCGATATCGTCCACGTCGCCCTTGCCGTCACGCAGTTCCACCAGCGCCTTGATGCAGGCGACGATGTCCTCGCGGCGCAAGGTGCGCTGAGTGTCTTCGGCATCCAGTGCCAGACGCATGTTCATCTTGACCCGGCCAACCGCCGAAAGATCATAGCGCTCGCTGTCAAAGAACAACGTGTCGAACAGGGCCGACGCCGCCTCGACGGTCGGCGGCTCGCCCGGACGCATGACGCGGTAGATGTCCATGAGCGCGGTCTCGCGGTTCATGTTCTTGTCCACGGCGACCGTGTTGCGGATGTAGGGGCCGACATTGACGTTGTCGATGTCCAGAACGGGGATGTCGGTCACGCCGGCATCTACCAGCTCCTTGACCGTGCCGCCGATCAGGTCGCCGTCCTTGTCATATTCCAGCGTCAGCTCATCACCGGCCTCGACATAGATCGCGCCGTTTTCTTCGTTGATGATATCCTTGGCGACATACTTGCCGACGATGTTTTCGTACGGCACCAGCAGGTCCGTGACGTTGCCGTCGTCGATCAGCTTTTTGACAGCGCGCGGCGTGACCTTCTTGCCCGCCTCGGCAATCACTTCGCCGGTCTTGGCGTCGACCAGATCATAAGTCGGACGCGTGCCACGCACCCGCTCGGGGAAAAACGGCGTCACCCAGCCTTTGTTCTTCTTCAGCTTGTAGGGCACGGTTTTGTAGTAGGCATCCATGATGCCTTCCTGGTCGAGACCCAGCGCATAAAGCAGGGTGGTCACAGGCAGCTTGCGGCGGCGGTCGATACGGGCAAAGACGATGTCCTTGGCATCGAACTCAAAGTCCAGCCAGGAGCCGCGATATGGGATGATGCGGCAGGCAAAAAGCAGCTTGCCCGAGCTGTGTGTCTTGCCCTTGTCGTGGTCAAAGAACACGCCGGGCGAGCGGTGCATCTGGGACACGATCACACGCTCGGTCCCGTTCACGATGAACGTCCCGTTCGGCGTCATCAGGGGCATGTCGCCCATGAACACGTCTTGTTCCTTGATGTCCTTGACGGACTTGGCGCCGGTATCCTCGTCGATATCGAACACGATCAGGCGCAGCGTCACCTTCAGCGGTGCGCTGTAGGTCATGTCGCGCTGCTGGCATTCCTCAACGTCGTATTTAGGCTTTTCCAGCTCGTACTTGACGTATTCCAGCACGGACGTTTCATTGAAATCCTTGATCGGGAACACCGACTGAAACACCCCCATGATGCCTTCGCCATCAAGCGGGGTCGGCTGATCACCGGAATTCAGGAACAGATCGTAGGACGATTTCTGAACCTCGATCAGGTTCGGCATGTCCAAGACTTCACGGATTTTCCCGTAGTATTTACGAAGACGCTTTTGACCAAGAAACGATTTTGCCATGCGAATTACGCACTCCATCTTTGCCTGCGCACGAAGCCGTCGGGGCACCGGCTGTACGCCATCAAAGACCGAAAAGGGGGTCTATCCTTGCGCACCGGCCCAGTGGTGCGCGCCCGACCTCGACCTTTCCAAGGAAACAGCCGTTGGCCCTGATGAGAGATCCAGTGCGGCAGCTTGCTTTGAGAGGGCGTCGATTTGGTATGGGTGAGATGTGATCCTTTACCTATGACGCGAAAGGGCGGGTTCGAATCGCTCGACCCCGCCAGAACCTGCGAGATAGGGTGATGGCGCACGGAACACAACCCCCCGGGTCGGGGGAATGCAGTTCCTGTGGGGGAAATCTGGCATAGCCGCGCGCATTTGTCGAGACACGCGCGCAGGAATGCTTAAGGACAATGCAGCAAAGAAAAAGGGCGCTCCGACTTCGGAACGCCCTTTCGATGCCATAGCACGGGCAATCTGCCCATGGCCGCTTAGGCCAGTTCGACCTCGGCGCCAGCTGCTTCCAGCTTGCCTTTGATCTCTTCGGCTTCGGCTTTGTCGACGCCTTCCTTGATCTTGCCGCCGGCTTCGACCAGGTCCTTGGCTTCTTTCAGGCCCAGACCGGTGATGCCGCGCACTTCCTTGATCACGTTGATCTTGGAGGCGCCCGCGTTCTTCAGAACGACGTCGAATTCAGTCTTCTCTTCCTCGGCCGCGGCGCCAGCGCCGTCAGCAGGGCCCGCCATCATGACTGCGCCACCGGCTGCAGGCTCGATGCCGTACTCGTCTTTGAGGATGGTTTTCAGTTCTTGTGCTTCCAGCAGGGTCAGACCAACGATCTCTTCTGCCAGTTTCTTCAGATCAGCCATTGTATCAGCTCTTTCCGTTTGATGTGTGTTCCAACGCGTGAGGGTGTTCTCACGCCGGTGACAGGTGCCTTAAGCCGCCTTTTCCTCGATGGTCGAGAGGATGGAGGCGATGTTGCTCGCAGGTGCGCCAATGGACCCGGCGATATTCGATGCAGGTGCGCCAAGCATGCCCGCGATGGTGCTGATAAGCTCCTCGCGCGAAGGCATCTTCGACACAGCCGTCACACCGGCCCGGTCCAACGCGTTCTCACCCATCGCCCCGCCCAGGATCACGAACTTGTCGTTACCCTTGGCGAACTCCTCGGACACCTTGGCAGCTGCCACGGGATCTTCGGAATAGGTCAGAACGGTCATGCCCGTCAGGTATTCACCGATGCTTTCGCACGGCTTCCCATCCAGGGCGATCTTGGCGAGCCTGTTTTTGGCAACACGAACCGCAGCATCCGCTTCCCGCGCCTTGGCGCGCAGATCCTGCATTTCGGCAACTGTCAGACCGGCGTAGTGGGCAACCACAACGACGCCAGAGCTTTCGAAGATCTGGCCGAGTTCCTCGACCACTTTCTCTTTCTGGGCTCTATCCACAGTTTCACTCCAGTACTTGGAGGGGCGGACCCCTCCGGCTCGGTTTCACCGCGCCATATGGCACGGCAATCAAGTCCGTACGGGTCGTCGCAGACCAGAGCCCGCAACAGATGTTGCCAGGCTGGAATGTCTCTTCCCGTCTCGGGCAGGAATTATGACGGGACCATTCCCGTCACCCACCGTCTCGGACGCGCAAAAGGCCCGCGCGACTCGCACACGTGCCCTTCGCGCAGGCTGTTATCTGCTGACGTCTCTGGTGCCAAGCCCAATTTTGTACGCCATGGGACTTAGCCGGCGGCGCGCTGCGTTTGGGGCGCAACGTCGCCGCGCGTGGCGGTCGCCGTGCTGGTGACTGCGCTGATGGTGTTCAGCAGCAGCGGTTTGGCCACGGGTTTGGCCAGAACGGCGACCATGCCGATGTCTTTGTACTGCGCGATCTGTTCCGGCAACACATTGGCTGTGACGCCGATCACGGGCGGCGGCGTGCGTGCGGCCAGCGCTTCGGCTTCGATCAATCGGACGGTGGTTTCCATACCGTCGAGACCTGGCATCTGGATGTCCATCAGCACGACATCCACCCGCGTTTCCGCCAGCAATTCGAGCGCTTCGCGCCCGCTTGCAGCCTCGTGGATTTCCACACCATGCTTGTCGAGGAGCTTTCGCAGGACAAACCGGTTGGTGGCGTTGTCGTCCGTGATCAGCACCCGAAGGCCGAGATGCGGCGCGCCCGTGTCGCTCGCCGTGCGGGCCCGACGATCCGACAGCGTCACTTCGACCCGGTTCAGCGGCAGGAAAATCATGAAACGCGATCCCTGCCCCGCCGTGCTGTCCAAAGCGACGGTGCCACGCATCGCATCGCACAAGGCGCGCGTGATCGGCAGGCCCAGACCCTTGCCGGAGGTGCCGCGCTGCAGCCGGTCCACCTCTTGCGCAAAAGGCTCAAACACGCGCGCCTGCGCTTCGGCGGGGATCCCGGGACCGGTGTCGGAGATGTGGATGTGGAACCCAGGCTGGGTGTCGGTGTCATACCAGGCGCGGATCGCCACACGGCCCGTTTTGGTGAATTTGACCGCGTTCGAGACCAGATTGTGCACCACTTGCCGCACGCGCCTTTCATCCCCTTCGAGCTTGGGCAGCGGGCCTTGGGGGAGTTCGAGATCCAGGATCAGCCCCTTGTCCCGCGCGGCATCCCGATAGAGATCCCGCGCCAGACGCAGGCCACGCATCGGATCGAACACGCTTGTCTCGATTACAAACTGTCCAGCTTCTATCTTTGACAGATCCAGAACATCGTTGATGGTCGACAAAAGCAGATCACCTGCATCTTCGATCACGGCGAGGCAATCCCGCTGTTCGCGGGTGAGCGGATGATCCGACAAATGCGCCGCCATATTGATGATGCCGTTCAGGGGCGTGCGGATCTCATGACTGACATTGGCGATGAAATCCGACTTGCTGCGATTGGCCCGGTCCGCGGCGTCGCGCAAGGCCCGTTCGCGCCGCGTCGCGACGGACGCAAAATAAACCTCCGCGGCGAGATAGGCGATGATCAGCGCCAGAAGGCCTGCGATCATCCATTCCTGTCGGGCTATTCCAGCTTGCGTCGTGCTGGTTGCCTGGGCCCAGGTGCCGAAATGCGCCGTGTCAAACTCCGCCACCCAACCGCTGCGCAACGCGACGATCAATGGGGCAAGGCTTTGGCGCATCGCAATCACCTGCGCATCCGTCAAAGGCGTATCCCCGAAGAGTTCCGGATCCCAGCGCGCGCGCCATGCAATCATGTCGTTCAGCGGGTCGGCAATCAAAGGTGTTTCCTGAAATTCCAGCGCTTCGACAACGTCTATCCTGCTCCACAAAACATCGAAGCGGGTTTGCACATCGGCCAGGCCCGCCTGTCCCGACAGGCGATCTGCCAGGGCCGTCGTGAACCGCTGTGCCTCGAAGACAAGCTCGCTGACCTTCCACATCGTTACACTGATCGAAAAGACCACCTGATGCTCAACCTCATGCAGGCTCGCCCGATGCGCCACCATCGAGATCAGCAGCGCAAGACACAGGCAAATGGCGAGCAGGCTCCGCTTGAATGAGGTCAGGGCCAACATCGCCTGCCGTCAGTCGATCCGGATCTGGGTCAGTTGCCAGATCATCTGCCCATCGAACGAGTGCGCCTCAGCTTCGAGCTGTGTCATCGGATAAACGACCCAGATCGGCCCCTTGTCGCGCACGCGCATTGGCCTGCCGTTCATGTCCATTGCCAGCAGAACGTCGTGTGCGCTGGCATGCGCCACGGGGATCTGCACCGAATAGTCGTTGATGGCCGTGGCCTGTAAGATGTCGCCCTGTACCCCGACGGCTGCAAGGACCGAGGTCAGCGTCGGCCCGGCAAAGCGCTGCGGCCCTTCTGTGAAAGCTGTATATGTCTCGACCTCGACCCAATCGAGGTCTTGCAGCATCGCGCGGTCAAAAGCTGCGCCCTGTTCGGAGTTTGTGACCGCGATGTTGCCGGTCACATGCAGCAAGACCTTGCCCGTGGGCGATGGCAGCAGGCTGGCGGCGGACATCACCGCCGGCAGCAGCAAGCCGAGGGCCAAGACCTGCAGAAACAGGCGTCGAGACAGTGACATGGCGATACCTCCCGGATTCTGCAACATTATGCAGAGGTATCCCCACAGCTCCTAACAACCGGTTATCCAAAGTGAAAACGCGCCCGACAAGGGGCGCGTTTCCAATCAAATTGTCACGAAAGAACGCTTATTCGGCGTTGGCACTGTCGATGCTGATCGTGATGCCCGGCCCCATGGTCGAGCTCAGCGCGATCTTTTTCATGTACGTGCCTTTGGCGCCCGAGGGTTTCGCCTTGGCCACGGCGCCCACAAAGGCGCGGACGTTTTCGACCAGCTTCGCCTCGTCAAACGAGGCTTTGCCGACACCTGCGTGCACAACACCGGCCTTTTCGACCTTGAACTGCACTTCGCCGCCCTTGGCCGCCTTCACGGCGTCGGCGACGTCCATCGTCACCGTGCCAACCTTGGGGTTGGGCATCAGGTTGCGGGGACCCAGCACCTTGCCCAAGCGGCCCACGATGGGCATCATATCGGGTGTCGCGATACAACGATCAAACTCGATTGTGCCGCCTTGTACGGTTTCCATCAGGTCTTCGGCACCGACGATATCAGCACCTGCGGCCTGCGCCTCTTCGGCTTTGGGACCACGGGCGAACACGGCGACACGCACCGTTTTGCCTGTCCCGTTTGGCAGACCGACCACACCGCGGACCATCTGGTCTGCGTGGCGGGGATCAACCCCGAGGTTCACGGCGATTTCGACGGTCTCGTCGAATTTGGCCGAAGCGTTGCCCTTGATCAGGCTCACCGCCTCTTCGACGGTGACGTCCGCTTTGCCCGCAAAGGCGTCGCGCGCGGCGCGGGTGCGTTTTCCAAGCTTTGCCATCTTACTTCACCTCGATGCCCATGGAGCGGGCGGAGCCCAGGATGATCTGCATCGCGCCTTCGATATCGTTGGCGTTCAGATCCTTCATCTTTGCTTCGGCGATCTCACGCACCTGCGCAGCCGTCACAGTCCCCACCGTTTCACGGCTGGGATTGTTGGCACCGGATTTAACCTTGGCCGCTTTCTTGAGATAATAAGACGCAGGCGGCGTCTTGATATCCATGGCAAAGGACTTGTCCTGGTAATATGTGATCACGGTCGGGCACGGCGCACCGGGCTCCATATCTGCGGTCTTGGCGTTGAACGCCTTGCAGAATTCCATGATGTTGATGCCGCGCTGACCCAGCGCCGGACCGACCGGCGGGGACGGGTTCGCTTGACCGGCGGGCACCTGCAGTTTCATGGTGCCAGCAAGCTTCTTGGCCATAAGCCATACTCCTGTTCAAACAGCGTCGGGACGCGTCCCAATGCCTGATGTTGATGTGGTCCGGTCTGCGCCTCGCGTGGCGCGCGCCTCCCACACGGGATGCTGCATGTGCAACAAGGGCGCCGGATACAGCGCCCGTGGGTGTTGATCAAGGGGCTATTTGACCTGCGGTACGCGCGCGGGCGCTCATCCGTCCTCGGCAATGGTGTCAAAGACGACACGGCTGCCCGGCTGGCCCGCAGCATCAACGGCGGCCAGCGGGCGTGAGGGTGCGGCGATGATGATCTGTTCCGCCGGAATACCGCGCCCGACCAGCATCGCCATCAGCGCCTTGGCCCGCAAACGGGCGGTGGCCGCGTCCTCTCCAAGCTGTTCACCGTCGGCGAATTGCCCGATCACACGCAACCGCGCGGCCGGGCACGCCTCGGCCATGCGGGCGAGGGTCATGGCCGTGTCCAGATCCGCGGGGCGCAGAGACACCGAACGTGGCGCATAAAACAACAGCGTCCGTTCCGCGGCACGCTGCAGATCAGCCACGCAGGTGTCACGCGCGGCAGAGGCAGAAGAAGTGCTGACAGGCGCGCGAACGGCAACGCGCGTCACGTCCTCCACAACGGAAAATTCGACCCGGCGATCGTAGTAGGCATCAGGTTTGGGCCCCACGCGGCCCGAAGGCTGACGATCGCCCATACCACGGGCAAAGAACTTGCTGGTATCCAAGCCCCCTGCCCCGATGCGCTGGATCACCTCCTGCGCGCGGCGCTCGCTCAGGATCTGATTGGCCGCCGGATCGCCGGATGGATCGGAATGCCCATCAACCCGAATCTGAACACCCGGACACTTCTCTGCAATCATGCCCAGAAGGCGGCCCTGCTCGATCCCCGCGGCATCGGCGGTGACGCCACCGCTGGGGAAGTACACGCGCGCCTCGGCTGCCATCATGCGCAGATCCTCGATGCACTGCCGATCCGCCGCGACGTCGACGCTGGGGCTGGACAATATCGCGGGCGGTGCAAGCAGCG
>JBCBHM010000086.1:0-8440 GCA_038525585.1 Pseudomonadota bacterium
TTTGCGATCTGGAACGCGCTCAAGGACAACGGGATCGAAATCCCCTATCCCCACCGCGTCATCGAGGTCAAAGGCGGCATGCCGACTGCGCCGGAATGAGCCGCGTTGCCGTGATCGGCGGCGGCCCGGCTGGGCTTGCCGCGGCCGAGGTGGTTGCCGGTGCCGGGCACGCGGTGGACATCTACGAGGCCAAGCCAAGCCTCGGGCGCAAGTTCCTGATGGCGGGCAAATCCGGCCTCAACCTGACCCACGCAGAACCCATGGCGGCGCTCATGCCCCGCTATGCCGAGGATGAGACTGCATTGCGCCCGGCCTTGCAGGCCTTTGACAATGCCGCCATCGCGGCCTGGGCCGAGGGGTTGGGGCAGGATCTTTTTACCGGCACGACAGGCCGCGTTTTCCCTAAGGTCATGAAGGCTTCACCGCTCTTGCGCGCATGGCTGGGCCGCTTGGCCGATCTGGGCGTTGAAACCCATCTGCGCCAGCGTTGGACAGGGTGGGACGCGGGCCGCCCCGTCATCAACCACACGGCGGTGACAGCCGACGCCACGATCCTGGCCTGCGGTGGCGCCAGTTGGGCGCGCCTGGGCGCGGATGGCGCGTGGGCGGACTGGATCGGCATCGCCACGACGCCTTTTGCGCCGTCCAACGCGGCCCTGGCCGTCGACTGGTCCGATCATATGTCCCGCCATCTCGGCTCCCCGCTCAAAGGGGTCGCCTGGCGCGCGGGGCCCTACCGCTCGCGGGGGGAGGCGGTGCTGTCGGCCAAGGGGCTCGAAGGCGGCGGCATCTACACCGTCTCTCGCGGCGTGCGCGAGGGCGCGCGGCTGACGCTCGACCTGCTGCCTGACCTCAGCGTCGATGACGTGGCCGCCCGTCTGTCGAAACCGCGTGGCAAGGCGAGCCTCGCCAACCATCTGCGCAAGACCTTGCGCCTGGATCCACTGAAAACCGCGTTGGCGCAGGAATGGGGCCGCCCGCTGCCTGACGCGCCCCTGCAACTGGCGCGGCGTCTCAAGAAACTGACGGTGACACATGCGGGCGTGCGCCCGATGGACGAGGCGATCTCGACCGCGGGCGGCGTGCCCTTCGCGGTGCTCGATGACCATCTGATGGTGCGCGCCCGCCCCGGCGTGTTCTGCGCCGGTGAGATGCTGGATTGGGAAGCACCCACCGGGGGCTACCTGCTCACCGCGTGCTTTGCCACGGGCCGCTGGGCCGGGCAGGGCGCCGTGGATTACCTCGCCGCGGCAGCCTTGTAGGCGGGCCGGTCGCGCAGGCGCTTGGTATAGGGTTTGATCGCCTCGGGCAGCGGATCGAACTTGGCGACGATCGACCAACCCAGGCAATGCGACGCCAGCAGATCGGGCAATGTCGGCGCGTCACCCATCAGGTAATCGCCCTGCATCATCCCGGCGAGCCGCTCGGCATTGCGCGCGAACTCGGCCTTCACTGTCTGTTTCACCTCAGGCACGCGCAGCTTTTCCGGCAGGACAAAGCTGTGCTTGGCTGCCGTCCACAGCAGCGCGTCCATCTCATCGACCAGCCACAGGGTCATTGCATCCTGCCGCGCCCGCTCGGGCGTGCCCGCAGGCGCTGTCATGGCGCCGTGCTTGTCCGCGAGATAGGTCATGATCGCGACCGAGTCGGTCAGCACGGCGTCGCCATCCACCAGCGCGGGCACCTTGCCCAGCGGGTTGTAGCGGCGGATGTCATCCGATTGCGGCATTGCGGGTTCGACCTCGTAGGCCTGCCCCAACTCCTCCAGCATCCACAGCACCCGGAATGCGCGGCTCTTGGCTGTGCCGATCACGCGGTACATACGCGGCTCCCTTTTCACATGGTTGGCGGTAGCATGGCAGCCAAGGAGAGGGAGGGCAACGCCGCGCTGCTGACAAAACCTGTCATCGACAGCCGCTAGCCTGCCCATGTCACGACGAAAGGAAGCCTCATGTCACATACCGGGTCATGCGTTTGCGGCGCCGTCCGCTTTACCATCACCACCCCGATCACCGAAACCGGTGCCTGTCATTGCAGCATGTGCCGCAAATGGTCAGGCGGCGTGTTCATGAGTGTCGCCGTACCGCCGGACGGCATGACGCTTGAGGGCGCGGAGAACCTCAGCGCCTATGCCTCCTCCCCCTGGGCCGAGCGTGTGTTCTGCAAGACCTGTGGCGGCAACCTGTTTTACCGCGTCACCGCCGATGGACCGATGAAGGGCGAGATGCATGTGGGCTTTGGCACGCTGGACGATCAAACGGGCATCCCCTTCACCGGTGAGCTCTATATCGACCTCAAACCCGATGCCTACGGATTTGGCGGTGAGGGGCGCACGCAGATGACCGCCGCCCAGGTCGAGGCGATGTTTGCCGAATACGGCAGCTGACAGGCGCAGCGCGTGCCCGTCTTTGTCCTGAAAAAATCCCGCCTGGCGGGTCGATTGGCCTTCCTGCGCGGCGCGGGGCCTAGCGCGCGCCCAGCATGGCCAGGCGGATAAAGGCGCGTTCGACCAGCGCCAATGCGGGCGCGTTCTGGCCCGCACTGCGCAGCTGCAGATCGGTGTCGGTCAACACGGTCAGCGCGGTTTCCAGCTTGACCGGCCCCCATTTGCGCGCCTGCGCCAACATCCGGTCCCGGTTGGGTCCCCAGATCTGCGGCCTGCCCGAGGTGTCGGTGGCCGCGCGGTGCAGGCTGCGGAAATGGCGCATCGCGCCAATGCACAAGGTCACCGCATTCACGCCTTGCGCCTGCAGGCGCTGCATCACCGGGCCGATGGCCGTGGCGTTGCCATCGGCCACCACGAGCAGCACATCATCCACTGCAGCCTCGATCGAGGCGGGCGCACAGGCGTCGATATCCGCACCGCTCAGCGGTGCATCGTCGCCGCGTTTGTAGAGGCCGATCTTTTCCAGCGTCTGGCGAAAATCTCCTGGCTCCAGCGCGCGGGCCAGATCCATCAACTGGTGCATCGCATCCTGCGGTGGGTTGCGGATCCCCGCGGTTGCCAGATCGCGCTCGATTTCGTCGCGGGTGGGCGGGGTGTCGTAGATCGCCGCGGCATAGGCCTTGGGATGGGCCTCGAACGCCTTGCGCATCTTCGATGTGGGCTTGAGTGCGCCCGCCGTCACGATGATCTGTGCGTCGCCCGACCCCCAGCCCGTCAGCGCATCCGTGATGATCGGCCCGACGGTCTCGTTGGCATCCTCGACCAGCGCCACGCGCGGGCCGGGGAAAAAGCCGATGGCCTTGATCGCGTCCATCAGTTGCGCGGGGTCCTTGCGCAGCTCGGCGCTGGCGATGCGGGTCAGCCGCATTTCTTCTTCGCCTTGCGGACCGATGAGCGCCGCGACCACCTCCTGCCGCTTCAGCGCCACGCGCATCGCGTCCGAGCCATAGATCAAAAGGCCCGGCGCCTCGGCGTCCGGTTTGTAGAAATAGGCATTTGCCTGCCCGGTCGACAGCTTCACAGCTGTGTCGCCTGCAGCTGCAGCACGATCTGATCCGCAAGGATCGTCATCAGCCGCTCTTGCGCATTGCGCCGTGCGGCGAGGGTGGCGACGGTTGTCCCCGTGGCGGAGTAGCCCACGAAATCATCCACCGCATCCGCCCGCACAACCGTGCCCGTTTCCGCATCCCGCAGCTCATACGTGGCGGTGCCGATCAGGTGAAAGCGTCGGATGTCGCCATCGGGGTCAATGGCCCGGTTCTCCTGCGCGACGGTCAGGTTGACCGACAGCCGGTAGGCTGCGTCGCCCGTGCGGCCCAGTCGATCCTCAAGCTGGCGCACCAGCAAAAACCCTTCGCGATCCACGGGCGGGTCGACCATCACACGGTTTTGCAGGGCCGTGCCCGTGCCCTCTGGCCCGTACACCGGCGCGAACCCGCAGGCCGCGAGGGCCACACACAGGAAAAGGGGCTTAAACCACGACATTGACGATGCGACCCGGGACCACGATGACCTTTTTGGGCTGCCCGCCGTCGAGCGCCCGTGTCACAGCTTCGGTCGCGAGCGCCGCTTTTTCAACCTCTGCCTTGTCCATATCGGCGGGCACGGTCAGTTCGCCACGCCGTTTGCCGTTGATCTGGATCGGCAGGGTGACCGTGTCGGATTTCAGCATCGTCTCGTCCGCAACCGGCCAGGCCGCGTGAATAATCAGCCCCTCACCGCCCTGATGCGCCCAGATGTCTTCGGACAGGTGCGGTGTCATCGGCGCCATCAGCTGCGCCAGCGTCATGATCGCCTCGCGCTGTGCAGCACGGCTGGCCTTCGATTTCGACAAGATAGCGGTGAAGCCATAGAGCTTGGCGATGGCTGCGTTGAACCCAAAGGATTCCACGCCCATCGTCACGTCATGGATGCACACGTGCATCGCGCGCAGCAGGTCATCGTCGCCTTCGCCCTTGGCCGCAGGATCCATCGCGCCGATCCGGTCGCACAGGTTCCAGACCCGCGTGAGGTGCTTGTAGGCGGCCTCGGCCCCCGCCGCCGTCCATTCCACGTCACGCTCGGGCGGCGAGTCGCTCAGCACGAACCAGCGCGCCGTGTCGGCGCCATAGCTTGCGATGATGCCCAGCGGGTCGACCACATTTTTCTTCGACTTCGACATCTTGGCCGAGGGGACGACCTCCACCTTGGTGCCGTCCGCCAATGCGCCGTTCGTGACCTCTTCGGGCAAGTGATAGACGGGGCGATTGTTGGCATCGCGCGTCTGATAAATCTCGTGCGTCACCATCCCCTGGGTAAAGAGCGCATCGAACGGCTCTTCGCAGCCTTGCGGCAAATGGCCGGTGATCCGCATCGCCCGCGCAAAGAACCGGGAATAAAGCAGGTGCAGGATCGCGTGTTCGATCCCGCCGATATACTGATCCACGTTCATCCAATAGGAGGCGTCGTCTACATCGGTGGGCGTTTCGGCATGTGGCGCCGTAAAGCGGGCGAAATACCAGGACGAATCCACGAACGTGTCCATCGTGTCCGTCTCGCGCAGCGCAGGTTTGCCGCAGGCGGGGCAGGGCACGTGGCGCCATGTCGGATGTCGGTCGAGCGGGTTGCCGGGGATGTCGAACGACACATCATCCGGCAACTCGACGGGTAGGTTTTCCTTTTTCTCGGGCACCACGCCGCAGTCGTCACAATGCACCACCGGAATGGGACAGCCCCAATAGCGTTGGCGGCTGAGGCCCCAGTCGCGCAGACGGTACTGCGTTTGCCCGGTGCCGAGGCCGCGCGCCTCGAACCAGTCGATGGTGGCGTCGATCCCGTGTTGGCTGGTGGCCTCGCCGACACCTGCGAAGTGGTCGATATACGCCACCGTTTCGGTCTTGGCGGGCACAAGCGCTTCGTCCGCAACCTCGGTCGTGTCGCCGGGCATGTAGAACGCGTTGCGCACCGGCAAATCGTATTTGCGGGCAAAGTCGAGGTCGCGCTGGTCATGTGCCGGGCAGCCAAAGACTGCGCCCGTTCCGTAATCCATCAATACGAAATTCCCGATCCAGACCGGCAATTCCACGTCGTCATAGACGGGGTGCCTGACGGTCAGGCCCGTATCCATCCCCTTCTTTTCCGCCTTTTCCATCGCCGCTTCGGTCGTGTCCATCTTGCGGCATGCGTCGATGAAGGCGGCAAGCTCGGGCTGTTCGGCCTCCAACGCCTGCGCAACAGGATGGTCCGGGGCGATTGCGATGAACGACGCACCGCGCATCGTATCGGGCCGGGTCGAGTAGCACTGGATGGTGCTGTTACCATCGGTGCGGTGGAACGTGATCTCGATCCCGCGGCTCTCGCCGATCCAGTTTTCCTGCATCAGCCGCACCTTGGCGGGCCAGTTGTCGAGACCGCCGAGCGCGTCTTTCAACTCGCCCGCCATGTCGGAGATCTTGAAGAACCACTGCGTCAGCTCGCGCCGCTCGACCTCAGCACCCGACCGCCAGCCCTTGCCGTCGATCACCTGTTCGTTGGCCAGCACCGTCATGTCGACCGGGTCCCAGTTCACCTGCGCATTCTTGCGATAGACAAGCCCCGCCTCCAGCATGTCGAGGAATAGCGCCTGTTGCTGGCCGTAATACTCCGGGTCGCAGGTGGCAAACTCGCGGGACCAGTCGATGGACAGGCCCAACGGCTTCATCTGGCTGCGCATGTCTGCGATATTGTCGTAGGTCCAGGTCTTGGGGTGGCCACCGATGGCCATCGCCGCGTTCTCGGCCGGCATCCCAAAGGCGTCCCAGCCCATCGGGTGCAGCACGTTGTGGCCCGTCGACATCTTGTAGCGCGCGATCACGTCGCCCATCGTGTAGTTGCGCACATGCCCCATATGGATGCGGCCAGATGGGTACGGGAACATCTCGAGCACATAGTATTTCGGCTTGTCCGCGCTGCGGCGCGCCTTGAAGACATCGGCGTCGTCCCACGCCTTTTGCCAGCGGGCTTCGATCTCGGACGGGGTGTAGGTGGGCATGGAACTGATCTCTTGCGCGGTTGGAACGAAAAACGCCGGGCGGGGGCCCGGCGCTGTTCTTAGTAGGGAAACCCTCGGGCTGAAAGGGGCTAGCGACCGCCGTCCGCGATGCGCAGCTGGCGCGCGCGCGTCAGGATCGCGTCCTCGACGGCGCGCACGGTCGACGCACTCGCCGGGCCGCCCCGGGTCTGCAGTGCCACGTTGAGCGAGCGTGCATCAAGCGCCGGATCCTGGATCAACACGGTCGCGCGGTAGGAATTGCCGCCGCCCGGGGGTGTCCCGAACCCGGTGATGATCACGCCCGTATACGGGTCTACCTCTTGAATCGGCAGGAAATTCAGCACCTGCAGCGACGCCGTCCAGATATAGCGGTTGACCTGAACGATCCGCTCTTCGTTGCGGCGCTGCAGGAACGCATCCCGAATTGTCGTGCCGGAGGCCTGCGCGCGCTCTTGCCCGCTTTCAAAGTCGTTGGGGTTGTTCGGGTCGGTCGCCGTACCTGGCGAGCGGTTGGCCGTACTCTGCCCGATCTGCCCGCAACCAGCCAGCACCGCGCCCACCACCAAAAACAAAGCCAATTGCCGAAATACTGATCGCATGTCTCACCCGTTCGTCTCTGACGTGGTGATACAGAAACGGTTTGTGTGCTGCAAGCGACCTGCAGTGCGCCAACCGTATCGGGGCTGACGATGCACTGTGGCAAAGCTGCACCATAAATTAGCGAATAGCCGGTGGGCGCAGGGGATCGCTTGAGATGCGCAGTCAAATACTGGAAACACCACTCATCCCCGTCCGAGACATTCGGATTGGGCATGTGACTATCAAACCGAGGGAAACTCTCATGAAAAAAATTCTGATCGCTTCGGCAGCGCTGGTCGCAACGACCACCGTGGCAAGCGCCCAAGAAATCAACTTCAGCGGTCTCGCCCGCTTTGGTATCGGCTACGACGAAGACCGTGCAGACGAGTCCATCATCATCAGCCGTTTCCGCCTGAACATCGACGCGTCGACCGAGCTGGACTCGGGCCTGCGTCTGGCAGCGCGTCTGCGCGGTGAGGCAAACGAAAACTCCGACGGTACAAGCGGCACCTTCGAATTCGGTGCACCTCGCTTCCAAGCCGATTTGGGCGGCTTCCGCCTGCGTGTGGGTAACATCTCCGGCGTCATCGACGCGGCAGAAGTCATCGACACATTTGGCAACGACCTCGGCCTTGAAGGTACGCTGGGCCAGATCGACACGTTCAACGCTCCGATCGCGGCCTTCGACAGCGACGGTTCCGGTTCCTCGCAAGGTGTGAGCTTGCTCTACACCGTTGGCGACCTGTCCTTGGCAGCAAGCTATGTGGAAGATCTGGGTGCTAACGGCGTCTCCAACGACCTGGAAAGCTTCGAGGTCGGTGTTGGCTACGGCTTCGGCAACTACTCGGTGGGTGCCGCGTTCGGTTCGACCGACACCGGCCCAACAACCGACGTCGACTTCTGGTTGCTGTCGCTGACGGGTGACATCGGTGCGTTCGGCTTCTCGGTCGTCGTTGGCGACAACGAACTGAACGGTGCGCTCGGTGGTGATGACACATCCTACGGCCTGACCCTGGACTATGACATCAGCGACGCAACCAACATCGCATTCACATATGCTGGTGGCGGTACTGCTGACATCGCAGGCAACGACGACTCCTACGGTATCGGCGTTGACCATGACCTGGGCGCCGGCGCCACTCTGCGCGGCTTCATCGGTCAAGACGTCAGCGGCTCCACCCGCGCCGACCTGGGTGTTCGCTTCGACTTCTAAGAGTTGACAACTCAGTACTGATTTGGGGCGGGCCTTGTGTCCGCCCCTTTTCTTTTGCCGCCACGCTATAAATCTACCGTGTTACATGACGACGGAACGCTGCCAATGTCCCTCACCGACATCACCACCCGCATCCATCAGGCCGAGGACAAGGCGGGCCGCCCGCATGGTTCCGTTCACCTGATCGCCGTCA
>JBCBHM010000087.1:0-6773 GCA_038525585.1 Pseudomonadota bacterium
AGCAAGTCGGTCACGGCGATGTGCGCATGGGCGCTGGTCGAGGAGGGCGCGTTGGACTGGTCCGACACAGTGGCGGACCGGTTGGGCAAGGGGCCGGAGGCGACCGTGGCGCAACTGGTCACGCACAGCTCGGGCCTGGTGCGCGACAGCACGCAGGCGGCGATGCTGCTGTGGTTGGATCGCCCGACGGGCCCTGCCGGGCACAATGCGCAGGTGGTGCTGGATCTGGTGGCCGAGCGGGGCGCGCCGCAGGGCGCGCCGGGGGTCTATGCCTACAACAACGAGAACTACGCGCTGCTGGCGCTGATGATCGAGGCGGCGAGCGGACAGACCTATGCCCAGGCGTGCTGGCCGCGTCTGGGGTTGGGCGCGGGGATGCGGATCGGCGACCGGTCCGCCGCGTTTGGCCCCTGGGGCGGGATCGTGGCGACGCCGGAGGCGTATCTGGATTTCATGACCCGGCACTATGGGCCGGGCAGCGCGGTGTGGGACGATCCGCTCAGCCTGCCCCATGTGAAGGTTGGGGGCGGCGCGTATTACGGGCTGGGCATGCTGTTTCGGTCGTTTCGCGGCACGTATAATTTCTGGCATTTCGGGGCGCAGTGTTTTTCCGGCAGGCTCAACGCCGGCAGCTATGCGGTCATGTGGGAAGGCAAAGTGAGTGCGCTGGCGCTTTATGATGCCTGCGTCGACTGGGACACGATGGTGATGCTTGATGGTGTGCTGTCACGCGGGGTGTACGGGGGCGGCCAATGATCCTGCGGGCGCTGATGCTGGCGGGTGGGCTGATGGGCGGGGCGGTCGCCTCGCAATTTCCCGAGTTTTCCCAGCAGTATACGCAGCGACTGGGCGGTGCTGTGGATGCGCTGGCCGAGGTGGTTGCGGATTTCGACGCCTCCGCACGGGCCGAAGGGCTCAGCCGTGACGCCGCGCTCGACCAGATGGTCGGAACGGATTTTATCGAGCGGCGTCAGGCGGATATGCGCCGTACCTTTGAGCGGCACGCGCAGCTGACCGCGGACCTGAACACGCTGCAACGCGCAGGGCCGTTCATGCGCGCCTACCACGCCCACCGGTTTACCGATGCGGAGGTCGCAAAGGCGGCGTTCGAGGCGTATGAACCCGCGCTCCCGCTGAGCCTTGATGGCGGCATCTTTGCCGGCGCGGGGTTTTTGGCGGGCATGGCCGCGATCTGGGCCATTTTGCGCGTGATCCTGTGGCCCTTTGGCGGGCGTGCGCGCAGGGCTTGACCTCGTCGCCGTGCCCCGCCAAGGGTGAGGCAAATCCCGAGCAGGAGCCCAGACACAACATGGCCAAAGCGCCCGCACCCTTTGCCCCGTTCGAGTGGCTGATCGCCTGGCGCTACTTGCGTGCCAAACGCGCCACGGGCGGTGTGAGTGCGATGACGTGGATCAGCCTCATTGGCATCACGCTCGCCGTCTTTGCCCTTGTTGCGACGCTCGCCGTGCGCGCCGGGCTGCGCGCGGATTTCGTCGATGCGATGCTGGGCGGGAACGCCCATATCGAGCTGCGCTATGTCGCCGTGCAGGCCGATGGTCAGCCGCCTGACGCCACCATCCCCGACTACCTGGAGATCCTGCCGCGGATCGAGGCCGTGCCGGGTGTGGCGGATGCCGCCCCGCTGGTGCGCGCGCAGGTCATGGGCAGCTTTCGCGGATCCAACGCACCTGCCGATGTCTATGGGATCACACGCGGGGATCTGATGGAGTATCCACTGGTCGCCGGGGCGGCGCGCCAGCAGGGCACGCTTGACCGGTTCGATGAGGGCATGGCGCTTGGGTCGCAACTGGCCGCGCAGCTGGGCGTGACCATCGGCGACCGGGTCAAGCTGATCTCGCCCGATGGGGCGCGTACGCCCTTGGGGATCACGCCGCGCATCTCGGCCTATGAGGTCGTCTATATCTTTGCAACCGGTCAGCCGTTCATGGACCAATCGCGCGTCTACCTGCCGCTTGCCGAGGCGCAGGGCTTTTTCAACCGCGAGGGGGTCGTGGACCAGATCGATCTGCGCCTCGATGATCCCGAACGCCTCGATCCGGTGGTGGCGGGGCTGCGCGCGGCGGCGGGCGACCGCGCCTACAGCTGGACCTGGCAGGACCGTTTTGGCGGCATGCTCCGCGCGCTCGAATTGCAGGACAATGCCATTTTCATCGTGCTGGCGATCCTTGTCCTGATTGCCACGCTCAACATCGTGTCGGGCCTGATCATGCTGGTCAAGAACAAGGGTCGCGACATCGGCATCCTGCGCACCATGGGGCTGAGCCAAGGATCGATCCTGCGCGTCTTCTTCTTGTGCGGTGCATGGGTCGGCACGGTGGGCACCTTGATGGGCATTGCGCTGGGTGCGCTTTTTGCCGCGAACATCGACGGCATCTACCGGCTGGTGAACACGATCACGGGCAACGGGGTCGCGGACCTCGAAGGGCGGGGGTTCATCTTTCCCTCCGCCGTCCTTGTGCCGGGCGATGTGATGGCGGCGGCGGCGCTCAGCCTCGCGCTCAGCTGGTTCATCACCTTTTTCCCTGCGCGGCGCGCGGCGCGCATGAACCCGGTCGAGGCGCTGCGCTATGAGTGAGCCGGTGCTGGCGCTGGAGGATGTGCGCAAGACCTACAATGCGGGCGCGGCCAACGCGGTGGAGGTGTTGCGCGGCATTGATCTGACACTCGCCCCCGGTGAGATCGTGGCGCTGGTGGCCCCGTCGGGCGCGGGCAAATCCACGCTGCTGCATATCGCGGGGCTGCTGGACACGCCCGATACCGGCGAGGTCCGGCTGGCGGGTCAAAGCATGGGCCGCGCCTCGGACGACCGGCGGACGCGGGCGCGCCGCGACGACATCGGGTTCATCTACCAGTTCCACCATCTGTTGCCCGAGTTTTCGGCGCTGGAGAACGTGACCTTGCCCCAGCGGGCCGCGGGCACGGTCCGCCCCGTGGCAGAGGCGCGCGCGCGGGACCTTCTCGGGCTGGTCGGCCTCGCCCAGCGGGCGGACCACCGCCCCGGCGCATTGTCGGGCGGTGAACAGCAGCGGGTCGCCTTTTGCCGCGCGCTTGCCAACACGCCACGCCTGTTGCTGGCGGACGAACCGACCGGCAACCTGGACCCTGCCACCTCAACCCAGGTCTTTGACACGCTGGTCAGGATCGTGCGCGACAGCGATTGCGCCGCGCTGATCGCCACGCACAATCACGCGCTTGCCGCGCGCATGGATCGCATCGTGCACCTCGACCAGGGGCAGATCGTGGCACCCTGACGCGGTGCCCGCGCGGGTCTGTCCGCCGCCAACTGGTAACAAACTGGAAACAAATTGTTTTCCGCTTGCAGATGTTTGCGGGCGTGCCACTGTGCTACTGAAACAGGGTTAATGCTGGTTATTGACGATTTCGTCCTGGAGGGACTGTAAATGTCGGCGCTTCTTACTTTGCTCATGCTCACTGCCCTACCGCTCATCGCGGTGTTCGATGACAGCGACGGGAGCGTGGCCGACACAGACACGGACCCCGACATGGACGAGCCCGATACGGGCACCGAGACCCCCAGTGAAAGCGTCACATTGGTGGGCGACGGCGCTGCGAACACACTCACCGGCTCGACCGCGGCAGACAACATTTCGGGCGCGGCAGGTGCGGACACGATCAGCGGGTTCGAAGGGGACGATACGCTGAGCGGTGGCGACGGCAACGACTCCATCATCGCCGGTGCAGGCGCGGATGTCGTCACGGGCGGGACAAACAATGATTTCCTCGAAGGCGACGCCGGCAACGACTCGCTCTTTGGGGAACAAGGGTTCGATACACTCGACGGTGGCGCAGGCGACGACGCGCTGAGCGGGGGTGACGGCAACGACACCCTGCTGGGCGGCATCGGCAACGATGACGTTCAGGGCAATGCCGGCAATGACAGCCTCTTTGGCGGCGTGGGTGAGGATACGCTGGGCGGCGGATCGGGCGACGACATCGTCGATGGTGGCGTGGGGGCGGACGACGTGACCGGGTCGGGCGGTGATGACACGCTGGATGGCGGTGCAGATGACGGCGCTGCCGATACGCTGACGGCGGGCGCGGGCGAGGACGTCCTGTTCCTGTCCGATGGCGACACCGGCACGGGCGGTCAGGATGCGGACGCGTTCACCCTTGCGACAGGCGAAACAGGCGACGTCACGATCACCGATTTCAACGAGGCCGAGGACACGCTTGTCGTCAATTCCGCCGCCGAAACCCCGGTGACAGTGACCAGCCAGGAAGTTAATGATGACGGCGTGCTGATCTCCTTCTCCAGCGGCGCGACTGCACTGCTGCAAGGGCTCGACGCCGAAATCTCAGAAGATGCGATTGTCTTCATGGGCGACGACACCATGGGCGATGATACGATGGGCGACGACACCATGACTGGTGACGACACCGTGCCCGTGTCGACCCTCACCGGCGATGACAGCAACGAAGATTTCTCCGCACCCGGCCCGGGCCTTGCGGCGAATTTCGATGGTGGCGCGGGCAACGACACGCTGACCGGCGGCGATCAAAATGACACGCTGATCGGTGGCACAGGGGCGGATGTGCTGACCGGGGCCGCCGGAAACGACATCCTGTTCTCGACCTCGGCGACAGCCATGGATGCGTCCGACACCGATGCCGACAGCCTCGATGGCGGGTTGGGCGACGATACGCTGGCCCTCGGCAGCACGGATGTCGCCACGGGCGGCGGCGGTGCCGACAGCTTCGTGCTGACCGATGACGCGACCGGCGCGATCACCATCACCGACTTTGACCCAAGCGTGGATCAGATCGTGGTGGAGGCAGAGACACCCGCTGACGTGAACATCACCGGGCAGGATACCACCACCAGCGCGGGCAACCTGATCGTCTCCCTGTCGACCGGGGCCACCGTCACCCTGCAAGGTGTCACGATGGAGATCCCGGCATCAGCCGTGGTGGCCGAAGCACCGGGAACCACCGCCGCGGTCTAGCGCTTGACGTCGCGGCACATTTGCTTTGACATCTACACGGGCGCCCGCATCTCGCTGGCGCCCTTTCCTGTGGCCGGAGGCATCACGTGGCGACCATTTCCCGAGCCGAGATCGAACGCGTGGTGCAAACCGCACTCGAACGCCATGGTGCCGCGGGTTTTGCCGCCGCCGAGGTGGCCCGCGCCGTTGCCCGCGCCGAGGCCTTTGGGAACCGCATCTGCGGGCTCTACTACCTCGAAAGCTACTGCAAGCAGTTGCAAACGGGCCGGGTCAAGGGCGACGTGACCCCACAGGTCACCATCCCACGCCCCGGGACCGTGATCGTCGACGCAGGCTTTGGCTTTGCCCAACCCGCCTTTGCCTACGGTCTCGCTCCGGCTGTGGACGCGGCCCGCCAGCTCGGTATCGCCAGCCTTGCGATATCCCACGCCCACACCTGCACGTCGCTGGGCTATTTCACCGAGATGATCGCAGCCGAGGGCCTGATCGCGGTCGGCTTCACCAACGCCTCCCCCATCGTCGCGCCCCCGGGCGGCAAGACCCGCGTGATCGGCACCAACCCCATCGCGTTCTCCGTGCCCGACGGCGTGGGCGGCCTTGCACTGCATATGGACCAGTCGACCAGTGCCGTGGCCCTGGGCAAGATCACCATGGCCAAGGCCGCGGGCGATCCCATCCCGCTGGGCTGGGCCGTCGACGCCGACGGCGCCCCGACGACCGACCCCGAGGCGGCCCTTGCAGGCGCGCTTGTGTCGTCGGGCGGGTACAAGGGGTGGGGTTTCGGCCTCATGGCCGAGATCTTTGCCGCAGCGCTGACCGGCGGCGTGCTCAGCCACACCGTCAAACCGCTCAAGGCACCCGAGGGCCCGCCACATGACCTTGGCCAGTACTACCTGCTGATCGATCCCGCCACCTCTGCCGTCTTCGACAGCCGCATGGCCGATCTCGCCCGGGCCGTCGCCATGGACGAGGGCGCGCGCCTGCCGGGCCAGGGGCGCAGGGCGGCCGACCCCGCACCGCTTGATCCCGCCGCCTGGACCCAAGCCCTCACGTTGGCGGGCGAGGCGTAACCGCCCCCGGTCTTTGTCCCCAAAAATCCTCCCCGAAGGGCCGGGTCGCCACCCGCAGCCTCACGCCTGCTGCGTCAGCCAGACCCCCGCCGCCATCAGCGCAATGCCACCCAACCGCGCCGGTCCCAACGCGGTGGCCTGCGCGCCGAACAACCCGAAATGGTCGATCGCCGCGGCCGATATCAATTGCCCCAACAGCACAAAGAACACCGCATTGCCCACGCCGAAATGGGGCGCGATATAGGTGATCGACAGCACGTAGAACGCAATCAGCACACCCGCCAGCAGCAGATGTCTGGGGGCCGCTGCGAGCCGACCCAGCCCTTGCGCACCTGTCGCCACGAACACGATGGCCGCCGCCGAAAACGCCACCAGAAACAGCACCAGCGCCGCCGCCGCAGGGCTGCCCAACCGGGTGCCAAGCGCTGCATTCAGCGCCGCCAGCAGCGGAATGCCGACACCCGCCAACAACATGATCACCGCATACTGGGCCATGCCCACCTCCCTTGCCATCTCAGCCGCAAATCCCGTTCAACTCGACCCCGTCCCACGGCAGCCGCACGTCCGAGGGGCGCGATTGGGGCAGGGGGGCCAGTGGCATCTCTGCACTGATCAGCGCGTGCAACCGCAGGGTCCGCGGCGCTTGCGGCGCCAGCGCCCGGCAGCACACGAACTCCTCCACGATGGAGCCCTGCTGCTCGAACCCGTAGTCGAGAAA
>JBCBHM010000087.1:6873-8134 GCA_038525585.1 Pseudomonadota bacterium
GAAAACGCGATCTCGGCCTCCGTCAGGGGCCTGCCGGTACACGACGCCACCAGCATCAGGACAAGGAGAGCGCGCCAGATCATGGGCATGATAGGGCCAAAGATCGGGGCGGCGCGCAAGGGGGCATTGCGTCAAGCCGACGTTACAAGCGGCTCGCAGAGCGGTGATGCAGCCCCCTCTTTTTGTGTCAAGGCACCATGCCCACCTCAGTGTCATCGCAGCAAGACAGTTGCGGACCGCACCGCAGGGCACCGCGCCCTGCCTGGAAAGCAAAAGGACACGACATGGAAAAAGTCATCATCCCCACCGTCTTCGGTTTCGCCGCCCTCATGAGCCTCTGGGCCGTGGTCGGCGCAGTGGTCTGATGGACCTCAACGGTCGCGGCGGGGTTTCTGGACATGCCCAAAGCGACACCGGCAGCCCGCCGTCCCCCCGACGCCGCGGGCTGCCCGACAGGATGGGTAAAACCCTGTCCGCCAATTCAACGGTTGTTTCGCTGTCTGAGTGTCGCCCGGGGCGGAATCAAGCCGAAGGCGCCGCCTAAGCGCCCGCATCGCGGGCGCGTCACCCGGCAGCGTATCCTGAAAGGATGCGCTAGAGGGCCATCGCCGGGCCGCCCCCCGGCACGGCGATATGGTTGGTGTTGACACTGCGCTCAGAGCGAAGATGGACTTGGCCGCCATAAAGCGCTGGAGCGGACATCAAAGATCGCCGCACCGAGGCCCGTCGATGGGGAGATTGTTCGTTAAGCAAACAAAGTCATTTTGTTTGAAATGACGGCTTACTTGTTTTTTCCGAAACTCAAGTAGGGCCCAAATTTTTTGAAAACTACGGAACCCTGTTCGATAAGCCAAGTTAGCTCACGGTTCTCCAATTCCACAATTTTTGATCGCTTAGGGCCAACCTCCAATCTTTCGAGTTTGACCTTATACATACGCATTTGCAGTGCGCGTTTTCTGATCTCATCTAGGTAGTCCTGAATGTCCTTGCCAAACAAGAATCTCGACCGTTGAACGGCATCGAAAAAATCAGGAAGTTGATCGTCCTCAACACTAGCTGATTGCATAATGGAGGTCAAAAATCGCTGAGTTTGTTTGAAGAGTTCAAAGCGCTTTTCGAAGAGTCTTTCTCTGAGGTTAGCTTTGTTTACGACCCATTGCTGATAAGCCACGTACGCAATGAAAACGGCTACTAGGAGTGGTCCAAGCGAGGACACGTACTCGGTCCAATGAGGTGTTGTTGCCACCATATCAACTGAGTT
>JBCBHM010000088.1:0-88 GCA_038525585.1 Pseudomonadota bacterium
ACCCTGGAATCGAACCAGGCGTGCGTCTCCGCGAGGGAACCGCAGGTGGCCCCTGGCACGTAGCCTGGGCGCAGGATCGATCCGGGGG
>JBCBHM010000088.1:188-7945 GCA_038525585.1 Pseudomonadota bacterium
GAGAGGGAGTGAGATGGTGGGCGACCCTGGAATCGAACCAGGCGTGCGTCTCCGCAAGGGAACCGCAGGTGGCCCCTGGCACGTAGCCTGGGCGCAGGATCGATCCGGGGGATCGATCGGGTGCGGGTGGTGCACACGCCAATGCTGGGTCATGGCGCCGGGATGAGAGGGAGTGAGATGGTGGGCGACCCTGGAATCGAACCAGGCGTGCGTCTCCGCGAGGGAGTTACAGTCCCCTGCCACACCTTGCGGCCTGTCGCCCACTGCGCCAAAAGGGGCAATCCCCGCGTCAGCGTGAGCGCGTGATTACCGGGCGGCCCCAGATGGGTCAAGGGCGAAAATGGCAGGGCAGGGCAGCACGACATGGCAACGAAAAAGCCCAAATGGGTGGTCGCGAAAGAACAGGCGAAAAAGGCCGATGCGGCCCAGACCGTCTGGCTCTTTGGTCTGCATGCCGTGCGCGATGCGCTGCTGAACCCACGGCGAGAAAAGCTGCGGCTCGTGGTGACGCTCAACGCGCTGGCCAAGCTGCAGGATGCAGTGGATCAGGCCGGGCTCACACCGGAAATGGCCGACCCGCGCCGTTTTCCCGCACCGCTCGATCCCGGTTCGGTGCACCAGGGTGCAGCACTCGAGGTCAAGCCGCTGGATTGGGGGCGGCTCGCGGATGTGGCCATCGGGGCCGAACATCCCCGCCTGATCCTGCTCGACCGGGTCACGGATCCGCACAATGTAGGTGCGATCCTGCGCTCGGCCGAGGTGTTCGGCGCCTCTGCCGTGATCGGCACGCGGCACCATTCGGCGCCCGAGACCGGCGCGCTGGCCAAGACCGCATCGGGTGCGCTGGAACGCCAACCCTATCTGCGCGTGCGCAACCTGGCCGATGCCATCGTGGAACTGCAGGGCATGGGCTATCTCGTGCTGGGCCTCGACGGGACGGCCGAGATGGGGGTGGAGGCGGCGCTGCAGGGCCAGCATGACATGCCCGTGGCCCTTGTGCTGGGTGCCGAGGGGCCGGGGCTGCGCGACAAGACCAAAAGCACCTGTGATCAGCTGGTACGGATCGACGCTGCGGGCGGGTTCGGATCGCTCAACGTCTCAAATGCCGCCGCCGTCGCCCTATATGCCAGTAGACGACGCACCGCAGGAGGCTGACATCGCGCACCCCACCAAAATCGCCACGTGCTGCTATTGCGGGACCCGTGCCGCCCTTGTTCTGACGGGCCGTGACCGGCACGAGCTGGCCTGTTCCAGCTGTGGTGCACCACTGCACGACCTCAAGATGCTGCCGAAGAAAAAGAAGGGCGACCGCGAGCTGGTCCGCGAGTCGCCCGTGCGCAACGCCCCCCGCGGCAAGCCCAGGCCGAAAAAGCGCAAGGGCAAGATGCGCCGCTTTGCCGATATGTTCGAGGATGCCTTCGACCTCATCGAGGATATTCTCGACTGAGCCTGCGCGCCTTAACCTTGCGTTCACAGATTTGCGAGAGGCTCTTTTTTGAGCGGCAGATCTGCCTATCTGTCCTTCATGAGCTGCGGGTTTGGAACCCCCGCAGATACATTCACTGTCCCTCGTTCCGTACCTGGCGCCCCTCCTGATTGGACGGGGCGCTTTTTTCTGCGCCGTCGATGGGGTAGCGGTGTGGAATGACCCATTATTCCGATGCTCATTTGCGTGACGTCCTGACCTGCACCCGCTCTGTCGCGGTGGTCGGGGTATCGACCAACCCGGTGCGGCCCAGCTACTTCGTGGCGCGCTATCTCGACCTCAAAGGGTTCGATGTGCATCCCGTCAATCCGGTCTATGCCGGGCAGATGCTGTTTGGGCGCAAGATCGTGGCGGGGCTGGGGGATAGCGAGGCACCTGTCGACATGGTCGACATCTTTCGCCGGTCCGAGGCGGTGCCCGAGATTGTCGATGAGGCGCTGCAGGTGCTGCCGGGGCTCAAGACGATATGGATGCAGATCGGCGTCGAACATACCGCCGCCGCGGCCAAGGCCGAAGGGGCAGGCGTTACGGTCATTCAGGACAGGTGCCCCAAGATCGAATATCAGCGCCTCTTTGGCGAGCTGCGCATGGGCGGCTTTGCCACCGGCGTCATCTCGTCCAAACTGCCCTAGCGGACGCGCTGCCAGGTCTGGCTTTGGCAAATGGGGCCCAGGCAGCCCGACACCCGCATCTGGTTGCCCTGCACCTGCATCTTGCCGTCATAGGTGCGGTTGTGCGCGGGCACATAGGCCTGGCCCTCATAGACCGAACCACTGCCGGTCATGTCCCAGAAAACCCGCTTGCCCACGGTGGGCGCGGCCACGGGCGTGCCCGAGGCGTTGAACACCTTGACGATCGTGCCGCAATAGCCTGCGCCGCAGCGCTTGGACTGGACATGCGCCACCTGGCCCTTGCGGTCAGGTTCGGTGCGCCACAGGCCCTCTGGGCCGGATGCGTGTGCGACAGGCGCGCTGCAGGCCAGAACAAGCGCGAAAAGTGCGACGGAGCGTTGGTTGGGTTTCATGTGTCATGTCCCATGTCGTGTGCAGGCATAACGCGAACCGGCGACAGCCGGTTCCAGCGTGCCACGACCGGAGCATATATCATGTGGCGCCTGGGCGCACACAAGAGCAGCGCACAAGGCCGCGAGCGTACCGCTCCGGCCTTGCGCGGAAAAGCGCCTGGTCGCGCCTACTGAAGACGGGTCCAGGTCTGGCCACGGCAGATCGGACCGACACAGCCCGACACTTTCAGCGCATTGCCGTTCAGCGACATCTTGGACCGGTAGGTCTTGTCCACGTCCGGTGCCCAGATGCGACCGCCACTGTAGCTGCCGTTGCCCTTGGCCTGCATGTCCCAGATCATGCGCTTGCCCTTGATCGAGGTGTTGTCGTTGTTCACCACCTTGTCGATCGTGCCGCACAGCGCCGCGCCGCAGGCCGCGATCTTGACGTGCAGATACCCGCCGGTTTCACCGGTCTCGGTCTTCCACACACCCTCAACCGGGTCGGCGGCCAGGGCCGCGCCCGCACCCGCAAGCATCAGCGCCGTGGCTGCAAAAAGCGTTTTCATGGTCTCTCTCCTCCACATGATGCCGAAAACCTTGGGACATGCACGGCCACGATGGCAAGAATGACCTAGGGTCGCGTTGCAAATGACGCCACGGGCTGGCATGTGCCCGCAAACCACCACATGACAAGGCCCGCGACATGATCCTCTACCCCGCCATCGACCTCAAGGACGGCGCCGCCGTGCGCCTCGTGCACGGTGAGATGGACAGCGCCACGGTGTTCAACGACGACCCGACCGCACAGGCCCGCGCCTTTGTCGACGCGGGCTGCGCATGGTTGCACCTGGTGGATCTCAACGGCGCCTTCGCAGGCACGCCGGTCAATGCCGCCCCGGTCGAGGCGATCTTGGCCGCGTGCAAGGTCCCCGCACAGCTGGGCGGCGGCATCCGCGACATGGCCACGATCGAGGGCTGGCTGAACAAGGGGCTCGCGCGCGTGATTCTCGGCACCGCGGCGGTCGAGGACCCCGCGCTCGTGCGCGACGCCGCGCGCGCCT
Source organism: Pseudomonadota bacterium (assembly GCA_038525585.1). Taxonomy (GTDB): domain Bacteria; phylum Pseudomonadota; class Alphaproteobacteria; order Rhodobacterales; family Rhodobacteraceae; genus Tateyamaria. The sequence goes on from JBCBHM010000088.1 coordinate 3,742, forward strand.
TTCCCGGTCAGGTGGCCGTGGGCATCGACGCGCGGGGCGGGCGTGTCGCCACCAAGGGCTGGGCCGAAGAGACGGATGTCGATGCGACGGATCTCGCCCGCTCCTTCGAGGATGCGGGGGTGGCGGCGATCATCTACACCGACATCAACCGCGACGGTGCAATGGCCGGGCCGAACGTGGCCGCGACCGACGCGCTGGCGCGTGCCGTCGACATTCCCGTGATTGCCTCGGGCGGCGTGTCGTCGCTGGACGACCTCACCCGGCTCAAGGCCACGGGCGTCATTGCGGGCGCCATCTCGGGTCGGGCCCTCTATGACGGCGCGATTGATCTCACTGCGGCCCTGGCGATGCTCGAGCGCTGAGGCGCGGTTACTGCGCCACACCGTCGGTGAAATTGGCCAGCGCGCCGGTCATCACGTTCAGATATGCGGCATCCTCGGCCACGCCGCCCAGATCGCTCAGCATCGCGGTCGGGTCCTCATAGGCGATCATGGTCTTGCCCGTACCGTCTTCGAACACCAGCACTTTCATGGGCAGAAACAGGCCCGCCACCGGATCATCCTTGATCGCAGGTGTGCCCACTTTGGGATTGCCGAAGATCAGCAGCTGCGATGCGCCCACATCTTCCCCGATCGACTGCGCACCGGCACCGTGATCGACACGCGCGAAAACGGTGATGCCCGCGCCTTCCATGGCGCTCACAAGGGCGTCGACCGTCTCGGTCACGCCGCCTGCGGCCTCCTTGCGGACAATCCCGCTGTCACCTGCCATCGCCGCCGCCGTCATTATCAGGCTCAGCACACACACCAGAACACTCCGCATCACATATCCTCCTTCGACGCTCGCGCCATTCATGACACAGCGGCCTGCAACCGCCATGCACAGTCCCGTGATCTGCCAAAACCTGCCCGTCTTTGTCCCCCAACATCCTCGGGGGTCCGGGGGCAGACAGCCCCCGGGTGCTTGCCGCCCGCGCGCACCTCGCCTAAAGCAGGACCATGTTGAAAACCCGCATCATCCCCTGCCTCGATGTCGCCGATGGCCGCGTTGTCAAGGGCGTGAACTTCGTCGATCTGATCGACGCGGGCGACCCCGTCGCCGCCGCCCGCGCCTATGACGCCGCAGGCGCGGACGAGCTCTGCTTTCTCGACATCCACGCCACGCATGAAAACCGGGGCACCATGTTCGACCTGGTGCAGCGCACGGCCGAGCAATGCTTTATCCCGCTCACCGTCGGCGGCGGCGTCCGCACGGTGGCGGATGTGCGCGCGCTGCTGCTGGCGGGGGCCGACAAGGTGTCGTTCAACTCCGCCGCGGTGGCCGATCCGGATGTGCTGGCCCGCGCGGCCGATCAGTTCGGCAGCCAATGCATCGTCTGTGCCATCGACGCGAAAACCGTCGCCGAGGGCCGGTGGGAGATTTTCACCCATGGCGGTCGCAAACCCACCGGCATCGATGCGGTCGCGTTCGCGCGCACCGCAGCGGCCAAAGGGGCCGGGGAAATCCTGCTGACCTCGATGGACCGCGACGGCACCAAGCAGGGCTTCAACCTCGCCCTGACGCGCGCCATTTCTGACGCCGTGCCCATCCCCGTGATCGCCAGCGGCGGCGTGGGCACGCTCGACCACCTGGTCGACGGCGTGACCCAAGGGGGCGCATCCGCCGTCCTCGCCGCCTCGATCTTCCACTTCGGCGACTACACGATCGCCCAGGCCAAGGCGCATATGCACGCCGCGGGCATCCCCATGAGGCTCACATGACGCTCGACGACCTCTACGCAACCATCGAGGCCCGCAAGGGCACGGACCCCGACAGCTCCTGGACCGCCCAGTTGCTGGCCAAAGGCCCGGAAAAATGCGCCGAGAAATTCGGCGAAGAGGCGGTCGAAGCCATCATCGAAGCGGTCAAGGACGACAAGGCCGCCCTGACCGCCGAAGCCGCGGATGTCCTCTACCACCTTCTTGTCATGCTCGCCGCCCGCGACGTCCCGCTCGGCGATGTCATGCAGGAACTGGCACGCCGCCAAGGCTCCTCCGGCCTCGCCGAAAAAGCCGCGCGGCCCTGATCCCGTCTTTGTCCTGAAAAATCCCGGGGAGTTTGAGGGGCAGAGCCCCTCATCAGCAAAAATGAATCGCGTCGCCGCAGGCGCCCTTTTGGTCGCGCCCAAATCCCGCCGATGTCCACGGGGGCAGCGTCAATCCACCCGAAGGTTCACGTGGCGCGCCTCAGGGCGCCCAGGTCAGGAAATTCCGGATCATCCGCAGCCCGACGCTCTGGCTCTTTTCAGGGTGGAACTGCATCCCCACCATTGTATCACGTCCCACAACGGCGGTGACCTCTCCGGCGTACTCCACATGCGCCAGCCGCTCTGCGCTGTGCGCGACATCGAACTGATAGGAATGCACGAAATACGCGTGATCGCCTGTCGCCACCCCGTCAAACACGGGGTGTGCGGCCTCGATCATCAGATCGTTCCAGCCCATATGCGGCACCTTCAGATGCGCATCGTCCGGCGCGATCCGGACCACGTCGCCGTCGATCCAGCCCAAGCCAGCGGTGTCCGTGTACTCGCGCCCCCAAGACGCCATCAGCTGCATGCCCACACAGATGCCCAGAAACGGTCGCCCTTTGTGTTCAACGGCCTCCACCAGGGCGTCGAGCACGCCCGACCCGCGCAGCGCCGCCGCACAGGCCGGAAAGGCGCCGTCGCCCGGCAACACGATCCGGTCCGCGCGCGCGACCACATCGGCGTCCGCGCTCACCACGACCGTTCCGGCATTCGCGTCCGACGCCATGCGCTCGAACGCCTTCTGGGCCGAATGCAGGTTGCCGCTGTCGTAATCGATCAGAACCGTCAGGCTCATAGGGCGCCTTTGGTCGACGGGATCGCATCGCTGCGCCGCGGGTCCCGCTCCAGCGCGTCGCGCAGCGCCCGTGCCACCGCCTTGAACGCCGCCTCGGCGATGTGGTGGCTGTTCAGCCCGTGCAGCATATCCACATGCAGGGTGATCCCGCCATGGGTGCTCAGCGCCTGAAAGAACTCGCGCACCAGCTCGGTGTCAAAGGTCCCGATCTTGGGCGTCGGCAGGTCCACGTTCCACACAAGGAACGGCCGCCCCGACAGATCCAGCGCCGCCCGCACCAGCGCATCGTCCATCGGCAGCAGGCACGCGCCATAGCGCCGGATGCCCGTCTTGTCACCCATCGCCGCGGTCAGCGCTTGACCCAGCGCGATGCCCACATCCTCGACCGTGTGGTGATCATCGATATGCAGATCACCGCTGCAGCGCACGGTCATGTCGATCAGCGCATGGCGCGCCAACTGGTCCAGCATATGGTCAAAGAAACCCACGCCGGTCTCGTTGTCATAGGTGCCGGTCCCGTCGAGATTGATCTCGACCGAGATGTCCGTCTCAGCAGTGGTGCGCGTGATGGTGTGGCTGCGCATGTGGGCAGGCTCCTGCAATCGTTCGGACGCCTCTATAGGACCCAAAGCGCGCAACGGCAAATGGCGCGTGTCGCGCCGCCCGCCCGCCCGCCGCACGAAGCGCTGTGCATCCCACCACCGACCGCGTATCGTCGCACCCATGACACAGCACACTGCACCCAGATACGCCGCACGGCTCAACGCGTTCAAGATCGGGGCCAAGGAGTATTGGCCGGGCAAGAATGCGGTCACCACCACCGATCTGCTGGCCCGCGCAGCCACCGCTGGCCTGACGGCCGCGGATCTGAATTACCCCGATCATTTTGTCGACGACACCCCGTCGGCGCTGACAAAAGCGTTGCAGGACAATGACATGGCGCTGAACGGCCTGGCGATGCGCTACTACACCGACCCGGGGTACAAGCTGGGCGCGTTCACCCATCCCGATGCAGCGGTCCGCCGCGCCGCGATTGATGAGACCAAACGCGGGCTCGATGTGCTGGCGCAGATGGGCGGCAATCTGATGACGCTCTGGATGGGGCAGGATGGGTTCGATTACTCTTTCCAGATGGACTATGCCCGCGCGTGGGACGCGACGCTTGAGGCGATGGCAGAGGTGGCGGACCACAACCCAGATATTGACATCGCGCTCGAATACAAACCCAACGAACCCCGCGCCTTTGCCCTCATGCCGGACGCGGCGACGACGCTGTTGGCCCTGCGCGAGATCGACCGGCCCAACACCGGCGTGACGCTGGACTTTGCCCACGTGCTTTA
>JBCBHM010000089.1:0-7880 GCA_038525585.1 Pseudomonadota bacterium
GCCTGCGCGGGCGAGACATAGGTGTGAAATGTGACGCCCGCCTTTTGGAAGGTAAAGACGGTGCCCGGCCCCATCTGGTCTTGGGCGTGTGCGGGCGCGGCACGCAGACCGCCGCGGATCAGCGCGATGGTGCCTGCGGTAAGGGCGGCACCGTTGAGCAGGGCGCGCCGGGTCAATTGAGGTGTCATGGTCGGTCTCCTGATGAGGGTGAAACGCGGGATCACGCGCGGCCGTGATAGGCTTGGCTGACGGCAAAGCTGTCCTCGAACCAGTGCCACAACACGACCTGCCCATCCCGCACCTTGGCGCGCAGCGCGAAGGAGAACGTGCCGATCTCCTGGCCCGAATGCGGCGTCACGCCGTTCATGCGACCGAACACGGCGACCGTATCGCCGGAGGCGAACGCATCCGTGTTTTCCCACAGCGTGGTCTTCAGGTTGGCGCCAAAGACCTCGAGAAACGCAAAGATTGCCGCCTTGCCGCGGGTCTCGCCGATCCAAGGCAGGGTGGTGTCACCTTCGTTGTGCCAAACCACGTCGTCGGCCATCAGTGGCGCCATCGCATCGGGCCCGTCGTTCATCGCGGCCATGAAGGCCATCACGGTGTCGAACGACGCGTGCGTGGTGTCGTCCATGGTCTGCGCCCCTGCCCTTTGGGCCAGAGCGGCTGCCAAAGCGGTGGCCAGTGAGGTCGTAAAAAGCGTGCGGCGGTTCATGAGACGTGATCCTTTGCGGCTGGGTCGGTGTCGTGGCTGGCGTCAATTAGGGGCGCCGGTTGCCAGTCCAGAACGGGGTTTTCGCGGAATGCGTAGCGTTCGAGGTGGCTGGTCATGACGTGAACGACCCGGGCGAGCGCGTCTGCATCCGTTGCACGGGCACGCAAATCCAGGTGGTGCGCATATGCGCGCATGTCGCAGCGCCCGAACGGGAACTGCACCCAAGCCTCACCACCATCACTGTGCACCGCAACCTTGCGGCCAAAATGCTTGCACAACGTATCCAGATACCGGGCGGCGCGGTCCGTTTCAAAGCGGGCAAAACTGTTCATGCGCGGCATCTCCAAAGGCTCGAGAAAAGGATAGCCGCGGCAGATTGCCTTGAGTATGACCGACTTTCAGAGGATATAATTCTGGTGAGCGGAACAATGATCGACCACCTCAGACAAATGGCAATCTTTGCGCAGGTCGTCGACGAAGGGTCGTTCCGGGGGGCGGCAAAGGCCTTAGGCTTGGCCCCGTCGCGGGTCAGCCAAACCGTTTCGGACCTCGAGACCTATCTTGGCAAGACGCTTTTGCATCGCACCACGCGCAAGATTTCACTGACCAGTGAGGGGCGCATCTTTTACGCGCGCGTGGTCGAGATGGTGCGCAGTGCGGAGGCCGGTCTGAATGACCTCAACGCGCTGTCGCTTGAGCCGGTGGGGGCGCTTCGGGTCTCGCTTCCGGCCTTTCTGACCTCCGGACCGCTGACCAAGGCGGTCGCCGACTTTGCCCGGCTGCATCCCAATGTCGCGTTTTCGGTGGCCTATACCGATCACCGCACGGGCCTTGTCGAGGCCGGCTTTGATCTGAACATCCGCGTGGGCTGGCTGGAGGACAGTTCGATGATGTCGCGCAAGCTGGCCGAGGGCCAGCGTGTCCTGGTTGCGGGCACCGACTATGCAAGTCAGCGCCCGCCGCCAAACCGCCCATCTGACTTGGAAGACTGGGATTGGATCCGCTACCAGCAGCGCGCGGACACGACCGAGCTGACGGGGCCGGACGGCACCGTCGAAGCCGTGACCGGGAATGCCCAGATCGAGGTGGACAGCATCGATGCCGTGTACCAATTCGCGATACAAAACATGGGGGTGACGATCCTGCCATCCTTTCTGGCCCATCGCGGGATCGCGAATGGAGAGCTGGTCGCGTTGCTCCCCGACTGGACGCTGCGTGACCTTGGAATATACGCGGTCTGGCCGGACAAATCGCGGCGCGAGAGCCTGACCTTGCTGTTTGTCCGCTTCTTGGCAGAGCAAGGCTTGTGCGGCGGCAACGGTCCGACCGGGGACTGAGGCGCCTGCGCAGACGACATAGGCGTCAACAGACGCTGCGAGGCGGCGGGGATCGGCTGGATGATCTGGTGCGGGCAGGCCCGATCACCCCGGCTGACCGTCCTTTGCCAGGGCGTCGCGCAGGGCGTCACCCGAGAGGTTGATGGCCAGAACGCAGGTCACAACAGCGAGCCCCGGCCAGATCATCTGCAACGGGGTCGATCGCATGTGCACGCGCGCATCCAGCAGCATCGCGCCCCATTCGGGGTTCGGCGGCTGCACGCCAAAGCCCAGGAACCCCAGCGCCGAGATACCCAGGATCGCGCGCGCGAACATGCCCGTCCAGACAACGGTCAGCGATGGGATCAGCGACGGCAGATAATGCCAGCGTGCGATGGACCAGCCGGGCATGCCGGCCAGGCGCGCCTGCACGACGTAGCCCCGGCTTTGCACCGACAGGCCGATGCCGCGGGCCACGCGCGCATAGCGCATCCAGCCGGTGACGCTGAGGGCAAGGATCAGGCTCCAGGTGCCTGCCCCCATGAGCCCCGCGATGACGACGGCGGCCACCAGTTCGGGAAACGCGAGGAACGTATCGGTCGCGCGCATCAGCGACCAGTCCGCAATTCGGCCACCAAGCGCCGCGATCAGCCCTATGGACGTCCCGATGATGAGGCTGAGGACCGAGATCAGGAAGGCCAGCCCAAGCGACCAGCGCGCGCCGTAAAGCAGCCGCGACAGGATATCCCGCCCCAGCGCGTCCGTGCCCAGCGGGAACGTTTCGGTTGGGCCGGACAGACGGTTCGGGATGTCGATGGCCGTCGGATCGTAAGGTGCCAGCAGCGGGCCAAGCACCGCGAGCGCGACGAGGCACGTGACGACGAGCGCCACGCTACGCATCTTCGGCTCCGATCCGGGGATCGATCACGCGGTAGAGGATGTCGGTCGCCAGATTGACCAGCACAAAGACCAAGGCGGTCAGCACGACGACGGCCTGCACATGCGGGAAATCCCGCGCGGTGATGGCGGTGACCAGAAAGGTGCCCAGACCCGGGCGGCCAAAGATGACCTCGACCAGCACGGCCCCTTCGAGCAGAAAGACCAGCTCGAGGCCAAAGAGCGTCACGACGGGGATCGCGGCATGGGGGGCGACGTGGTCGCGCGCCACGGCTTGGCCCGCGACGCCGCGCCGACGCAGCGCAGGCACAAAGGGCTGTCCGCGCGCCTCGAGGATGCTCGACCGGATGATCCGCGTGAGCGACGCGGCGACGCCAAGGCCCAGCGTGACGGCGGGCAGGATGGCATGCGCCGGTGTCCGCGCACCTATCGCTGGGAGCCATCCAAGCTGCACGGCAAAAAGAAGGATCAGCAAAAGCCCAAGCCAGTAGGCCGGGATCGCGGCCCCCAACGACGCGGTTGCCACCGCCGCACGGTCAAGCAACCCGCCGGGCCGTTTGGTGGCGAGGATGGCAAGCGGCAGCGACAGGGCCAGCCCGATCGCCAACCCGGCCAGCGCCAGTGGAAAGGTGTAGGTCATGGCCGCACAAAGGTCGGGCCAGACCGGGCGGCCTGTCACTGCCGAATACCCGAAATCGAGCCTCAGGAGCGGGCCGAGCCACGCCCAGAAGGCCTGCCAGAAGCCGGTGTTCAACCCGACCTCCTGGCGGACCTGGTCGATCACGTCGTCGGTCAGCAGCGCGTCGAAGCGCGCCATGGCAATGGCTTGCGCCGGATCACCGGGCGCGTGCCACAGCAGCGCAAAGGTCAGGATCGCGGTGCCCGACAGCACGACAACCGCACGCAGCAGCACGCCGCCGATGGCTGTGATCATGCCGCAGCCCCAAGCGCACCCAGCGATATCGCGGCATCCCGCAAGGCGCCGCAATAGGGGGAGTGTGGGCTGAGGGCAAAGGTTCGGGCGTCTGCGGTCTCTTCGACCTGCCCATCCTTGAGCACCATGATCCGATCCCCATGCGCGACCGCATAGCCAAGATCATGGGTGACGATCAGCGCGGCAAAGCCTTCTTCGGCCTGCACCTCGGCAATCAGCCGCGCGGTATGCTTTTGCGTCACGGCGTCGAGGGCGGAGAGCGGCTCATCAAAGAGCACCAAAGGTGGTGCCGCGATCAGGGCGCGCAGGATGCCCGCCCGCTGCGCCTGCCCGATGGACACCTGCGCGGGGCGGCGGTCCAGCAGATCCAGCGGCAGCTCCAACCCCGCGCACAACCGTTCGAGCCGTCCTTCCGCCAGCGTGATCCCTTGCGCTGCAATCGGCTCCATCACGGACCGTCGCAGGCTGAGCGCGGGATTGAAGGCCGCGCGCGGCTCTTGCATCACCAGCGCGGGGCGGGCGGCGCGGACGGGTGCGCCGTTCCACGTGATCACGCCCGCCGCTGGCTTCAGCAGACCCAGGATCGCGGCAATCAACGTAGATTTGCCAGCACCGCTTTCGTCGACAACCGCGAGCGTGCCCGCCGCTGGCAATGACAGCGAAATGCCGTCCAATGTCGCACGCGCCCCGCGTTTCACCACGAGATCGGTCACCGTCAACACGGCAGGGCCATCCAGTTTCGATGCGCCGACAATGCGCGCGCCGCACTTGTCTGCGGGCGGTCCAATATGTCCGCGGTGCGCCCCTCTTCGACCACGCGCCCCGCTTGCATCACCAACAGCCGCGCGACCCGCCGCGCGGCGAGACCAAGGTCGTGGGTGATCAGGATCATCGCCGTGTCCTTGCCATCCAGAAACCCGCTGAGCAGGTCCATCGTGGCCGCAGCCACAATCGGATCCAGCGCCGAGGTCGGCTCATCGAGCACGATCAGATCCGGGCTGCCGATCAGCGCCATGGCAATGACAAAGCGCTGCTGCATCCCCCGGCTCCAGCCCCACGAGCGCTTGCGCAGGTCGCCGCCTTCGATCCGCAGGGCGCGGAACAGCCCCGCCTGATCCGCGCTGCCGGGCACAAGGCCCAACGCCACCTCCGCCTCGCGCCAGTGGAACGCCATGGACCGCAGCGGATCGAGCGCCTCATCCGGGCTTTGCGGCACATGGGCCACGCTGCGTCCCTGCGCCCGCAGATCGTCGATCAGCGCGTGCCCCAGCGTCGATTTGCCGGACCCGGACGCGCCAACGAGGCCGATACGGCCCCGCGGTTCGATCTCAAGCGATGTGGGGTGGAGGATGGTCCGGCCCGCGCGGATCTCGCTCAGGCCGGTCACGGATAATGTCATTCGCTCAGCTTTGTCTCGTGGGTGATCCAATAGGTCTCCGTCGGGTGCACACGGTAACCGGTCAGACCGGGGACGCTAACATTCGTCTGGCTCACGTGAAAGACGGGGATCATCGCCGCCTCTGCCACGATGATCTGCTGCACCTCGTCATAGATCGCCTTGCGCGCGTCATGGTCGAAGGTCAGGCGCCCTTGGTCCAGCAATTCATCCAGCCGCGCGTTTGCAAATCCGCCAGCGTTCGAGCCGCCGTCGGATTTCAGCAGCGTCTCGAGCACCGCGCCGGGATCCCCTTGCGGTGTCGTGACCCAGGCCTGCAGAAACAGGTCCGCCTCGCCCGCCGCAATCGCATCGTTGCTGGCCCCCCACTCACCGACGGTGATGGTCGCCTTGACGCCGATCGCGGCAAGGAACGCCTGGGTCAGTTCCGCCGTCGGCGGTAGCGCCGCACGCGATGCGTATGTCACGATGTCGATTTCCAGCGGCGCGCCATCCAGCCTCCAGGTGCCGCCCTCCTTGACCGCTCCGGCCTCGGCCAGCAGCGTTTCGGCTTTGGCAGGATCGTAGGTGGCGGGAATGTCCGCGGCCCAGCCCTTGCCCTCGGGGAAAATCGTGCCCGCAGGGACACCCCCCACGCCCGACAGCGCCGCGTCAACGATACCCTGGCGGTCAATCGCATAAGACACAGCCTGACGGATCAGCGGGTTGGCCATCGGCCCGCTCGCCGCGTTGACCGTGTAGAAGTAAAGCCGTGCCGTGGGCGCGGAGAACCCTTGCGCGCCAGTGTCCTGAATGCGCGCGAAATCCGTTTCGGGATAGTTGATGACCAGATCGACCTCGCCCGCCTCAAAGGCCAGCGCGGCCGTGGACGGGTTCGGCGTGGCGATCACGCGCACCTCAGCCAGGCCGGGCGCCCCCTGCCGATAGTCCGGATGCGCCGCCACGCGGTACAGCTGTTCCGGCACGGCCTCCTGGAACACAAACGGGCCCGTCGCGTTGATCGGAAACGCCTCGGACGGCGCGCCCAACACGGCAATCGCCGGTTCGGACAGGGTCCAGGGGAAGGCCGCGTTCGGGCTGTTGGTCTCAAAGACCACGACCGCGTCGCCGTCGGTCGACAGGCCCGCCAGATCAAGCAGTTTGGCAACGCGCGCGTTGTGGCCGGGATGCGCCTCGTCCGAGATCGGGGCAATCGCGTCCACCACCGCCTGCGCCGTCACCGGCGTGCCATCATGGAACGTCACCCCGTCCCGCAGGGCCACGCGCCAGGTGGTGGGCGACGATTGTTCGATCCCCGCCGCCAGCCGCGGATACAGGTTCATGTCATAATCGATGCCCATCAGCGTTTCCGTCACGCCGGTCTGGTTCGACATCCAGCCGTTGTAGCTGGCCCGCGGATCCGGCACCTCGGCCGTTGGCCCAAAGCCCACTGAGATGGTCAGGCTGCCCTCTTGGGCCGCGGCTGGCCAAGCCGGACCGAGCGCGAGTGCAGCGACACAAACAAGCCGAGAGAAGAACGACATGTGCATTTCCTTCAGGTGATCGAGTTGAATTTGAAAACGGTCGACTGCCGGTCACGCGCAAGGGCGCGCGCCTCCGCATGGGTCAGCGATTGAAGCGCCTCTTCCGCCGACAGCCCTTTGGCCCGGGATTTGGACCAGATCCGCCGCACAGAGGCGGGCGACCACGGCAAGGCCGCTTGCGCGACCCACTGGCGCACCGGTGCGGGCAAACGGTCAAAGGCCGTCATCGGATCGGCGGCACGTCGTTTGCGGCGCAGGCTGCATTGTCCCAGATTGCGATTCATGCCGCTGCATCCGGGAGGGCTGTATGAAACGCCTGTCGGGCGCCGCGCGATGGCGCGACAGGCCAGCACATCCACATCCCGGCATGCGCGCGGCGCGACACGGTGGTTGTATCAGCGACCGAAAATCCGCACGTATAGGTGCCGACAAACCGTGTCTCTGTCATGTGAACTCTCCGGATCCGTACCACGACAGTCACGCAACGTATGCAGTTACTAGAAAAACGCAACCGCAAATGTTACAATTCATAACGATCCCAAGGAACGCTGCACATGAAGCGGAACAGCCGCCTATCTCTCGCCCTGCACACGCTCTGCCACATGGCCAGTGACCCCGGCCGCGTCCGCACTTCCGCAGATATCGCCGATCACGCCGGAACGAACCCGGTCGTCGTTCGCCGTGTGCTGGGCAAGTTACGGCAGGCGGGTCTCCTGTCCTCGGAAAAGGGGCACGCAGGCGGGTGGCAATTGGCCAAACCGGCCCACGGCATCACGCTCGCCGATGTCTACCTCGCGCTGGATGAGCGGTTGGTTTCGCGCGACACGGGCGACACCGAACCGTCGCACTGCCATGTTGAAGAAGGCCTCCAAACACGGGTGTCCGAGGTGCTTGAGGACATCGAAGAAAGCCTTGTCCAGCGGTTGCGTGAAACGTCGATCACCGAGATTCATCCGAAGTCCTGCAGCTATTGTGACGACTGAGCTTGACCACTGATGGAACGTGCTGCATGGCCCTGCAGCGCCCGTCTCTCTTGACAGCCCGATGCAGGATTACATCCTTGTCCGTATGAACCTACCCACTCGCCGCACCGCATTGA
>JBCBHM010000090.1:0-7795 GCA_038525585.1 Pseudomonadota bacterium
TAAAGCTGGTCGATCAGCGCCTCGATCCGATTGTTGTGCAGATGCAGGTCGTTGACGAGCGCCACGATCTCGGACCGCAGCTTTTGATACGTCTCCTCGTCACCTGACGAGAACGAGCCGTCCTCGTTCAGCGTGGCCGAGATGCGGTTGTCCTGCATTTCAGCGAGTTGGATGTAGTCATTCGCAATCACATCCAGCGTTTCAAGCACTTGCGGCTTGAGCGCGGCCTCCATCGCGGCGAGCGACATGTTGGCCTGTTCATCCTCGTCGTCGTCATCATCCTTGGCGATGGGGTTCCCGTCAGCGTCGAGTTCGGGACTGTCGTCGGTCTTTTCCTCGGTCGCTCCGGCGGTTTGCACGACGGGTTCGGTCACTTCACCGTCTTCGCCCATCTGGTTGCCGAATGTCGCCTCAAGGTCGATGACATCGCGCAGCAGGATCTCTTCGGACAGCAGCTCGTCGCGCCAGATCGTGATCGCCTGGAAGGTCAGCGGGCTCTCGCAGAGGCCCGCGATCATCGTGTTGCGGCCCGCCTCGATGCGTTTCGCAATCGCGATCTCGCCCTCGCGGCTCAGCAGTTCGACCGACCCCATTTCGCGCAGGTACATCCGCACGGGATCGTCGGTCCGGTCGAGCTTTTCCTGGCCCGTGGCGCCCAGCGTCAGGTCACGTGTGCCCTCGGTTGCGACCACATCGGTCGAGCCCTTCTGCTCTTCGTCTTCGGCCTCTTCATCTTCGATGATGTTGATGCCCATTTCGGACAGCATCGACATCACGTCTTCGATCTGTTCCGAGCTGACCTGATCCGGCGGCAGCACCGTGTTCAGCTGGTCGTAGGTGATGTAACCCTTTTCCCGGGCCTCACCGATCATCTTTTTGACAGCGGCCTGACTCATGTCGAGCGAGTGGGCGTTGTCCTGGTCTTCGGTCTTGGCGTCTTCGTTCGTATCTTTCGCGGCCATGCCGGGCTCCTTTGATCGGGGCTCCTTGGCGAATCACCCCCATGCGATTCGCTTGAAGAATCATTTAGCGCTTTTGATGATTCGACCACCCATTACGCCACATTTCCTAAGGTTTCGCGGCCAAAACGCATCACCGTCCCGGCTTGGAGAACCTGATTTGGTCCATCAGGGCCGCAAAGGCATCGCGTTCCTGACGGCTGATTCGGGCGCCGTTGTCGCCCGTGTCATATTCTGCATTGTCTTCCTGACCGCTCCGCACAGCGCGCGACGCCGCGGCGGCAGCCTGGCTGAGGCGCCATGTGACACCCTCATCCGCCACCCCTTCGAGGTCCTGCACCGCGTCTGCGATCTCGGCGTCCAAGCCCCTTGCCGCGCTGAGTTTTGCGAGCTCTTCGGCCACGGTCATCCGGGCCATGTCGGCATCGCCTGGTGTGCGGACACAGGGAACAATGGCCACATGGCGCGCAGACAGCAGATTATCAAGGGCGTCGGGGCCAAGTGCGCTGATAATCTTTTCACGCAACACCTCGGCGCCATCCGCGCCGTGGCGCAGAATCATGTCGCGCAGTGTCTGATGCGTATGGTCACGGCAGGGCAGCCCCTCGATCCCGCTTTCGAAATCTTCGGCGACGTCGGGGGTCAGGATCAGCGCGGCCAGGATCACCGCCTCGCGCAGATGATCCGTCACTGCGGCATCGCCCTGGGCCAGAACGGACGACTTGGTGCTGGCCAGCGCGGTGGGGGGCGCGTTCCACGCGCGGCGCTGCGGGCCACGTTGGGGACGGAACAGCTGCCAGCGCAAGTCCTTGATTTCCTGACCGTAATGCTGGCGGATCGACGGATCCTGGATCAGCTTGATCTTGTCGCGCAGCGCCTTGTCGAGCGCGGCCTTACGCTCGGGGCTGTCAAAGGATTTGCCCTCGGTCTCGCGTTGCCAGAGCAGTTGGACCATCGGCCGCGCCGCCTCCAGCAACTTTTGCAGCGCGGGCGCCCCCTGTGCCTTGAGCAGATCGTCGGGGTCTTGCCCGTCGGGCATCAAGGCAAAGCGCAGGCTTTTGCCTGCCTCCAGCTGCGGCAGGGCAAGGTCGATCAGCCGCATCGCGGCACGAATGCCCGCCGTGTCGCCATCCAGCGCGATGATCGGCTCGTCTGCAATACGCCACAGCATGGCAAGCTGATGTTCCGTCACCGCCGTGCCCAACGGCGCCACCGCCGCGCCAAAGCCGTGTTCGGCCAGCGCGATCACATCCATATAGCCTTCGGCCACGATCAGCGGCTGGCCCTTTCCGGCGGCTGTCCGGGCAGGCCCGTGGTTGTAGAGCGTGCGGCCCTTGTCAAAAAGCTCGGTCTCGGGCGAGTTCAGATATTTGGCATTGTCCGCCGGGTCCATCGCGCGACCCCCAAAGGCAACGCAGCGTCCCCGTGCATCGCGAATGGGGAACATGATGCGCCCGCGAAAGGTGTCGTAGGGCTTGCCGCCTTTTTGGCTGGGCTTTGCAAGGCCCGCGCCAAGGATCAGATCATCCTCGACCCCCTTGGCCTTGAGCGCATCCCAAAGCCCCTGCCACGCATCCGGCGCGAACCCGATCTCCCACCGGTCTTGCGCGTCCGGTCCCAGGCCGCGGCGATTCTCGAGATAATCACGCGCTTCTGCTGCCCCACCGGTTTTCAGTTGCAGCCGAAAGTGCTGCACCGCCATCTCCATGACGTCCGCAAGCAAGGTGCGTTGATCGGCCTTCTCCTGCGCGCGCGGATCACGCTCCGGCATCGGCATCCCGGCCTCTCCGGCCAGGATTTCCACCGCTTCCATGAAACCGACATTCTCGGTCTCGCGGACAAAGGAAATGGCATCGCCTTTGGCGTGGCACCCAAAGCAGTAATAGTAGCCCTTGCGGTCATCCACGTGGAACGACGCCGTCTTTTCGTGGTGGAAGGGGCACGGCGCCCACAGATCGCCCTTGCCCTGATTGGACTTGCGCGCGTCCCACATGACCTTGCGTCCCACCACCTGACCAAGGCTCAGGCGCGTGCGCAATTCGTCAAGGAATCCCGGGGGTAGGCTCATGCATTATATAATGGGGTCTCGGCGACGAGAGTCGAGAGGTCACTGGCTGGCAACGTCTTCCGGCAGTTGCAGGCACAATTCATTCCACGCCGCGGCAAGATCTTCGTTGCGCACGACGCGGCGCTTTTGTTCGTAGACCCACGGGGCGATCAGCGGGATGGTGTTGTTGTATTTCTCGGGCCATGTCGGGCCTTGGGCGAGAATGTGGTCGGTGACACCGCGTTCGGACACGCGATCCAGCCGGGCCTGCTGCACGGCCGCCACCACCTCGGCCTGATAGCCACAGGATTCAGCCTTTTCATCCGCAAACACCGGCAGGGCAAAAAGGGCAGCGGTACAGGTCAGCGCAAAACGGGTCATGTTGGGCAAGGCTCCTTCGGAATCGGTCTGGGCACTTTACCGTCGCGCCGCGACGCTTTCCATCGCCCTTTCCAGATCGTGAAGCAATGTGCCCGCCATCGATCGGAACACCATCAGAAGGAAGGTATCCGCCCCGATCCGCGTCACGGATCCGTTCATGTGCTGGATCATCGTGCGCGCGGTGTGGCCCCGCTTGAATGTCTCAGGTGACACATCCAGCGGCACCAGCCGTGCCAAGACATCTTCCACGCCCGCGCCCGTCAGCGTCACACAGGCCCACGCGTCGCTTTGCACGGTCAGCGCGGCATAGGCGTTCAGCGCCGCGTCCGGTTCCGGCCCGGCGAGCAGGACCATCTCGCGCCCAAACCAGATCGCCCGCGCGCCTGCCTTGCCCGTCGCGCGCCCTGCGGCGGGCCAGGCCATGCCGTGCGCATCCTTGAACACATCGGCAATCGCCTTGTCCTTGTAGGGGGCGATGGATGTGAGCGTGCCAAGGTCGACCTCCGCCAGCGTGACGGTGCCGATCGTGCGTTCACGCGTCCCGCCCAGCGGGGTCTCAGCCACCAGTTCAACCACGTGCGCGCCCTCCCTCGGGGTCCAGGAACACCGGATCGCAAATCTCAACCCGCGTCCGCACATCGCGGAGATGATCGACCATTTGCAGCACCTCGCCGTGCCGCGCCTGCCCGTCCCGGACAAATCCCAGACCCAGGAAATGACCAAAGGTCGGAGAGAACCCGACAGAGGTCACATACCCCTGATCATGCGCCCGCACCGGCTCTTGCCCATCGGAATAGATCTTGCCGCCCCCGGTCAGTTGCTTGACCGTGCCGACCGGCTTCAACCCCACCAATTGTTCGCGCCCCGCTTCGACCAGACCGGGCCGCGCGGCCATCGTCTTGCCGACAAAATCCTTTTTGCTCGACAGCATCCGGCCCATGCCGATGTCACCGGCTGTCACGCGTCCGTCGATTTCGGAGTGCGTGATGAACCCCTTTTCGATACGCAGCACATTCAGCGCCTCCATCCCATAGGCCCCGCCGCCCATTTCTTCGGCCGCGTTGACCAAAGCGGCAAAAAGGCTCGCACCATAGCGCGAGGGCACCGCGACCTCGTAGGCATGCTCGCCCGAGAACGAGATGCGGAACAGACGCCCGGCCACGCCGCCAATCGAAACGGGCCCGCAGGCCATGAAAGGCCAGGTGTCATTGTCAACGGGCTGATCCAGCACACCGTTCAGCAACGCACGCGATTGCGGCCCCGCCACGCCGAACTGTGCCCACTGTTCTGTCACCGACATGATGCGCACATCCCACTCGGGGTGCAGCGCCTGCGCCACGAATTCCAGATGCCGCATCACCTGCCCTGCGGCGGCGGTGGTCGTGGTCATCACGTAATGCTCCGGCCCCAGCCGCGCGGTGGTGCCGTCATCCATGACAAACCCGTCCTCGCGCAACATCAGTCCATAGCGGACCCGCCCCTCTTTGAGGGTCGAGAACATGTTGATGTAGACGAAATCGAGGAGTTGGCCCGCATCCGGTCCCTGAATGTCGATCTTGCCCAGGGTCGAGACATCGCAAACGCCAACGGCCTCGCGCACATACCCGATCTCGCGATCACAGGACTGCCGCCACGTCGTCTCGCCGTCCCGCGGGAAATACGACGGACGATACCAAAGCCCCGCAGCAATCATCGGCGCTTTCATCCTCAGCGACGCCGCATGGCTTGTCGTCCTGCGCTCGGGCGCAAAGCCTGTGCCTTGCGCCCCGGCACCAAGGGCCGCCAACGCCACCGGTGAATAGGGCGGGCGGAACGTCGTCGTGCCGGTCTCGGGGATACCGCGGCCGGTTGCGTCCGCGAGGATCGCCAACGCCGCCACGTTCGAATTCTTGCCCTGATCCGTGGCCATGCCTTGGGTCGTGTAGCGCTTCATATGCTCGACCGACGCATAGTTTTCTGCAGCAGCCTGCTTGACGTCCTTGACCGTCACGTCGTTCTGGAAATCCAACCAGGCGCGCCCCCTTCCAGGAACAGTCCAGATCGGGTCCACGCTGTAGGCCGTTTCATCTGCCGCCGGAACGGTGCCGTCCGCCGCTTTGATCCCCAGCGCGGCGAGGCTCTCCTGCGCGGCCGCGTGCCCGGCCGCCAAACAGGCCGCCGTCGAAAACGCGCCGTTGCACGCACCCGCGGCCACCAGCCCCGGGATCGCGCCAGGTGTGGGGACAAAAGATGCAATCTGATCCGACCATGTGGGCCGCCCGTTCATATGACAGGTCAGGTGTACCGTCGGGTTCCAGCCCCCAGATACGGCCAGGCAATCCGTCGCGATTTTCTCTACCCCGGTCGCACCTTTGACCGAAATCGCGTCCAGCCCCCGGCGCCCTTCGGCACCCGTGACATGCGCGCCCGCAATCACGCGGTAATCACCCAGCGCCGCGGCGTCACTGCGGCTGTCCACGACAGCGGCCACATGCACGCCAGCGTCAACGAGATCCAACGCGGTCCGGTGCGCGTCGTCATTGTTGGCAAACAGCGTGACCGACTTGCCCGGCGCCACACCCCACCGATTGAGGTAGGCGCGCACAGCCCCCGCCATCATCACGCCGGGCCGGTCGTTGTTTCGAAACGCGATATGCCGCTCGAGCGCGCCCGCCGCCAACACCGACCGCCGCGCAACGATCCGCCAGAACGTCTCCCTGACCCCGCCAGCCGGGCGCGGCCCGTGATGCGCCACCCGTTCCAGCGCCCCGAACGTACCGCCGTCATAGGCCCCGGTCACGGTCGTGCGCGTCATCAGCCGCACGTTGTCCATACCTGCCAGCTCGGCCACAATCTCCGCCGCCCAGACATGCCCCGGCTTGCCGCCGACCGCGAGCGTCTCGGCATTGAGCCGCCCGCCCATCAGGCTGTCCTCGTCCGCGAGGATCACGCGCGCGCCCGACCGGGCGGCCATGAGCGCCGCCATCAAACCGGTCGGACCCGCACCGATCACGAGCAGGTCGCAAAACGCATAGGCCTTTTCATAGTGATCACCGTCCGCCTCGGCACCCAACGCGCCCAGACCCGCCGCCTTGCGGATAAACGGCTCATAGACCCGTTCCCAAAAGGCGCGCGGCCACATGAATGTCTTGTAGTAAAACCCGGCCCCCAAAAACGGCGCCGCCAGATCATTCACGCTGAGCAGATCGAACCCAAGCGACGGCCACGCATTTTGCGGTCGCGCCTCCAGCCCCTCGTAAATCTCCTGCACCGTTGCCCGCACATTCGGGTCCGTCTCAGGCCCCGACCCGATGGTCATCAGCGCATTCGGCTCTTCCGACCCGGCGGTAAGGACACCGCGCGGACGGTGGTACTTGAACGACCGCGCCATGTGCCGCACACCGTTGGCAAGCAGTGCAGACGCCAGCGTATCGCCGGCGAACCCGCGATAGGCAGTGCCGTCAAACCGGAACGAGATCTGTTGCGCCCGGTCGATCAGACCTTTGCCCGCGATCCTCATGGCCTGCCCTCCACCAGCACAACCGATTTCACTTCGTGGCTCGACACGTTGCGCGTCACCTTCAGCCATGCGCCACAGCCCCCGTCATGGCACCACAGCTCTTCCAGATCGTTTGCCGGGTTCTCGCGCAGATGCAGGTATTCGTCCCAAGCCGCCTCACCGGCATCGGGCGCAGGCCGGTCCAGCATCACGGCCGATCCCTGATAGTAGAACTCGCGTCGGTCGCGCTCACCGCAAATCGGACATGAGATGCGCATCAGACGCCTTTCCGGGGACAGACCCCCATCTTCTTCTCTTTGAAAAAACTCACATCCGACATCTCAGAAGCTCCTCAATGCAGATTGTGTTGAGACCCGGTGGACTCTTCGTCCATGATCCCGCGCCCCGTCCGGAACCGGTCCAGCCGATGCCGCACGGTCGTCTCATGCGGCTGCCCCGTTGCGAGCAGATGCGCAAAGGTATGGCCCGAGGCGGGCGTCGCCTTGAACCCGCCATAGCACCAGCCGCAATTGACAAAGAGGCCGTCGATATCCGTCTTGTCGATGATGAATGACCCGTCGGGCGACATGTCCATCACCCCGCCCCAACTGCGCAGCACGCGCGCCTTGCCGATCACCGGCATCAGCGTCATCGCCGCCTCTGCCACATGCTCGGCCAGCGGCAGGTTCCCGCGAGAGGCATAGCTCGCATACATGTCCAGATCGCCCCCGAACACCAGCCCACCCTTGTCCGACTGGCTGATATAGAAATGCCCCATGCCGTAGGTCACCACGTGATCCAGACAGGGCTTGAGCCCTTCGGTGACAAAGGCTTGCAGAACGTGGCTCTCGATCGGCAGCCGCATGCCGGCCATCGCCGCCACCTGGGATGAGCGACCCGCAGCGACCATGCCCACCTTCTTGGCGCGGA
>JBCBHM010000091.1:0-7741 GCA_038525585.1 Pseudomonadota bacterium
GCAATATCCCGTCAAAATGTTCAGCCCGATGGCCGCGATCGCGTAGATCAGAAAGGGCAGAAAGATCGAGTTGACCAGATAATCGGTCATCACGAACGGCATGACAAGCACGGCCACTGCCAGCACGACGTAGTAGCGATAGCGATCAAACCGGATGGGAAAGGTCTGGCTGTCCTGCGGATAGGTCGTCGAAAAATCCCCGGCCTCACGATAAAACATCAGCGCTCCCTTTCCGTTGCAGGCCAGGTCGACCCCGTCTTTGTCCCCGGAACATCCCGGGGGTTCGGGGGCTGGCCCCCGATGTCCCGCCAGTTAACCACAAGCGCAACTTTTCCCGCTTTGCCACATTCCTTCCCCATTTCCGCGCCAGCCTGGCACCGGGTAAATGGAGTGGGTCGCATGACCGCAATTCTGGACGACATCCGTCGTCTCGACGCCGCGCATGCGCGGGGCGATATAAGTGCTGTGGAATTGGCCGCCGCCAAGGCGCAGTTGATGGATTCAATCCCGGACGTCACACCTGACGCCGAGGCCGAGGCCGAGGCGACGCGCGATGAACCACCGGCACCGCGCCACGGCGTCGTGCCCATCCTAATGTTCTGCGGGGTGATGCTGGTGGTCTGCGCCGGCACGGCGCTGCTGCTCACCGGCGATCTGCTGCTGTCGGCGACGCTGGCCATCACCGTGCTCGCCGCCTTTACCATCATGCTCTTCCGCCAGATCGAGTGATCCTGCGTGGTTCCCGGGTGGGCGGGTCTCATTGAGCATCGCTCAATGGGGTCGCCCGAACGGGAACCAAAATCAAACCCGCTCAATGATCTTCTCCCCAAAGAGACCCTGCGGCCGGAACACGAGAAAGACCAGCGCCAGCACATAGGCAAACCAATTCTCGGTCGCCCCGCCCACCATCGGCCCGATGGCAAATTCAAACAGCTTTTCACCCACCCCGATGATCAACCCGCCGACAATCGCGCCGGGAATCGACGTAAAGCCGCCCAGCATCAGCACCGGCAACGCCTTCAGCGCAATCAGGCTCAGCGAGAACTGCACACCCGATTTCGCCCCCCACATGATCCCGGCCACCAGCGCCACGAAACCCGCAACCGACCAGACCAGGATCCAGATATAGTTCAGCGATACACCCACCGACAACGCCGCCTGGTGGTCATCGGCCACCGCGCGCATCGCGCGCCCCTGTTTGGTGTATTGCGAAAACATCACCAGGGCCGCCACCAGCAGGATCGCGATGATCGTCGCCGTGATGTCCAGATTGTCGACAAACATGCCAAACGGCTGGTTGAACAGGCTGGCTGAAAACTCATCAAAGGCCAGGTTCATCCCCTGCGGCAGACACGTCCCTTCGGCCAGGCACACATCCAGCTTCTTGATCTCCGACCCCCACATCAGGTCCGCCACCCCTTCGAGGAAGTACGCAAGCCCGATGGTCGCCATGAACAGAATGATCGGCTCTTGCCCCACCAGATGTTTGAAGATGAAGCGTTGCACCGCCCAGGCCAGCACGACCATCACCACAACCGTGAGCAGGATGGCGAGGATCGAATGCACCTCCCACCCGAAATAATGCACCTTCGTCCCAAAGATCGCGTTGATCAGGTGCGCAAAGGGCACCTGCCCGTTCTGGATGCCCACAAAGGTCATCGCCGCAAAAAGCGCCATGACCCCCTGGGCAAAGTTGAAGATCCCCGACGCCTTGAAGATCAGCACGAACCCAAGCGCGACCAACGCATAGAGCACGCCCGCCATGAGCCCGTTCAGGATCACTTCCATCGCAAAGAACAGCTGTTCAGGCATCTCTTATCCCTTCACTCCCATGGACGTACAGAACGCCGCTGCCGCAGGCCCCGTTGTCGCTGCAAACACGACCCGGTCGCCCGCGCCCGCATTGAACAGAACGTAGATGTCCGGCACCTCCGCCCCGCAATTCGCATACGCCTTTTGCGGACCGGGAAACGCCAGCTCCTGCAGTCCGTTCGACCGCAGCGCGGCATCGGCCGCGATCCAGCCCGTGGTGACGAAGACGGGCCATAGCGGCGACGCAGGCCCACTGCCCGAGCAAGCCCATGTGCCCGGCGTGGTCGACGTCCCCTTCGAAAAATCGAAATTCAACGCAAAATCGAAATCACCACCCGATCCCGGTGGGTACACGATCGTCCGGTCGATCCCGCTCTCATCCTCGTCCTGATCCATCACGGGCGCTTGAAACGCATACGCACCGTCCGGCTGCGCTGCGATGTAGCGCGCGCATTCCGCAATCGCCGCATCAAACGCGCGCTGATCCTGCGCCCAAAGCGCGCCCGGAACCAGCAACAGGATGCCGAGCCACCTCATCGCGCCGACACGCCCATCAGGTCCGCGGTGTGATCGCGCAACGGCTGATAGCTCACCCGCAGCCGCGTCAGCCCCTCGAATGTCAGGTTCCAGTTCAACGTCACCTCCGTCACCCGCCCGTCCCGACGTGGTGCGGCCAGAAAGGCAGCGGCATAGGCCCGGTCCATCGTCACGCGGCTCACCGGCTCAAACCCCGTCGTCGACACAAACCGCGCCCCCGCCCCGGCGCGCCAGGCCTCATAGGCGGGCAGCACCTCGGAATAGGCCAGCCCATGCGTGATCACCTCGCAGGCGGGCTCGTCATACATGAACACCACCAGCGTGCCGGGCATCTCCGTCTCCTGATAGCCCAGCACATAGGAATTCAGCGTACTCTCGAAATACCGCCGAAAGGTGCGCGGCACCGGCATGATCTGGCGCGGCGACAGGCTCGCCGGATCGTCCAGATAGGGCAGGCACTGCGCCTCGATCACCGCGCACAAGCCCGCCATGCTCCCCTGCGCCGGATCGCAGATCGGCGGCTCCTCCGCCTGCGCGGGCCGCACAGCACCCGGTAAGAGCGCGCATGTGCACCAGATCACCAAAACCCAAGTGCACAGCTTGCAGACGCCCCGTGCCGAACGCGGATCAGTCATGGGCCACACCCAGATACGCGTCGATCACCGCCTGATTGCTGCGCACCTCGTCCGGCGTGCCATCCCCGATCTTCTTGCCGTAATCCATCACGACAACCCGATCCGACAGGTCCATCACCACCCCCATATCGTGCTCGATGAGCGCAATCGTGGTCCCGAACTCGTCATTCACATCCAGGATAAAGCGGCTCATGTCCTCTTTTTCTTCGACATTCATCCCCGCCATCGGCTCATCCAGCAGCAGCAGCGACGGCTCCGCCGCCAGGGCGCGTGCCAATTCCACACGTTTTTTCAGCCCATATGGCAGGCGTGATACCGGTGTCTTGCGGATCGCCTGAATTTCCAGGAAATCGATAATCTTTTCCGCGACTTCACGGTTCTCCGTCTCTTCCGTCTCCGCCTTGCCCTTCCACAAGGCTTGCGCAAACATCCCCGTCTTCATGTGCGTCAGACGCCCGGTCATGACATTGTCCAGAACGCTCATACCCTCGAACAGGGCAATGTTCTGGAACGTGCGCGCGATCCCTTGCCGAGCCACCTCAAATGGCTTCATCGGCGGGCGCGGCGCACCTTTGTAATACACCTCGCCCTCTTGCGGCACGTAAAATCCCGAGATGACATTCAACATCGACGATTTGCCAGCCCCGTTCGGTCCGATGATCGCCCGGATTTCCCCTTCTCGAATGTCAAAGGAGATATCCTTGATCGCCTCAACCCCACCAAACCGCAGGGTGATGTTGCGCATCTCCATGACCACAGGCCCGATCTGACGCCCGTCGGCCGTCACATATCCGTCTGTCTGATCAAGCATGAACCGCCTCCATCGCCCGCCGCTTTCGGGGCATGTTAACCATTTTCTGCTCAAGGTGGGCGCATACCGGATTGGAGGTCCCAAGATGTTTGACGCCCTTGAACGCCGTTACCTTTTGCAACTTGCCCACAAGTGCCGCCGCAAGGGGCTGAGCGCGGCCGACACCCGCAGGATCATGCGCAACAGCATCGGCGCATTCACCGGCGACAATCGCCTCTCCTGCGCCGTGCGCCACGTCTTCGACGAAGATTGAACGCCAGCCCGTCTTTGTCCTGAAAAAATCCCGCCCGGAGGGTCGTCCAGCCTGCCCACGCACCCGCTCGCAGCGGGGCGCCACGCGGGATGGTGGGCGGGGCGATGGCGCAGCCGAGCGCTGTTCCAGCATCGGCACGCTCATTCGGCCGCCATCTTCTGCTGCGCTGCCTGCACTGCCGCTGTCCGCACCTCCAACGTGGCCGAGATCGAGCCCTTCCGCCCATCCTCATAAGTCACTTCGGTCACCGTCGACACATCCGACGACCCGTCATACAGCGCGGCAATGATGTCGGCGAACTTCTCCTCGATGATCCGCCGGCGCACCTTGCGTGTGCGTGTCAGCTCACCATCGTCCGCGTCGAGCTCCTTGTGCAGCACGACGAACCGGTGCACCTGACAGCCCGACAGCATCTCGTCTTCGGCCACCGACCGGTTCACCTCTTCCACATGGGCCTGGATCGTCGCCAGCACCTGCGGATGCCCGGCAAGCTCCTGGTAGGACGCATATGCGATATTGTTCCGCTCCGCCCAATTCCCCACCGCCGTCAGGTCAATGTTGATGAACGCCGTGCACTCCTCCCGCCCATTGCCAAAGACCACGGCCTCCAGAATGTTCGGATAGAACTTCAGCTTGTTCTCGACATATTTCGGCGCGAACAGCGCGCCCGATGCCATCTGCCCCACATCCTTGGCCCGGTCGATGATGCGCAGATGCCCGCTGTCCTTCTCGATGAACCCGGCGTCGCCGGTGGCCACCCAGCCCTCGGCATCCTTGGTGCCAGCGGTGCTTTCGGGGTTCTTGTAATACTCCACGAACACGCCCGGCGAGCGATAGAACACCTCGCCATTCTCCGCGATCTTGAGCTCCACGCCCGGCGACGCCACACCGACCGTGTCCGACCGCACCTCGCCATCCGGCTGCGCGGTTATGAACACCGTGGCCTCGGTCTGACCATACAGCTGCTTCAGGTTGATCCCCAAGGAGCGATAGAAATCAAAGATTTCGGGCCCAATCGCCTCACCGGCGGTATAGCCCACGCGCACGTTGCTGAACCCCAGCGTATTCTTCAGCGGCCCGTAGATCATCAACTCGCCCAGCGCGTATTTCAGGCGGTCCATCCCGCTCACAGGCAAGCCGTCCAGAATCGCCGGCCCCACCTTGCGCGCATGGTCCATGAAGTACCGGAACAGCCACTGCTTCAACCGCCCCGCATCCTCCATGCGGATCATGACCTGTGTCAGCTGCATCTCGAACACGCGCGGCGGCGCAAAATAATAGGTCGGCCCGATCTCGCGCAGATCCACATGCATCGTGTCCGCGCTTTCCGGGCAATTCGTGCAGAACCCCGACCACAATGCCTGACCGACGGAAAAGATGAAGTCGCCCACCCACGCCATCGGCAGATAGGCCAGGATTTCATCCGTCTGCCGCAGCCCGTCAAATTCGGATGAGGATTTCGACGTCTCGATCACGTTGCGGTTCGACAGAACCACGCCCTTGGGCTTGCCTGTGGTCCCCGACGTGTACAGCATCACGCAGGTGCTGTCGTAATCCAGCCCGTCCACCAGCGCGTTCAACTTGCCGATCAGCTCATCACGCTTGGCACGCCCGGCATCCTGCACGTGGGCATACTGGTGCAGCTTTGCATGATCGTATTTCCGCAAGCCACGCGGGTCGAGGTAGATCATCTGCTCGAACTCAGGCAGTTGTTCGCGTATCTCGATGACCTTGTCGACCTGTTCCTGATCGCCCGCGATCACGAACCGCGCACCGCAATGATCCAGCACATACGCCATCTCTTCGGCCACCGCGTCCTGATAGAGCGGCACAGGCACCGCCCCGCACATCTCGGCGGCCACCATGGACCAATACAGATAAGGCCGGTTGCGCCCGATGATCGCGACGTGATCGCCCGGCGCCAGACCAAGGTCCAGCATGCCCAGTGCCAGCGCCTCGATCTCTTCCAGCGTTTCGCGCCAAGTCCAGCTTTGCCAGATGCCAAACTCTTTCTCACGATAGGCTGGCGCCTGCGCATAGACCTGCGCGTTCCGCCGCAGCAGAGCCGGCAGCGAACACATATCCACGTCGCCCTTGGGCGTTCCACTCAACGTCTTGTCCTCCCGACCGGTCTCTTGTTGGCGAGACCGTATTTGAACACTTGTTCGATTCTTTATTGTGTCCAGAATGACCCTTGTGGGCCATTCGTCAATGTTTTCGTGCCTCAGACACACGAGGCATCGCCAGGCCCTTGCTTCTTCTCTTTGAAAATACGGCGGGGAGTTTGAGGGGCAGAGCCCCTCATCAGCAAAAAATGAATAGCGTGCGCCGTCAGGCGCTCATCAGGATCACTCGGCTGCCACGGCACCCGCGACCGCCTCGACGCGAACTGCCGAGAACTTGAATTCCGGGATCTTGCCGTAGGGATCCACCGCGGGGTTGGTCAGGATGTTCGCCGCCGCCTCCACATAGGCGAAAGGCAGGAACACCATGTCGGGTGCCACGGCACGATCCTCACGTGCCATGATCTCAATCGATCCCCGCTTGGTGGTCAGCCGCACCATGTCTCCCGGCACGGCGCCCAACTTGCGCAGAGTGGATGGATGCAGCGAACAGTTCGCCTCCGGCTCCACCGCGTCCAGCACCTTCGACCGGCGCGTCATCGATCCGGTGTGCCAATGCTCCAATTGCCGCCCCGTGGTCAGGATCATCGGATAGTCCTCATCCGGCACATCATCCGGCGCGATCACCGCCGCAGGCGTAAACCGTGCCCGACCCTCAGGCCGGGGAAAGCCATCGCCGAACACAATCGCCTGACCGGGGTCTTCGGGCGACAGCGACGGGTAGGTCACCGCGTTCTGCTCCTCGAGCCGCTCCCACGTGATGTTGTTGAGCGACGCCATATTCTGCTTCATCTCGGCAAACACATCCGCCGGGCTGTCATAGGACCATGGCAGGCCACAACGTTTGGCCAGTTCCACCTCGATCCACCAGTCTTCGCGCGCCTCACCGGGTGGCGGCACCGCGGGCCGCCCCATCTGTACCTGCCGGTTGGTGTTGGTCACCGTCCCGGACTTTTCGGCAAAGGCCGAGGCTGGCAGGATCACGTCGGCATAATTGGCCGTCTCGGTCAGGAAGATGTCCTGCACCACAAGATGGTCCAGCTTGGCCAGCGCGTCCCGCGCATGTTCCACATCCGGGTCCGACATGGCCGGGTTCTCGCCCAGCACATACATCGCCTTGATGTCCCCGTCATGGACCGCATCCATGATCTCCGTCACCGTCAGGCCCTTCTCGTTCGAGAAGTCTTCGGAGCCCCATACGGACGTGAATGCAGAGCGTACGCCATCATCCGTCACCGTCTGATAGTCCGGCAGGAACATCGGGATGAGCCCTGCGTCGGACGCGCCTTGCACGTTGTTCTGTCCCCGCAGCGGGTGCAGGCCAGCACCCGGACGGCCCACATGGCCCGTCATCAACGCCAAGGAGATCAGGCAGCGCGAGTTATCCGTGCCGTGAATGTGCTGCGACACGCCCATCCCCCAAAAGATCATCGCAGCCTGCGCACCCGCAAAGGTCCGCGCCACATCACGCAGCACATCCGCCTCGATCCCGCAGATCTCGGCCATCTTTTCGGGCGCAAAACCTTGCAGATGCGCCTTCTCGGCCTCCCAATTCTCCGTGTAGGCCTCG
>JBCBHM010000092.1:0-7449 GCA_038525585.1 Pseudomonadota bacterium
AAGGCATGAAGGGCGAGGGCATGGTCTTTGGCTCGATCGAGGAAGTGCAGCACGCCCTCGACGCGGGCGAAGTGCATTTGCACGCCAAGATCACGGCACGCGTGCCGCAGATCAACGAACATGGCGAAGAGGTGATGGTCCGCTACGAGACCACACCGGGCCGGGTCCGTCTGGGGGCGCTGTTGCCTTTGAACGCGAAGGCGCCGTTCGATCTGGTCAACCAGCTTCTGCGGAAGAAGGACGTGCAGACCGTGATCGACACCGTCTACCGCTATTGCGGTCAGAAGGAGAGCGTTATTTTCTGCGACCAGATCATGTCCATGGGCTTCAAGGAAGCGTTCAAGGCCGGCATCAGCTTTGGCAAGGACGACATGCTGATCCCCGAAACCAAATGGTCGATCGTGGATGAAACGCGCGAGCAGGTGAAGGATTTCGAACAGCAATACATGGACGGCCTGATCACCCAGGGTGAAAAGTATAACAAGGTCGTCGATGCCTGGTCGAAATGTAACGACAAGGTCACCGACGCCATGATGGGCTCCATCTCGGCGGCGCAGAAGGACGAGGACGGATCCGAGAAGGAACCGAACTCGGTCTACATGATGGCACACTCCGGTGCCCGTGGCTCTGTCACGCAGATGAAGCAGCTGGGCGGGATGCGCGGCCTGATGGCGAAGCCGAACGGCGACATCATCGAGACGCCGATCATCTCGAACTTCAAGGAAGGTCTGACCGTTCTTGAATACTTCAACTCGACCCACGGCGCGCGGAAAGGTCTGTCCGACACCGCTCTGAAAACGGCGAACTCGGGCTACCTGACACGCCGTCTGGTGGACGTCGCCCAGGATTGCATCGTGCGTGAAAACGACTGCGGCACCGAAAACGCGATCACCGCCGAAGCGGCTGTGAACGACGGTGAAGTGGTGGCCTCGCTGGCCGAACGCTTGCTGGGCCGGGTTGCGGCGGATGACATCCTGCGTCCGGGCACCGAAGAGGTGCTGGTGGCTGCAGGCACGCTGATCGACGAACGCATGGCGGACAATATCGATGAGGCGGGCGTGCAGTCGGCGCGCATCCGGTCGCCGCTGACCTGCGAAAGCGAAGAAGGCGTGTGTGCCATGTGTTACGGGCGCGACCTTGCCCGCGGCACGATGGTCAATACCGGCGAGGCGGTCGGCATCATTGCCGCGCAGTCCATCGGTGAGCCGGGCACACAGCTGACGATGCGGACATTCCACATTGGCGGTGTTGCGCAGGGCGGCCAGCAATCGTTCCTCGAGGCGAGCCAAGAGGGCAAGATCGTCTTCGAGAACGCGCAGACGCTGAAGAACGCCAATGGCCAGATCCTGGTGATGGGCCGCAACATGAAGATGGCGATTATCGACGAAAACGGCGACGAGCGCGCCAGCCACAAGCTGGGCTACGGCACGACACTTTTCGTGACGGACGGTCAGGACGTGAAGCGTGGGGACAAGCTGTTTGAGTGGGATCCCTACACGCTGCCGATCATCGCGGAAAAGGCAGGTACGGCGCGCTACGTCGATCTTGTGAGCGGCCTCGCGGTGCGTGAGGAAACCGACGACGCGACCGGTATGACGCAAAAGATCGTGATCGACTGGCGTGCAGCGCCCAAGGGCAACGAGCTCAAGCCAGAGATCATCCTGGTGGGTGAGGATGGTGAGCCGGTGCGCAACGAAGCGGGCAACCCGATCACCTATGCGATGTCCGTGGATGCGGTTCTGTCGGTGGAAGACGGTCAGGAGGTCGTCGCAGGCGACGTTGTGGCGCGTATTCCGCGCGAGGGCGCCAAGACCAAGGACATCACCGGTGGTCTGCCGCGTGTGGCTGAACTGTTCGAGGCCCGTCGTCCCAAGGATCACGCGATCATCGCCGAAATCGATGGCTACGTGCGCTTTGGCAAGGACTACAAGAACAAGCGCCGCATCGCCATTGAGCCCAGCGACGAGACCATGGAAAAGGTCGAGTACATGGTGCCCAAGGGCAAGCACATCCCGGTGGCCGAAGGCGACTTCATCCAGAAGGGCGACTACATCATGGACGGCAACCCAGCCCCCCATGACATCCTCGCCATCATGGGCGTCGAAGCGCTTGCCGACTACATGATCAACGAGGTGCAGGAGGTTTACCGACTGCAGGGCGTGAAGATCAACGACAAGCACATCGAGGTCATCGTCCGTCAGATGCTCCAGAAATGGGAGATCGAGGACTCGGGCGACACCACGCTGCTCAAGGGCGAGCATGTGGACAAGCAAGAGTTCG
The DNA here is from genome assembly GCA_038525585.1 of Pseudomonadota bacterium. Lineage (GTDB taxonomy): Bacteria > Pseudomonadota > Alphaproteobacteria > Rhodobacterales > Rhodobacteraceae > Tateyamaria. The sequence continues at coordinate 2,281 of JBCBHM010000092.1, forward strand.
ACGCGGCCAACGAAAAGGCGCTGTCCAAGGGCGGTCGTCCGGCACAGGGTGGTCCGATCCTCTTGGGTATCACCAAGGCGTCGCTGCAGACCCGTTCGTTCATCTCGGCGGCCTCCTTCCAGGAGACCACGCGGGTCCTCACTGAGGCATCGGTGCAGGGCAAGAAGGACAAGCTGGTCGGCCTCAAGGAGAACGTCATCGTGGGCCGCCTGATCCCGGCGGGCACCGGTGGTGCGACCCAGGCCGTGCGCAAGATCGCGGGCGACCGCGACAATGTCGTGATCGAAGCGCGCCGCGAAGAGGCCGAAGCGGCCGCAGCACTGGCGGCACCCGCCGCGAGCGATGTGGTGGGTGGCGATGTGTTCGACACGATCATCGACCCGACCGAGGACAGCCGCGACTGAACCCGATGCTCAGCTGAAAATGGAAAAACCCCCGGTCGCGAGGCTGGGGGTTTTTTTCTTTTGGTGGAGGTGTGGAATTTGTCGTCGTTCAATAGTGGGCGACAGGTTGCGACTGCGCCGCTATCGGGTAAGCGTTGATAAATTCTGGTTTTTTGCCAATCCGCGTGGTGTCCGAATTGAGTCCAGAGTGCTGGATGCTGCAAGGCGCGCCAATGTCAGCTTCGCCGCAAGCCCAGCCTCTGAAGTGTTCGCCTCGACTGTTCGCAGAGCGCTTCATGAGACCGGTCTCGGTAGAAACTCAAAGCAATGGTTGCGCAATAAAGAGCCCAGCCTTGCGCTCTTTTCCAAGAGGCATCGTCTGCACCGGAAGCGAACTGAAATTCGGCGCGCGCTTCGGGCGAAACCCAAGTCCACGCTGCTGCGATATCGACCGCGGGATCGCCAACTGCCGAAAGGCCCCAGTCTATAACTGCGGTCAACTGACCGCCTCGCGTCAGCATGTTGTCTGCTTTTAAGTCTCCGTGGACCCATACTGGCCGACCCCGGAAGGGCATTGAACAAGCTTGCTGCCAAAGATCACGAGCATCATCTGCATAAATTTCATCGGCAAGCACTTCGATGCTGGACAAGGTCTTATCTGTTAGCTCAGTCAAATCCACGCCACGATTGTTGTTTCCCGCCCCAGCGTGAGGAGCATTCTCAATTGGCTTTTGATGCAGCTCGGACAGGAAACTGCCGAGTGCTCCTGCTGCCACAACTGGGTCATCAATCCTGTCTTCTGAGGCGTTAGAACCTTCAAGCCAAGTCAGTATTCCAAAGTCGAAACCGAGCTGGGATTTTGTCTGACCATGAAAAAGAACCGTCGGAACTTCGAGTGGCAACCCTGCCAAACTCGGGAGCCACATGAGCTCTTTCGTCAAGGGTGCCACTGCCGATGGCCTGATCGGAATCCTTAGGACACAATCGTCATCAAGCAGGAAGAGTGCGTTGTCAGTTCCACCCGATTCAATGGCTTGCACAGTTTTGTGCGCCCAGTCTGACGCATAGCCGCAAAGAAGCGCCTCGGCATCTCCAACATCAAAATCGGCAAGTCCCACATCAACCTCAACAATCAAAGTATCCTCGCCGCCCTAGCACTTTAAGATTACAGGAAAGTGGGTTTCCTTTGCGACGCGAAGCGGACATTGCCATCTATAGCACCAAGGTCCGTTCCGTCCCGCATATCCCCTGAAATCACGATGGCACATAACCTGCCAGGTCACGCCTAAATCAAAGCCTCGTGCTCTGCGCATACCGGAAACGTGAAACTGTGTTGGCCAGCTTGCGCGGTCTGGACAGCGATGAGCCGGATGTGATCTGGGATGTGCGGGGTGAGGTCGCCGCATGGATGATCTCGCTTGCTTGGAGAGCTTTGGAATATGTCCCCCAACACCTTTGGCGCGCTTCTGATGATGGCCTCCATGGCGTGCTTTACGGTCAACGATGTGCTGATCAAGTTGACGGGCGGGGCGGTGCCGCTGGGGCAGTTGCTGTTCCTGCGCGGTGCGTTGTCGATTGGTCTGATCCTGATCTGTGCCCGCTGGTTGGGGCGTATCAGCCTTGATCTGCCGCGGCGCGATTGGGCGCGCATTGGACTGCGGTCCGTGGCCGAGGTGGGCGCTGCGTTTTTCTTTATCTCGGCGCTGTTGAACATGCCGATCGCCAACGTCACGGCGATCCTTCAGGCGCTGCCACTGACCGTCGCGGTGGCGGCAGCCCTGGTCTACGCAGAGCCTTTGGGGTGGCGCCGGATGGTGGCCATCGGCATCGGCTTTGTCGGCGTCGTGCTCATCGTGCGCCCGGGGGCGGAGGGCTTTTCGGTGTGGTCGCTTTATGCGCTGGGGGCGGTCGCCTGTGTCACGCTGCGTGATCTGGCCACGCGCCGGCTGAGTGCTGCGGTGCCCACCATGTCCGTCACGCTGATGGCGGCGGTGACGATGTCGGTGTTCTTTGGCCTCTATTCCCTGACCGAGCCTTGGGTGGCATTGGACGCGCGTCTGGTGACGCTGATCGTTGGGGCGTCGGTGCTGATCATCGGGGCCTACTGGTTCTCGGTGCAGGTCATGCGGCAGGGTGATATCGGTTTCATCGCGCCGTTTCGCTACACTGGCCTCGTCTTTGCACTGGTGCTGGGCCTCGTTGTCTTTGGCGATTGGCCGGATGCGCTGACGCTGCTGGGCGCGGGGATTGTGGTTGCCACGGGCCTCTTTACCCTGTGGCGCGAGCGGCAGCTATCACGGGGCTGAAAAGACGCGCCGCACATGGTCGATATCGATGGCAAAGCGGTCACGGAACAGCGCCTCGTCTTGGGCACTCAACGGGGCCACCGGCACATCTTTCACCTGCTTTTGCCGGCTGTCGTTAAAGCCGTTATGCGTGCGCACGAACATGTCGGGGTCGGGATAGGTGACGCAGGGCATGAAACGCGGGATACGCTCGTGCATGAAATTGTGGATCGTCATCTGCGTGTTGCCTGCGATGTGCACGCCGAGGGCTGCGACATAGTAGGGGCGGTAGATCTCGGTCGCCGAAATTCCATGCGCGCCGACTTCGGCGACGCGGCCCCGGGGCCAGTCCATGCCGACGGTGCGGTGCTGTTTTGTCAGGGGCTTCACATCCTGTGCGGCGGCACGCAGCTTGGCCACAAACTCGACCGACACTGCGTCATCATCGTCGTGCCGGAACTGGATGCAGGGCTGACCGGGCTTGCGCCGGGCGGCATTCAGCAGCTCCTTGCACACCTCGCGGTTGTTGCGCGGCGGCTGTTTGACGATCTGGATCTGCGGCATGCCTGCGCACAGGGCGCGCAACCGGTCCTCGTGTTCGGCGGGAAAGGCGTCACCGATTAGGATGATGAGGTCAAAATCGTCATCCGTCTGGGCCTTGAGGCAGGGCAGGGCGATGGTTTCGAACAGGCGGAACCGCTCTTCGAGCCGTTGGCGGGCCCAGATAAAGGCCATACGCTCTGCGGTCGTGTCATGTTCGACCTGAAAGCCGCCCAACGCGGGGTATGAGAAACGGCACAAGCCGATCACTTGCATGGGGCCCGCCTGTCAGTCGATACCGCGGCGCTGGTGTTCGACCGCACCCTTGTCATGGCACTTGCCCATGCACGAGAACCCTTTGACCGTGGCAAACCCGTGGTCGGCCGTGTTGTATTTCATGCTGCGTTCGACCGGCAGGCGCTGCGCGTCCGCGCGGTCTGGCGCACCGGCGATCAAAAGGGCCATCAGGATAGGGGCGAAAAGGCTGAAAACGCACATGTAAAATCCGGTATCGTTGTCGTCCGGCACTGTGGCCCGTCGCCCTTGTGCTGTCCACCCAAACCGGGGCAGGCTGCGTGGCGGGAAACACGCCCCCGCAGTGGTGGCATCACGCCCTGAGCGGCTGTTGACAGTCCCCCCGACTCCCCCTATACGCCGCACATCTCGGACCCGGGGCTTGCTCCCGCACCCGAAATCAGAACCGAAGTGGACACGATCCGGCCCTGTCACTTGGCCCGATCCTCTGGAAACCCACCGCGTCGCCCCATATCGGGAGCGATCGTGGTTTTTGCGCTTTCATGGACGCATGTTCGGCGCTGGAATTGTAACCGCGGGGGCGCCCCGCATATGACGGAATGCGTGCGCCTTGTACGCCATATGTTGAGAAGACGGGGAAAGAACCGCCCATGCCAACGATCCAACAGCTGATCCGCAAGCCGCGGCAGCCGAAAGTGAAACGCTCCAAGTCCCTCCACCTCGAGGGCAACCCGCAGAAACGCGGTGTGTGTACGCGCGTTTATACAACGACACCGAAAAAGCCGAACTCGGCCATGCGGAAGGTTGCCAAGGTGCGCCTGACCAATGGTTTTGAGGTCATCAGCTACATCCCCGGCGAGAGCCACAACCTGCAAGAGCACTCGGTTGTGTTGATCCGCGGCGGTCGTGTCAAAGACCTTCCCGGTGTGCGGTATCACATCCTGCGCGGCGTTCTGGACACCCAGGGCGTCAAAGACCGTAAGCAGCGTCGTTCGAAATACGGCGCCAAGCGCCCCAAATAAGGAGAGCAGCAGATGTCACGTCGTCACGCCGCCGAAAAACGCGAAGTCCTGCCCGACGCCAAATATGGCGACACGGTCCTGACCAAGTTCATGAACAACATGATGATCGATGGAAAGAAATCGACAGCCGAGCGCATCGTTTACAATGCGTTCGACCGGGTTGAATCCAAGATCAAGCGCGCCCCCGTGGAAGTCTTCCACGAAGCGCTGGACAACATCAAACCCGCCGTCGAAGTGCGCTCGCGCCGCGTCGGTGGTGCCACCTATCAGGTACCCGTCGAAGTCCGCCCCGAGCGCCGTGAGGCGCTGGCCATCCGCTGGCTGATCATCGCCGCACGCGGCCGCAACGAGAACACGATGGAAGAGCGCCTTGCCGGTGAGCTGCTGGACGCCGTCCAGTCGCGCGGGACCGCCGTGAAGAAGCGCGAAGACACGCACAAGATGGCCGACGCCAACAAAGCGTTCAGCCACTACCGTTGGTAATCCACACACCCTGAGGAAGCAGCCCCATGGCACGCGAATATCCGCTCGACCGCTACCGCAACTTTGGCATCATGGCACACATCGATGCCGGCAAGACCACATGTTCGGAACGCATCCTGTTTTACACAGGCAAGTCCCACAACATCGGTGAGGTGCACGATGGTGCGGCCACCATGGACTGGATGGAGCAGGAGCAGGAAC
>JBCBHM010000093.1:0-7374 GCA_038525585.1 Pseudomonadota bacterium
CAGCACCACGATCCGGTCCGCTTCGGCAATCGTGCTCAGCCTGTGCGCAATCGTCGAGACAGGTACCCATGACGATCTGCTGGCGCAGGACGGGCGTTACGCCCAGCTGTGGACGCGGCAGCAAGCGGACGAGGCATGACGGAAAACGACACGTTTTCCGGCTATTTTCCGACGCGGAAAATCGGGCGCACCACGGAAATCGTGTCGATTTCCAGCCGGTTTCCGGAGCGGAAACCGACTACTCCGCCGCTTTGAGTGGCGCGTTCGACAGGGGCAGTTCGGGCTGCGACTGATCCACGGCGGGGCGTTCGTCGAAATCCCAAACCAGCTCTTGGCTGTCCATCCGCTCGGCCTGCCGTGACAGCGCCCAGTCGCGCGCGGCAGAGCTGGCGCGGCCCAGCGACAGTTTCGCCAGTAGCTGGCTGAACCACAGCGCATAGGTCACGACCCACACCCGCATCGCCAGCATCGATGGCGTCACCATCAGCGTCAGAACCGTTGCGATGCCAAGGCCAAAGACCACGGCCGTGGCCAGCTGTTTCCACCACAGCGCCGTGGGGCTGTCGACGGTGTAGCCGCCGCCGCCGAAATCGAGGCTCAGGCCGAACATCATCGGCGCAAGCCCCGCCATCGTGGTGATCGTTGTCAGCAGCACGGGCCGGATCCGGTCCTGCGCGGTGCGAATGATCGCCTCGATCCGTGGCATGTACCGTTCGTATTCCTGGTAGGTATCGATCAGGACGATGTTGTTGTTCACCACGATCCCGGCCAGCGCCACGATCCCCGTCCCGGTCATGATGATCGAGAATGTCTGATCCATGATCAGCATGCCCCAGAGCACGCCCGTGGTGGACAGCACCACCGCCAGCAGCACGAGGATCGCGTTGTAAAAGCTGTTGAACTGCGCCAGCAGGATGATGAACATCAAAAACAGCGCACCGGCAAAGGCCTGGCCCAGGAACGCACCCGATTCTTCCTGATCCTGTTGGTCGCCTGTCCATTCGTGCTCCAGACCCACCGGAAACGGATCGGTCTCGAGCCATTTGGTCAGCTCGGCGACACGTTCATTCGCGTTGATCGGCACCATCCGCAGATCGCCGGCGTCGAATTCCTCCACCACGTTCCGGCCCGCCGCGGCCGCATCCAGCGCCATCACCGCATAGGTCGCGCCGTCCTCGGACGTGATCGGCCCCGCGGGAGAGGGGCGCAATGTCGCCAGGGTCTGCTCGACGCTCGTGCCGTCCACATCCCGCGTTTCGACCAGCTTTTGCAAACCGTCCATGACGTCGGACTTGACGTCAAAGTAGCGCTGCTGATCCACGCGGTTGATCTGCGCCAGCTCCGCCACCGGCGTGCGGGTGATGAAGTTGGCCAGCGGCACAAGCCCGTCACCTGTGCGCACCTTGAGCGTGTCGAGCGTGCTCAGCACGCGGTCTTCTTCGGGCAGGCGCACGCGGATCTCGATCTCTTCGTCCGAACTGTCGACGCGCATCGTGTCAAGGAGCAGGCCGCGCGTGACCAGCTGCACCATCGCGCCCACGGTTGCGACGTCCGCGCCGTAGCGGCCGGCCTTTTCCACGTTCACGTCGATCTGCCAGTCGATGCCGGGCAGGGGGCGCGTGTCCTCGATCCGGATCAGGCCCGGGGTCGCATCGAACTGCGCGCGCGCGGTGCCCGCAGCCTGCAGCAGGTCGTCCCAGTTATCGCCCTTGATGCGCAGGTGCACGGGCTTGGCCGATGCCGGGCCCTGGGCCAGCGGCAACACCTCGGTGCGGATGCCGGGGATGCCGCTGAGCTCGGCGCTCAGCTCGTCCAGCACATAGTCACCGTCGAAATCGGGTGCCTTGATCTCGCGCATCACCACGTAATCGGTGAAGGGGAGGGTGAACCACGGCTCGGTCGCTTCGGGGCGTTCTTCCCACGGGATCGTCTCGATCTGGACCTGTCCGATGGTGTCGCGCGGGTTCGACGCGCCGCCGGTATTGGCGTTCAGGCCACCGGACCCGGCAAAGGCAAAGGTGCTGCGGATGCCGGGGTGGGCGACGACACGCTCTTCGACCTGGCGCAGCAATGCGTCCTTTTCCTCGAGGCTCATATTGCCGCGGGCCATGACATAGACGATGGCCTGCTCGGTCTCCGTCTCGACAAAGAACTCGACGCCGTTGTTGTTGTTGATGAAGTAGATCAGCGTGGTGCCGACAAAGATGAACACTACACCCACCATCACCAGCGGCATCATGGCGTTTCCGACGATGCCCTGGATCACATAGCCAAAGCCAGAGCGGCGATAGCCCGAGCGCACCTTGCGCCTGCGTTCGCCAAAGACGGCGCGCGCCGCCCAGGCCGCACCACCACCGATGCGGTTGAACACGGCACCGATACACATCAAGGCTGTCACAATTCCGGCCAGCAGCAGCCCGACAATCAGGGTCAGCAGCAGGCCAAGCAGGAACACATCAAAGAAGGTCGGCAGGACCGAGCCCCAGATGTTCTGGCCATCCATGGCGCCAAACGCGGCCTGAACCTGGCCGACAAGCAGCTGGATACCGACGGCGCTGGACATCATCACCACTGCCACGATGGCCACACCGATATGGGCGAGGATCGGCAGCGCGGCGATGCGGTACATCTGCGTGCCACACCAGTCGATCAGGCGTCCAATCACACCGCCCAGCACGGGCAGATAAATCAGCGCCACGATCAGCGAGGCCGACAGAACGAAGATCAGTGTGACGGGCAGCATCCCCATGAATTCGCCCGGTACACCGGGCCAGAACAGCATGGGCAGGAACGCACACAGCGTCGTGGCCGTGGACGACACCACAGGCCAGAACATACGCTGCGCCGCCTCCACATACGACCGCATCGGGCCCACACCCGCCTGCTGGCGTTTATCGGCGTATTCGACCACCACGATGGCTCCGTCGACGAGCATCCCCACCGACAGGATCAGGCCGAACATCACGATGTTCGACACGGATATGCCCATGATCGCCAAGAGCACAAAGCACAGCAGGAACGAGGTCGGGATCGCAAAGCCCACGAGGATCGACGCACGCGGACCCAGAAAGGCGAGCGACACGATCATCACCAGCGCAATCGCGGTCAGCACCGACCCTTCGAGCTGCCCCACCATCGAGGCGACCTCGCGGCTGGTGTCATTCGAGGTGCCGACCTCGACCGCAGCCTGCAGCCCGTCGGGCCATTCGCCCGACTTTTCGGCCACCACCTCTTTGACCAGCGTGGCCGTGTCGATCAGGTTGAACCCTTTGCGTTTCACGACCTGCAGGGCGACGGTGTCGTCGCCGTTGAACCGCGCGGTCGAGGTGCGATCCTCGAAGGTCAGATTGATGCGCGCGAGATCGCCAAGGGTCACGACGCGGTCGCCATTGATCTTGACCGGCAGGTCGTAGACGTCGCGCACATTGTCGAAGGATGACGGGATCTTGACCGCAAACGCGCCTTGGTCGGTCTCGATCTCACCGGCGGCGATCAGCTGGTTGTTGTTCTGCACGACGCCGATCAGCTCGCTTGCGGTGACGTTGTAGGCCTCAAGGCGCAGGGGGTCGATCACCACCTCGACCATCTCGTCCCGGCTGCCCACAAGCGATGCCTCGAGGACCGCATCCAGCGCCTCGAGGTCGTCCTGCAGGTCCTTGGCGACCCGCGTGACTGTGCGTTCGGGCACGGGCCCGCTGAGGTTCACGATGATGATCGGAAATTCGGAAAAGTTGAATTCGTCGAGCGTATATTGCTCGTACCCGCTGGGAAATTCGGCTTCGGCGCCGTCCATGGCGTCGCGCACATCGGCCATCACTTGCGTCTTGTCCCAGCCGAACTCGAATTCCAGCACCACGTTGGCGTAGCCCTCGGCGGCGGTTGAGGTCATCTTGTCGAGCCCGTCGAGGTCCGACAGCTCCGTCTCCATCGGCTGGATCAGCAGATCCTCGGCATCCGCGGCGGAAATGCCGGGGAAGGGGACCGACAGCACCAGCGTCGGGATTTCGATGTCCGGCTCGCCCTCCTTGGGCAGGCTGATATAGGCGAATGTGCCGACAGCCAGCGACAGGAAGATAAAGGCAACCACCATCCGCGCACGGGACGCGGCCCAGTCGACAACACCGGTCATTGTGTCTGCTCCTGATAGGTGGGCGCGACGGTGACACCTGCGGTCACGAACTCCTGCCCGACAACGATCACGTTCAATTCATCCGGAAGCCCGGTCAGCCAGACGCCTTGCACGGTGTCGCGCAGAACGGTTACGGGGTTGAAGGCGACGACGCCCGCGTCGTCGACGGTGCGCAGGCCAATCGCGCCCTCGGTGTTCAGTGTCAGCGCCGAGGGGGGCAACAGATGCGCCTTGGCGCCCGCGGCAGAGATGGCGATATCCGCGGTCTGGCCGTCGCTGATGACCAGATCGGGGTTCGGCACCTCGATCTCGACCCGGAAGGTGCGCGTGGTCTCGTCTGCCGCACGGCTCAGGAAGGAGACGGTGCCCACCACCTCTTGCCCGCCGGCGGCCAGGCGTGCGCCGGCCTGCGCGCCGACCTTGACGCGGGTCACCTCGGTTTCGGGCACGAAGGCCACCAGCTTGATCGGATCAAGCTGGATGATCGTGGCGCAGAGCGTTCCGGGCTGCAGCAGGCTGCCCAGCTCGGCTGTGTCGCTTTCCAGCAGCCCGGCAAAGGGGGCGTGGATGTCGAGCCGTTCCAGCTCTTTCTCGGCCGAGGCGACAGCGGCGATGGCGCTTTCGATCGTGGCTTCGGCGGATTGGATGCCGGATTGGGCCGCGGTGACGCCTGCGCGGGCGGCCTCAACGGCCGCTTCGGCGGCGGCAACGGCGGCTTGGGTATTCTTCACCCGGGTTTCGGCGGCGAACCCATCAACGCTCAGCCGCTGGGCCGCGTTCTGGTTGACCAGCGCCTCGTCCAACAGCGCCTGGGCCTCGATCACGCGGGCCTGCGCTTCGGGCACGCGCGCCTCGGCTTCGAGCTTGCGGGATGTCGCCTCGGCGGCGCGGGCGCGCATTTCCGCGAGAGTCGAGCCGCGCGTGCCGGGGTCAAGCTGGCACATCAGCTGCCCTTCCTCGACAAAGCTGCCCTTGCGCAGGGGCGGGGATGTGACGGTGGATGTGGTCTCGGACCGCACTTCGACCTCGCGGGCCGCTTCGGTCTGGCCGCGCAGCACCACGGCACTGTCGATCTCGCGCGCGACCGAACGGCGGGCGACAACCTTGATCATCCCTTCGGTAGGCGCGTCTTCGGCTGCGGCGGCAGCCTCGGCCGGTTCGGCCTCGTCCGGCGCCTCGGCGGCAGCAGTGTCACCGCCGCTGGTCTGTTCGGCGATGAATGCGAGCGTCCGTTCCCGTTCAATGACCCAAAGATACAGCCCAACGGCCACCAGAACAGCCAGGATCAATGACACAACGCGCATGGTCTTCAATTTCCCCGTTCGCTTCGCACACTCGGCGGCCGTATGTCACACCGATATAAGTGCAGATACGACTAAACTAACCAGTTCAGATTACTTTTTTTGTGCCGCCGACGCAATCCGCACAATTTGCCACCGGCAAAGCTGGGCCTGCGCGCTCTTGGCTTGGCGTGTGGGGCGCGATAAGAGAGGCCCGCAGATGGGGTCGTGAACCGGCCCGCTAAGCCGGGGAGCAGGGCGTGAGCAATACCGACAGTTTCATTGACGAGGTGAACGACGAAGTGCGGCGCGACCGGCTGTACGGCTACCTGCGGCGCTACGGGTGGATCGCCGTTCTGGCCATCGTGCTGATCGTCGGCGCGGCGGGGTTCAACGAGTATCGCAAGGCCCAAAACGAGGCGGCAGCGCAAGCGTTGGGCGATGCGATGCTGGACGCGCTCAACAATGATGCGCCCGGTGATCGTGCCGCCGCCCTTGCCGATGTGCGCGCAGACACGCCCGAAAGCCAGGCGGTTCTGGCCCTGCTGCAGGCGGGTGCCTTTACCGATGCGGGCGACACGGAGGCCGCCGTCGCAGCGCTGGCGCAGGTGCAGAATGCGGCCGACGCGCCGCTGATCTACCGCCAGATCGCGACCTTCCGCGCGCTCTTGCTGCAGAGCGACACGCTGGATGTCGAGACGCGCCGCGCGGGCTTCGAGGCGTTGGCCGTGCCCGGCGTGCCCTTCCGCTTGCTGGCCGAAGAGCAACTTGCCCTGATCGATGTTGAAACGGGCGATGTGGCGGCCGCCTTGGACCGGCTGCGCCCGATGCTGGATGACGCCGAAGCGAGCGCGGGCTTGCAACGGCGCGCCCTACAGGCGATTGTGGCGCTAGGTGGAACGCTCGCCGAAGACGATACGGACGCAGCGGCAGAAAACTGAGGGGCGGGACGATGGGCATGACCCGTGCACGACACGCAGGCTTTGGCCGGAACTTGGGCTTGGCACCGCTTGGGCTGGGCGTGGTCGCGCTTTTGCTGGGCGCCTGTGCCGAACGGGAGGTCATACTGCCCGGCAAGCGCGAGCCGATTGACGCGGTTCTGTCCGGCAGCGCGCCCGCCGAAGTGGAGGCCGAGGCGGTCACGGACGCCGCCCGCGCCATCACATTGCCTGCACAGGTGGCCAATGCCGAGGCCCCGCAGGGCCTGGGCACGCAGGCCTTCCGCACCGACCACCCCAGCCTGGGCGCGACGCTCGCCCCGGTCTGGAGCGTGAGGATCGGCCAGGGCGACAGCCGCAAGCATCGCATCGTTGCCGATCCGGTTGTGGCGGGGGGCCGTGTGTTTACCCTCGACAGCCTCAGCACGGTGTCTGCCGTGTCGACAGGCGGTCAGCTGCTGTGGCAGCGCGACGTGCTGCCCGATGGCGCGGATGACGGCGACGGCACCGGCGGCGGGCTCGCCGCCGATGGCGACCGGCTCTATGTGACGACCGGGTTTGGCGCGCTCACAGCCTTGGATGCCGACACCGGCGCCGAGCTGTGGACGCAGGACCTGAACGCGCCCGCATCGGGGCGCCCCACCGTGTTTGGCGATCTGGTCTATGTGGTGGCCGGTGACGACGCAGGCTGGGCCCTGAACAAGGATACCGGCCGCGTTGCCTGGCAGATTTCATCATCGGAAAGCCGCACCAACGTGCTGGGCGCGCCCGCACCGGTCGTGGCCGATGGCCTAACCGTCTTTGCCTTTGGCTCGGGTGAGATGCAGGCGGTTTTCAGCCAGGGCGGCTTGCGCCGCTGGGATGCGTCGGTGCTGGGTGGACGTCCGGGCCGCGCGCTTGCGCGGATTGACGACGTGACCGGGCGGCCCGTTGTGGCCGACGGCGTGATCTATGCCGCAAACCAGGCGGGCCGCACCATCGCGGTCAACGCGGGCAGCGGTGCCCGGGTCTGGACCGCGCCCGAAGG
>JBCBHM010000094.1:0-7304 GCA_038525585.1 Pseudomonadota bacterium
GCTGTGGTGATGCTGGTTGGGTACGGCATGGCGCACCGCTATCCGCACCCGGTGCTGGGCCTGTGCAACGCGGTCACGCTGACACGTGCGGCGATGGTCGCCTATCTGGCTGGCGCCGTGCTGGGTGCTGCCTCGCCCTGGATCGTCTTCGCCGTGGCTGTCACCGCCTTTGCCCTCGACGGGGTCGACGGCTGGCTGGCCCGCCGCGCGGGCCTGTGTTCGGAGTTCGGCGCACGCTTTGACATGGAAACCGACGCGGGCCTTGCGGCCGTCATCTCGCTCTGGCTGCTGGCCAGCGGCACGACGGGCCCCGAAATCCTGGTGCTGGGCTTCATGCGCTACGCCTTTGTCGCCGCTGCGGTCCTCTGGCCCGCCTTGCAGGCCCCCCTGCCCGAGATGTTCCGGCGCAAGGCCATCTGCGTCGTGCAGATCGCCGCCCTGATCGTCCTGATCTTCCCCCTCACACCCGCGGGCCTCACCTGGCCCATCGGTGTCACCGCGGCCATCCTGCTGAGCTGGTCCTTCGCCGTCGACATCCTCTGGCTTGCAAGGCGCGCTGCATGAGGCGTGCCCTCGCGCTGGCCTTTGCCGCGGCAGTGATCTTTGCCGTCCTCGTCCTGCCCAACCATCCCGGCACGATGAAGTGGAGCGCGCTGAACCGCTGGCCGCTCGAACTGCCGGTGCTGCTTCTGACGATGCTCGCCGTGGGCCGCCGCTGGGGCCTGACCTATGCCGCCGCCGCCCTGCTGAGTGTCGCCGTGGTGATCAAGCTCGCCGATTACGCGATGTTCAGCGCCTTCAACCGCACGTTCAACCCGATCCTCGACACGTTCCTGATCGGTGCCGGGCTTACATTGCTGGAAGGCAGCATCGGCCTGACTCTCTCCGCGCTTACCGTCATCGGCGCGGTTCTGGGCCTCGCCGCCCTATTCCTCGTGCTCGAACGCTGCCTGCGCATCTGGGCCGACACGCCGAACCCGGTCCGCGTCCCCACCGCCATCGCAGCGCTGCTTTGCGCCACGTGGACCGTCGCCGACGCGGGCCACCACCTCGAGGCCTGGCGGTTCGAGGCGAGCCCCCCGGGCACCGCCTGGACCACGCGCCTGACCGTCAAACGCGGCACCGAGGTTGCACAGACCGCCACGGAACTGGCCCGCTTCGCCCAAGAGGCGCAGACGGATATCTATGCAGACGCCACGGGCCTCCTCGACCGGCTCGAGGGGCGGGATGTCATCCTCATCTGGGTCGAAAGCTATGGGCGCGCCAGCTTTGACAATCCGCTTTATGCGCCGACGCATCTGAGCACGCTGCTTGAGGCCCAAGCCGACATCGCGCGGACCGGCATGGCGATGAAAAGCGGCTGGCTCACCTCGCCCACCGCTGGTGGGCAAAGCTGGCTGGCCCACGGCGCGCTGGCCAGCGGTCTCTGGACCTCGGACAACGGGCGCTACAACGCGATGCTCACCAGCGGGCACAAATGGCTCTTCCACTTCGCCCAAGGTGCCGGCTACCGCACCTCCGCCATCATGCCGGCCATCACCGTGGGCTGGCCCGAAAGCCTGGTGATGGGGTTCGATCATGTGATACCTGCCGCCGATATCCCGTACCAGGGCGCACGGTTCCGCTGGGTGACGGTGCCCGACCAGTTCACGCTCGCCACCTACCGCGATCTGCTGCCAACCGATCCGCGCCCCGATTTCATCCAGGTCGCGCTCATCTCGTCCCACGCGCCGTGGACACCGATCCCTGACATGATCCCGTGGGACGACATCGGCGACGGGACCGAGTTCAACGCCATGGCCGCACGCGGCCCCACACCAAAGGCGCTGTGGCGCGACCGCGATCAGGTCCGCGATGCTTATCTCCGCTCGGTCGATTATGCGCTGCAAGCGGCCTTTGGCCACGTGGCGCGGTTGGGCGCGGACGCCCCCCTGATCATCGTCGCAGGCGATCACCAGGCCGCAGGCTTTGTCGCGGGCAGCGACAACAAGGACGTGGCGGTGCACATGATCGGCCCCGCGCACGTGCTGGACATGATCGACCACTGGGGCTGGACCGATGGGCTGATCCCCGCCGCCAATGGCCCTGTCCGACGTATGGACAGTTTCCGAAACGATTTTCTGGCCGCATTCTCGGCCAACGCAGTGTCGGAAATGGTGTCGCAATGACGACCCGCTGGATCAAACTGGCCGTGTCCTGCGGCTGCCTTGCGGCGCTGCTGTGGTGGACGGACGCGGCCCAGGTGCTGGCCCGCCTGCAGGGCGCAAACCTAGCATGGGTCGCTGTGGCCCTTGCCGCCGTCACCACCGCCACGCTGTCCATGGCGCGGCGCTGGCAGCTGGCGGCTGCCGCCTTTGACCTGCCGCTGAGCTATCCACGCGCGCTGCGCGAATACTACCTCGCGCAACTGGTCAACACCGTCCTGCCCGGCGGGGTCGCGGGCGACGTCACCCGCGCCGTGCGCGCCCGGGCGGATGCCGGGCTGACCCAGGCCGCCCAGTCGGTGATGGCCGAGCGCTTGCTGGGCCAGATCGCCATGCTCAGCCTCATGTTCGCAGGCTTTGCCACGGCCCTTGTCATCCCCGGCGGCCTGCCCTGGGCCACCCTGGGCTGGATCGTGCTCACCACGCTTGCAGGCTGCGCCGTGGCCGCGCTGGTCCTGGCGCGCAGCCGCAGTGCGACGGGCCGTTTCGTCCACCGCACGCTGACGCTTTGCCGTTGGCCTGCTATGCAATTGCATGGCGTCATCACGACCGCCTGCATTATCCTCGGCTTTTATGCCTGCGCGCGGGCCACGGGCGCTGCGATCCCCGCTGCGGGCTGGGCGACGCTGATCCCGCTGATCCTCTGCGCGATGCTCATCCCGCTGTCGGTCGGCGGCTGGGGCTGGCGCGAGGGGGCGGCAGCCGCCCTTTTTCCGCTGATCGGCGCGCCGGCCAGCGCGGGCGTCGCCACCGGCATCACCTATGGCGTGGTGCTGTTTGTCGCGGCCCTGCCTGCGGCGGCCCTGCTGATCACCCCAAACTTCACCAACACTCTGACATCCAAAGGGAAACAAGACTTACCATGACACAACCTGCACACCTGACCCGCCGTTTCTTCCTCCAGACCTCTGCCGCCGGTGTCGCCGCCGCGGCCTCCGGCCTGCCTGCACGCGCCGCCACGTCCGTGAACTTTCAACTGTCCTGGCTGCACTCGGTGCAGTTCGGCGGCAGCTATATCGCGGCGCAAAGAGGATATTGGGCGGATCAGGGCCTTGACGTGTCCCTGTCCCAAGGTGGCCCAAACGCACCGGTGGAGCCGCCCGTGGTCTCGGGCACCGCGCTTGTCGGCATTTCGGCGGCCGACTATACCGCCGCAGCGGTCGCCCAGGGCGCACCCTTCAAGATCATCGCCGTGGCGATGCAGAAAAACCCCTTTGCCATCGCCTCGCTCGCGGGCAACCCGGTGAACACGCCTGCCGATCTGGTGGGCAAGCGCATCGGCATGGCCGTCGCAAACACGCCCGTGCTGCAGGCGCTGTGCACCCTGAACAATGTCGACATCAACGCGATCGAGATCGTGCCGACGCAATACGATCCCGCGCCGCTGGTCAGCGGACAGGTCGATTGCCTGCTGTGCTGGGAAACCGATCTGCCGGTGGCGATGACGGTGCAGGGCGTCGATAACACCACGCTGCTGATGGCTGATTATGGCTACGCGCTGCATTCGCAGACCTACATCGCGACAGAGGATGCACTGGCCAACCGCCGCGCCGACCTGGTGGCCCTGCTCAAGGGCGAGGCGATGGGCTGGAATGACTACCTGGCCGACACGGATGCCGCCGCGGCGCTGGCGGTCGAGATGTTCCCCGATGCGGGCCTCGACCTCGAGGCGCAAAAGCTGCAGGCCGCGCGGCAGGTGCCGCTGATGTTCACCGACCTGACGACCGAAAACGGCTTTGGCTGGTTCACCGACGACACCGTCGCCGCGAATATCGAGACTTTGGCCCTGCTGGGTCGTGATGTGTCCGCCGACCTCTGGGATCGCTCGCTCCTCGAAGAGGTGCACGGCTAAAGCGGCGGCGCATCCCGCGTGGACATCCACTGCACCGACATCACCAAGTGGTTCGGCACGACGGAGGCGGTCGCGCCCTTCTCCGTCACGCTTGCCGCAGGCCGAACCACCGCGCTGGTCGGCCCGTCGGGCTGCGGCAAGTCCACGATCCTGCGCATGATCGCGGGGCTCGAGGCGCCCGACAGCGGCACGCTGCTGTTGGGGGAGGCCGCCCCCCGGGACGTTGCCCGCCGCGGTGCCCTGTCGATGGCGTTTCAGGACCCGTCGCTGCTGCCCTGGCGGTCGGTCCGCGCCAACATCGCCCTCGGGGCGGAACTGGCGCGCACATCGGCGGACGGGGTCGATGCGCTGATCGACCTCGTGGGGCTGTCCGGGTTCGCCGATCACCGCCCGGCGGAGCTGTCGGGCGGCATGCGCCAGCGCGCCGCCATCGCGCGCAGCCTGATCTCGTCGCCGCAGGTGCTGCTGCTGGATGAACCGTTCGGCGCGGTGGATGCGATGACGCGCCGGCGCCTGAACGTCGATTTGCCGCCGCTCTGGCACGGCACGACCGTTGTGCTCGTCACCCATTCGGTGCAAGAGGCGGTGCTGCTGTCGGACCGTATCCTCGTCCTGTCACACCGCCCGGCGCGGGTCACCGCCGACATCCCCGTGGACCTGCCCGCCCCCCGCGACACCGCACTCACCGAAACGGACGCGTTCCGCGACCTTTCCCGCGCCGTGCTTGCGGCGCTCGAGGCGCAATGACCACGCTCCGGCCCGTCCTCTGGGCTGTCCTCGCGCTTGCCCTGTGGCAGGCGCTACCTGCAAGTGTCCTCATCAGCTCTCCCGGCGCCATCGCCGCCTATACCTACGCCAACGCGGGCCTGCTGGCCCGCGCCGCGACCGAGACGACGCTCAACGCAGCCCAGGGCTTTGCCTGGGGCAACCTCGCAGCCATCGCCCTGGGCGCCACCATCATGGTGGCCCCGCGCAGCGAACGCGCCCTCTCGGCGCTCGCGCTTTTGATCTTCTGCGTGCCGCTCATCGCCAGCGGGCCCATTCTGCGCGTCCTCTTTGGCCCCGGCACCGGGCCGCAAGTGACCCTCGCCGCGCTGGCGGTCTACTACACCACCCTCCTTGCGCTTCTGGTCGGGCTGCGGGCCGTGTCGCAGACCTGGACCGACATCATGGCCGTCTACGGCCGCGGTCGGCTGACCACGCTCACCAAGATCCGGGGCCGCGCCAGCCTGCCCTACCTGTTCGTCGGCCTGCAGATCAGCGCCCCCGCCGCCTTTCTCGGCGCGATGATCGGCGAGTTCACCGGGGCCGAGCGGGGGCTGGGCGTGCTGACCTTGCGCGCCATGCGCGGGCTCGACACCGACGCCACGTGGACGCTTGCGCTGCTATCGGCCACGATTGCCATGCTCGCCTACGGCGCCATCGGCTGGCTGGGCCGCCGCGCCACGGGCCACCCGCCGGTGATCCTTCTGTCGGCCAACACCGGCACACGGCGACCGCCCGCGATGCGTGCCGCCGAAACCATCGCCATCGCCGCGCTCGTCCTCATCCTTTGGCAGCTGAGCATGGACGCGTTCGAGCTCAACCGCTTCTTCGCCAAACGGCCCGGCGATGTGCTGGCCTTTCTCAGCGATGCGGGCAACCGCGCGACTGTCATGGCAGCGCTGGGGGAAACGTTGGCCTTTGCCCTGCCGGGCTACCTCGCCGGCCTCGCGCTCGGCGCGGGGCTTGCCGCGCTGCTCACGCTGTCGCCCGCCCTCACGAACGCGACACTGCCCGCCGCCATCGCCCTGCGCGCCGTGCCGATCATCACCACCGCCCCGCTACTGGTACTCGCGTTCGGGCGTGGGCTCATCGGCACCATGGTCGTCGTCGCGGTCATGATCTTTTTCCCCACGCTGGTCGCCTGCCAGCAGGGGTTGAAACAGACGCCGGGCCAGATCACCGACCTTTTCCACAGCTACGGCGCGAGCCGCTGGCGCCTGTTGCGCGCAGCGCAACTGCCCGCGATGCTGCCCGCCTTCTTTGCCTCGGCCCGCATGGCCGTGCCCGCCGCCCTGCTGGCGGTCACCACGGTCGAATGGCTCGCCACCGGCAAGGGGATCGGCGTGCTGATGGCGATGACCGCGAGCACGTCCGACTACAACATGCTGTGGTCCTGCGTTGCCGTGCTTGCACTGGTGGCCGTGACCGCCTACGCCGCCGTGGCAGCGGTCGAACGGGCCGTGCTGCGCGTCTATGCAAGCGAGCAACTCACATGACCCAAGCCGTCTTTGCCATCCCGGGCGACAAGGACCGCCGCACCGGCGGTTTCATCTACGAGGCGCGCGTGCTGGACGAGCTGAACGGGATGGGCTGCGCCACGCAGCATCTGCAACTGCCCGCCAGCTTTCCCGATCCCACGCCTGCCGACATGGCCGCGACAGTGCGCGCCCTGTGCGCCGTGCCGCGTGACCGGCCCATCATCCTCGACGGTCTTGTCTTTGGCGCGATCGACCCCGCGGGTCTCGCGCAGGTGCAAGCCCCGGTGATCGCGATGGTGCATCACCCGCTCGGGCTCGAGACCGGGCTGCCGCCCGACCGCGCCGCCTTTCTCAGGGCCAATGAACGGGCGGCGCTGCGGCACACCGCACATGTCATCGTGCCCAGCCCCGAGACGGCGCGCGTGTTGCGCGATGACTTCGCCGCCGATCCGGCGCGTATCACCATCGCGCCGCCCGGCTTTGACCGGCCCGAGCTTGACCGCCAGCCCGCCGATCCACCCCTGATCCTGTCCGTCGGCCTGCTGGCCCCGCGCAAGGGGCACGATGTGCTGCTGGGTGCGCTCGCGCAGCTGACCGACCTGCCGTGGCAGGCCGAGATTGTGGGCAAGACCTATGACGCCGCCTATGCCGCGCGCCTCCGCGCGCATGCCGGCCCCCGCGTCACCTTTGCGGGCGAGTTGTCGGCGGTGCAGTTGAACGCGCGCTTTAACGCTGCGAGCGTCTTTGCGCTCGCCACCCGCTACGAAGGTTACGGGATGGTGCTGAGCGAGGCGATGATGTTCGGCCTGCCCGTGATCTCTTGCGCCGTGGGTGCCGTACCCGCGACGGTGGGCGATGCGGCCGCTCTGGTTCCGCCGGACGATGCGGACGCGCTGGCCGCCACCCTGCGGCGCGTTCTGACGGATGGAACGGAGGCGCAGCGGCTCAGCCGGCTGTCTGGCCAAAAGGCCGACAGCCTGCCCAGCTGGCCGGACACGGCCCGGC
>JBCBHM010000095.1:0-7298 GCA_038525585.1 Pseudomonadota bacterium
TCGATGACCATGACAAGCTGGATGCCGACGACAAGGCCGCCATTGCGGGCGCCGCAGCCGAGGCCGCGCAGACAGTCATCGACGAGGCAGAGGCGGCGGCAGCCGCGGCAGGCGGCGGCGGGAAACCGGGCGACTGAGCGCACAAAAGCGTGACGGGCGTCCGCCGCCCGACGACGCCCGCAAACGGCCGCCTCATGTCGCGCCGGATCTCTCCTGTCTGATCGGCGCCAAACCGGGAAAAACCGTAGATGCTTCTGCCGCCCGAAGCCGGGCATTCCCTGCCCGCTGAAAGCGACCGGTCCGCGCCAAACCGTTACCTTTCACACATGCGCGTGACCGCCTCTGTCTGGCGCGCCGGATGCCCCCCATCTCGGGAACACCAACGAAAGGACACCGCCATGACCCGCCTCACTCGACTGGCTCGCACCGCTTCGACAGCTGCGTTACTGATGATCTCCGCAACGGGCGCATTCGCTGAGTTGTCACAATCCGATCTTGCGCGCATTGATGGGCAAAGCGGAATTCGAGTGCTGACCTCGGACGGCGCGATTGTCGGCACCACAAACGGGCTCAGCATTCGCGGTGATCGCATTCGCCTGCTGCTGGTGCCACGGCCGCGTACGGTGTTCCCGGGCCGCGGCAGAAACGTCAACATCACGACGACCGCGGAAAACCTGACGCTGCGTGAAAATGAGTTGATCCTGGACGCGACGCGCCAGCGCGTGCGGGTGCGTGCAAGCGGCGGTGGCGGCGGCAGCGCTCGCAGCATCGATGTGTTTCTGACCAACTGAACGTATGCGCGAGCGTGTTGGGTACCCGGTACGTCTCAGGCGTCACGTGTCGGGCATCCAGCCCGGCACACGCAAAAAAGCCGGGTCTAAGACCCGGCTTTTTCTACTGGTGTATTGGCTTAGAACTGGACGCGCGCTGTGTCACCCGTGCCGTCATTGCCAACGTCCGTACGCAGCACCTGCAGGCGCGCGCTGTCGGCGTTCAGCGTGACATCGGTACCATCAATCGCGATGTCTTCATCATCACCCATCACGATCAGCGTGCTCTCCGTGAACGGCGCTTCGCCATCCAGTTCGACCGTCAACATCGGATTTTCTTCGTCGTCATACACAAACTCGGTCACACGACCCAGGAATTCGCCATCTGCGGTGAACACCTGGCTGCCGACGGATGCGTTGAAGACGTTGATATCAGCGGAAATGGCTGCAAGCGACTTGGCCGGATCGAACTTCACGCCATGTCCGTCCGCCAGCAGCGGCGTGGCGGCGACGGTCAGGATGGTCGAGGCGGTCAGTGCAAATTTACGCAGTGTCATTTGTAAATCCTTTCATTGTTGGTTGCTTCGAATAGACAACGGGTGCCTGGGCCAAACGTTCCGAAAATACGGCGAAAATTAATTATTTGATCTCACGAAACCGAACGGGTGCTTTGCGCGTTACTTATCGATTTATTCAGCGCCCAGCCCTTTCCCAAGCAGCAACCAGATGCGCCCAGCCGGCCGCCGACCACCGATGGTACGCGTCCAAAATAGAAGACTGCCTTTGGGCGTCCGCCCCCCTCCGCCAGCGCTGCACACAGAGTCGTTCCCATTGCGGCAACCGCAGGTTTGTTCCGTGCGGTACGGTGCACAGCTGCAGACGCGCCCCAAACGGCGTCGATCATGCCCCCTTCCCCCTTCCCCCTTCGCGCGCACCCGCGTAAGAGGCTCGGCGAACGGGACAGATTGGGATACTGCGAAACATGACGGAACCAGCGATCACAGAGGCGTTGATTGCCGCACATGGGCTCAGCCCGGATGAATATGCGCGCATCCTCGAGATCATCGGCCGCACGCCCAGCTTTACCGAGTTGGGCATTTTCTCCGCCATGTGGAACGAGCATTGTTCCTACAAATCCTCCAAGATCCACCTCAAGAAGCTGCCCACGACAGGTCCGCAGGTCATTTGCGGGCCCGGTGAGAATGCGGGCGTTGTCGATATCGGCGATGGCCAGGCCGTGGTGTTCAAGATGGAGAGCCACAATCACCCCTCCTATATCGAGCCCTATCAGGGGGCGGCGACGGGCATGGGCGGCATCCTGCGGGATGTGTTCACCATGGGCGCGCGGCCCATCGCGTCGATGAACGCGCTGAGCTTTGGCGCGCCGACCCATCCCAAGACACGCCAGCTGGTGCACGGCGTGGTCGCGGGCATCGGCGGCTATGGCAACGCCTTCGGCGTGCCCTGCGCGGGCGGCGAGGTGCGGTTTGATCCGGCCTACAATGGCAACTGCCTGGTCAATGCCTTTGCGGCGGGTCTCGCGGATGCGGACAAGATCTTTTACTCCGCCGCCTCCGGCGTGGGCATGCCCGTCGTCTATCTCGGCGCCAAGACGGGCCGTGATGGCGTCGGCGGCGCCACCATGGCCTCGGCCGAGTTTGACGACACGATCGAGGAAAAGCGCCCCACCGTGCAAGTCGGCGATCCCTTCACCGAAAAGCGCCTGATGGAGGCCACGCTCGAGCTGATGGCAACGGGTGCCGTCATCTCGATCCAGGATATGGGGGCCGCGGGCCTCACCTGTTCGGCGGTCGAGATGGGCGACAAGGGCGGCTTGGGCGTCAAGCTGAACCTCAACGCTGTGCCTGTGCGCGAAGCGCAGATGACCGCCTACGAGATGATGCTGTCGGAATCCCAAGAGCGTATGCTGATGGTCCTGCGCCCCGAGCTTGAGGCCGAGGCCAAGGCGGTGTTCGACAAATGGGACCTCGACTTTGCCATCGTCGGCGAGACGATCTCAGAAGACCGGTTCATCATTGAACATGATGGCGTGGTCAAAGCCGACCTGCCGCTGTCCAAGCTGTCGTCCGAGGCGCCCGAATATGACCGCCCGTGGGAGCCGACACCCCCCGCCGAGGCATTGGGCGACGTCCCCGGCGTCGATCCTGTCGACGCGCTCAAGGCGCTGCTGTCCAGCCCCAACTACAGCTCCAAGGCGTGGGTCTACGAGCAATACGACACCATGGTCATGGCCGACAGCGCCCGCATCCCCGGGCTTGGCGCGGGTATCATGCGCGTGCATGGCACCGACAAGGCGCTGGCCTTCACCTCGGACGTGACCCCCCGCTACGTGCAGGCCAACCCGGTGGAGGGCGGCAAGCAGGCGGTGGCCGAAGCCTACCGCAACCTGATCGCCACCGGGGCCAAACCGCTGGCCACGACCGACAACCTCAACTTCGGCAACCCCGAAAAGCCCGGCATCATGGGCCAGTTCGTCGGCGCGCTCGACGGCATCGGCCAGGCCTGTGCCGCGCTCGACATGCCCATCGTGTCCGGCAATGTCTCGCTTTACAACGAAACGGATGGCGCTGCGATCCTGCCCACCCCGACCATCGGTGCAGTGGGCCTCATCGCCACGCCGGACGACATGATCGGCTGCGATGTGCGGGATGGCCATGTCGCCCTGCTGGTAGGTGAAACAACCGGCCATCTTGGCCAGTCCGCCCTGCTGGCCGAAGTCTTTGGCCGCGCCGAAGGCGACGCCCCACCCGTCGATCTCGACACCGAAAAGCGGCATGGCGACTTTATCCGCGACAATCACACCTGGATCACCGCCTGCACGGATCTCAGCGATGGCGGCCTCGCCCTCGCAGCGTTCGAGATGGCCGAAGCCGCAGGCGTCGGCGTGTGGCTCGACAGCGACGACAGCGCGTTCCTCTTCGCCGAGGATCAGGCGCGCTACCTCATCGCCTGCAGCTTCGACAAGGCCGAGGCCCTGATGACCGCCGCAGGCCGCGCCGGTGTCCCGATCCAGTCCGTGGGCAAGTTCACCTCCGACACCGTATGGTTCGCCAACACGTCCAGCGCGCCACTCGCTGACCTCTCTGCCCTCTACCGCAGCACCTTCGCCGACACGTTTGCCTGATCCCTTCGCGCTGATGGGGCCGAGGCGCCAAATCAATCATGTCGTGCGCCGCAGGCGCTGCGTTTGGTTACAGCCGGTTCAGCACCGCGCGGGCGGCGCGCAGGCCGGGGGCTTCTCCGCCGCGGCCCAGCCGGTCCATCGTCAGGGACATGGCGGCGCGCTGTGGCTCTGGATCCGCCAGCAGCGCCTCCATCGCGGTGACGGTGTTGTCGACCGTCATGTCGCGGCCCACGACCTCGGGCACGACGCGGGTATCGGTGACATGGTTGATCAGGCTGCCCGTGTCCGTGGTCACCATGCGGCTGATGATGGCGCGGCTCAGCCAGTGCAGATCAAAGGCGCTGACCATGGGCGTGCCGGCCGCCGCCAGCTCGAGCGATACCGTCCCCGACGTGGCCAGCGCCACGTCCGCCGCACCGAAGGCCACGCGCTTTTCTGCAAGCGCCTCGTCAAGTGGGGTGTCGCGGGGATCGAGCACAAGCGGTGAAACGGGCCATGTCGCCACCTCCTGCACGACAGCCTCGGCCACCGCGGGCGCGGCGGGCAGCACCATGCGCATCTCTGGATGCGCAGCCTGCAACCGCCCCAGCGCCGCGCCAAACACCGGGCCCATCCGCGCCACCTCACCGCGGCGCGAACCGGGAAGCACCAGCACCAACGGCTCCGCCTCGGCAAGCCCGTGTGCGATACGGAACGCGGCCCGCTCCGCCTCCGTGGCCTGCGGAACGGTCGCCGCAGGATGGCCGACAAAGTCGCACTCGATGCCTTCGGCCTCCATATAGGGCGGCTCGAACGGAAACAGCGCCAGCACCTGATCGATGAAGCGCGCCATTTTCCGCGCCCGACCCGGACGCCAGGCCCAGACCGTCGGCGCGACGTAATGCACAGTGCGCACATCGCTTTGTGCCTTGACCTGCTGGGCCACCCGAAACGAGAAATCCGGCGCATCGATCGTGATCAGCACGTCGGGCCGCGTTGCGACGACGGCGGTGGCCATTTCGCGGATCCGTCGCTTGAGGTGGGGGTATTTCGGCAGCACCTCGGCAATGCCCATCACGCTGAGTTCCGACATCTCGAACCGGCTGGTCAGACCTTCGGCCTGCATCAGCGGCCCACCCACACCGTCGAAGGCGACCTCGGCCGACAGCGACCTCAGCCCCGCCATCAGCGCCCCGCCAAGGGCATCGCCCGACGGCTCCCCGGCGATGAGAAAGACCCTCAACGCACCCAAAGGAACAGCCCCCGGTCGTCAAGCATCTGCACGACGCGGGCGCGGTCGAGGATCATGACGCCCTGATGCGCGACGACGATGCCGTCGAGGTTGGCCGCAATCGCCCCTTCGGCAGTGGCCGGACCGATCGTCGGCAAATCGACCCGCATGTCCTGGCCGGGCTTGGGCGCTTTGAAAAACACGCCGCCGCTTCCCTTCGCGCGGGCTTCGGCAACAGGCCCCGACAGCCAATCGGCTGCAGAATCGAGCATCCCGCCCATCATATCCAGCGTCAGGCCAAAGGGGTCGTCATCACCCGGCGGCGTGGGCACGGTCGGTTGCGGCACCAGCCCCGCAAGCATGGCGTCCGTTCCCCGGCGATCTTCGCGCGCGATGACGACACCGTCGCGGATCACGCAAGACTGCCCCTCGTCCATCTGCCCCTGTTCGCGCTGCACCGCTTCGGCGGCGGCGAGGGTGTCGGTGGTCTGTGCGGTGGGTTGTGCGTCGGTCAAAACGCCCGCCGGAGGCAGCAGCCCGGGGGCGAGGTCATGCGCACCGCGCACGGCAAACCCCTTGTCCTCGAAGATCCCCAGAACGGTGCGCAATGCGCTGTCTTCACCGCCGCCGACGGCCTTGGACAAGGCAGGCAGCAAGCGAAGCGTCGGCGCGTCCAGCTGCGTCAGTGAGATGCTGGGCCGGTCGATGGCCCCGCAAAAGCACACCTCGGTCACCCCGCGCTGCGCCAGCGCGCGCAGAAAACCCCCGAGTTTTTCGATGCGAAAGGTCAGGTCGGGCGTCAGCCCGTCCGGTGCGTGCCCGGCGAGTGTGCAGATCAGCGGCGGCGCGTCCTGTGCCGCGGCCACAGCCGATGGCAAGGCCCCGCGGCCGGTGATCAGCGCAAGGGTCATCGCGGGGTCAGGAAATGCCGGTCGCTTTCGCCCATAACGAAATCGACGATTTCGCGCACGTAGTCACTGTCGGTTTCCGCACCCAGCCGTTCGGCGCGGGTGTGGAATGTGCCCTCACCCTGCGCCAGCATCTGGAACGCGGCGCGCAGCGCCGTGATGTCCGACCGCGCCACGCCGCGGCGCTTGAGACCGACGAGGTTCAGCCCGTCCAGCTCGCCACGCGGGGCCTGAACGAGGCCGTAGGGGATCACGTCATTGGTCACCATGGTGACCGCACCGATGATCGCCCCCTTGCCCACGCGGACGAATTGGTGCACGCCCGAAAGCCCGCCAATGATCACATCATCCTCGAGCACGCAGTGCCCGGCAATCGCGGCCGAATTCACCACGATCACGCGGTTGCCGATATGGGCGTCATGCGCGATGTGGCAGCCCGCCATGAACAGGCCGTCGTCGCCGATGCGCGTCACGCCGCCGCCGCCTTCGGTGCCGCAATTCATCGTCACATGCTCGCGGATGCGGTTGCGCGCCCCGATCTCGAGCCGGCTTTGCTCGCCCTTGAACTTGAGGTCCTGCGGGACCTCGCCGATCACGGCAAAGGAAAAGACGGTCGTGCCCGCGCCAATCGTTGTCTGGCCGGTCACCACCACGTGGGATTTCAGGGTCACATCGGGGCCGATCACGACGTCCGGGCCAACCACGCAAAACGGGCCGATCGTGGCGCTGTCATCGATCTGCGCGCCCGGTTCGATCACCGCGGACGGGTGCACGCCCGCCATCAGCTTGGCAGGTCCATCATTGCGGTAAACTCAACCTCACAGGCCATGTCGCCCTCTACTTCTGCCGTGCCGGCAAACTTCCAGACCTTGCCGCCGGGTTTGCCGCGCGTCGTGCGCAGCTTCAGCGCGAGTTGGTCGCCCGGCACCACCATGCGGCGGAATTTGCATTTGTCGATAGCCATAAAATACACCAGCATGTTGCGGTCTTCCATGCCAAGTTCGGTGCCCACCATCACGGCGGCGGTTTGCGCCATCGCCTCGACAATCGTGACGCCGGGCATGATCGGCTTGCCGGGAAAGTGGCCCTGAAAATGCGGCTCGTTCATGGTGACGTTCTTGATGCCCGTCGCCGATTGATAGCCGTCGATGTTGATCACCTTGTCGATCAAAAGGAACGGGTATCTGTGCGGGATCAGCCGTTGGATCAAGTCGATATCAGCGGTCTTCAGGTGATCTGACATGGCGGCGCTCGAACCTCGTTGT
>JBCBHM010000096.1:0-7280 GCA_038525585.1 Pseudomonadota bacterium
GCTGTTCTCCAAAGCATACTTTGCAACGATGGGATCAGCAGCCTCCTCTCCGACAGCGTCTTTCGAACGCGTTACCGATTGGCCATTATCTTCCAGCCATTTGGAAAGCGGTTCGGGAACGTTGTGATCACATAAGAAAGACCACGCATTTGCGAAGGTCATGCAGCGCTATCCCGATACGCCTTTCGCACAACATCAATATCTGCTTGCTTCAGATCCGGGTAATCTGTGAGTATTCGTTGGTCGGACAAACCCATGTCTATGTAGGATCTGATACTCCGTATTGGGATCCGTGTTCCTGCGACCACCTCTTCACCCCCCATAATGTGCCGCGTTTTGCTGAGGTGTCCGACCTTGGATTTATCCCGCCTAAATAGTGCATCTACGTCCTTCTGTACGGACTGAAACGCAACTTTGAGCGGAATTTTAAGAACACCTTGGCCCGTGGCGGCCACTTCAAGACGTCCGTCATTCTCGAAGACAACTTCCTTTTTGAGAACGTATATCGACTGGCTTGCCCAATCGTCGCGACCAAGCTCTTTGAGTCTTCGCGCAGCTTTCTTCAAGTGTTGGGTCGATACGCCATGCTCAAACTTCAAGGTCGAGATCACCCTTAGAGAGGCCAAATCCATAAATGAGTATGCGCGACTGTACGGAAGTCTACGGTTGTCGTCGGCAAGGCTCGGAACAAACAACCCGGACCTATCCCAAGAGCGCAGCTGACCTGTGCTTAGCCCAGTCAACTTGCTCACCATATCCTCAGAAAACGCGCGCAATACAGTCATACTCATAAATAAGGTCACCTCTCGGATGAAAGCAATGGTGCTATCGATACACAAGGAAATCGGCGTCTACTGATAGTCGAGCCGCGCAGCTCCAGGCCCCGACTGTCGATCCGACCGACGTTCTGTCGCGCTTTATGGTGGCCACGTACATTCTCCGCTCCTTGATGCGACAAGCCCAACCAAATCGAAAGGCCGCGGGAGGGCCTGTCGATGCGCGGCGGTCTGCTGCCTTGATCCCGCGCGGGGCTGAGCTTTGGCGTTTTAGGCGGCCGGTCTTGGGCTGTGGTCTTGGCAGGCGGTTTTCCTTGCGCCATCGCAGCGTGGCAGCGGTGTTCGGTTCCCCCAATCTCGCGAAGCGCTGTGCTATAACTAACGAGGTGACACTCACTGGCGCATCAAGTGCCCTTAAATCGCCCGGTCGACGGCGTCAGCGGCGCGGGTGATGTCTCGGCCGACGCCCTTGATGGTTTCGCAGGCGGTAAGAGTGGTTGTGGCCAGGGCGACCAGAAATATCAGGCGGGCTCGGGTCATACTGCTCTCCGATGTGTTTTTGCCTTCCATAGACAGCCAATAGCCACCGGTCAAATCCACCCACACCTCAGTTGCGTCGACAATTGCCCCCCACCCTAGTTTGCGGCATAGTCCGGCATATCAGAGCGGGCATACCCGCCGGGCAGAGGTACGAGCACATGAAACCCATTTCCCTTTTGATCGTGGCGGCCCTTGTTCTGGCCGCCTGTTCGGGCAGCCGCAACACCGTCACGCGGGTGGCGGTGCCGTCGCAGACCCTCTTTGCCACCGGGCCGATCTATTCGGCCTGCCGCGCGGCCGGGCGGGATGCGGCGAGCCGGGCGCGCTGTGGCTGTGTGCAGGCGGTGGCCGACCGTGAGCTTGACGCAGGCGACCAGCGCCGGGGCGCGGGCTTTTTCACCGACCCGCACGAGGCGCAGGTCGTCCGCCAATCGGATCGCAGCATCGACGAACGCTTCTGGACGCGCTGGCGGGCCTATAGCGACGCTGCGGCGCGGATCTGCGCCTAGAGCCTGCGCATCCAGAACTGCAGGCGCTTGTCCGTCTCGGTCCCGGTGTCGATGTCTTTCCAGCGGAACTGCGCCACGGCCCCCGGCACGCGGGCATAGCCGCGCCGTTCCCAAAAACCGTCGAGCGGGACATAGGCGCGTGGGCGCAGGGCATGGCCTTCGGGCCGGATAACGGCGCAAAAGCACATGTGGTCGTAGCCCAAGTCGCGGGCATGCGCCTCGCGCAGGTCAAAGAAGCTGTGGCCGATGCCGCGCCCACGGTAGCTGGGCAGCAGCACGCTTTCCCCGCAATAGAACGTGCGGTCGATGTCGATGCCCGTGCCGTCAAAGGCCTGCCCGAACTCGCCTGCATGCGCGAGGAGCGGTGTGGCGGTCGCCGCCCCCACGATCCAATCGCCCACATGGGCCGCGACAACGACCGCTTCGGGCGTGGTCTGGTAGTGTTGCAGGTACGTCCGCTCGTAGGCGATGTCTCCATCATAGAGGTAGGGCCAGTCACGGAAGACGGTCATGCGCAGCTGTGCGAGGCTGTCGATGGCCTCGACCAGCGCGCCACCCGTCAGTTTGGTGACCTTCACGCGGACACCTGTTTGAGCCAGTCGGCGAGGTTGTAATAGGTGGTGACCCGGCTGATCTGGCCGCCCTTCAGGGTAAAGAAGGACCCCGCAGGCAGCGTGTAGCGCTGGCCGCGGGCGGCGGGCAGGTCGCCATCGGTGGCGAGATATGTGCCGTGGACCGTGTATTCGGCCGCCGCGCGTGTGCCGCCGGGGTGTTCGAAGATCACCATATCGCGCAGCTCTTCGGCGTAGCAGCGCGACATGTGCTGACAAAACGCGGCGAAATCGGCGCGGCCCGTGCGCACCTGCCCTTCGTTCACGTGATGGGCGACATCCTCGGTCAGGCAACCGAGCATGCCGTCGACATCCCCTGCATTGAACGCATCGAAATAGCGGGCGATGATGCTCATTCGGGCTCTCCCCAGCGGGCCACGAGCCGCTCGACGATCTGATCGCGGGCGTTGCGGTAGCTGGCCAGTTTCGCCTCGCGCGTCTCGCCGAGGCCGGTGGGGTCGAGGATCGGCCAGTATTCGACCTCGAGGCTGTATACGCGCGTCAGATCCAGCGCCCGGCGCTGCGAGGCCGGCGACAGGGCGACCACCAGATCGAAGGAGCCCAGATCGTCGCCCCAATCCTCCATCTCATCAAAGCTGCGCGAGCGGTGGCGGCTCAGTTCCACCCCCAACTCCTGGCAGACGGCGATGGAAAACCCGTCGATCTCGAGGTCATTCTTGACCCCTGCGGACTGCACGTATGTGCCGGTGCCGTAGAACTTCTTCATGATGCCTTCGGCCATGGGCGAGCGCACTGCGTTGTGATCGCAGCAAAACAGCACCGACGATGGCAACGGCTGGGGCATCTACCCTCCGAAATGCAGAACGCAGATGAGGGTGAAGAGGCGGCGGGCGGTGTCGGTATCGACCTCGGCCTTGCCAGCGAGGCGTTCCTGCAGCACCCGGCTGCCTTCGTTGTGGATGCCGCGGCGGGCCATGTCGATCGTCTCGATCTGGCTGGGGGGCAGTTTCTTGACCGCCTCGAAATAGCTTTCGCAGATCTGGAAGTAATCCTTCACCACCTGGCGAAAGGGTCCGAGCGACAGGTGAAACTCCGCCGCCTTCTCCGCCGCTTCGGTGTTGACGTCAAAGACCAGCCGCTTGTCGCGGATGGACAGTCCCAGGTGGTAAGGGCCCGGAGGCGCTGCGCGATCCTCGCGATCCGGCAGGACAAAGGTGTTGTCCTCGAGCAGATCAAAGATCGCCACCTTCCGCTCCTGCTCGATCTCGGGCGTGGGCGGCGGCAGGTTGGCGTCATCGAGGGTGATGTTGGTGATACGGGTCATGGGCAATCAGCGACGAAAGAACGAGGTCGCGCCTGCATAGGCTGTGTGTGCGGTCAGGGCAACGCTGTGGTGCGGGTTTTCGTCGGGGATGGCGTGCGGTGGGCGATCACCGCAGCCGACACAAAGCGGACATTGCCCACGTATCACGGCAGAACATAGACGGGTTTTGTGCGGCCCGTTTTCGCATACAACCGCGCGTGTTGTGTTTCCACCGAAGTGTCGCGATAAAAGTCATATGACAAATGCCGATCAAGACGATTTCTGGCAAGACCTAGCGTCGCCGCTTCGGCAACCCGAACCGGATGTCCTTTTTAGTATCGCACGGCACACTGGCGATACCGTGGCGCAGTGTATGTCCAAGATGACAGCGCCTCAGTGGATCGTGGCCGACGGTGCAGCAATCGACGGATTGACCGAACGTCTTGAGGTTTGCGGGCTGGAACATCACTGCTTGTTCCCCAGCAGCACGTTAAAGGAGGCAGCTGGCGCTGCGCCATGGTTGATCCAGATCGATCCTGAAAATGCGTTTGCACGCAGCTTGCTTGATCAAACGCCTGGCGCGCATTGGTCGATCTGGACCTCTGGGATCATGTTGAGCAGCACGATGCCCGGCAGCGCCCTTGCCCAACATCTGAAAAAACGCGTTTTGCGCACGCGTCCGAAAAACGGGCGTACATTCCATCGGTTTTGGGAACCTGCGGCTGTCTTCGACTATTTCAGCGCTCTGCACCGGCTTCCAGATCGCGCAAGGGAACTGTTCCACTCCGCTGAGGGCTCCATCGAAGGCATTTTGGCGCGAGACATCGCCCGCGACAGAACGGTATTTGTTCTCAACAGCGTGTCCGGTACGCATCTAACGACCCAATTTCAACACGACTTGGATCCGGTGGAACTGGAGGGGCTTCTGGCCTCCGTTCTCAGGCCCTTTGCGCCGGACATGGCGCAAAGGCTGCTTCGGTCCGACCCCGAGACTGTTGGTCATCTGAGCGCGCTTGATTTCGAGGACGCATTGACGGAAAGCTGCGTGCGTTTGCACGGATATGGGTTTCGCAAAGTGAGCATGATGCGGGAACTGGCCCTTCAAGATATCTGGATGGGCGGTCCATTCGAAATGTATGACCCGCAGCTGCACGAAATTTGCACCTGTGATCTTGAAGAGGACGCGAAATACGCGGCCCTTCGTGACGCGATCGCAGCGTCTTCTCAACCGGGTTCACTATGACCGTACGTCCGCGCCCTCGCCCACTTCCAACGCGCCCCGTGCCCCGGCCAATGGCAAGGCCGACTGCCCCTCAGGCCATGACAACTGCGCCGACCTTGGGCGCCCCTGCGGCGCAGGCAACACCACCGCCTACGTCTCCCGCACCGCTCGCTCCTGCGCCGTCACCCAACAGGACCGTTCCTGCGGCTCCGGTGGCACCCTGTTGCCCGGATGCCGCGACATTTGCAGTGTCTTCGCCTCGGTCGGCGTACTTCGCTTTTGACGATCGCACAAACAAGCCTGCCACCTCCGCGGGTGAATACTTTACACCACCGACAGATGCCAAAACGCTTCCGTCAAACAAAGAGGATCGTGACGCCTCCAATTGGGTGTCCGTCGCGGTGGGCAAGACAACGGAAGTCGTGATCGATTTCCTGGGCGGCACCGCCGCATGCATTAGCAATGCGACCTATGTCGTCGCCCCCTCCAGCATTGCCAAGGTTGTCGCACCGTTGCCGACCGCAACAGGCGCCAAGTTTAAAATCGAAGGTCTTGCAGCAGGCGAAGCGACAATCGAAGTCAAGTGCACGGGCAAGACGTTGGGTTGGATTCACGTCTGGTGTGCGGCCGAAGTCACGATCGCCGTCGATGTCTGTAGTATTGTCAGTGAGAATATTGTGACCACGCCTGCAACGTCCGGTGTGCCAGCAACCACAACCACGACGGCGATCAGCCGATCCGCCAATTACAACAAGGCGGACTTGGAAGCGTATATAAACGCGGTATTTCATCAGCTTGCTATAAAATTCGTGGTGACGGACCATGGCGATGTCAAGATTGCGGAAACCGCGGCATACAGTTCCTCGCAGGCACGCAACATCACTGTTGAGGCGCTGGCGCGGGCCGCAAAAACCTTCACCGGCAGTTATCAGATGTTCTATTGGGTCGATGTTGCTGCGCACTCAGGCGGATTGGGCCGTGTGCCGGGTGGCGTTGGTACAGGAAAGGGTGCTTTCTCGTTCTTCGACTTTGACGTCACCGGCGCGTACAACACGATGGCGCACGAATTGGGACATTGCCTAAATCTGTCGCATCCCATCCACGATTCCGACCAAGACGAATTCCCACTTTGGCAGCTCGCCCGGTTTCGCATGTCAGGCTCAACCAAGACAAACGTCCTGCTGGATGACAATTGGAACCTGATGGGATACGAAGGACCGGTGTCGTCGCGCGGTGCGAACCGAACAGACATGCGGTATCGTCAGTGGAAGAAATGTAGGAGGTCCTGACCTCAATGGATATCCCCGTCGAACTGCTGCAAGCGACCTGCCCGGTTGAAATCGTGGGCGAGGTGCGTGCCTTGAAATCGAGGACCCCGGATTTCACAGACCGGCTGCAGGCTTTGATTCAAACCTCGATTTACGTTGAGACGGGGCAGCCCCTTGCACCGGACTGTTACGCACTTGCCATTGGATTCATTCTCGATGGGTCAAAACAATTTGACCCAACACAAAGGGTGTCTCTGCTGTCTGCGATCCGGAGTGTGGCGCCATCAGAACGCTCTGCGATCAATGCGCAGGTATCTCGGTTCTTGCTTGGTCCGCACGCAGACACCTTGCCTGCATCGCAGCGTTTCGCCGCGCTTTGGGATTACCGCATCGATGCCCGGGAAACGCTTCGCGATGCGTACAGTGCAGCACCTGTCGGGGATCCGCAGTCTGACACGTTCGCCTTTGCGCTTTACGCGGCACGTTTTGGGGACGCAGATGCCGTGAATGATCTGACATCCGCGCTTGAAACCGCGCAAAGCGATCCGCACGCAGTAAACGGCATGCTGACAGTGATCCTTCAGGCGCGCCCTGCAGCGCTGTGGGGCGCCGTCCTGAAATACAGTGAAGACAACAGACGCGGCGTGGGCGTCGATGGTCCGGGAACCGGTCCATCACCCGCTGAACTGCTGGCACCCTGGCAAGACCAATCGCGTTGGCAGTGACGCAACGGATGGCCACGGGGTTACGTTGTCCGATGGAAACGACGGGTTGTTCTGACGTCAGCGCGATGCGCGACATAGAATCTCAATTTGCTGCACTGCAATTCAAAAAACGAAGTTGGATCGGAACTTCATAAAATTTCCAGAGCGATTGTTTGTTGAAAAAATACGAAGAAGTCATTTCGCACGGAACAATTCACCGCAATTCTGGCCCGTAGGGATAACTCTGACACCACGCCATGAAAGCATAATCTCGATTTCACCTCATAGAGCCGAAGGAAATGGCTGTGTTCGCGACCTTAGCCGCGACACCGCCCTATTGGTTGAGCTTGCGCAATCTCGCGGTGACGGACAGGCCGTGCGCCTCG
>JBCBHM010000097.1:0-6479 GCA_038525585.1 Pseudomonadota bacterium
TGAGCTTTGCGCTCGGTGGCGGCGCGTTGTTGGCTGGCCAAGTCAGCTGGGCCATGGGCCTCATCGCAATCGCGGCACTGGTGCAGGTCGCACTCTGGCTCAAGGGCGATGGCGCGCTGGCCGGGTCCGGCACCGACCTTGCAACCGCCACGGGCCTCGGCAGCATGGGCGCCGTGCGCGCGTTTGAGCCACCGCATACCGGCACCAACTACCTGCTCAAGGAATTCGCCTACACCGTCGGTCGCAAACACAGCATGAAGCTGCGCGTGATCTCCATCGTGCTTTTTGCCGTGGTGCCCGTCGTCCTGCTGATGATGCCGTTTTCGCATCTGTTGGCGCTGCTCGCCGTGGTCAGCCACGTGGCAGGCGCGCTTGCCGCCCGCTGGCTGTTCTTTGCAGAGGCCGAACATGTGGTCGGCCTCTACTACGGCAAACGCTAGGGCGCAGGGTGGGCGATATCGCCCACCGCTCCTGTCAGTTCATCAGACCCGCGTGGCGCAGGCCATCATCGACCAGCGCCTTGGTCTCGTCCGACAGCGTGCTCAGCGGCAGCCGCACCTCATCGGAACACAGGCCCAGACGCGACATGGCGTATTTCGCACCGACAAGCCCCGGCTCGGTAAAGATCGCCTTGTGCAGCGGCATCAGCTTGTCCTGAATGTCCAACGCGGTCGCAAAGTCCCCGGCAAGGCACGCCTCTTGCAACTGGCTGGACAGCCGGGGCGCGGCGTTTGCCGTCACCGAAATGCAGCCGACCCCGCCTTGGGCGTTGAACCCATGGGCTGTGGCATCCTCACCCGACAGCTGAACGAAGTCGGTGCCACACGCCATGCGCTGGTCCGAAACCCGCGCCAGATCACCGGTCGCATCCTTCACGCCGACGATACGCGGCAGTTTGGCCAACGCGCCCATCGTCGCCGGGGCCATATCGACCACCGACCGACCGGGGATGTTGTAGATCACGATCGGGATGTCGGCACAGTCGTGCAAGGCCTCGTAATGCGCGATCAGACCGCGCTGCGTCGGCTTATTGTAATAGGGTGTGACGACCAGCGCCGCATCGGCCCCCACCTCGGCAGCAAACTGCACGAACCGCACCGCCTCGACCGTGTTGTTGGATCCGGCCCCGGCAATGACCGGGATGCGGCCCGCCGCCGTTTTGACCACCGTTTCGATGACCAGCTCGTGTTCCTCGTGGGTCAGGGTTGGGCTTTCACCCGTGGTGCCCACGGGCACAAGCCCATGGCTCCCTTGATCAATATGCCACTCGACCAGCTTCTTGAGGGTCTCCAGATCCACAGCGCCGTTTAGAAACGGCGTGACGAGGGCAGGCATAGAACCTTTGAACATTCTCACGCTCCTTTTTCACAATTGGCAGGCAGAGGGCCTGGATGAATTGTCAGCAATGCCGGAGAGTTGAGTTGAAACGTCACACGCCTGGCATATGCTCAAGGCTCTGACCATGGCCCAACAGGAAATGCAAGTGATGACCCGGTTAGCCTGCGCTCTGGCCCTAGTCTTTCTGACCGTGTCCGCCGCGCTGTCCGAGCGTCCGCGCCCGTTGGGCTGGGCGATGGATGCGCTGCGCAATGGCAATTGGGACGCGGCAGCAACGCTTGCCGCACGCGACGGGCCGGTGGCCGCGGACATCATCGAATGGCAGCGCCTTCGCGCGGGGCGCGGCAGCTATGCCGAGGTGCTTGCCTTTCTTGACCGGCGGCCCGATTGGCCGGGCGAGCCGCTGCTGCGCCGCCGGGCGGAACCGACGGTGATCCGCCAGGGTGATGCCGCCATCCTCGCGTTCTTTGCCGAACACCCACCGCAGACCCCGCGCGGCGTGCTGGCGCATGCCGCGGCCCTCGCCAACGCCGGGCAGCAGGGGGATGCGGACGCGAATGTCGTGCTCGCCTGGCGCACGATGGAGATGAACGTGACCTCCCAAGGGCTGTTCCTCGCAGCGCACCGCCCATTGCTCGCCCCGCACCACGCCGCCCGCCTCGACGCGATGCTTTGGGCCGGTGAGGGTGAGCAGGCCCGCCGCATGTTCGACCTCGTCCCGGACGGTCAGGTCGCGCTGGCCCGCGCCCGGCTCGGCCTTCAGAACCTGGCGGGCAACGTCAACGCGCTGATCGATGCCGTGCCCGAGGCTCTGGCCGATGATCCGGGCCTGGCGCGCGACCGGTTCGAATGGCGCGTGCGAAAGGGGCTTTGGGACACGGCCAAGGATCTTTTGCGCGCACGCTCCAGCTCGGCCGAGGCGCTGGGGCGGCCCGAAGCCTGGGCCAACCGCCGCCGCGCCCTTGCGCGGGACGAGATGCGGGATGGCGACGCGCGCCTTGCCTATCAAATGGCTGCCCGGCATCACCTCACAGGCGGATCGGCCTATGCCGACCTTGAATGGCTGGCGGGCTACATCGCGTTGCGCCTTCTGGACGATCCTGAACTGGCGCTTGGACACTTCCAGAACCACCGCGCCGCCATCGCCTCGCCCATCTCACGCGGGCGGGCGGGCTATTGGATCGGACGGGCGCACGAAGCGTTGGCGCAGGCACCCGAGGCCGCCGCAGCCTACGCCGATGGCGCACAATTCCAGACGTCGTTCTACGGCTTGCTCGCAGCCGAACGCGCGGGCCTGCCACCGGACCCGGACCTTGATGGCGCCGAAAACTTTGGCGATTGGCGCAATTCCGATCTGGCGCGGCGTGACCTGTTCGAGGCGGGGCTGCTCCTGCAGGCCTCCGGCGAACGCAACCTCGCCGAACGTTTCTGGACCCATTTGGCCGAAATCGTGGACCGCGCCGATGCGGGCCTGCTGGGGCAGGCGGCGCTCGACGTCGATCAAGCGCATATCGCCGTGATGATCGGCAAACGGGTCGCGCGGCGCGGCCTCACACTGCACGCGCCCTACTACCCTTTGCACCCGCTGGCCGAGGCAAACCTGCCCATGGCGCCCGAATTGAGCCTCGCCATAGCCCGTCGCGAAAGCGAGTTTGACCCCGGCGTGCAATCAGGTGCCGGGGCACGTGGCCTCATGCAGATCATGCCCGCGACAGGCCGCGAGGTGGCCCGAAACCTCGACCGTGCCGCAGAACACAGCACCGAACGCCTGATCAGCGATCCGGTCTACAATGCTGAACTGGGGTCCGCCTATCTCAGCACGCTTGCGGGCCAATATCGCGGCAACGTCGTGCTGATGTCGGTTGCCTACAATGCCGGTCCGGGGCGGGCAAACCGTTGGATCGACCTTTTTGGCGACCCACGCAATCTTGACGCCGATTTCGACATTGTCGACTGGATCGAACACATCCCCTTTCGCGAAACCCGCAACTATGTGATGCGGGTCACCGAAAGCCTGCCGATCTACCGCGCGCGGCTGGGCAGCGATCCGCACCCGGTCCCGTTTTCCGAAGAGCTGTCAGGTGCGAGCATGCTGCCGTTCGCGCCATAGCGTGAACAGCCCCGCACCGACAATGATCGCAGCGCCCAGAGCGACGTTCCACTGCAGCGCTTCGCCGAACAGCGCGATGCCCACCCCGGCCGCAAACACCATCTGGAAATAGGCAAACGGTTGCACCGCGCTTGCCTCCGCAACCTCGTAACAGCGGATGAGCAGCCAGTGCCCCAGCGCGCCCGTGATGCACAGCGTGCCCATCCACGCCCAATCCCCGCCGCTCATCGGCTCCCAAAACCAGCTGCCGACGCAGGTCATCGCCACGGCCCCCGTTGTCCCCGTCCAGAAAAAGCTGGTGGCCGTGCTGTCGCGCCGCGCGGCAAAGCGGGTAAGCAGGCCGTAGGTCGCGAACATGAGTGCTGACACGACCGGGATGATGGCGGCGGGATCAAACACGCCCAGTCCTGGCCGCAGGATGAACAGCACGCCGACAAAGCCGACGCCGATCGCCAGCCAACGCCGCCACCCGACACGCTCACCCAGAATGGGCCCCGATAGCGCCGCCACCAGTAGCGGATACGCGGCAAAGATCGCATGGCTTTCGACAAGCCCCAACACGGTGAAGGCGGTCACCATCACGCAGATCTCCGCCGCCAGCAGCAAGCCGCGAAAGGCCTGCAAGACAGGCTGCTCAGTCCGCGCCGCGGCCCGTACGCCACCCGCCTTGCGGGACGCAATCGTGATCACGAAGGCCGCAAAGAACCAATACCGGATCATGACGACCATAAAGACATTGTAGCTGTCCGCGAGGTGGCGCGAGATACCATCCTGCGCGGCAAAGACGACCGATACCGCGATCATCAATGCGATGCCCAGCCGTGTGTTGTTGCCTGCGCTCACGCCAAGCGCGCCCGCGTCATATGCCGCTTGCGGCCAAAGCCGGGACTGCGTTCCACGGCAAAACCCGCGCTTGCCAGTCCGCGCCGCACATGTCCCGCCGCCGTGTAGGTCGCCGCCGTGCCGGACGGGGTCGTGTGGCGGGCCACCTCCGCCATCAGATCTGCGCCCCAAAGCTCGGGGTTTTTCGCGGGCGAAAACCCGTCCAGAAACCACGCATCGGCACGCCCCTGCCAGGCGGGCAACGTCCCGCGCGCATCGCCGGTGATCAGCGTGAACACCACGTCGCCCAGATCATAGACGGGCCCGGGACCACGCAACGCCGACAGCAGCTCCTGCGCGAAGGCCGCGACCTCGGGAAACGCGCGCAAAGCGATCTGCATGTCGTCCAAGTTCATCGGAAACGCCTCGAAGCTGGTAAATTGCAAGCGCCCCGCGACACCGGCATGCCGCCACGCGTCCCACGTGGCCAGCAGGTTCAGCCCCGTGCCAAACCCCAGCTCTGCCACGTGAAACCCATCGACAAAACGCGCAGGCAGCGCGTTGCCAGCCAGAAAGACGTGCCGCGTCTCGTCCAATCCGTTCTCGAGGCTGTAATACGGATCGTCAAAGCGCGTCGAAACGGGCACCTGCCCGTTGCGCCACTCTAACGTCGTGCTCTGGTCCTGCATGCGGTGTCCTTGTATGAGGTCGCGGCATCC
This sequence comes from Pseudomonadota bacterium, assembly GCA_038525585.1. Taxonomy (GTDB): domain Bacteria; phylum Pseudomonadota; class Alphaproteobacteria; order Rhodobacterales; family Rhodobacteraceae; genus Tateyamaria. The sequence goes on from JBCBHM010000097.1 coordinate 4,990, forward strand.
TTGGCGAAAGGGACGGGGCTTGGCAACGGCAGACATCACAGTGCGCGGCGCGGGCATCTTTGGCCTGTCCATCGCCTGGACCTGCGCGCAGCGCGGCGCGCGTGTTCAGGTGGTCGACCCGCAGGGATCGGCGTCTGGGGCCAGCGGCGGGATCGTCGGTGCGCTCGCGCCGCACGTGCCCGAAAACTGGAACCCCAAGAAACAGTTCCAACTCGACAGCCTCCTGATGGCCGAAGGCTTTTGGGCCAAAGTCGCCGATGCCGCTGGCCGCTCGCCGGGATATGCACGCACGGGCCGGGTGCAGCCCGTCACAGATCCTCATGCGCTCGACCTCGCCCGCAGCCGATGCGCGGGTGCGGAGGACCTATGGCGCGGTGAGGCAAGCTGGACCGTGCGCACCACGGCCGACAGCGGATGGGGGTTGGAAAGTGCCACCGGGTTCGAAGTCTTGGACACGCTCAGCGCCCGCATTCACCCGCGGCAGGCCTGCACCGCCCTTGTTGCGGCCTTGGCCGCCAAAGGCGTGCCTATCACGCCCGATGCCCCGGATCAGGGCTGGATCGTGCACGCCACCGGTGTCACCGGGCTCGAGACGTTGAATGCCGGGCATACCCGCCTGGTGGGCGCCGGGATCAAGGGGCAGGCCGCCCTTCTGGATCACGCAGCGCCCGAGGCGCCGCAGCTTTTCATCGACGGCCTGCACATCATCCCCCATGCGGACGGGACGACCGCCGTCGGCTCGACCACCGAACGCGACTATGACGATGCCACCGGCACCGATGCACAGCTTGATGCGGTGCTCGCACGTGCGCGGGCGCAGGTCCCTGCACTGCGCGATGCGCCTGTGCTGGCCCGCTGGGCCGGCCTGCGCCCCCGCAGCCGCAGCCGTGCGCCGATGTTGGGCGCATGGCCGGGCAGACCTGGACATTTCATCGCCAATGGCGGGTTCAAAATCGGCTTCGGCATGGCCCCGAAGGTCGCTGACGTCATGGCCGATTTGCTGCTGGAGGATCGCAACACGATCCCGCAGGGGTTCGAGGTTGCCGCGTCGCTTTAGACCGTCGCCTCCATCACCAGCCGCCCGTCCGGTCCCGCCACCCACAGGCGGGGGCCTGCGCGGCACAAGACGGCCTCTTCGTGGTGCATCAGCGGGCTGTGCCCGCGAAACGAAAACGCCTTCAGCGGGCCAAGCTCACGCGTCGCCTTCAATATCAAAAGCTGCGCCAGCAACGGTCCATGCACCACGAGGCCATCGTAACCTTCGACCTGACGCGCATAGCTTTCGTCGTAGTGAATGCGGTGCCCGTTGAATGTCAGCGCCGAATACCGAAACAGCAGCGTGCTGTCGAACCGCACCGGTTCACCCTCCGCGCCCGGCGCGGCCGTGGGCTGCGATTTTGCCTGTGACGGATCCGCTTCGGGTCGGTACACCAAATCCTGCCATTCGGTCACGCACAGCGCCCCCTCTTGCCGGATCTCGTGCCGCAGCG
>JBCBHM010000098.1:0-6407 GCA_038525585.1 Pseudomonadota bacterium
ATAGCTGGTGGAGCTATCGTGCCAAGGATTGGGATGCGGCCGACAAGGGCCGCCGGTTGGACCACATCTGGGTGACACCCGACATCTCGAACGCGGCGCATTCGAGCCGCGTGTTGCGCGACGCGCGCGGCTGGGAAAAGCCCAGCGACCATGCCCCGGTGTTTGCGACGTTTGATGTTTAGGTAAGCCAGTCGGCGCGTCTGCGGTTGCCCGGTCCAAGGCGTCACCTCGGTCCGGCGACGGCCGCCGCCCTTGTCGGCGCGTTGCTGCGCGCAGTATTGCGGTATCGTTTTCGAAATCTTTACAATTGCCTAAACCGCATATTTAGGTCTTCGATTTTCTGTGGGTGGCGGCCGCTCCCAGCGTGGGACGCGTCTCCCCCCTTGGCAGCCCCTCCATTCCAATCCATATAACTCCCGAGATGTGATGGAAGGATCAGGATCATGGATTTGGGATTGTCTGCCGGGCCGGATGCGGCTGATCTGATCAAGGATGGGTCCGAGGCGACCTTTATGGCCGATGTGGTCGAGATGTCTCAGACCATCCCCGTCATCGTTGATTTCTGGGCGCCATGGTGTGGGCCCTGCAAGACCTTGGGGCCGCTGCTCGAAGAGGCGGTCAAGGCCGCCAAGGGCGCCGTCAAGATGGTCAAGATCAACGTGGACGAGGCGCAGATGATCGCCTCCCAGCTGCGGATCCAATCGATCCCGACGGTCTACGCGTTCTGGCAGGGTCAGCCTGTGGACGGGTTCCAGGGGGCGGTGCCGGGCTCGGAGATCACCGCCTTTGTGGATCGGGTGATCCAGGCGGCGGGCGGTGAGGCGCCAAGCGACAGTCTGAACGATGCCGTGGCCGCCGCCGAAGAAATGCTGGCCGAAGGCGCTGCGGTCGATGCAGCCCAGACCTTTGCCGCGATCCTCGGCGAGGAGCCGAACCATGCGGGGGCCTACGGTGGGCTGGTGCGCGCGCATATCGCGATGGACGACCTGGATCAGGCCGAGGCGATCCTGAACGGCGCCCCCGCCGAGATCTCCGAAAGCCCCGAGCTCGAGGCTGCGCACGCACAGCTGCAACTGGCCAAGCAGGCTGCCGATGCGGGTCCCGTGGCGGAGCTGCGCGCCGCGGTCGAGGCGAACCCGGACGACATGCAGGCCCGATTTGACCTTGCGCAAGCCCTTCATGCCAGCGGGGATGCCGAAGCGGCCGTGGATGCGCTGCTGGATCTCTTCAGGCGGGATCGGGAGTGGAATGACGGCGCGGCCAAGACCCAGCTCTTTACGATTTTCGATGCGCTCAAGCCCAATGATCCGATTGTGTTGAACGGGCGGCGGCGCCTCAGCTCGATGATATTTGCCTGATGGGCCACACGGGCTAGCTGACCTGACATGATCAAAGTGGCGGACCTTCCGGGGACAATCCCCGTGTTTCCTTTGCCGGGTGCGCTGTTGCTGCCCCGTGCGCGACTCCCGCTGCATCTGTTCGAGCCGCGGTACTTGCAGATGTTCGACGATGCGCTGAAAACGCCCGGCCGGTTGATCGGCATGGTGCAGCCAAACGAGGTCGAAGGGCGCAAGGGCAACGGATTGCACACCATCGGGTGCGCGGGCCGCATCACGCAGTTTTCCGAGACCGAAGACAATCGCTATCTCATCACGTTGTCGGGCATTTCGCGGTTCCGCGTCGTGTCTGAAATCGAGGGTTTCACGCCCTACCGCCGTTGCGAGGTCAACTGGGACGGGTTCGACCGTGACCGAGGCCGGACCGAGGCGGACCCAAGCTTTGACCGCGAGCACTTCCTCGATACGCTGGGGCGCTATTTCGATGCTCGGTCACTGTCGGCGGATTGGGAAACGCTCAAGGAAGCGGATGATGAGCTGCTGATCAACTCGCTGTCGATGATGCTGGACTTTGACGCCGAGGACAAACAGGCGCTGCTCGAAGCGCCGTCGCTCAGCACACGGCGCGAAACGTTGATCACGCTGATCGAGTTCGATCTGCGCGGTGGCGAAGGTGAGATGATGCAATGAGCGCAAGCACCGTGGACCGTCGTGTGCTGGAGGCACTGATCTGCCCGGAAACCCATGGGACGCTGCGGTATGACGCGGATGCGCACGAGTTGATCTCGGAAGGTGCCGGGGTCGCTTATCCGATCCGCAACGGCATCCCGGTCATGCTGGTGGACGAGGCGCGGTCGCTGGACGACACACCCTAGAGCGCTTGGCCCTTCATCAGACGGGGGAGGTCACCCGTCAGCCCAGCCGCCTCGCGGATGAAGCTGCGGCGGAGACCGGGCAGAGCGTTGACCACACCCATACCGAGATCGCGCACAGTGCGGACCATCGTATTGTCATTCGAGAACAAGCGGTTGAAGCTGTCGGTCGCCATCGCAAGTGCGGTGTTGTCGAAACGCCGCCACGCTTCGTAACGGGCGAGGACCTGGGCGCTGCCGATATCTTCGCCCCGGCGCGTGGCATCCGTCAGCACTTCGGCCAACGCTGCGATGTCGCGCACGCCTGCGTTCAGGCCCTGACCCGCGATGGGGTGCACACCGTGGGCGGCGTCGGCAATCAGGGCGACGCGGTCCGCGACCATGCTTTGTGCGAGCGACAGCGTGAGCGGGTAGGTGTACCGCTGGCCTTTCAGGCCGATCTCGCCCAGGAAATCGCCGAACCGGGGGCGCAGCATGGTGAGGTAATCACCATCAGCAAGCGCATGGAACGCGGCGGCGTTCTGCGCCGTCTCGCTCCAGACGATTGAGCTGACGTTGCCGGGCAAGGGCAAAATGGCAAGGGGCCCGGGCGGCATGAAGAACTGGTGGGCGATGCCGTGATGCGGATGCTCATGCTCGATCGCGCAGACAAGCGCGGTCTGGCCATAGCTCCAGCCTGTGCGTTTGATGCACGCGCGGTCGGCCGTGCCGCTGCCGCGCCCGTCGGCGCCGATCAGAAGGGCCCCTTGCACTCCATCGCCATTGTCCAGCGTCACGGTGACATGGCCCGGCCCCGCCTCTTGGTGGATGACGGAGCGGCCCGAAAGGTGCGTGATGGCGTCATTGTCCTCGACCGCGTCCAGAAGGGCGCGCCGGAGATAGCGATCCTGCACCATGTGGCCCATCGGGCCTTCCTCGATCTCGGCATGGTCGAAATGCATGAAGAACGGCGAGGGCCCTTGGCCTGCGCGCCCGTCGGATACTTTGATCTCGAGGATCGGCTGGGCGTTTTCCTGCAACTGCTGCCACAGACCAAGACCGGACAACAGGCGGCAGGAGGTGAGCGCCACCGCATAGCTGCGCCCATCGAACGCCGCGTTGCGCCGCACCTTTTCAGGGCGCGCGTCGATCACGGTCACACGGTGCCCCGATTGGGCCATGGCGAGCGCCAGAAGCGGACCCGCAAGCCCGCCACCGGTGATCAGGATATCGCTGCGCTGCGTCATGCCGGGCAATATGGCTGTGGCCTTGGGATTGTCCATGCGATGCGACGTCGCTACCGTCGCCGACAGGCGAGGTGGAGGGCGAGATGTTTGACAAGACGGCGGCGGAGCTGGGCCGCGCCATCGGCGCGGGGGACATCGACCCGCTGGAGCTGACCGAACGCTATCTAGAGCGGATCGACGGGCACGATCTGCGCGATCGGATCTATGCGCGACTGACACGCGAACGGGCCTTGGCGGAGGCGGAAGCCGCGTCGCGACGCGCCAAGGCGGGCCAGCGTCTGTCGCCGCTCGACGGTGTGCCGATCAGCTGGAAGGACCTGTTCGATACAAGCGGCGACGGGACGGAGGCAGGGTCGAACCTGCTCAAGGGGCGCGTGCCGGATCGGGACGCCGTGGTGCTGGCCAATGCGACCGCGCAGGGCCTGATCTGTCTGGGCAAGACGCATATGAGCGAGCTGGCGTTTTCGGGGTTGGGCTATAACCCGTCGACGGGAACGCCACCCTGTGTGAACGACGCCGAGTCTGTGCCAGGCGGGTCATCCTCCGGCGCGGCGGCATCGGTGGCGTTTGACCTGGCACCGGCGGCCATCGGGTCGGACACGGGCGGGTCGGTGCGGATCCCATCGGCCTGGAACGATCTGGTGGGGTTGAAAACAACCGCCGGGCGGCTGTCGCTGGAAGGCTGTGTGCCGTTGAGCCTCAAATTCGACACGGTGGGCCCACTCACGCGGTCGGTGGAGGACGCCGCACTGCTTTTCGCTGCGATGGCAGGCGCGGCCGCGCCGGATTTGCGGGGCGTGTCGTTGAAGGGCGTGCGCCTTGCGGCGCTGCAGACGATTGTGCTGGATGACATCCGCGATGCACCATTGGCGGCATATCAGAGCGCGGTGGAGCGGTTCGAGGCGGCGGGCGCGGTCGTCGTACCACTGGATGTGCCTGAATTGGCGGAGGTTTTTGGCTTGTCCGGTCCGCTATTGACGGGCGAGGCCTATGGCCTGTGGCGCGATGTGATCGAGGCCAACCCCGAGGCGATGTTCGCGCAGATCCTGGAGCGATTCCGCGCGGGCGCAGATGTGAGCGCGCCGGAATACCATGCCGGTTGGGCGAGGCTGGAGTCCGCGCGGGCGGCGTGGGATGCCGCGGTGACACCGTTCGATGCGGTGATTGCGCCGACGGCGCCGATCCTGCCACCCAATCTGGAGCGGCTGAACGCAGACGGCGATTACTACAAGACGGAAAACCTGATGGCGCTGCGCAACACGCGGGTCGGGAACCTGATGGGGCTTTGTGCGCTGACCTTGCCCACGGGCACACCAAGCTGCGGCGTGTCGTTGTTGGGCAAACCGGGGTGTGAGGCCGCACTTTTGCGGTTGGGATCCGCTGCGGAAGCGGCGCTTGGCTGATCCAAAGGACGCTGCGCGACGCTACTCATTTTTTGAATGGGGGCTCTGCCCCCAAACCCCCGCCGTATTTGTCGAAGAGAAGAAGATGCGGGTTGGCGGATTTGTCACGTCGCTGCGTTTTGGTTTGGTTTTTCTGGACGCCGGAGTCCCGCTTGGGTTAATCTGGCGGAAACGGGGCATCCATGATCCCGAGACCGAGGCAGTTTCATGAAGTTTCCCGAGCGGTTTTCGAACCTTCCGGCTTATGCATTCCCGCGTCTGCGCGCTCTGCTGGATCATCATGCGCCCGGTGGCGACGTGGTGCATATGACCATTGGCGAGCCGAAACATGCCTTTCCAGCATGGGTGACGGATGTGATCACGGAGCATGCCGCCGGGTTCAACAATTATCCGCCGAATGAAGGGATCCCGGAACTGCGGTCGGCTTTTTGCGACTGGCTGGCGCGGCGTTACGGCGTGGACATGGATGCCGATGCTCATGTCATGCCGCTGAACGGCACGCGCGAGGGGCTGTACAACGCCGGGATGGCGCTGTGTCCGGAGGAGAAAAACGGGCAGCGGCCCGTCGTGCTGATGCCGAACCCGTTTTATCAGGTGTATATGCTGGCCGCGATATCGGCCGGGGCCGAACCGGTTCTGGTGCCAGCGACGGCCGAGACGGGACATTTGCCGGATTTTGCATCGGTGGATGCCGACCTGCTCAACCGGGCGGTGGCCTGCTACATGTGTTCGCCCGCGAACCCGCAAGGGGCGGTGGCAACTAGGGACTATTGGCAGGATCTGATTGCGCTTGCCGAACGCTACGATTTTCAGATCTTCGCCGACGAATGCTATTCCGAGATTTACCGCGACGTGCCGCCTGTCGGCGTGCTGGAGTGCATCGGGACCGCAGATCCTGAGCGTGTCGTTGCCTTTCATTCGCTGTCGAAACGGTCGAACCTGCCCGGGCTCCGCTCGGGCTTTGTCGTGGGCGGGCCGGGCACGATCCGAGAGGTCAAGCAGCTGCGCACCTATGCGGGCACGCCGCTGCCCTCGCCCTTGCAACATGCGGCGGCGGCCGTGTGGGCGGACGAAGCGCACGTTGTCGAGAACCGGGCGCTGTATCACGAGAAATACGACATGGCGGACGCGATCCTGGGCCACGTGCAGGGATATGTCGCGCCTGAGGCCGGGTTTTTCCTGTGGTTGCCGGTGGACGACGGCGAGGCCGCGGCCCTCGATCTGTGGCAACAGACAGGCGTGCGGGTGCTGCCCGGCGCATATCTCGCCCGCGAGATCGATGGGTTGAACCCTGGGCACACATACATCCGGGTGGCTCTGGTCGCCCCAATGGCAGACACCAAGCGCGGGCTCGAGGCCGTGCGCGACGTGATCTATGCCGCATAAGAGACGAGGACGAGGCATGGCATTTCAAACGCGGCGTGACCCGCTTTTTGACCCGAACACCAGCATGGCGCTGGAGCGCCGGGGGCGCGAGCTTGTCGGGATCGGCCTGTGCGTGGCCGGGTTGCTGTGTGCCGCCCTCATGCTCAGCTATACACCTACCGACCCAAGCTGGATGGCCGCGAC
>JBCBHM010000099.1:0-6312 GCA_038525585.1 Pseudomonadota bacterium
TGCCAGTCGTGGGCAAAGGGTTCGACCTTTTCCACCGCATAGCGCCGGAACTGCTCGCGAATCATCTCCAGCTCTTCGTCGAGGCCGGAGGCACCCACCGTAATCTCGGCGCTGCGCTCCTGCATCAGTTCCACAAGGCGCATGCGGGCGGCTTGCGTGTTGCCGCCCTGGGTCAGCGTCATGACCGCAGGGGCCATCATGCCGCGCATGTCATCCTGGCTCAACCCCATGTCCTGCAGGCGAAGCACCTCGCCCTGGTTCATCTGGATGCCGCCATAGACCTGCCACAGGTACTCGCCAAAGGCGATCTGGTGGATCAGCGCCTCGACCTCGCCGAACTTGGATTGCGCATCCAGCGTCGTGGCCCATTTCTGCATCTGGCGCAGCGCTTCGACATAGGTTGCCAGCCAAGCCAAGCCGTGTGCGGCGGTCTGATGCTGTTCGACCAGCGCGGAGGAGACGCGACCCTCGGCGCTGACCAGCGTCCGCACGCGATCGCGTGCCGTGTCGAGCACGGATTCGAGCGGAGCAATGGCTTCGCCCGTCAGCTCCAGAAGGTTATCCAGCAATACCGGGGTCATGTGCCCCAAATCCTGTCCGTCATGTGCCATCGGTCAATCCTCTTTTACAGGTCGGTGTTGTCTAGTCATTATGCAGGTGCAGCGCAACAATTATTCGTTTGGGTGCGGTGATTTGTTCTTAAGTTTCGCGTTGATATTTTGCAGTGCGGCACTAGCCGGTCTAAGAGGGCGCGATGGATGCCCTGTTCAGCCTCTTGTCGCCCGGATTATGGGCTGCCGCCTTTGCCATTGCCGCGCTGGCAGGCGCGGTAAAAGGTGTCGTTGGCTTCGCCATGCCCATGGTCATGGTGTCATTGCTCTCCACTTTGATGGCGCCGGAACTGGCGCTGGCGGGACTGATTCTACCAACACTTGTCACAAATGTCGCCCAGGCAACGCGCCAGGGTGCTGCGGCTGCGGTGGCCACGGCGCGGCGGTTCTGGCTGTATCTGTGTGTGGGCGGTGCGGTCTTGCTGTTCAGCGCGCAACTGGTACGCGTGCTGCCCATCCCTGTCCTGCTAGGGATCATTGGCGTTCCGGTTGTGGGCTTTGCCCTGCTGCAGCTGGCGGGCTGGCGGTTTACGCTGGAACGGCGGCGCGCTGACGTCGAGGCGGGCATCGGCGCCTTTGCCGGGTTCCTCGGGGGGATTTCGGGCGTGTGGGGGCCGCCGACGGTGCTGTATCTCACCGCTTTGGGGACGGAAAAATCGGAACAGATGCGGGCCCAGGGCGTCATCTACGGCCTGGGATCGGTGGCGCTTGCCGCCGCGCATATGTCATCGGGTGTGTTGCGCCCCGAAACACTGCCCTTCAGTGCGGCACTGATACTGCCTGCGCTGCTGGGTCAATGGATCGGGGGAAAGCTGCTTGATCGCATCGATCAGGCGGTGTTCCGGCGCGTGACCCTTCTGGTCTTGCTTGTGGTCGGGCTGAACCTGATCCGACGCGCCTTGGTCGCGTGACCGTCAGGAGGCGCGACGCGACACAGTCAGGCCCGACACGTCTTCGATGAACGTGACGATGCGCGACTTGATCTTTTCGTCTTCGATCGCGGCGAGCGCGTTGACGATATCGAGGCCATTGTCCCGCCGGGGCAGGCTTTCCACCTCGGCCGCACCTTCAAAGAAGTAGGACGTGGGCACATCCAGAATGCGCGACAATTCGAACAGGCGGCTGGCCGCGATGCGGTTCGAGCCGATTTCGTATTTTTGAATTTGCTGGAACGAAAGGTTCAACCGTTTGGCAACATCCGTCTGCGACATGCGCCGCAATGTCCGGATCTGCTTCAGCCGTTTTCCAACATGGATGTCAATTGGATGCGACATCGTACCATTACTCCCGTTGTTTCCTTGGGGATGAGGTGTCCGAAATCGGGAAACATGTTTCAATTGACTAGATGTGCAACGTAAATACACGCCAATGTAGCATTGATGTGTGAAACTCTTAACGTTAAGGTGTTACCGATAATACATTGAGAGGCTATGTAGTGAACGCACCCGTGACCCAGCTCAAGGAAATGAACCAGCCCCTGCTGTTCGAAATGCTGCGGTCCTTCACCACATTGGCCAAGACGCTGAACCTGTCCCATGCGGTCACTGAGTTGAAGAGCACGCGCCAGACGGTGCGCCGCCATATTGCTCTTTTGGAAGAGATGCGGGGCGAGACGCTCTTTCATGTCGTCAATCGCCGCTACGAATTGACCGAGGCGGGGTTGGCGGCCCTTCCGGCGGCCGAATCGCTTTTGGGCCACGGACGGCTTTGGCTGCGCGGCCAGATCAAGGACGTGGATGGCCTGATGGGCATGTCCTATGTCGACGAGACGGGCTGGTACTACTACCAGCAGCAGCAACCCATCAGTGTCGCCTGGTCGAACCCGTCGGGCCTGTTTCGATCCGCTATCCAGTGCTGGGCCGCCGCCGAGGGCGCATTGGAAAGCGATCTCATCCAGCCGGTGCGGTCCTACGCGCTGATCTACCGTGACACCGCGGCGGGTTGGCTGTGCACCGAAGTCGGAGAGCGGTCGTTCTACTCCAAATGGTGGGGCTGGGCGGCGGCGCGCAGCAGCGTGGGCCGGTCTTTGGACCAGTTTCCGTTCGGTCCCGAACTGGCGCGCGTCATGGACGTGCCTCTGCGCGAGGTGCAGACGACAGGCGGCATGCGCCTCGATCAGGTGGTGACCCGACTGCCGCGATCGGTGGGCGGCATACCCGAGCATCTGGTGTTCGAACGGCTGCTGCTGGGCTGTCACATGCCGGACGGCAGTTTTGCGCTCATGGTGCTGGTCGACCGGCCCGATACCATCCGTGTTGCGGGCCTTGATCAGTCCTCTCTCCAGGACATGTCAGACGACGTTGTCGTAGATTTCGAGAGCGGTTAACCACATTTGGGCATTTGCGTCTTTCTCCGCTAAAGTGATTTCACTTTATGCGAGAAGGAGAGACTCGGGTGACTTTTCAGAATATGCGGATGGCGGAACGTTTCGTCGCCTCCAGCTTGCGCTTGTTCGCTTCACACGACCTTACCCTGCGGGTGGGCTATGATTTCGAACAATACCGCGCAATTCTGCGCGATGCGCGGCCGGACCATACAGTCGGGGTCCCCTTCGACCCGGACATGAACGATTTTTCAGACGGTTCGGCGTTTTGGATCCTAGGGATCGACGGCGCCGGGCATGTCGTCCATTCGCAGGCCTTGCGATTGCTGGATGTCACGGGCAGCACGCTGGCCAGCCACCTCAAGGCGAACTTTACCGATTTCCCGCCGCCCTCTGTCGCGCTTGATCTGGACCGCTCATGCTACCAGGCGGGCCCGGGTGCGCAGCGGATGACGGGCCGTATGGCCTATCATGGGGAGTTCTGGATTGGTGACGCCAATGGGGCGTATCGCGGCAGCGGGCTGTCCACGGTGCTGTGCCGCTACGGGTTCTGGATGGCGACCCAGCATTGGGACCCCGACCACATCTTTGCCTTCATGCTGAACACGGTGCACTACAAGGGGCTCGCCGCACGCACGGGTTGGATGCACACCGACCCCGCGGCGCTGCACTGGTATCCCCGCGATGGGCGGCCGCCATTCGAGACGGCGATGGCCTATCTGCACCGCGAGGACGTCGATTATCTGCTGCGTCTGCCCATCGCCGTCGGCAAGACGTCAACGGCCCGGAGGAAAGCGGCGTAGCGCGACAGCGCTTCGTCACCCGATGGCCGCGGCGCGGACATCCTCGTCGATATAGGGCAGGTACTGCTCGAAATTGGCCGAGAACATGTCGACCAGTTTGCCCGCCTGCACGTCGTAGGCGGCGCCATCCTCCCAGGTCCGGCGGGGATCCAGCAGAATGTCGGCCACGCCCGGCACGGATACCGGCACGTCAAAGCCGAAATGCGCATCCTTGCGGAACTCACCCGCCGCGAGGGTGCCATCCAGCGCCGCGGTCAGCAGCGCGCGCGTGGCGCGGATCGGCATGCGGCTGCCGGTGCCGTAAGCGCCACCGGTCCAGCCGGTGTTCACCAGCCAGCACGTGGCACCATGCTTGGCGATCTTGTCCTGCAGGAGCTTGCCATAGACTTCGGGGCGCCGCGGCATGAACGGCGCACCAAAGCAGGTGGAGAAGGTGGGCTCGGGTTCTGTCACGCCGCGCTCGGTCCCCGCGACCTTCGAGGTAAAGCCACTGAGGAAGTGGTACATCGCTTGCGCGGGCGTCAGCCGCGCGATGGGCGGCAGGACACCAAACGCGTCGCACGTGAGCATGATGATGTTCTTGGGGTGACCGCCGAGGGCCGAAGAGGACGCGTTGGAGATATAGTGCAGCGGATAGGCGCAGCGCATGTTCGCCGTCAGGCTGTCATCCTCGAAATCCAGATCCTTGGTGTCGGGGTCGAAGATCATGTTTTCGACCACCGTCCCGAACTTTTCGGTCGTGGCATAGATCTCGGGCTCGGCTTCGGCGCTCAGGTTGATCGTCTTGGCATAGCAGCCGCCCTCGAAGTTGAAGGTGCCGCGGTCGGACCAGCCATGTTCGTCATCCCCGATCAGCGTGCGCCCCGGATCCGCGCTCAGCGTTGTCTTGCCCGTGCCCGACAGGCCAAAGAAAACGGCGGTGTCCACAGGGTTGCCATGGGCGTGGTTGGCCGAGCAGTGCATGGGCATCACGCCACGCTCGGGCAGCAGGTAGTTCAGCAGGGTAAAGACCGACTTCTTGTTCTCGCCCGCATATTCCGTGCCGCCAATGAGGATCATCTTGCGGTCGAAATTCATCGCGATGACCGTCTCGGACCGGCAATCATGCTTGGCGGGGTCCGCCTGGAAGGACGGGCAGTTGATCACCGTGAAATCAGCCACGAAATCGGCCAGGTCCTCTGCATCCGGACGGCGCAGCATGTGGCGGATAAAGAGGCCATGCCAGGCCATCTCCGTCACCATACGCACATTGATGGAATAGCTGGGATCGGCCCCGCCCGTCAGGTCCTGGACGTAATATTCGCCGCCCTGCATGTGCGCGACCATGTCCTGGTACAGCGCGTCGAACCCCGCTTCTGACATTTCGGCATTGTTGTCCCACCAGATGCTGTCGGCCACGCTGTCGGTCTTGACCACGTGTTTGTCCTTGGGCGAGCGGCCGGTGAATTTGCCCGTGGTGACGAGGAACGCGCCACCTTTGCCCAACTGCCCCTCGCCGCGCGCCAGGGCGCGTTCGATCAGGGTCGGTTCGATCAGGTTGTAATAGACATCGCCCAACCCTGTGATCCCTTGATCTTCGAGGCGGAACTGCGGGTTAACCCGTCCAATGGTCATGCGATGTCTCCTGATGTCGCGGCGTTCGGTGTTGCTCAGATCACTGCAGGCCCGGTGCCGGACCGGGCGCCTGATGGTCTTAACATGCTGATTTGCGAGCTGAACAGAAGAGCGTGTCGCAGTTAGCGCCACCATGGCGACCGGTTGCGCAAACAGTGTTTCCGATCCGACTCGTCAGAGGCGAATGTGCGGCAATTTAGCCATTCCTAACCAATTTCTGGCGAGTGTGAGGGGCCATTCGGCACCTGATTCGCACTTCTTGATTGATTCGAAAGGCCAAAAGCGGGAATATGGCGGGAAAACAAACAATAAATTCGAGTAGTAAAAGGAAACAGGCAATGAACAAGATTGCACTGGTTGACGACGACAGGAACATCCTAACGTCTGTCTCCATGACGCTTGAGGCTGAGGGGTTCGAGGTCGAAACGTTCAATGACGGTCAAGCCGCGCTTGACGCGTTCAACAAGCGTCTTCCGGATATGGCTGTGCTGGACATCAAGATGCCGCGCATGGATGGCATGGACCTGCTGCAGCGGCTTCGCCAGAAGACCACGATGCCGGTGATCTTTCTGACGTCGAAGGACGATGAGATTGACGAGGTGTTGGGCCTGCGCATGGGCGCCGACGACTATGTGAAAAAACCGTTTTCGCAGCGGCTGTTGGTCGAACGCATTCGCGCGCTGCTGCGCCGTCAGGATGCTGTCGCCAGCGAAGAGGTGGGCACCACCGAAGAGACCAAGGTGATGGAGCGGGGCGACCTGCGCATGGATCCGCTGCGCCATTCGGTCAGCTGGAAGGGCAAGGACGTGTCGCTGACCGTGACCGAATTCCTGCTGCTGCAGGCGCTGGCGCAACGGCCCGGTTTCGTCAAATCCCGCGACCAGCTGATGGACGTGGCTTATGACGATCAGGTCTATGTGGATGATCGCACCATCGACAGCCACATCAAGCGCCTGCGCAA
>JBCBHM010000100.1:0-5888 GCA_038525585.1 Pseudomonadota bacterium
TTGCGGATGTTGATCACGGCGATCTGGTCCATCTCGATCCGGCGCTGGCGGTTTTCGGTGTCGACCCGAAACACCGCAGCCCCGTTTTCCCGGACCCGGAAGTAGTAGTCTGGCAACTCGGTGCCCATGCTCGTCCCTCGTTATGTGAGCCCCGCACAGAAGTCCTGGATGCGGGTGCAGGCCTCTTTCAGGGCCTCATCCGACGTAGCGTAGCTGACGCGAAAGTTCGGCGATACCCCGAATGCGGCCCCGAAAACGACCGCGACGCCCGTTTCCTCGAGCAGGGCGGACGAGAACGCCTCGTCATCCGCGATCAGCGTGCCGCCCTTGGAGGTCTTGCCAATGCAGCCCGCGATGGACGGATAGACATAAAAGGCCCCGTCCGGGACGGGGCAGCGGATCCCCTCGGCTGCGTTCAGCATGTCGACCACCAGATCGCGGCGGCGTTTGAAGATGTCATTGTTGGGCGCGATATAGTCCTGCGTGCCGTTCAGCGCCTCGACCGCGGCGTATTGGCTGATCGAACACGGGTTGGACGTGGATTGCGACTGCACCTTGCGCATCGCCTTGATCAGCGTTTCGGGCCCCGCGGCGTAGCCGATGCGCCAGCCGGTCATCGCATAGGCCTTGGAGACGCCATTGACCGTCAGCGTGCGGTCGTACAGCCGCGGCTCGACCTGGGCAGGCGTGCAAAACTCGAAATCATCGTAGACGAGATGTTCGTACATATCGTCCGACATCACCCAGACATGCGGATGGCGCATCAGTACGTCGGTGATCGCCTTGAGCTCGTCGCGCGTGTAGCCCGCGCCCGTGGGGTTCGAAGGCGAGTTGAAGATCAACCACTTGGTCCGGTCGGTGATGCTGGCCTCGAGCTGATCGGCGGTCAGCTTGAACCCGGTCTGCAGCGATGCCTCCGCGATCACGGGCGTGCCGCCCGCCAGCAGCACCATATCGGGATAGCTGACCCAGTAGGGCGCGGGGATCACAACCTCGTCGCCTTCGTTCAGCGTCGCCATCAGCGCGTTGTAGAGGATCTGCTTGCCGCCCGTGCCCACGGTCACCTGCGCGGTGGTGTAGTCGAGCGCATTGTCGCGCTTGAACTTGGCAACGATGGCCTCTTTCAGCTCGGTGATGCCGTCGACAGGTGTGTATTTTGTCTTGCCCAGGGCGATGGCCACCACGGCGGCATCCTTGATGTTCTGCGGCGTGTCAAAGTCCGGCTCGCCCGCGCCCAGCCCGATGATGTCGCGCCCTTCGGCCTTGAGCGCGGCCACCTTGCCGGTCAGGGCCACGGTCGGGGACGGTTTGACGCGGTCGAGTGTCGCGGAAAGGAAGGTCATGCTGGGCCTCGGCGGGTTACATCTGTAGGTGGTTGCGTGATACGCACCGCATGCCAGGCGATCAACCGCACAATCCACGCAAGGGAGACCATCCATGGACGATATGCAAGATTGGTACAGCGAAGATGCCGCCACCTTCGGGGACCGGGCCGCCGGTGCGCGCGAGCAGGCCGGCATGACGCAAAAGCAGCTGGCCAAGCGCCTTGGGGTGCGCCTCGCGACGTTGCGGGCATGGGAAGATGACCTGAGCGAGCCGCGCGCCAACCGCCTGTCGATGATGGCGGGCATCCTGAACGTGTCGATGATGTGGCTGATGACCGGCGAAGGCGAAGGCGTCGATGCCCCCACGGATGTGACCCCGGTGAACGAAACCGTACGCGATCTGATGATCGAGATGCGTGATCTGCGCGCCGATCTGCTGAAACGCGCCGAACAGGTGGGGCGGCTGGAAAAACGGCTGCGCGCCGCGATGAACGAGACGCCGGATGCCTGAGGAGCTGCGCGAACACAGGATCAAACGGCTGCACATGCGGTCGATGCGCCGCGGGATCAAGGAGATGGACCTGATCCTGTCGGCCTATGCGCGGGCCGAGTTGGAGGGCATGTCGGACGCGCAACTGGCCCTGTATGATTCGCTTCTGGGCGAAAACGATCAGGATCTGTACCAGTGGGTGACGGGTCAAGCACCGGCGCCGGCGCAATTCACGGATCTGATCGCTGAGATATCGGTCGTTTTTCAGAAGTAAAAACAAGGCATTGCGCCTTTAACCGAAAATTTCCGAATCCCCCCCATTTTGACATCCGAGCAGAGCGAACTGGAGCTGTCGGATGAGCATTCAAGACCCGATTGAAAACGTACCTGGCATGGCTGACAGCAGTGGCGACCGTGGCTTCATGATGGCGTATCTCGAGGCGTTGTCGTTGGTCGAACGCCTGCACCGGCTGCTGCTCGATGTCATCAAGGATGAGTTTGAGCGTGTCGGCGTCCTCGACATCAACGCCGTGCAGGCGCTGCTGTTGTTCAACATCGGCGACAACGAGGTGACGGCGGGCGAGCTGAAAAGCCGCGGCTATTACCAGGGCTCGAATGTCAGCTACAACCTCAAGAAGCTGGTCGAGATGGGCTACATGCATCATCAACGCTGCGAGATCGACCGCCGTTCGGTGCGTGTGCGCCTGACGGAAAAGGGGCGGCACATCCGGTCTGTGGTCGCCGATCTGTTCGAACGTCACGCCGAAGGGCTGCAAGCCAAGGGTGTACTGGGCCCCGAGGGCATCACCGACATCACCGGATCGCTGAAACGCGTCGAACGGTACTGGACCGATCAGATCCGCTACATCTACTGATCTCGCCCGTCAGGCGATGTCTGCGCCCTGCCCCCGCCAACTGGCCAACCATTCGGCCCATGTACGCGGCGGCGGTGTTTGGGCCACCGACGGGTGCACCCGTTCCGACGGATCCAGCCCGACCTTGCGCGCCCGGCGCGTGATGAACCAACGGCCAAAACCGACAAAAGTCCCGATGGAGGGGGCGGCCGGATCCTGCGGATATCGTGCGGACCAGCCTTCCGGCAGTGGCAGGCCGCAGGCTTGCGCCTGTTCCAGCACCCACACAAAGGGGATATTTGACAGGGGCCGCGCGTGGTTGCGATGCGCAAGTTGCCCGCCGACATCGCCATGGGTGCCCCGGAACCACATCTGCACCAGATCGCCGTCCCACGCGTCCGTTGTTTCCCACATCACCGGCGCATAGGCCACGCGCGTCTCGTTCCGGGCCAATGCGTGAAAGCCGCGTTTGACCGATTTGCCCAGATGATGGTTGTGAAAGGCGTGCCGTGGCGCGCTCAGACGCCAAAGCACCGGCATGTTCAGGCCCAGCGATTTCACCGTGTCCCACACGCCGATCATCTCGATTTCCACGGTGTCGTGGCAGGTGGCGGACGCAAAGGTCTGCGCCGCCGCACTGTCGGGCGTACATTCGTAATGTCGGTAAATCGTGCGCACGTTGCGCTCGGTCGCGTGTTCGGCCCGCAACAGCCCCACCCTGTCGATCACCCCGGCGAGCGACCGGGCCGCATACGCCCCCCGCGAATACCCAAACAGATAGATCTGGTCGCCCGGCCGATACCGCGACGCGAGATAGCCGTATGCCCGGCGGATCTGGCGATTGATTCCACGGCCAAAGATCACATCCCCCGCCCGCCGCCAGTGCGACCATTGCAGCCCCGGCTCGTAATAGACGGACACGCTCGCGCCCATCTCGTGCAGCAGCTTGGCGGTGAGCCCGGCATTGGTCTCCTCGCCCGGCTCGAGCGTCGACATGGTGCCGTCGATTATGATCACATGGATGGTATGGCCGCGCACGGGCGGGTCGACCTCTGGCAGACCCTTGCCAAAGTGACCCTGCAGCAGCCGGGCAATGCGTCTATTCAGCCGCGATAGCACCATCCTGTAGCAATTCCCAAACGCGTCGCGGCGTGAACGGCATATCCGCCTGGCGCACGCCACGCTCCCATAGCGCGTCCTGCACCGCGTTGGCGACCGCAGCCAACGCTCCGACCGTCCCCGCTTCGCCACAGCCTTTCATGCCCATGATGTTGGCCGTGGACGGCACCGGTTCGGACGTGAACCCAATCATGGGAACGTCCGCCGCACGCGGCAAGGCATAATCCATGAACGTTGCTGTGAGCAATTGGCCGTCCTCATCGAACTGCACATGCTCGGTCAGTGCCTGACCGATGCCCTGCACCACGCCGCCGTGTACCTGACCTTCGGCCAGCATCGGATTGATAAGGTTTCCAAAATCATCAACGACGGTGTAGCGGTCCACGGAACAGACGCCCGTGTCCGGGTCAATCACGACCTCTGTAACATGGCAGCCGTTGGGAAAGCTGCGCGCATCCAGTTTGACGCGGCGTTCATGCACCATCAGGTCATCGCGCCCGGCCTCGCGTGCCATCTCGGCCACCTCGATCATGGTCGGCGTCAGGTTCGAGCCGTCGACGCGGAACCGTTCGTCGTCAAAGGTGATCTCGGCAGCAGGCACGCCCGTCTCGTCACTCAGGAACGCGGCGAACCCTTCGACCATCGCGCTGACGGTCGCGAGCGTCGCGTTGTTCTGCACGGTGACAGAGCGGGAGCCACCGGTGCCGCCCCCTTGCTTGATCTTGTCGCTGTCGCCCTGGATCACGTCGATCATCTCGACCGGCACGCCGGTTTGATCGCTCAGGAACTGGGCATAGACGGTCTCGTGTCCCTGCCCGTTTGACTGCGTGCCCACATAGATCAGCACGCGCCCATCCGCGGCAAACTCGACCTTCGTCGTCTCTGCCGGATCGCCCAGGATGCTTTCGATGTAATAGCACAGGCCAAGACCGCGCATGCGGCCCGCCGCCTCATCCGCCGCCTTGCGCGCAGCAAAGCCCGCCAGATCGGCTTCGGCCTCGGCCCGGCGCAGCACCTTGTCGAAATCGCCCACATCGTAGGTCTCGCCCACGGGCGTGTCATAGGGGAACTGATCGGGCTTGATGAAGTTCTTGCGGCGCAGCGCCAGCGGATCCATCCCCAACTCGCGCGCGGCGCGGTCCATCACCCGCTCGAGCACATAGATCGCCTCGGGCCGCCCGGCCCCGCGATAGGCGTCGACCTGCGTGGTGTTGGTAAAGAACCCTTCGGAGCGCATGAAGATCGTCTGGATGTCATACACGCCCGTCAGCACCCGGGAATACAGCTGCGTCTGGATCGCCTGGGCGAACTGCGAGTTATACGCCCCCATATTCGCCTTGATATGGCTGCGATAGGCGGTGATGCGGCCACCTGCGTCAAAGGCCAGCTCGGCCAGCGTGGTCAGGTCACGCCCGGCATTGTCCGACAGCATCGCCTCGGTCCGCTCCGACATCCAGCGCACCGGATGCCGCAGCGCCCGCGCGGCAAAGGGCACCAGGATGTTCTCGGGGTAGAGAAACGCTTTCATCCCGAAACCGCCCCCGGTGTCGGGGTTTGTCACGCGCAGGTCGTCCGGCGCCATCCCCAACGCGGCAGAGATATTGCCCTTGGGCCCCCATACGCCCTGACCGTTCACGGCCACATGCAACCGCGCGCCTTCGGGCTCGGCATAGCATCCGCGCGGCTCCATCGCGTTGACGATCACGCGGTTGTCCTCGACATCGAGGCTGACCACATGCGCCGCCGCATCGAACGCGGCATCCGTCGCGTCCTTGTCGCCCATGCCCCAGTCGTAGGCCACATTGTCAGGGGCGGTGTCGTGCAGCACCTCACCGCCTGCGACCAGGTCCATCTTGGCCGGCAGCTCGTCGTAATCGAACACGATCAGCTCGGCCGCATCGCGCGCCTGCGCCAACGTCTCGGCGACGACAAAGGCCACCGGCTCGCCGACAAAACGCACGCGGCCCTTGGCCAGCACATGCCGGTCCGTCTTGGCCCCGTCGCTGCCATCCTGGTTCTTGACCAGCGTGGCCGAGATCATCGTCTGCACGCCTGCCGCCTCGAGGTCGGCGCAGGTATAGACGGCCTTGACCCCGTCGG
>JBCBHM010000101.1:0-5743 GCA_038525585.1 Pseudomonadota bacterium
CCCAAGACAGATGCCGAAAAAGAGGTGCGCGCGCGCTATGACGGCATCAAGGGGTCGGCGGTGAACCCGGTCCTGCGCGAGGGCAACTCCGACCGCCGTTCGGCCAAGGCCGTCAAGAAGTACGCGCAGGCGCACCCGCACTCGATGGGCACGTGGGATGCCTCCAGCAAGACCAAGGTGTCGTCGATGCCGGGCAATGACTTTTACGCCAACGAGGTATCGGCAACGATCACGGCAGACCAGGCCGGTGATGCGCGCATCGAGTTCGAGGCCGCAGACGGCACCGTGACCGTCCTCAAGGACGTCTGGCCGCTGGACGTGGGCACCGTGGCGGACGCGACCTTCATGTCCGCCGCCGCCCTTGCGACCTTCCTCGAGGGCGCGATCGAAGACACCAAGGCTGACGGCACGATGTTCTCGCTGCACATGAAGGCCACGATGATGAAAGTGTCGGATCCGATCATCTTTGGCCACGCGGTCAAGGCGTGGCTGGGCCCGGTTTGGCAGACGCATGGCGCCGCGATCAAGGTGGCCGGTGGCAACCCGAATGCGGGCCTTGGCGACGTGTTGGCCGCTATCGACACGATGCCGAACGCGGATGCGATCAAGGCGGAGATCGCGGCACTCGACCGCCCCAGCATGTATATGGTCGACAGCGACAAGGGTGTCACCAACCTGCACGTGCCGTCGGACGTCATCATCGACGCCTCCATGCCCGCTGTCATCCGGGCAGGCGGCAAGGGTTGGGACGAGAGTGGCGCCAAGGGCGACACGAACTGTGTGATCCCGGACAATTCCTATGCCAGCGTCTATGACGAGACGATCAAGTTTTTCAAAGAAAACGGCGCGCTGGACGTGACCACCGCGGGCGCGGTGGCGAATGTGGGCCTGATGGCCCAAAAGGCCGAGGAATACGGCTCGCACCCCACGACGTTTGAAGCGGCGGACAACGGCACGATGCGGATCGTGCTGGCCAATGGTGACGTGCTGCATGCGCACGCGGTCGAGGCAGGCGATATCTGGCGTGCGTGCACGGTGAAAAAGGCGCCGATCGAAAACTGGATCCAGCTTGCCGTGGACCGCCAGCGCCTGACCGGGTCCGAGGCGATCTTTTGGCTCGACGCCAACCGGGCGCATGACGCGCGGCTGATCGCCTATGTGACGCCAGCGCTGGAGGCGGCAGGCGTCGCCGACAAGTTCATGATCATGGCCCCGCGTGAGGCGACGCGCCAATCGCTCGAGACGATCACGGCAGGCCAGGACAGCATCGCGATCACCGGCAACGTGCTGCGCGACTACCTGACCGATCTCTTTCCGATCCTCGAGCTGGGCACGTCGGCCAAGATGCTGTCGATTGTGAAGCTGATGCAGGGCGGTGGTCTTTTTGAAACCGGTGCGGGCGGATCGGCGCCGAAGCACGTGCAGCAGCTGCACAGCGAAAACCACCTGCGGTGGGATTCGATGGGCGAGTTCTGCGCCTTGGGCGAGTCGCTGAATTTCCTCGCGGATGCCAAGGGCAACGCCAAGGCGGGCGTGCTGGGGGCAGCGGCCGAGGCTGCGACGCAAGGCATCCTCGATCACGACCGGTCGCCCGGGCGCAAGGTCGGACAGCCCGACAACCGCGCCTCGCATTATTGGTTTGCCCGCTACTGGGCCGAGGCGCTCGCCGCCCAGACCGATGACGCTGATCTGGCGGCGGAGTTTGCCCCGATGGCTGCGCAACTGGCCGAGAAAGAGGCGGCGATCCTGGCCGAGCTGTCCGGCAAGGGTGGATCGCCTGCTGACACAGGCGGCTATTTCCGCAACGACGATGCGCTGTGCGCGGCCGTGATGCGGCCCAGTGCGACGCTGAACGCCATCATCGGCTGACGCCGACACGGACCGAGACCAATGCCGGGCGGCCCCACGCGGGGTCGCCCGTTTTTGTTGCGAGGTACGCAAATCCTGCATAGGCGGCGGGCCGCCGTTGGGTTAGCGTGCCACCCAAGGTACTGACGAAAAGGGGACGCCATGCGCCGCATTCTGGCACTGATCTGCGCCGCGGCGCTGCTGTGGGTCACCGTAGGGGGAACGATGTCCAAGGCCGATGCGGAATATGTCACCTCGCCGATGTCGGGTGTGTTGATCGGCCCGGACGGGCAGGCGGCAGGCGGTGTGACGGTGCGGCGGACCTGGGACTGGCGCGGCAAGTCGGGCGAGGACCGGACCGTGACGGATGCGTCGGGCCAGTTCGCCTTTGACGGTGTGCCGGCCAAGCGCGGATTTTTCCAGCGTCTGGCCGCCGAAGACGCGGTGCGCACCGTGTTCTATGCCGATTATCCCGCGGGCGCGCAGAAATTTCTGGTCATGACCCCGCGGGTCGGCCCCGAAAACCACGAAAACAAGGGCGCCCCGATTTCGGTCACCTGCGATTTGCGCAAGGAACCAGCCCATGGCGGGTTCTGGTTCGGGGTTTGCACACTGGATTGAATGAGACGGATATTTTTGAAGTGGACGAATTATGACCGGTACAATGCTCAGCGGGCGCAATGCCGCAATTCTCGCGGATGCGGGCTATGCCGTGACCACGGCACGCACGAATGATCAGGCGCTCGAGATGGCGCAGGAAGATGTGCGCTATACCGAAAACTATGTGTTGGAACAAAATCTGACGACGTCGGTCACGCCGATTGGCGGGATCGTGGGCACCTCGGGCAATATCGTGACCGAACAGGCGGGCTTTGGCACCTTGTTGCAGCGTCACGCGGGCGTCGACCGCGAGTTCATCCTGGTGATGCGCGGCACCCAGACCAAGATCGACTGGCTGTCCAATCTGAACATCGGAATGACACGCGGTCCCACGGGCACGCTGGTGCACACCGGTTTTGCGGCGATCTACGATTCGTTGCGGCAGGACGTCAAACGGATGATCGCCGCCGCGAAACCGCAGCGGATGCATTTTGTCGGCCATTCGCTGGGTGGGGCGCTTGCGACCCTGTCCGCGGTGGATTTCGCCCAAGGAAAGACATGCCCATCGCACCTTTATACCTTTGGTGCGCCGCGCGTCGGTGGGCTGGCCCTGGGCGGTGAAATCTCGCGCGTGATCGGGGACACGCGGGTCAAGCGGGTCTATGCGCAATCCGATCCCGTGCCGATGATCCCGCTGTTTCCCTTCTTCCACGCGGGTCCGGGCACCACGGGGATAAACGGTGGCTTTTCCTCGATCACCGCGGCGGCGCACAGCATGAGCGGTTGTTACATCCCCAAGATGCCGGGTACGGGCTGGCCTGCGGCGGCGGCCATGCCCAGCAAGCTCGATCCCGACTATTGGCTCACCCAGGCCGAGAAAACCAACGGCATCGGTTCGACCATGGGGTACTATTTCCTCGGGCTGGCGCTGGGGGGGATCCTGCCGTGGCTGCATGCCACCTCGGCGCAGGTCACGGCGTCGCTCACGATGCTCGATCTGCTGGCCGAAGGGCTCTACCGGGCGGCGTCATTGGCCGCGCAAGTGGGCAAGCTGTTGTTGCGCTTTGTCAAATCGGCGCTGCGCTTTGCCGGTGGGGTGGCAACGGCGGGGCTGTCGCTGGCGGATATCACGGTGAGCTTTCTGCGCTACGTGCTGGGCTTGATGATGGGCCGCGTCATCCAGGCCGCGCGCTCGGCGCTGCAAGACATTCGCTAGGCAAAGAACGCGTCGATGCGCGCCTTGGCATAGGCCCATAGGGCCGGGGCGGCACGCATGATGGCTGGCGCGACACGCGCCTCGATCTTGTCGGGGCTGACGTTGTATTCCGCCCAGCTGCCGCCGCCCGAGGCGAGGTTTTGCATGGGCGGCTGAAACCGGTCGAGCGCCTTGGCGAATTGGGCGCTTGGCGTCTCCGCTGCTTCGAACTCGTCCCAGAGCGCGCGCATCGCGTCCCGTTGATCGGCAGGCAACAGGCCAAAGAGACGGTCGGCCGCCGCCGCTTCCTGCGCGGCCTGTGCCGTTGCATCCACATCGGCAAAGATGGGTGCGTCGCCTGCATCGATCTCAACGAGGTCGTGGAGGATCAGCATGCGGATCACACGGTCGATCTCGACCCCGGGCCCGGCGTGATCCGCGAGAATGAGGGCGTAGAGCGAGAGATGCCAGGAATGTTCCGCGCTGTTTTCGGCGCGCGAGGCATCGGCCAGCGTGGTCGCGCGGGTGACGGATTTCAGGCGGTCCGCTTCGGTGAGGAAGGCGATCTGCTGGTCGAGCCGCGTCACTCGGCCGTCTTTGCGCGGTGGGTCTTGAGCTGTTGCGCGAGGAAGCGGCGGCCTGAATCGTTGGCCATCCGCGTTCGTATTGCCGTCAGGAACGCCTCTTCGAGCGTTTGGGAGGACGCGCCCAGAACCTCGCCCACCTTCATGAACAGCCGGTCATCGCCGACCTCTTTCTGCACGGCAAGGCATTCTTCGGCCAGCTTGTTGGCCATTTCCGTGACAACGGGATCCGCCATCAGCGCGAGGTCTCGGTCAGCCGGCGCTTCACATAATCGGTCGTGTGGCCGATCATCGTGTCGAGATGTGGATCTTCGAAGAAGTGGCCGGCGCCCTCGATCTGCGTATGCGTGATCGTGATGCCCTTTTGCTCGTGCAGCTTGCCCACCAACGCTTCTGTATCGGCAGGCGGGGCGACGCGGTCCGCGGCCCCGTTGATGATCAGCCCGGACGAGGGGCAGGGGGCGAGAAAGGAAAAGTCGTACATGTTCGCGGGCGGCGAGACGGAGATGAACCCCGTGATCTCGGGCCGCCGCATCAAAAGCTGCATGCCGATCCATGCACCAAAGGAAAAGCCCGCAACCCAGCAATGCTTGGAATTGTTGTTCATCGACTGCAGGTAGTCGAGGGCGGAGGCCGCATCGCTCAGCTCACCAATGCCCTGGTCGTATTCCCCCTGGCTGCGCCCCACGCCGCGAAAGTTAAAGCGCAACACGGTAAAGCCCATCTTGAAGAACGCATAGTGCAGCGCGTGCACCACCTTGTGGTTCATCGTGCCGCCGAATTGCGGGTGCGGGTGCAGGATGATGGCGATGGGGGCGTCGCGCTCTTTCTGGGGGTGGTAGCGGCCTTCGAGGCGGCCTTCGGGTCCTGGGAAAATGACCTCGGGCATATGCGGTTCTGTCCTTGTCGCGTCTTTTGATGCCCGATTTCTTGACGAATTGCGTCAGGCACCTTAGAACGTTTCTAAATTCGTTGGGCAGGACGCATATCCTGCGGTGGCAAAGCATGTATGGCCTGCGGGCTGTGACGTCAATCGGGGGCGTGCGCGATGAAGCTTTCGACAAAGGGACGCTACGCGATGGTGGCACTGGCCGACATCGCCTTGCAGCCGGCCGAGGCGCTGGTCAGCCTGGGTGATATCTCGGGGCGTCAGGACATTTCGCTGCCCTATCTGGAGCAGCTGTTCGTGAAATTGCGCCGCGCCGATCTGGTGACCTCCGTGCGCGGGCCCGGCGGCGGATACCGTCTGGCGCGGGCCGCGTCCGAGATCCGGGTGGCCGAGATCCTGGCGGCGGTCGATGAGACGGTTGACGCGATGCACAAGGGGGCAGGGGCGTCGGGCGCGGCGTCGGGGTCCAAGGCGCAATCGCTGACCAACCGGTTGTGGGAGGGGCTGTCGGCGCATGTCTACGTGTTTCTGCATCAGACGCGCTTGTCGGACGTCGTTGACAACGAACTGGCCCCGTGTCCGGCGGTGCCCAACCTGTTTGCGGTGGTCGATGATGGCTGATGTCGA
>JBCBHM010000102.1:0-5046 GCA_038525585.1 Pseudomonadota bacterium
GTCATCCAGAACGTGCGGGCGGGCATCGACAGCCACCACAGAAAGAACAGGACGATCAGCCCAAACGCCCACGCGATGGCAAAGTTGAGGACCATGGCCGAGCCTTCCAGCAGCCGGTGGCGTGCGCTTGGCGTGGGCTCGTCCCTGAGTTGCGTGCGCAGATAGAGTGCGGCGTCCGTGATCAGCCATGGTGTGATGGCATCACCCAGCGGGCGATCATTCACCGTTGCGTCCGCATCGCTCAGCGCGTCCCACAGGCGGATGAGGTAGAGGTGGAAATAGCTGTAGATTGCCGCGACAAGGATCGGTGCCGCGGCAAAGAACAACCGCGTCGGCACCTCGACATTCACCAGCGGCAGGGTCGTGGCGCGGTCGACACCGTAGAAGTCGATATGCTCCACCCCCATCAGCGTGATGCCGACAAAGACCAGCGCACCCAGCAGGACGAACCACGTGTTGCGGGCGTTCACGGTCAGGGCGTTGATCCGTTCGATCTGAGGCGGGGTGTCGGCCATGGGCTCAATGCATTTTGGGTTCAAACCTCGCGAGTATGAGTGGCCTCCGGGCGTTCGGTCAAGCGTCGGGGCCGGGCGCGGGTGCTGCATCGGACGTGTTGCGCAGCCGCGGCAAAGACGGGCTGCGATGCTTGTCCGGGGCCCGCCGCCGCGTGCCGGGTCACAGCAAAATGACACCGGGCCGCGTTCCGCACAGATCGCTCAGCCTTGCTGCGAAAATGAACAGCGCTGCGCCACGCTGCCCAATAAAGCGGCAGTGCGTGCCACGACAGGTCGCAACCCCAGCGAAGCTTGGCGTTTGCGCCCCGCCGGTCGGACGCTGATCGCACCCAAAGGCGCGGATGCACCGCCACGCGAGAGGACCGTCATGACCCAATCCACCAACAGCACGCTGATCTACGGTCTGGAGGATGTGCCGCCGCCCGGGCCAAGCCTTCTGGCGGCGGTGCAGCACATTCTGGCCTCCATCGTCGGGATCGTGACACCGACCCTGATCATCGGCGGCGTGCTCGAGCTGGGCCCGCTGATCCCCTACCTGATCGCCATGGCGTTTTTCGTGTCGGGCGTGTCGACCTTTATCCAGTGCAAGACGATCGGCCCCGTGGGCTCGGGCCTGCTGAGCTTGCAGGGCACCAGCTTTGCCTTTCTGGGCGCGCTGCTGGCGGCGGGCTTTGCGGTGAAGGGGGCAGGTGGGACGCCCGAGGATATCCTCGCCATGCTCTTTGGCCTGTGCCTCGCCGGCTGTCTGGTGGAGATCGTGCTGAGCCAGTTCCTGGACAAGCTGGGCAAGGTCATCACACCCACGGTCACCGGTATCGTCATCACCGTGATCGGCCTCAGCCTCGTCAAGGTGGGCTTTACCGATTTTGCGGGTGGCGTCGGCGCGGGGGAGGACCTGGGCCTGCCCATCAACCTCGCCATGGGGGCCATCGTGGTGGCGACGATCCTCGCCTTCACCTTCTACGGGGGGCCGATGCTGCGCATCTCGGCGATCATGATCGGGCTTGTGGTGGGCTTTGTGCTGGCGGCGGTCCTCGGGCAGGTGGATGTGTCGGGCTTTGGCACGGCCCCGCTTTTTGCCCTGCCGATGCCGCTGAAATACGGGCTCGATTTCGATCTGTTCCTCTTCATCCCGATTGCCTTCATCTACCTGGTGACGGCGATTGAAACCTCGGGCGACCTGACCGCCAATTCGATCATTGCCGGTGAACCGGTCGAGGGGCCGACCTATATGAAGCGGATCAAGGGCGGCATTCTGGGCGACGGGGTGAATTCGGGCATTGCCGCGCTGTTCAACACCTTTCCCAACACCACCTTTTCGCAGAACAACGGCGTGATCCAGATGACGGGTGTGGCCAGCCGCCATGTGGGGCTTTTTATCGCGGGGATCCTGGTGGTGCTGGGGTTTTTCCCCATCATCGGTTCGGCGTTTCTGCTGGTGCCCAAGCCGGTGCTGGGCGGGGCGACGCTGGTCCTGTTCGGGACCATCGCCGTGGCGGGCATCCGCATTCTCGCGACGCAAGAGATGGACCGGCGCAAGGTCTACATCATGGCCATTTCCTTTGGTCTGGGGCTGGGCGTGACGCTGGTGCCGGATGCGACGCAGCATATGCCGGCCTTTCTCAAGCAGGTGGTGGCGACGCCCATCACGCTGGCGGGCCTGTCGGCGATCATCCTGTCGCTGGTGCTGCCCGAGGAAAAGGCCGATCCCGTCGGTGAGCCTGTCGCCGGCGAGTGATGCGGGCCGCCGGCTGAGCGACTGCATGGTTGACCCTTTGGCGTGCCGTCTTGCGCCCGGCGCGTCCGGCCCCCTTGGCAGGGGCCGGGCAGGGCGGTAAGAGGGCGGCCTTGCAGGCTGAGAGGGCGGTATGGGCCAGTTTTCCTTTGATCTGAGGGCCGTGGATGGCCGGGCGCGGACGGGCGTCATCTCGACCCCGCGGGGCGAGATCCGGACGCCCGCCTTCATGCCCGTGGGCACGGCGGCGACGGTCAAGGCGATGCTGCCCGAAAGCGTGGCGGCCACGGGCGCGGATATCCTGCTGGGCAACACCTACCACCTGATGCTGCGCCCCACTGCAGAGCGGATCCATCGTCTGGGCGGGCTGCACCAGTTCATGAACTGGGATAAGCCGATCCTCACCGATTCAGGCGGGTTTCAGGTGATGAGCCTTGCAGGGCTGCGCAAGCTGACCGAAGAGGGGGTGACCTTCAAATCCCACATCGACGGCTCCAAACACGCGCTCACACCCGAACGGTCGATGGAGATCCAGCGCCTGCTCGGTTCCGATATCGTGATGTGTTTTGATGAATGCCCCGCGCTGCCTGCTGACCGTGACCGCATCGCGGAGTCCATGCGCTTGTCGATGCGCTGGGCGCAGCGGTCGCGGAACGCGTTCGGCGACCGGCCCGGACACGCGCTTTTTGGTATCCAGCAGGGCGGGCTCGAAGAGGACCTGCGCGCCGAAAGTGCGGCCGCCCTGACCGACATCGGGTTCGAAGGCTACGCAGTGGGCGGCCTCGCCGTGGGCGAGGGGCAGGAGGCGATGTTCGGCTGTCTTGATTACGCGCCCGAACAGCTGCCGCGGGACAAGCCGCGCTACCTGATGGGGGTCGGCAAGCCCGATGACATCGTGGGCGCCGTGGCGCGCGGCATCGACATGATGGATTGTGTGCTGCCCTCGCGGTCGGGGCGCACGGGCCAGGCCTTTACCCGCCGGGGCGTCGTGAACATCAAGAACGCGCGCCACGCCGATGATCCCCGTCCGCTGGACGCGGAGTGCACCTGCCCGGCCTGCAGCGGCTACAGCCGCGCCTACCTGCACCATGTGTTCCGCGCGCAAGAGATGATCTCGGGCATGCTGCTGACCTGGCACAACCTGCACTACTACCAGGCGCTGATGGCGGACATGCGCGCCGCCATTGCCGACGGACGCTTTGCCGCGTTCGAGGCGGCGTTTCACGCCACCCGCGCCATGGGCGATATCGACCCGCTGTAGGTCCCCCGGGGACCGATGGTCAGGAATTCCCCCATGCACAGGCTCGGCCCAATCGGCTACCTTACCTGCAGTCACACGCCCTGGGGAGGGATGTCATGCAGTTTACGATTTTCGCGGTGAGTTGGTTTGCAGTTTCGGTTCTGGCGGTGGTCACACTCGTCTGAGCGAAACGTGAAGGGCGTATGTGCCCTCCCCAACACTCCCTCTTTTTGTCTATGCGCCGCGGTGACGCGACGTTTGCGCGCGCCTGCCAGGTGTGCGCGCTGCATCAAAGTCGTGCAGATCAGCATAAAAAACTGGGGACAGTTTGCGTCATCCCATTGCACCCCTGCGTGCGCGGGGTCATGGTGCGGGTTGAAACAACAGGGTGCGCACCACAGGTATAAGCGTCCGACGCAAGGAGCCAGCCAAGGGCCGCCGCCAAGCGGGGCCGCGCTGGCTTGCCAATGATAAGGAAATGAGCATGCAAGAGCCCCTCAACGCCTCTTACCCGGTCCTGCCGCTGCGCGATATCGTGGTGTTCCCCCACATGATCGTGCCGCTGTTCGTGGGACGCGAGAAATCCGTCAAAGCGCTCGAAGAGGTGATGGCCGACGACAAGCAGATCCTGCTGTCGAGCCAGATCGACCCCGCCGAGGACGATCCCGAATCCACCGGCATCTTCAAGGCCGGCGTGCTGGCCAATGTGCTGCAACTGCTGAAACTGCCCGATGGCACCGTCAAGGTGCTGGTCGAAGGGCAGGCGCGG
This sequence comes from Pseudomonadota bacterium, assembly GCA_038525585.1. Taxonomy (GTDB): domain Bacteria; phylum Pseudomonadota; class Alphaproteobacteria; order Rhodobacterales; family Rhodobacteraceae; genus Tateyamaria. The sequence continues at coordinate 4,260 of JBCBHM010000102.1, forward strand.
GTGCGCATCACCGAATATCTGGAAAACGACGTCTTCTTTGAGGCGCGCGCCGAGTATCTGACCGAGATGCCCGGTGACATGGCCACGACCGAGGCGCTGCTGCGGTCGGTCGGCGAAGAGTTCGAGCGCTATGCCAAGGTGAAAAAGAACATCCCCGAAGAGGCGCTGGCCGCCGTCGGGGAAACCACCGAGCCTGCGAAGTTGGCGGACCTTGTGGCCGGGCATCTGGGCATCGAGGTCGACCAGAAGCAAGACTTGCTGGAAACGCTCAGCGTGTCCGAGCGGCTCGAAAAGGTCTATGGGCTGATGCAGGGCGAACTGTCCGTGCTGCAAGTCGAGAAAAAGATCAAGACGCGCGTCAAAACCCAGATGGAGCGGACGCAGCGCGAATATTACCTCAACGAACAGATGAAGGCGATCCAGCAAGAGTTGGGCGATGGCGAGGACGGCAAGAACGAAGTGGCCGAGCTTGAAGCCAGGATCGCCGAAACCAAGCTGTCCAAAGAGGCCAAGGAAAAGGCCGAGGCCGAGCTGAAAAAGCTCAAGAACATGTCGCCCATGTCGGCCGAGGCCACCGTGGTGCGCAACTACCTGGACTGGATGCTGTCGATCCCGTGGGGCGTCAAATCCCGCGTGAAAAAGGATCTGGGACGCGCCGAGCGTATCCTCGACAACGACCATTACGGGCTCGAGAAGGTCAAGGAACGCATCGTCGAATACCTCGCCGTGCAACAACGCTCGAAAAAGATGAAGGGGCCGATCATGTGCCTCGTCGGCCCTCCCGGGG
>JBCBHM010000103.1:0-4612 GCA_038525585.1 Pseudomonadota bacterium
GTTGCCCCTAGTACGAGAGGACCGGGGTGAACGATCCACTGGTGGACCAGTTGTCGTGCCAACGGCAGTGCTGGGTAGCTATGATCGGACAGGATAACCGCTGAAGGCATCTAAGCGGGAAGCCCCCCTCAAAACAAGGTATCCCTGAGGACCGTGGTAGACCACCACGTCGATAGGCCAGAGATGTAAGCGCAGTAATGCGTTCAGTTGACTGGTACTAATTGTCCGATAGGCTTGATTTGATCCAGTAGAAGCAAGACTTTGAATGGATCGAGAGCATACACAAACACAGTTGTACTGACTTGGACGTGGTTGATTTCGCCTTGAGCGGTTTTTTCGGTTTGGTGGTCATAGCGCAAGCAAAACACCCGGTCCCATCCCGAACCCGGCCGTTAAGTGCTGTAGCGCCGATGGTACTGCATCTTAAGGTGTGGGAGAGTAGGTCACTGCCAAACCTAAAAAGCCGCTCAAAGCGCGTATCTCTCGAATGATGCACTTCAAAACCGCCGCCCGTGAGGGCGGCGGTTTTGTTTTTCGCAACAACAGTTCCATGGCCGTGCAGGTGTCACGGTTGTAAATGGCGTGTTATCCTAGGCGCGACTGTGTTTGTGGCCGGAAAAACGCATGCCATTGTTGCACGTATCGATCAGCGCGGACGACCCCGAAGGCGTTGCGCGCGTGCTGGCCCGGATCATGGGCGGCCCGGCGATGCCGTTCCCCCCGTTTCCGGACAGCTGGATCGCCTTTGCCGCTGCGGATGACGGCACTGCCATCGAGGTTTATCCCACCACGCACATCCTCACACCCGGCTCCGATCAGATCAGCTGCGATGTGGTTGCGCGGGATGCGGCACCCTCTTTCGCGCATGTTGCGCTGTGTACGGTCCTCAATCGCGGTGAGATCCTGGACATTGCCGAGGACAAGGCATGGACAGCGCGGGTGTGTGACCGGGGGCCATTCGCATGTGTCGAGCTGTGGATTGAAAATCGCCTGTTGGTCGAGGTCGTGGATGCACAGATGCAGTCGGACTACCGCGCGGGTATGACTGCCGCACACTGGGCGTCCATGTTCGGGCTGTCGAACACGTTATCTGACTGAGTCAAAGCGCGTTCTCGTGCCGAAACGGCGCGCATCCATCCTCTCTGGCTTCCGTGAGTGTTGGCGCCTCCTAAGGACAAAATGCCGTAGCCTCCATCGGTAATTAAGGGGCTACAGCAGACGGCTGACGCCTTTGTGAGCGACCGTATGGCGCCTGGGCTTGATCTGGCCGCGCTCGAGTTCACATACCTGCGCATGGAATTTGTGTTCGCCTACCTTGCCGGGGTGCTGACCCTCATCAATCCGTGCGTATTGCCGGTGCTGCCCATCGTGTTGGTCAGCGCGCTGAATGCGAGCCGGATGGGGCCTGTGGCCCTTGCTGCCGGGATGAGCGTGTCATTTGTCGTGTTTGGCGTGCTGGTCACGGCCTTTGGATCTGCCATTGGGCTCGATCAGTATCTGCTGGCGCAGATCGGGGCCGTGATGATGATCGCCTTTGGCCTCGTGTTGATCGTACCGGCCTTTGCCCGCCGGTTCGAGCTGGCGACAGCCGGGATGGCTGGCAGCGCGGACGCGCGTATGAACACGCTGGATCAGCGCGGCGTGCAGGGCCAATTCCTCGGGGGGTTGTTGCTGGGTGCCGTGTGGTCGCCGTGCATCGGGCCGACGCTGGGGGGCGCAATCGCGCTGGCGTCACAAGGCCAGAACCTGGGCTATGTCACTCTGATCATGAGCTTTTTTGCCATGGGTGTATCGACCTTTATCCTGATCCTCGGCCTTGGTGCGCGGGAAGCGATCCGTAAACGGGCGCAAGCACTGCGCGGCCTGGCCGAGCGGTCCAAGCCCATTCTCGGTGTCACATTCATCGCTGTGGGGCTGATGCTGCTGCTGGGTGTGCACCACATGATCGAAGCCTGGGCGCTGACTGTCATGCCTGTCTGGCTCCAAGATCTTTCCGTTGCTTTGTAAAAGGGACCATCTGATATGAACCGTCGCACTTTCCTCATTTCCTCCGGGGCTTTGGCCCTCTCACCGCTCGCCGTGCATGCGGCAACCGGATTTGTCGATTACACGCCGGGCTTGATCCAGAGCGAGCTGGCCGCCGGCAAGACCCTGCTGGTGGACTATGCCGCCGTGTGGTGCAGCACCTGCAAGCGGCAGGAGCGGGTGATCAACGCGCTGCGCGCGCAGGACCCGGCCTATGATGCCGCGCTGACATTCGTGCGCGTCGACTGGGATGACTATCGTCGGCACGAGGTGGCAACGTCACGCGGCGTGCCGCGCCGGTCGACGCTGATCCTGCTGCGCGGCGATGAAGAGCTGGGGCGCATCGTGGCGGGCACCTCGGAAAGCCAGATCAAGGGCCTTCTGGACCTCGCGCTCTAGGCGGGTCGCCGCCTGTCATCAAACTGTTGTGCAAAATTCACGCGGGCGTTGAACCCGCGTGTACGACTCATGGCACGCTGAACGCCTCAGGACAAAAGCGAGGGGCGCTCAGCGATGACCAGATTTTTGACGACAACACTGTTATGCGTGGCAGCCGGTGCCGCGCTGGCCAAGGACCCGGGCTATATCGGCGCGGTCGAGGTGGTGCGCGGCAGCGGTGACGGGGCCGATATGGCGCGCGGCACCGTCTTTGTCGATGCCAACCGCAATTCAAAGCGTGATGCGGGCGAGGCGGGGCTCGCCGGTGTGCAGGTGTCCAACGGGCGCGAGGTGGTGCTGACGGGCGACGATGGCAGCTATGAACTGCCCGCCTATGACGACATGAACCTGATGGTGACGAAACCGGCGGGCTATGTGACCCCGGTCAGCGCCGATATGGTTCCGCAGTTTGCCTATATCCACAAGGTTGCGGGCTCGCCCGATCTGCGCTTTGGCGGGATCGCTGCCACCGGGCCACTGCCGGAGGCCGTGAACTTTCCGATGATCGAGGATCCGGCGGGGGACGCGTTCAACTGCCTCGTCTTCGGCGATGCGCAGGCCTACACCAATCGCGAGATCGGATATGTGCGCGACACCGCGGGGCAAATGCTCGCCACCGCGGACCTGAGCGATACCGAATGCCTGATCTTTGCGGGCGACGTGATGGGGGATGACCTGTCGCTGTACCCGCGGTTCAAGTCGATCATCGCCGTGGGACAGACGCCGCAATACTTCGTCGGCGGCAATCACGATATCGACTTTGATGCCGAGGATGACAAGGACAGCTTTGACACCTTCCGGCGCGAATGGGGGCCGGAATATTATTCGTTCGACATCGGGAACGTGCACTTTGTCGGCCTCGATAACGTGCGCTATCCCTGCAATGGCGTGGACCCGCATCCGTTCTGTGCGACGGACGCGAACCACACCTACAACGGTGTGATCACGGGCCGGCAGCTGGAGTGGTTGGCGAATGACCTGGCCAACGTGCCCGAGGACAAGCTGATCGTGATGACCGCGCACATCCCGTTCCAGACCTTTACCGACAACACCGCCGCCAAGCACCAGACCGACAACCTGGATGCGTTGGTCGCCGTGCTGGGGGATCGTCCCGTGCTGGGCCTCGCCGGGCACACGCACACGACCGAGAACATCGAGAAGGGCGAGCATTTTGACGGCTGGGCCGAGAACACCAATGTAGGCCCTGCGCCGTTTCACCAGATCGTCACCGGGGCACTGTCGGGCAGCTGGTGGGCTGGCGACCTGAACGCCCAAGGGGTGCCGCATGGCACACAGCGTCTGGGCAGCCCGCGCGGGTACTATCGTCTCGACTTTGACGGCTCGGACTACGTCGACACCTACCGAACCTTCCACACGCACGAGGATCAACAGTTCCATGCGTCATTCAACACCCCACGGTTCCGGGGCTGGGCCGAGCGTCTGTTGGCCTATCGCGATCTCTATGGCCGCAGCTTTGACCAGACACCGTCGGTGGTGCGCCGCGATCTGGGTGACATGCTCATGCTCACGTCCGAGGATCTGGCAGGCGGCACCTGGCTGGCGGTGAACGTCTGGAACGGGTCCGCGAAATCAGTGGTGTTTGCCGCGATCAACGGTGGCGACGCAATGCAGGCGGAACGGACGCAATCCGGCACGGGCGAAGAGAAGCTGCGCGGCCCGGAATTTGCCGATCCGCTGGCCATGGCGATGCAGGCCACGCAAAGCTCGGTCGCTGCGCGCTCTGTCGATGGCGGAGACGACACGGCAGGTTACACCACGTGGCAGGGCGTCGAATGGCAGGGTGAGCCGGGCCCGTTCCAGGGTTGGATGCTGACAAACAACAGCCACCACCTGTGGCGGCTCGACCTGCCAACAGACCTGCCGGTGGGCACCCATACGGTGGAGATCACGGTGACGGATCGACATGATCGCGTGTTCCGGGACACGATTGCCTTCGAAGTGGTCGAAGAGTTGCCGAACCTCGAATGGCAGGCGGAGTATTGGGAGTAAATCCTGCCGCGAGGGATGTGACAGTTTTCTGACAGCAATCGCGGGGGACGGCCTTGCAGTCCCCCGCGACTCGGCGTACATCACCCGAACCAAATGGCGCGGGATGGAGCAGCCCGGTAGCTCGTCAGGCTCATAACCT
>JBCBHM010000104.1:0-4455 GCA_038525585.1 Pseudomonadota bacterium
AACCTGTCTCCACAGAATTTTGCAAAATTCTGGGCACCGCAAACGCAGGTGCCCAGAGCCCCGACTTGCTCGACCGCTTTGAACGCGATAGCGTTTGCCAAAACCATTTGGCGGATCGAGCGTGACCCATCCCTACAGTGACCTGGGCCCTAAGGCCTTTTGGAAGACCGCCGTGGCCGAGGAAGGCCCCTTTGGTCTCTCTGGTCTATGGTCCCCGAAATTCCCGATCCGGCCCAAGCACAAGATCGTCACCGCGGGCTCCTGCTTTGCCCAACATATCGGGCGCGCACTGGCCGAGCGGGGCTACGGTTGGATCGATTGCGAACCGGCGCCACCCTACATGCAGGCTGACCGTGCGCGAGTTCATGGCTATGGCGTGTTCAGCTTTCGCACCGGCAATATCTATACCCCTGCGATACTGCTCCGGTGGCTCGAACTCGCGTATCAGGTACGCCCCGACAGCGGTGAGGTTTGGGTCAGGGACGGCCGGTTCTACGACCCGCTGCGCCCGGCGGTCGAGCCCGATGGCTTTGCAAGCGAAGAGGAGCTTTGGGAGGCCCGGCAGGAAACATACGGCGCCCTGCGCCGGGCCGTCGAGACGTCGGATGTCTTTGTCTTTACCCTTGGGCTCACGGAACGGTGGCGCAACAGCAAGACGGATGCGGAATACGCCCTTTGCCCCGGCACGGTGGCGGGCACCTTCGATCCGGAGCAGCACGTGTTTGTCAACGCGAACACCCGCCAGACCCAGGCTGCGCTGGCAAAAGTGTTTGGGTTGATGCGCAGCAAGCAGCCAAGGCTGCGCGTATTGCTCACGGTGTCTCCGGTGCCGCTGACGGCCACGGCGTCCGGTAAACATGTGCTGACGGCCACGCATTACTCAAAATCAGTTCTGCGGGCCGTTGCGGGCATGGCGGCGGAGCGTCATGCCTTTGTCGATTACTTTCCGTCATACGAAATCATCACGCACCCGGTGTTCCGCGGAATGTTCTTTGCGCCCAACATGCGCTCGGTTGTGCCCGAAGGTGTGGCCACGGTGATGAAGCACTTCTTTGCCGACCAAATCGCCGCGTTCCCGGATCTGCGCGACTTGCGCGCCATACCGGAGCGCACGCCCGCCGGGCCCCAGGCGGAAGAGGACGTACGCTGTGAGGAGGTCCTGCTGGATGCCTTCGCCCGCTGAACCGCGCAGCCTGTGCCTGATCGGCGACAGTCAGATGGGGAGCGCGTCGCTGGCCATACGCGAAGGTCTGACCGCGCCGCCGGATGGCCATTCTTTGGAATTCTGGGGGGCCACCGGCCCCGCCTTTCGCACGATCGACTGGGTCGACGGGGCGATCCGGCCTGCTGAGACAGCGCGCGCGCAAGTGTTGCAGATCAACGGCCACGGGCGCGATCACGTGGCGCCTGGTGATTTCAACGGCGTCATATTTTACGGAGCCCGCCTGCGCATCGCGACGTTCTTTGCCGCCTATTTCCAGTGGCGTTCCGAGCGGCTGACCCACCCCAGCCGGGCAGTGCTGGAAACGGCGGTGCACGACTTTGCCATCAGCACACGCGCTTACCGGTTGGCGCGACACCTCGCGGCGGCGGGCGATCCGGTGTTCTATATCCCCGCGCCCTTCACATCCGATGGCGTGCGCAACCTGACGCGCGCCGGCAATGTCTTTCACAGCTTTCCGGCGGCGCGCAATGCCACGACCGACGACCGGGCCTTTCTGTGGGAGGCCTTCGAGACAGTCTCCGCGCGCGATGGCATTACCCTGATCCGCCAACCCGAGGACACGGTGACGAGCGGCGTATTGACCAAAGCCAAATATCAATGTGCCGACGCGGTCGCGCTGGATGACATCGGACACAAGTCGCCGGCCTTTGCCGCGCGATGGTTGCAAGACCTCTGGCCAAAGCTGGGCTCGTGCGCACAGGCCGCGTGATTTCAGCCCTTGCATTACAGTGCAGGCGCGCGTAATCCACCCCTGCCCTGCAGGGGTATAGCTCAGCTGGTAGAGCGACGGTCTCCAAAACCGTAGGTCGCGGGTTCGAACCCTGCTGCCCCTGCCAATCCTTCCGATCGACATCGCCGTGTTGACCCGCCATCGGGGCGCAAATGCGGCGCAATGACCGCGCTTTGGTCATTTTGCTGCACTGCTTTGGACCCAATCCCGGGGCTTTCGCCCGCATTGTCGCCTGTGCGCAAACGATGCCGCAGTTTTGCCGCATTCCCGACACCCGACCGGCGCAATCCGGCCCTAGCTCTGCCGCATCCCCGTTTGACGGGATCTTTTGTTGACCCCGCTGTTTTGGGGAAGGGATGCTGCCATATGACCGACTACACGCTGATGCCGGGTAAGCCTTTTGAAGGCACCGAAGAAGAGACGCTCCAGACAATCCGTGCTGTCCTCACGGAAGAGGCTGAACAGACCAAGCGGCAGCGCAACGAGATTGCCAAGGCCTTTGTCGACAGGACAATTGCCGTGGTCGACGCGCCGCGCCGCCGGTCCACCGACCTGCCCAAGCTGCAGGATCCGGTGGAGCCTGCAAAATCCCCCGCGCCGACGAAACGCGCGCGCCTGACAGGCGCGCTGATGGCACCCTTGCGCCGCGCGCGTGCATTCCGCCCGACCACCCGCCACCTTGCCATTGTGAGCGTGTTGCTGCTGGTCGTCGTGCGCCCGAACTGGTTCATCATCGCGGGCGCTGTTCTGGTGGCGCTGGTGTTGGGCCTGTTCCTGATCATCGGTGCGCGCCGGATCTGGAACACGCTTCTGCGGGGCGTCGAGTTGATCGAGCAATCGGATCTCGCGCGTGGCGCGCGGTTGCGCAACAGCCTGGACCGGTTTGCCTGCCGGTGGGATCGCCTGCTGGACCTGCTGCCTGACGGCATGGCCGATGATCTCTATATGCCGGACTTCCAAAAGCGACCGGCAGAAGTGGAGGCGCAGCACGCCCGGGTCGTGGCCGAACGGTTTGACCGGATGCGCCAGGGCGACTGACGGCGCTTGAATTCCCGGGCGGGCGCCGTTACATCGCCCTCATCGCTAGCATGAGGACCGCCGTCCATGGCCACCACCAATCCGCTTCAGTTCATCCAGCAGGTCCGCGCCGAAGTGGCGAAGGTCGTCTGGCCAACCCGGCGCGAGGTGTTCCTGACGACCGTGATGGTGTTCATCATGGCCGCGTTGACGGCGGTGTTTTTCGCGTTGGTCGACATCCTGATCCGTTGGGGTCTCGAGGCGGTCTTGACCACCTTTGGCTGAGGCCCCTCTTGCGCTTTGACGGGGTGGCGCGTATTCCGACAACCTGACCTGAACATGGCGCGCGGCGATTCGAGCCCCGCGCCACTTTTATATCCGGAACCCAGCCGCGAGGCGGGCCAAGACTTTGGATGAGAGGCAAATCGCGCCATGGCAAAACGGTGGTACTCCGTCAGCGTTCTTTCCAACTTTGAGAAGAAGATCGCAGAGCAGATCCGCACCTCGGTCGAGGAAAAGGGGCTTGAGGATCAGATCGACGAAGTCCTGGTGCCGACCGAAGAGGTGATCGAGGTCCGTCGTGGCAAAAAGGTGACGACCGAACGCCGCTTTATGCCCGGTTATGTGCTGGTGCATATGGAGATGTCGGACGACGGCTACCACCTGATCAACTCGATCAACCGCGTCACCGGCTTTCTCGGACCGCAGGGCCGCCCGATGCCGATGCGTGACGCCGAGGTCGAGCAGATCCTGGGCCGCGTCGCCGAAGGCGAAGAAGCACCCAAGCTGATGATCAGCTTCGAGGTCGGCGAAAAGGTCAAGGTCAACGACGGCCCGTTCGAGGATTTCGACGGCATGGTCGAAGAGGTGGACGAGGACAATCAGCGCCTCAAGGTCACCGTGTCGATCTTTGGCCGCGAGACGCCGGTCGAACTGGAATACACCCAGGTCAACAAGCAGACCTGAGGCCGATGAGCTTTTGCAACATCACGTGACGCGCGCAGAATCGGCGCGCGTCATTTTGTTTTCAGAACCGCCAGGCGGTTCCGGTCGAACCCCCCCCACACTGTGTTTCGTCAAAAAATGAGACGTTTTGGGCGCAAACCGCCCCCTGTTCTGCGCGCCGATTTGCAATCCTGTGGATAACCCCGATCAGACGTTGACCCGTTTGTCGCTTTGCAGCCAACCTGTAGGCGTAGGCACATGATGTAGGTGTCGTAGCGATTGTAAAGCAGCTTATTTGGGGGATACGTGATGGCTTTGAAGGTGGTGAAGGATATGTTGCCGTGGATCGCCCCGAGTGTGGCGATTGCGTTCGCAGTGTACGTATTCATCGATGGGGAGGCCGCGCGGCAGACCTCCGACGTGACGGCCATGACCGCAGCATCTCAGCCTTTGACCCCACCCGAGGACGCGACCGAGATTGTGGCACGACAGGCCACGCCCGACAGCGACCTCATCGCCGTGACCGCAGAGCCCGCGC
>JBCBHM010000105.1:0-4179 GCA_038525585.1 Pseudomonadota bacterium
TTCCTGATGCTCGCCGTCCTGTTCCGCGGCATCGAGAACTTCAAGATGTTCGACCTTGTCGTCCAACTCACCGGGGGCGGCCCCGGCTCCACGACCGAACTCACCTCGATCAACCTCAAACGCGAGGCGTTCGAGAAATGGCGCACCGGCTACGCGTCGGCCTACGCCATCATCCTCTTCGTCACCGTGTTCGGCCTCGCCAGCATCTACGTCAAAGCCCTCAACAAGGTGAAAGAACGATGAACCAATCCATCCTTCATCTTGCCCGAAAAACCGTCGGGGGGGCGCGTCAGCGCGGGGGGCAGACAGCCCCCCTCCCAGCCCCAACACCCCACACGGACCGCAATTCATGAGCGCCCATTCCATCACCGAACCCTCGGGCCGCTCCAAGTGGGTCGCGGGCACGCTGGTCATCGTCTATGCGTTGATCACCATGATCCCGCTGGCCTGGATCATGCTGACCGGATTCAAATCGCCATCGGATGCCATCAGCTACCCGCCCAAGGTCGTGTTCGAACCCACGCTCGAAGGGTACGTGAACCTTTTCACCACCCGCACCCGGCAAACCGACGACTTCCTCGAGGCCAACCCGCCCGAGAACTGGGCGGACGAGATCGTGCGCCAGTACGACATGGTGATCGTCGGCCCCTCGAAATTCGGCGAACGCTTCCTGAATTCGGTCATCATCGGCTTTGGCTCGACCTTCCTGTCGGTCTTTCTCGGCACGCTCGCGGCTTACGCGTTCAGCCGGTTCAAGATCCCGCTGGCCGACGACCTGCTGTTCTTCATCCTCAGTACGCGGATGATGCCCCCCATCGCCGTCGCGATCCCGATCTTCCTGATGTACCGCAACCTCGGACTTTCGGACACGCATCTGGGCATGATCCTGCTCTACACCGCCGTGAACATCTCCCTCGCCGTCTGGCTCCTGAAAGGCTTCATCGATGAGATTCCGCGCGAATACGAAGAGGCCGCACTGATCGACGGCTACACACGGTTCCAGGCGTTCTACAAGGTCGTGCTCCCTCAAGCCGCCACCGGCATCGCATCGACGGCCATCTTCTGCCTGATCTTCGCCTGGAACGAATACGCCTTCGCGGTGCTGCTGACATCGGCCACGGCGCAGACCGCCCCACCATTTATCCCGACGATCATCGGCGTCGGTGGCCTCGACTGGCCTGCGGTCGCTGCGGGTGCCACCATCTTCCTGCTGCCCGTGATGATCTTCACCATCCTGCTGCGCAAACACCTGCTGCGCGGGATCACATTCGGAGCCGTCCGCAAATGATGCCCCTCTGCCCCGACACAAATACGTGCTGCGCGCCTCACCGGTCCGAGGTGCCGACATGATGTCCTTTTTCACCGGCCTCATGCGCCTCCACCGCGGCCCATGGGAGATGCTTGCAACCATCATCATCGCCATTGGGGTCTTTATGCTGATGCAACCCTTTGTCATGTGGGCCTACACCTATTCCTTCATCACGACGCTGGTGGGCACGGTAATGTTCATCGTCGTCAGCCACTTTCCGGAAGGGGACTGAGCATGCTGGAACAAGCCTGTCCCATCATGCCGTCCCGTGATTTTGCCGCCACGACAGCATTCTATGATCGTTGGGGCTTTACGACGTGGTATGACGACGGCAGCTACCTGCTCATGAACTGCGACAAGGTCGAGTTGCACTTCTTCCACCACGCCACCCACCGGCCCGAAGACAGCGACCATGGCGCCTATATCCGCCCTACCGATGTCGACGCCGTGTCGGACCTGCTCGCAGGCTTGAACTTGCCCAGCGATGCAGGCTTCCCACGCTTCCAACCGGCAGAAAACAAACCCTGGGGCATGCGCGAAGCGACGCTGTGGGATCCAGACGGCAACCTTCTCAGGATCGGAGAGAACATCCCAAATGGCTGAGATCGTGATCAAAAACGTCCGCAAGGAATTCGGAGACTTCGTCGCCGTGCGCGAGTCGTCCTTTACCATCGAGGATGGCGAGTTTTTCATGCTCCTCGGCCCTTCGGGCTGCGGCAAGACCACGACGTTGCGCATGATCGCAGGGCTCGAACTGCCCACCTCAGGCGAAATCTTCCTGGATGGAGAAGAGATCGGCCAACGCCCGCCCTCGCAACGCGACATCGCGTTCGTCTTCCAGATGTTCGCGCTGTATCCGCATATGAACGTCTACCGGAACCTGTCCTATCCACTTGTCAGCCAGGGCATGCCCCGCGCCCAAGTGCGCGCCAAGGTGGACGAGGTCGCCACGATCCTCGGCATCAAGGATATCCTGAAAAAGCCCGTCGGCGGGCTGTCGGGCGGGGACAGGCAACGGGTCGCCCTCGGTCGGGCCATCGTGCGCGAGCCCAAGGCCTTTATGATGGACGAACCGCTGGGCGCGCTCGATGCCGAGTTTCGCGAACATATGGCCGAAGAGCTGCGCGCGCTGCACGACAGGATGGGCGCCACCACCGTCTACGTCACGCACGATCAGCTCGAGGCGATGCAGATGGGCGACAAGATCGTCGTCATGAACAACGCGGTTGTCGAACAATTCGGCACCCCGCAAGAAATTTACGACAAGCCTGCGACCATGTTCGTCGCCAACTTCATCGGGTCGCCCTCGATGAACTTCCTGAATTTTCAGGGAAAGGTTGCGGCGGGGGCGAACACGGTGTCGCTTGAGGGGACCGAGATGGGCATGCCCGCTTTGCGCGACGGTGCAAGCGGTGAGCTGGTCTTTGGCGTGCGCCCCGAGCACATCACCTTGAACGATACGGGCGCGTATCGCGGCAAGGTGATCGCCACCGAATATCTCGGCACGACCCAGATCGTGACGCTCGACACACCCAACGGCGACCTCAAGGCGCGTATCGCCTCCGACCAGCCCGCGCGCGTGGGCGAGACGGTGGGCATGGACTTCAACCCCGATACCATCACCCTGTTTGACCGCAGCACCGGCCACGCCCTGCGCTCCGCCCTGAACGAAGGAGTGCTGGCCCATGGCTGAGGTCATTTTGTCAGGCGTTTCCAAGGCCTTCCGCAAGACCCGTGCGGTCATCGATATGGACCTGGCCGTGTCCGAAGGGGCCTTTGTCGTCCTCCTTGGCCCCACGGGTGCGGGCAAGACCACGACCCTGCGCCTGATCGCGGGGCTGGAGAAATGCGACACCGGCACGATCCAGATCGGCGGCCGCGACGTGAGCCACGAGACACCGGCCCAGCGCGACGTGGCCATGGTGTTTCAGCAATATTCGCTCTACCCGCACATGTCCGTGCGCGACAATCTCGCCTTCCCGATGCGCTCACCCATCCTCAAGACCCCCGAGAACGAAATTGCCCGCAAGGTCAAAGAGGTGGCCGAAGTTCTCCACATCCCGCACAAGCTCGACAACAAGGCGACAGAACTGTCCGGCGGCGAGATGCAACGCGTCTCGATCGGCCGCGCGCTGGTGCGCGATCCGGCGATCTACCTGATGGACGAACCGCTCAGCTCGCTCGACGCCAAGCTGCGCGCCGACCTGCGGATCGAACTGAAACGCATCCATGCCGAGCTGGCCGCCACCCTGCTGTATGTCACCCACGACCAGATCGAGGCGATGACCATGGCCACCCATGTCGGCGTGCTGGACGCGGGGCGGCTGGTGCAATTCGGCACCCCGCGCGAGATCTACGAAAACCCGTCCTCGGCCTATGTCGCGGCGCGCCTTGGCCAACCCCGGATCAACCTCCTGCCCACCGGCCTCTTTGACGAGGATGCCCCGTCAGGGGCCACGCAGATCGGCCTGCGGCCCGAACATATCGCGATGGATGGCGGGGCGGAGGCGCATGTGACGCGGGTCGAACATCTGGGCGACCAGACCCGCCTGCACCTCAAGTTCAAGGACCACGACGTGATCACGCTCACCGATCCGCACACCGCACTCAATGCAGGCGAAGCGATCCATATCGCGCCGCGCAACCCGTTGTTTTTCGACGCAAACGGCGCCCGCATCGCCTAAGAAGAAGGAGCCCAATCCATGGCACAATTCGTCAACGCAAAAGATGATCTGGTCAAAGAGGCGATTGACGGCGTGCTCGCGGCTTCGGGCGGCGCGCTCGCCCGGCTTGACGGGTATCCGCATATCAAGGTGGTCTACCGCGCCGATTGGACCCGCGCCAATGTGGCTCTGATCTCGGGCGGCGGT
>JBCBHM010000106.1:0-3867 GCA_038525585.1 Pseudomonadota bacterium
GCCCTATTGGTTGAGCTTGCGCAATCTCGCGGTGACGGACAGGCCGTGCGCCTCGAGGCTTTCGGAGGCGGCCAGCGTCTCGGCGCCCGGGCCGATGGCGCGCAGCGCGTCGGGCGTCATCTGCGCCAGCGTCGTACGCTTGATGAAGTCCATCACCGACAGGCCCGAGGAAAAGCGGGCGGAGCGCGCGGTGGGCAGTACGTGGTTGGGGCCGCCGATATAGTCGCCGATGGCTTCGGGTGTCCATTGGCCGATGAACACCGCACCGGCATGGGTGATCCGGTCGGACAGCGCCTCGGGTGCTGCCACGCACAGCTCAAGGTGTTCGGGCGCGATCCGGTCGCTCAGGCGCACCGCCACATCGAGGTCCGGCACGGTGATCACCGCGCCAAAGTCGCGCCAGCTGGCCCCCGCGATCTTGCGCCGCTGCAAGGTCTGCAAACGCGCCTCCACCGCCGCGACCACGGCCCGGCCAAACGCCGCATCGGTGGTGATCAGCAGCGCTTGCGCGCTCTCGTCATGTTCGGCCTGGCTGAGCAGGTCGAGCGCGATCCAGTCGGGATCGTTGTCGCCATCGGCGATCACCAGGATCTCAGACGGGCCCGCGATCATGTCGATGCCGACCTTGCCGAAGACCCGCCGCTTGGCCGCCGCGACAAAGGCGTTGCCCGGCCCGGTGATCTTGTCCACCGGCGCAATGGTTTCGGTTCCGTAGGCGAGCGCCGCCACCGCCTGCGCCCCGCCGATGCGGTAGATCTCGTCCACGCCCGCCAGCTCCGCGGCGAGCAGCACGGCGGGGTTCAGCACGCCGTCCGGCGTGGGCACGGTGATCGCCAGCCGACCAACGCCCGCAACCTTGGCAGGCACCGCATTCATCAGCACCGACGAGGGATAGGACGCAAGACCACCGGGCACATAGAGCCCGGCCGCCGACACGGGGCTCCAGCGCCAGCCGATGCGGGCACCGATCTCATCGGTCCACATCGCATCCTCGGGCATCTGGCGGGCGTGGTAGGCGCGGATGCGCGCCGCTGCGAGCGCCAGCGCGTCACGTTCGGCCTGGGGCACCTTGGCGGTCTCGGTGGCGATCTCTTCGGCACTGATCCGCATCGTCTGCGGCGTCAGCGACACGCGGTCAAATCGCTGCGTCAGCTCCAGCACCGCGGCATCGCCGCGCGCGCGCACATCCGCGATGATGTCGGCCACGACGGTGTCCACATCCGGGCTGTCTTCACGCTTGGCGCCCAGAAGGGCTGCGAAACGCGCATCGAAATCCGCGTCGGAATAGTCGAGAAACTGAGGCATGGCTGTCCCTTGTGATTGCGCAGGCACATAGCCCTGCGCGGTCGGGGTCTCAAGCCCCGGGCGGATCGCTGCGGATCAAGAGCAGATCGGTCTCGCGCCCGCCCGCGGATAGGGTCGCGTTGGGAATGCGTCCGCATTCCACGAACCCGTGTCGCGTGTAGAACCGGATCGCGCGGGTGTTCGAGGCGGCCACGTGCAGCTCAAGCTGCCAGACGCCCGCCGCCTGCCCGGCCGCGATCAGCGCCCCCAACAGCTGGTCGGCGGCCCCCTGCCCCTGTGCCGCGCGCTGGACGTAAAAGCCGCCCACCTCGCCGCGGTGGCGCGTTTGTGTGCGGTGCTGCGGCAAGAGGCTGGCCATGCCGACCGCCGCGCCATCCTCGAAGACGGCATAGGTCTGGCCGCGGTCCAGACCCGTCGCGATGTCTTCCAAGGGGATAGCCGCGGCCTCATCATGGGTCGACAGGAAGGCGTGCGGATAAAGGCTGAGCGCTTCGAGCCGCAGGGTGCGCCATGTTTCGGCGTCCCCTCCGACCAGTCGGCGCACCTGTGTCACGTGTCGTGCTCCGGCACGGTTTTCGACGGGGCCACATAGGGCCGCGTCACATCGCGCAGCGTGGCGTCGATGGCCTCGACCGTCAAGCGGATTGCGCCATCTCCGGCGAGGGTCAGCGTGATGTGCCCCGCGCCATCTTCGCCTGCATCGAAACTGACCGACAGGATCGACAGGATCGTATCCGTGTCGGACCGGTCGATGCCCTGGCTGGAGACGCGCAAGACATCCTCGAACGACAAAAGCGCCTGCACCCGCTCGGGCGCGTGCCGTTCCTTGCCCGCATCCTCCCAGCGAAAGCGGTTGAGCAGCAGCGCGAAGCGCCGCGCGCGGGCCTCCCAGCGCATCTCGGTCATGGGAAAGACGGCGTCCTGCACCAGCGACGAGATCACTTGCAGATCGTCTGTATCCAGTGCGCCGAGGTTCAGCGGCGCCTCGCGACCATCTTCAAACCGTGCATCATCCGTCATTCGCCGTGCACCCGTTCGATGTTCGCGCCGACGCCCGACAGTTTGCGCACCACGTGCTCATAGCCGCGGTCAAGGTGATAGACCCGCGCCACGCGCGTCTCCCCCTCTGCCGCAAGGCCCGCAAGGATGAGGCTGACGCTGGCGCGCAGGTCCGTGGCCATCACGGGCGCGCCGCGCAGCGTGTCCACGCCGGTGACGGTGGCGGTGCCGCCCTGCACGTCGATCCGCGCGCCCATACGCATCAGTTCGGGCGCGTGCATGAAGCGGTTTTCAAAGATCTTCTCTTCGAGCACCGAGGTGCCTTCGGCCGTACACAACAGCGCCATCATCTGCGCCTGCAGATCGGTGGGAAAGCCCGGAAACGGCTCGGTCGTGACGTCGACGGCCCGGATGCGCCCGTTCTTGCGCGCCACTTTCAGGCCCTTGTCCGTCTCCGAGACGGAGACGCCCGCGGCATCCAGCTTCTCGCAAAAGGCGCCGATAAGGTCGATCTTGCCGCCCAGCAGCTCCACCTCACCGCCACAGATGGCAGGGGCCAGCATGTAGGTCCCCAGCTCGATCCGGTCGGTCACGACGCGGTGCGTGGCGCCGCCCAGCCGGTCGACGCCCTGGATGGTGATGGTCGACGTGCCCTCGCCCTCGATCTGCGCGCCCATCGCCCGCAGGCAGTGCACGAGATCCACGATCTCAGGCTCGCGGGCGGCGTTGTTGAGCACGGTCGTGCCCTTGGCGAGCGTCGCAGCCATCACCGCGTTTTCCGTGGCCCCGACAGAGGCGAACTCGAAGTCCACCGTGCCGCCGCGCAGGCCGCCGTTTGGGGCCTTGGCATGCACATAGCCGTCGCGCAGGTCCAGCTCCGCCCCCATCGCCTCGAGCGCCTTGAGGTGCAGGTCAACGGGCCGTGCGCCGATGGCGCACCCACCCGGCAGCGACACGATGGCGTGGCCATCACGCGCCAGCATCGGCCCCAGCACGAGGATCGACGCGCGCATCTTGCGCACGATGTCGTAATGCGCCGTGGGGTTGTTGAGCCCGTGCGAAGACATGGCCAGCACCTTGCCGTCCTGCAGCGACGTCACCTCGGCCCCGAGCGATTGCAGCAGCTGCGTCATCGTCTTGATATCGCTCAGACGGGGCGCATTGGTCAGCGTCAGCGGCTCTTCACTCAGCAGCGTGGCGGGCATGAGCGTGAGGCATGCGTTCTTGGCCCCCGCAATCGGGATCTGCCCGTTCAGCGGGCCGCCGCCGCGCACCAGAATACTATCCATCGTCCTGCCCTTTCGGTTTGTCTGCCTGTGCCCCGGTGGCCGCTTGGTCCCGTGCCCGCGCTTGCGCCTTGCGCCGGCTCAGATTGGCCTTGAGCGCGGCCTTGAGGCGGGCGTCACGGTCCCTTGCTGCCTTGTTCTTCGGGGTCGTCTTGCCTGTCATGGGCCATCTCTACCGCAGGGGCTTTGGGCCGTCCAGAATAGGGTTGCAAGGTCGTGCAATTGGGTCTATCCCGCCGCGCACGGCGCTGCTGTAGCTCAGAGGTAGAGCACTCCC
>JBCBHM010000107.1:0-3745 GCA_038525585.1 Pseudomonadota bacterium
CTGTTGGTGGGTCTCGTCGTGACCTATGCAGCCATCATGACGGCGGTGACGCGTGGTGCGTCGGGCACCGCACAGGTGGCGCGCACGCTGCAGGAGCGGCAGGCGCTGCGCCGTGCCGAACGCGCGGCTGCCGCCGCCGAGGCGGAGGCTTACGCCCATTCCATTCCCGCCATGCCCGATGTCCTGGACGCCGCTGAGGATGCGCCGGAAAGGCCCGGTCTGCTGGCCCGCATGCCGACACTGATCAAACGTGCCGAACCGGTGCCCGACGCCATGCCTGAGCCGGAGTTGGTCGAGGCGCCCCAAGCCCCAGACATGCAAGCGCCCAGCGATGAACGGATCAGCGCCAAGATCACGGATGTGATCAAGGCCCGCGTGCGGTCCAATCCGGCCGTCCGGATCGAGGCTGTCGCCCCGCTGACCAAGGGCCGGGGCAGGGGCCCCGTGCCCCTGATCGCGGACACGGCCCCGCGCGTCGGGCTGCCGCCCGAACCGCCGTTGACCGCTGGCGCGATGGTTGCGGCGCCCGAGCCGTTGCTGGAGGAAGACGACGATATGGCGCTGTTTGAAGCGCCCGAGCCCGTTATGCCCGAACCTGCACCGCGCATCCCAACGCCCGAGCCGCGCAAGGTTGTGCAGCAACCGGTGCGCAAGCTCATGCAGCCCAGCACGCAAGCCAAGGCCGAAGCCCAGCCCAAGCTGCGGTTCGAGGACACGCATCCCGGTTTTGAGCTGCCGCCCTTGAACCTGCTGGAAAACCCCGTCGCGATCGAACGTCACCACCTGAGCGACGAAGCGCTCGAAGAAAACGCGCGCATGCTGGAAAACGTACTGGATGACTATGGTGTGAAAGGCGAGATCGTGTCGGTCCGTCCAGGCCCCGTGGTGACCATGTACGAGCTGGAACCGGCACCGGGTCTCAAGGCGAGCCGCGTGATCGGCCTGTCTGATGACATCGCCCGCTCGATGGCTGCGCTGTCGGCGCGTGTGTCCACCGTGCCCGGCCGCTCTGTTATCGGCATCGAGCTGCCCAACGAGAACCGCGAAAAGGTCCTCTTGCGCGAGATCCTCGCCGCCCGCGACTTTGGCGACAGCACGATGAAGCTGCCGCTGGCCCTGGGCAAGGATATCGGCGGCGACGCGGTTGTGGCCAATCTGGCCAAGATGCCGCACCTGCTTATCGCGGGGACCACGGGCTCAGGCAAGTCGGTGGCGATCAACACCATGATCCTGTCGCTGCTCTACCGCCTCACGCCCGAGCAATGTCGCCTGATCATGATCGACCCCAAGATGCTGGAGCTGAGCGTCTATGACGGCATTCCGCACCTGCTCTCCCCCGTTGTGACCGACCCTAAGAAGGCGGTCGTCGCCCTGAAATGGGTCGTGGGCGAGATGGAGGAACGCTATCGCAAGATGTCCAAGATGGGCGTGCGCAACATCGACGGCTACAATGGCCGGGTCCGTGATGCGCTGGCCAAGGGCGAGATGTTCTCGCGCACCGTTCAGACCGGCTTTGACGATGACACCGGCGATCCGATCTTTGAGACCGAGGAATTCGCGCCCGAGGCGATGCCGTACATCGTCGTGATCGTGGACGAGATGGCGGACCTGATGATGGTGGCGGGCAAGGAGATCGAGGCCTGCATTCAACGCCTCGCGCAGATGGCGCGCGCCTCCGGCATTCACCTGATCATGGCCACGCAGCGGCCGTCGGTCGATGTGATCACCGGCACGATCAAGGCGAACTTCCCCACGCGGATTTCCTTCCAGGTGACCTCCAAAATCGACTCGCGGACCATTCTGGGTGAGATGGGGGCCGAACAGCTGCTGGGCATGGGCGACATGCTCTACATGGCTGGCGGGGCCAAGATCACGCGCTGCCACGGGCCGTTTGTGAGCGATGAAGAGGTCGAGGAGATCGTGAACCACCTCAAGGCGTTCGGCGCGCCGGATTATGTGTCGGGTGTGGTCGAGGGCCCGGATGAGGACAAGGAAAGCGGGATCGACGCCGTGCTTGGCCTCGGCGGCAACACCGATGGCGAAGACGCGCTGTATGATCAGGCGGTGGCCATCGTCATCAAGGATCGCAAATGCTCGACCTCTTACATCCAGCGCAAGCTGGCCATCGGTTACAACAAGGCCGCGCGTCTCGTTGAGCAGATGGAGGACGAAGGCGTCGTGAGCAGTGCCAACCACGTCGGCAAACGCGAGATTCTGGTGCCCGAGCAGTAAAACGCCGCCTGTTATCGCATATCAGCGCGCTTGGCCCTATATCTTGGGGCCAAGACCAATGATGCAAAGGGTGCGAGCGGTATGGTGTTTATGAAACATGTGATCGGTGCGGTGTTGGCGCTGTCTTTGGCGCCTGCTGCCATGGCGGACAAGCTGCCGTTGTCGGCGATTTCATCCTATCTCAACGACCTCGAGACGGCGCAGGCCACGATCACCCAGATCAACGATGATGGGTCGGTCAACACGGGCAAGCTGCTGCTGAAACGGCCCGGGCGGATGCGTTTCGAATATGATGATCCAAGTGCCGCGCTGATCCTGGCCAGTGCCAACGCGGTCTATATCGTTGACCCGAAATCGAACCAGCCCCCCGAAACCTATCCGCTGCGCCGGACGCCGCTGTCGCTGATCCTTGCGCGCAATGTGAACCTGTCTCAGGCCAATATGGTGACGGGACATTCGTTCGACGGAACGGCGACAGTGGTGACGGCGCAAGACCCCGAGCACCCGGAATACGGCAACATCCAGATGAAGTTCACCGGCAATCCCATCGAGCTGCGTCAATGGGTGGTGAATGACAGCGGCGGCGGCTCCACGACGGTGGTGCTGGGCGAGCTGTCCAAGGGTGGCACCTTGTCCAACCGGCTGTTCCGACCACCAAGCCGCGGAAACTGAGGCGTGAGCCGGGCGCAGAGCCCGGCCCTGTCTCAACAGCTGCGCAATTGCCGCGCATAGATGGCGGAGCGTTGGTCCACCTCGCCCGCCACGCGCATCAGCCACGATTTCGACCGGTAGCTGCCGCGCGCATAGCCGGACCGCCCCTCGTGATAGGCGAGGTACTGGTTGCGCGCGTCCGACGTCGAAATGCCCAGACGCTCTTGCGTCTCGGCCATGTACCAGCCCATGAAGTCGGTCGCATCGCGGATGCGGTCCCGCCGGGCGACACGCTTGCCCTGATCGCGGACATATTCCTCCCACGTGCCATCCAGCGCCTGGCTGTAGCCAAACGCGCTGGATTGCCGACCGATGGGGATGACCCCGGCGGCATAGCGGAAGGGTGTGCGCGCGTCCGCCTTGAACTTGGATTCCTGGTAGATGGTGGCCATCTGCACGTGCACCGGCACGCCCCATTTGCGCTCTGCGGCCTTGAAGGCCCTCAGGTATTCCGGGCGCTCACTGACAATGGAACAGGCGTTGTCGAGGTTGCGCGGGGATGTCCCCGAACCGCCACCACAGCTCGCCGCCAAAAGAACCAGTGCCAAAGCGCGAAAGAGTTTGCTCATCTGCCTCACTCGCCTTGTTATATTTTTTTGAGATATTAGCGGAAAATCCGGTCCAAGGAAATCACGTTTTATCAGAGCAGCAGGGCCAGCAGCACGGGAAGCGCCGCCACCGACATCAAGGTCGAGGCCACGACGAGCCCCGCCACATTCTCCGCCTCGGCCCCATATTTCTCTGCAAGCATGTACGACGTCACGGCCACCGGCGTCGCAACCTGCAGCACCAGCACGCCAAA
>JBCBHM010000108.1:0-3682 GCA_038525585.1 Pseudomonadota bacterium
GGCGACAGGATCGCCCGTTTGACGCCGGTGGGCATGGCCGGCCCCAGCCGCCAGCCCGCTTGCCCAAACCCCATGTAAAGGCCAACGATCAGCGCCAGCACACCAAAGATCGCCTGCAGCGTCGTCGACCGCAGACCCGCCACCACAAGCATGCCCAGCACCGCACCCACGACAATGCCGGGGGCCCAGCTGCGCAGGATGTCCCAGTCCACCGCACCTTTCTTGTTATGGCTCAGCACCGAGCGGACGGAGGTCACGATGATCGTCGCCAGCGACGTGGCAAGGCACATCTGCATGAGGTCCGGTCCGTCATAGCCAAGGGTCTGAAACGCATAGAAAAACGCGGGCACCAGCACGATACCGCCGCCCACGCCCAGCAACCCGGCAAGCACCCCGGCAAACGCACCGATCACCGCCAGCAGGGCCAGCATCTGCAACACCAGGGACAGGTCGGGCATCACCCTTCTCCGCGCAAGTCGAACCGCGCGGTGCTACACCGCTTTGGCCGAAGGGGCCAGAGGGATCACCTCGGCCAGCGCCGCCTCGACCAGTTCCGGCCCCGCGCCCGGCGCAGTGGCGCCCTCACTCAGCACCCGCCGCCAGGCGCGCGCGCCGGGGCGGCCTGCAAAAAGGCCCAGCATGTGCCGCGTTATCTGATGCAGGCGGCCACCTGCCGACAGGTGCGCCTCGATATAGGGCAGCATGGCATAGACCGCATCTTCGGCACATGTGTCGGGTCGCGTGTCGCCAAAGATGCGCCGGTCGGCGGCGCACAGGATATCGGCAGGCTGGTGGTAGGCCGCGCGTCCAATCATCACGCCATCAAGGCCACGCTCCAGCATCCGGGTTGCGTGATCCAGCGTCGCGATCCCCCCGTTGATCGAGATATGCAGATTGGGAAACAGCCCCTTCATCCGCATGACCAGATCATAGTCAAGCGGCGGGATATCCCGGTTTTCCTTGGGGCTGAGCCCTTGCAACCACGCCTTGCGGGCATGGATCGTCACCCGCTCGCAGCCTGCCGCCACGATCCGCGCCAGAAACTCGGGCAGCACCTGCTCGGGGTCCTGCTCGTCCACACCGATGCGGCATTTCACGGTGACGTCGACGTCGACCGCATCGCGCATTGCCGCCACGCACTCCGCCACACGCGCCGCATCGCGCATCAGCACGGCCCCGAACGTGCCCGATTGCACCCGGTCCGACGGACAGCCGCAGTTCAGGTTGATCTCATCGTAGCCCGCCGCGGCCCCCAGCCGCGCCGCCGCCGCCAGCTCCGCCGGGTCCGACCCACCCAGCTGCAGCGCCACGGGATGCTCGGCCGGGTCGTGGTCCAGCAAATGCAGCGCCCCGCCCCGCACCAGCGCAGGCGCAGTCACCATCTCGGTATACAGCAACACATGCCGACTGAGCTGCCTGTGCAGGTACCGGCAGTGCCGGTCGGTCCAGTCCATCATCGGCGCAATGGACAATCTAGCGTGTTGATTTACTTTCATTTTTTATCTTTGAACTGTTGGCGAAGGATGCTGCTACGCAGGGATACGCCCCAATATCCCCGAATTTGCCCCTCTACGACAACTCATTGCACACATGAGCCGCACACGAAAATGGCCACCATCACCAAGCTCCCCTCCGGTGCATACCGGGTCCAGATCAGACGAAAGGGCTGCTACGCGAGCGAGACGTTCCTCCGCCGCGACGATGCCCATCGCTGGGCCCGGCAAGCCGAAACCCGGGTCGAACAAGGGTTAGTACCAAACACGTCGTCCGTTTCCCGCCTCCAGACCTTTGGCGACCTCATCGATCTTCATATAAACGATATGTGCGAGGTAGGGAAACCGCCGCGTCGCAGCAAGGCCGCCACGCTCACGACGCTCAAGCGCGATCTGGGCAATGAAAAGATCGGGCACCTCGACCGGCAGAAGCTGATCACTATGGCAAGAAGGGGGGCAGAGCAAGAATAAGTATACAGCTTTCCTTGTCCACGACATATAGTGGCTTCAGGTCGATGGGGCGCTTGATCTTGACCGCCTTGGGGCCAAGGCGTAATTTGGCCCCAAGTTGAACTAGTTCGTGGGGATTCAGATGACCGCCAATCGAATTATGATTGATGCTGCCGCCGGGGTGTTCGAACTCGAAGGTGAGGCCGAATTCGTTTCGGCACAACTGGACAAACTTCTTCCCATCGTGAAGGGAGGTGGCTTTTCTAAGCCAGACACTTCAGAAGTAGAGACTTTCGAGGGGTCACAACAAATCTTACCTGACGTTCAGCCTCCGGCGAAGACCAACGGGAACAAGAAGAGCAAACGTGGAACTGGGACCCGTCCACCTAAGGGCCATTCGTGCGCGGACCGGATGATGGCGCTTCGAGGCGATGGGTTTTTCAAAGAGCAAAAAACGCCGGTCCAAATCGTCGAAGAACTTGGGGCCAAGGGTTGGACCCACGCCTCAAATCAGGTGTCCGCCGCTGGCGGGCAGATGTTCAAGCGAGGCGACATCCAACGCACGAAAGTCGGCAATGGCTTCGCCTATTACTGGGATCGTGAATGACGGTTGCCAATCTCCAACGCGCCCTATCGGCCATCCCCTCGACCTTGTCGAACCCGTTGATCGAGCAATTCGAGGCGGGTCTCGCCGAGTATCGCGCCGGGGATTGGGAGAAAGTAGGCATGAAAGCCGGGAAGTTCTGCGAGCTAGCCTACTGCATTTGTGAAGGGCACGCGACCGGTAGCTACGCCAGCGCACCGAGCAAGCCACGAAACATGTTCGACGCCTGCCGTGCGCTTGAGAAGCATAACGGTGCAAAAGGTCGCTCGATTTGCATCCAAGTACCGCGGGTTTTGTTGGGCCTTTACGAACTCCGGAACAATCGTGCCATCGGCCACGTGAGCGGTGAAATCGACCCAAATCACATGGATGCCGAGTTCTTCCTTCGTGGGATGAAGTGGATAATGGCTGAGTTCCTTCGATTCTTCTCTAGCATGGCCGTCGACGAATCCCGCAACCTCGTCGAAGCGGTGACAGCACGCTCCCTTCCTATAGTCTGGCACTCTGGCAATACGCGACGAGTGCTTGACCCTGCCAAATCAGCCGACGAAAAGCTTCTGATCCTGACTTATGCGGAATCCGCAGCGGTTGAGGTGGCGGACCTGCTGAAATGGTCTGAGTATTCAAACGGCTCTCGTCTACGGCGGGAAGTTCTGAAAAGGCTGCACAAAAAAGCTTGGATTCACTTCGATCCGAAAGCCGATACAGTACAGATCCTGCCGCCCGGTCAGCGATACGTTGAAAATAATGGCTTGCTTGAAACCAGCTGAAGCAATTAGCGGGGATCAACCTGCAATACGGCCTGACCAACCACCGAGCCGAACAGATCAAGACCATGGAAGTCGCGAATGGCCGCACCGAACTGCGCGCCGTGACCGGACCCGACTACGGCCGCATCTTCGACCATAAACTGGTCTCCGCCGTCCAGCGCATCGCGGGCAACGGCACGGGCGATACGCGCTGGAAGGTGCCGGGCGTGCTCGCCTGGTCGACGGGCTTCTACAACCCGCGCGTGGACGTGACGACGGAGACGACGATACTCTACGCCTCGGACCGCGACGTGTTCCTGTTCCTCGTCGACGATCTGAACCCGATCGAGGCGGGGCTGCTGCCCGACGGCTCGCCCGACCTCTAT
>JBCBHM010000109.1:0-3607 GCA_038525585.1 Pseudomonadota bacterium
CCTGCATCCTGAGAGGAAAGTCCGGACTCCCAGAAGCAACGGTGCCGGGTAACACCCGGGCGGGGCAACCCGACGGAAAGCGCCACAGAAATCAGACCACCCCGTCGTAGGGGAAAGGGTGAAACGGTGGGGTAAGAGCCCACCGCCGGGCTGGCAACAGACCGGGCATGGCAAGCCCCACCGGGAGCAATGCCAAATAGGGATCGCGTGCCGGGCAACCGGCGGGGCTGCTTCTGCCCCAGCAGGTCCGGGTTGGCAGCTAGAGGGGTGGTGGCAACATCATCCCGAGAGGAATGGTCATCTCGGGGCGGGCAACCGCTCTAGACAGAATCCGGCTTACAGCTCCTCCGCGCGCCGCTCCGCGGCAGATTTTTGCAAAAATCTGCGCCCGCCCGGTTTCATCCGCTCCGCGCCGCTCCGGGGGTTGACTCGGGGGGCGCACCGAGTACAACGCGCGCTCAGACCGAATTTTCCCGCTGGCAGGCAATCTCGCCCCGCGGTGCAGGAGAGACCAGATGGCCAAGCCAACCACGATCAAGATCCGCCTGAACTCGACCGCAGGCACGGGCCACTTCTATGTGACCAAGAAAAATGCACGCACCATGACCGAAAAGATGTCGGTACGGAAGTATGATCCCGTGGCGCGCAAGCATGTCGAATACAAGGAAGGCAAGATCAAGTAAGATCGCCCCCTCTTTGAGATGCAAAGGCCGCGCCCCCGCCGGGACGCGGCTTTTTTCGTGTGTGGAGACGGAACGTGGAGACATTTGCGTTCACGCGTCGATCAGACGGCCTGGTCTACAGGTTCGTGCGGGATCCTGGGCCCGTGCGGTGTTACCGGCGTGCAGACCGCCCCGACCTGACCATTGTATGGGACGCGGCGCGGGGCCGGATCATGCGCGATCCGCGCGGTGGCGCAGTTTTGGGCCGCACTTGGGAACGGATCGCGGCAGACCCGGGTACGCGCCCGCCGGAGGGGCCATGGGTCACAGCGAAAGGCACCAAGAGTTACCTTTACAATCTGTCTTACCGCGGCCGGGCGGATGACATGGGGAGGCTGCTGTGATGCGGATCCGGGCGACAACCATGGCAGATCTGGCTGCTGTGGATGCGCTGCTGGCGCGCAGCTATCCCAAGCTGCTCAAAGCGGATTACC
Organism: Pseudomonadota bacterium; assembly: GCA_038525585.1. Classification (GTDB taxonomy): domain Bacteria; phylum Pseudomonadota; class Alphaproteobacteria; order Rhodobacterales; family Rhodobacteraceae; genus Tateyamaria. The sequence continues at coordinate 1,157 of JBCBHM010000109.1, forward strand.
CGCCCTCGGTGTTGGTGACGGCCCTGCCCATCATTGCGCGGGCGCAGCCCAAGCTGTTGGCCTGCGAGACCTATTTTCTGGTCGAAGAGGATGGTGTGGTCTTGGGTGTCGGCGGTTGGACGCCGGACCGTCAGGACGTCACACTGGGCCATATTCGCCATGTCGCCACCGATGATCGTGCCGTGCGGCGCGGGGTGGGGCGGGCCCTGATGGCGCATTGCTGTGACACGGCACGGGCGGCAGGTGTGCGCCGGATGGAATGCTGGGCGACGCTGACCGCGGAGCGGTTCTATCAGGCCTGCGGGTTCGAGACCGTGGGCCCGATGGATGTCACGCTGGAGGGTGGGATTTCGTTCCCGTCGCTGCGAATGGTGCGGGATCTCTGACCCGGACGTTGCCAAAAGGAGCGCGCTGGCGCGCGCACGACATTTTTGATTTGGGACAGCTTCACGCTCACCAAGACAGAGATCCGTCTCGCCTCAACGCACGTCTGAGCCGGGGCTGACAGGCCCATGCCATCCGCGCAAGCAAAATAGCCGTATCCCCGTGCCGGGGCCCCTCGGCGATTTGGCGTGCGCGCACGTCCTGTTCCTGTCCACCCTGTCTCAGGCGCGCGCGGCTCCGAGACAGAGTATGTGATGCGGTGATGATCCTGCGCGCGCTGCGGTGTCGGATCCGTGTCGCGCGCGCCCTGGCACGGCGCTTTTAACGAAAAAGGCCGGGCGTGGTGCCCGGCCTTTGGTGTGCGTCTTTGTCTGTGCCTACTCTTGCTGGCCCATGAACATCAGCAGGAACTGGAACATGTTCAGGAACGAGATGTAGAGGCTCAGCGCGCCGTCATAGGCCGCCTTGTCCAACCACTCCTGGTCGCCATGGGAAGCATGCGCCACATAGGTCGTTTTGATCTCTTGCGTGTAGTAGGCCGTCAGGCCGGCAAAGATCAGGATACCGATGATCGAGATCGCGAACATCATTGCAGGCGATTGCAGGAAGATGTTGATGACCATCGCGACGAGCAGGCCGATCACGCCCATGATCAGGAACGTGCCCATGCCACTCAGGTCTTTCTTCGTGGTGTAGCCGTAGAGGCTGAGACCAGCGAAGGCGATGGCCGTCACGATGAATGTCTGTGCGATCGAGTAGGGCGTATAGATCATGAAGATCGTACCCATCGAGATACCGATGACAGCGGCAAAGGCAAAGAAGCCGAATTGCACCATCGCGGCCGAACCGCGGCTCATGAGTGCGCCCCAGCCAAAGAAGATGAACGCCAGCGGCGCAAACATCAGGGCCCACTTCAGGGGCGAGACGTAGAGCGTGTAGCCCAGGCTCGTCAGATATTCACCGTTGCCCAAGGCATATTCCGTCGGTGTCGATGTGATCGACAGACCGGAAATGGCCCATGCGGCAAGCGCGGTGATCAGCATGCCCACGGACATCGTGCCGTAGACCTTGTTCATATGGGCGCGCAGGCCCTCGTCAATCTGGGCGGCGCGTGTTCCGGCCGCCGACCGGATCGTATTCAACTCAGCCATGTGTGACCTCCAAGAATATTAACAGCTCAGGCAGCAGAAACCGCCCGTCGCGGATTTCCGCCCGCGTCTGTGTTGAATATCAGGTCGGACGGCCCAGCTTTCAAGGGCTTTTCGTGTGTCGATGGCGCTAGTCATGCCACATTCTGACTGTTTTTGTCATAAATGCCGCATGCTGGCGGGTTTTGTCTCCGCAGCGCTCAGATGCGCCACGTTGCGGGCACATCCCAGATCGGCTTGGCCGCCTCTTGCGCGGCGCGCCGCGCGCTGAGGCCGATATCGTTCAGGCCCGCCGCATCCAGGCGCGCCAAGGCGCGGCGCGACCGCCAGACATCAAAGAGCGTGAAGAGGGAAAAGCGGGCCCGCACAGGGGCCGCGACACGGTGGGCGCGGGTGTTGAAATCAAGCAGGGCCATGGGGCAACTCCGTGGTGATGTGTGATGTATTGGATGGCATTCATAAGTTCTGTTGATGTATATGGCAGGCTATGGCATATCTTTGAAACGAATGTTTGTGAGATGATTCATCAAGGGCCGTGATATGAGAAACCTGGACATCACCACCTTGCGCTCTTTCGTGGCCGTCGCCGAAAGCGGCGGGGTCACGCGCGCTGCGGGGTTCCTGCACCTGACGCAATCTGCGGTCTCGATGCAGCTGAAACGGCTCGAGGAGCTTTTGGACCTCGACCTGCTGGACCGCTCGGGCCGCAGCATCGCACTGACCGCATCCGGAGAGCAGCTGTTGGTCTATGCACGGCGTATGGTGGCGCTGAACGATGAGGTGATCACGCGCCTGACTGATCAAGCCTATGAGGGCGAGATCACGCTCGGCGTGCCGCACGACATCGTATATCCGGCGATCCCGCGGGTCTTGAAACAGTTCCACGCGGCCTTTCCGCGGGTCAAGGTGCAATTGAACA
>JBCBHM010000110.1:0-3523 GCA_038525585.1 Pseudomonadota bacterium
GACGGTTTCATCGCAGCGGTGCCGCAGGACAACCGCGACGCCTATGCAGAATGGCTCAAGACCCAACACGCGATCTTCAAGGAATACGGCGCCGGCACCATCGTCGACGCGTGGGAGGATGACGTGCCACCGGGCGAGGTCACCTCGATGCACAAGGCCGTGGCGGCCAAGGACGGCGAGGCGGTATCCTTCGGCTGGATCGTGTGGCCCGACAAGGACACCCGCGACGCCGGTTGGGCCAAGTTGATGGAAGACCCGCGCATGGCCCCAGACGCCAACCCCATGCCGTTCGACGGCAAGCGGCTGATCTACGGCGGGTTCGCGCCCGTGCTCATCACCGATTAGTCGTAGCTGCGCTGATCCTCGATCACCACACCGTCGCGGGGGAGCGTGCCGGGCGGGACGACCTCGATCATCCCCTTCAGCTTGAGCACGTCCGCAACGCTGGCGGCGTAGTCTTCCGCCGCGCCGCCCGTCGCCTCAAGCCGGACAACCATCACGTCCTGCTCGCCCTCACGCTGCGCGATCACGCGGGCGCGGGCCACCGCATCGTGGCGGGCGACAAGCGCTGCCACCTGTTCGGGCCGCACGAACATCCCCTTGATCTTGGTCGTCTGATCCGCGCGGCCCATCCAGCCCGTGATGCGCATGTTGGTCCGCCCACAGGGGCTTTCTCCGGGCAAGACCGCACTCAGATCCCCGGTGGCAAAGCGAATGAGCGGATAGTCCGGGTTGAGCGTCGTGACCACAACCTCACCAACCTCGCCGTCGGGCACCGGGTCGCCCGTGCCGGGCGTCACGATCTCGACCACGACACCCTCGTCGACGATCAGCCCGTCCATCGCCGCACTCTCGTAGGCTATGTTGCCCAGGTCCGCCGTGGCATAGCATTGCAGGCACGAAATCCCGCGGTCCGCGTATTCCTGCCGCAAGGACGGGAACAGCGCCCCGCCACCAACAGCCGCTTTGGTGATGCGCAGGGCCACGCCCATCTCATCCGCCTTGTCGAGGATGACCTTCAGGTAATCCGGCGTTCCGGCATAGGCGGTCGTGCCGATGTCGCGCGCGGCAATCACCTGCGCCTCGGTCTGGCCCGTGCCGGCAGGCAGGACGCCTGCCCCGATCGCCGTTGCCCCGTTTTCAAACATGATCCCGGCAGGAGTCAGGTGGTAAGAAAAGCAGTTCTGGACGACGTCTTCGGAACTGATCCCCACCGCATGCAGGAATCGCGCAAAGCGCCACCAGTCCTTGCTGTCATGGCTGCCCGGCTCATAGATCGGCCCGGGGCTCTGAAACACATGGCTGAACTGGCTGACCCCGGTGGTAAAGCCGCCCAGCGGCGGATGCGCCTTTTGCGCAGCACCCAGATCGGCCTTGCGCAGCACCGGCAGCGCCGCCAGATCCCCAACGCCGCTGATCTTGAGCGCATCGAACCCGGCCAGTGTTTCGGCATAGCCCGCAAGCCGCTGTGCGCGCCCCACCTGATCCTGCAAGGCCACCTTGAGGTCCCGCGCGCGCTGGTCCGCGCTGCGCGTTTCAAGCTCATCGTAATGGGTCATATCCCCTCCCGTTATCCTACGGCCACGCCGAAAAGGCGCCCAACGGCGGCGGTCACGGCCATGGCCGCGCCGCCCCAGATCATCACGCGCAGTGCGGCAGGGCCAAACCGTGCGCCACCGGCCCACGCGCCCAGCGACCCCAGGCCCGCCAAGGCGACCATCGTCACGCAGACCACAGCCGGGATCAACGTGCCAGCGGGTGCCAGCCAGGCCGCCAGCAGCGGAATGGCGGCAAACACCATGAACGTGGCGCCCGACGCGGTGGCGGCCAGCAGGGGCTGTGCCGTCTGCTGATCCGACAGACCCAGCTCATCGCGCACATGCGCCTTGAGCGCATCGGCCTGTGTCAGCTCGCGCGCCACTTGCCGGGCCGTGTCGGCACTCAAGCCCCGTTCGATATAGATATCGGCCAGTTCGGCCTCCTCCCCTTCCGGGTCCTCTTGCAATGCGCGCCGCTCGCGGGCGATATCCGCCTTTTCCAGATCGGACTGGGACGACACGCTCACATATTCCCCGGCCGCCATCGACATCGCGCCTGCGACCAGCGCCGCCACGCCGGCAATCAGCACCGCGCGCATGCCGGGCTCCGCGGCAGCGACCCCGACGATCACCGATGCGGTCGATACGATCCCGTCATTGCCGCCCAAAACCGCGGCCCGCAACCATCCGGTCCTCTCGATCAGGTGCGGGTCATCCGGATGCATGCTGGTCATGGCTGGGCCTTTGGGCGTGGCGCGTATCAGGTGGCGAGGCGAATTTGCTGCGGCCCCTTGGCCTTCACTCTCTCGATCTCGCCGCGCACTTCAAGCTCAAGCTTCACCGTGATGACATGCCAACCCAGTTTTCCCAGCGCTGCGGCCTCATCCGTCGTCAAACGCGCGCCAATCGCATCCCGCACGTCATTGTACACCTTCGGCCCATCCGCCAGCAGATCAAGCAAATGGGCGCGGATCAGCTCAAACTTCCACGTGGGGATGTTGGGCACGCCGTCCCGCCCCTCCGCAGGCGTGCGGCAGGCGACCTTGTCCATCAGCTCAGCCAACGCTTGCGGCGGCGGTATGACCGCACATCGCGGAACGATTTGCGCCCCTCTTCCGACATGCCGAGGTAGAACTCCTTCACATCCGGGTTCTCCCGCAGCTCCGCTGCAGGGCCGTCCATCACCACGCGACCACTCTCGAGGATGTATCCGTAATGCGCAAAGCGCAGGGCGACATTGGTGTTCTGTTCGGCCAGCAAGAACGTGACGCCCTCATTCTCGTTCACCGACTTCACGATCTCGAAAATCTGTTCCACCAGTTGCGGCGCCAGCCCCATCGACGGCTCATCCAGCAGGATCGTTTCGGGCCGCGACATCAGCGCCCGGCCAATGGCCGTCATCTGCTGCTCACCACCGGAGGTGTAACCCGCCTGGCTCTTGCGCCGTTCGCGCAAGCGCGGGAAATAGGTGTAGACCATCTCGAGATCCGCCGCGATCGCCGCCGACCCGTCCGAGCGGGTATAGGCACCGGTGAGCAGGTTTTCCTCGACCGTCAGGTGCTCGAAACAGTGGCGGCCTTCCATGACCTGCACCACGCCGGCCTTCACCAGATCCGCCGGGTCCAGATCGGCCGTGGGCCGCCCATGATAGGTGATCGACCCCTTGGTCACCTCACCCCGTTCACTCGCCAACAACCCCGAGATTGCCTTGAGCGTGGTCGTCTTGCCCGCACCATTGCCACCCAGCAGCGCGGTGATGCCGCCCTTGGGCACCTTGAGCGAGACGCCCTTCAGCACGAGGATCACGTGATTGTAGATCACCTCGATATTGTTGACCTCCAGAACGGTCTCTGTCTCGGCGCGTGCATCCAGCATCTTCTTCTCTTTCCAAATACGGAAAAATCCCGGCGGGGCAGCCGACGCCGCCCGCCGGGATCGATTCACATCAGCTGCAATTGGCAGGGATGTTGTTCTCGTTGGCATAG
>JBCBHM010000111.1:0-3491 GCA_038525585.1 Pseudomonadota bacterium
AAAGCCGAGGGCTACGATTTTATCTGTCTGTCGGACCATTTCATGGAACGGTTCGGCTTTACCATCGCTGATACCACAGCTTACCGGTCCAACGCGTTCACCACCTTGATCGGAGCCGAAATACACGCGCCCGAAACCTCCCGAGGACAACATTGGCACATCCTCGCTGTCGGCCTACCCCAGGAGTTTCCAGCCACACCTGAAGGCGAAACCGGCGCCGAGTTAGCTCGACGAGCCGCCGAAGCCGGAGCTTTTGTCGCCGTCGCCCATCCGCATTTGTCGGGGCTGAGCCTCGACGATATCCGCTCGATCGACGCGGCCCATGCAATCGAGGTTCACAATACCACCGGTGCAGTCCGCGTTGGGCGCGGGGATGGGTCTGTGGCGTGGGATATCGCGCTGGAAGCAGGCATGCGGCTTGACGGGATCGCCGTGGACGACAGCCACTTTCGCGAAAATGCCATGGACGGGTTTGGCGGTTGGGTGATGGTAAAAGCGGAGGAAAACAGTCCCGACACATTGCTTGCCGCACTCAAGGCCGGCCACTACTACTCGAGCCAAGGTCCCCTGATCGAAGGGGTGGAGCGGGACGGCGCCACGCTGCACGTGAAGTGTTCGGCCGTCAGGCAAATGAACCTCATAGGCCAGGCATACTCAGCCACGCATGTGGAGGGGATGTCGCTTACCCGAGCCGAGCTACCGCTCGACACGTTCGAAGGGGGCTGGTGCCGTCTTGTTGTGCAAGACGCGGCTGGTCTTCGCGCCTGGACCAATCCACTTTGGCTTGACGGCTAGACCCAGATGACAAGGTTCATGGCCATTCGGTTCGCGCGCGCTGCCATCACAATGTTTCTTGTGCTGGTCATCGCGTTCGTTACCCTTCGGCTGTCCGGCACACCATTTGAGTTCATGTACCCCGAAGGTATTACCGCCGAACATCAGGCAGCGTTGGAGGCCAAATATGGCCTCGACCGCCCCTGGATCGAGCAATTCTGGACTTACCTGACGGACATGTTTCAAGGCAATTTCGGCCGTTCGCTTTATACGTCCGAGCAAGTCTGGCAAATGTACGCCGACCGCATGCCCTACACGCTCGCGATTGGGGGCCTGGCTCTGCTCCTCGCCATCGTCATCGGCATTCCGCTGGGCGCATTCGCAGCGCTCTACCGGTCGTCCCCAGGGGCACGGATGGGCATGGGGTTCGCATTTCTGGGTTACGCCATCCCGCATTTCGTGATCGGGATCGGGCTCATCCTCTTTTTCGGCTACTACCTGCGCGTGTTGCCGACGACAGGGCTTGCTACTCCAAAGCACTATGTCTTGCCTGTGATCACCCTTGCGATCCCAATGGTCGCGGCCATCGCTAGGTTCATGCGTGCGGCTATGCTTGACGCGATTGGCCATGCCTACGTGAACACGGCCGTGTCGAAAGGCCTAACAGACGGGCAGATCGCAAGGGGCCATATCCTGCGAAACGCGATGATCCCGCTGATTACTGTCCTCGGTCTTGAAATCGCGGGGCTTCTAAACGGCTCGATCTTCGTCGAGGCGGTGTTTTCGCTGCCCGGCGTGGGACGTGTTCTTGTGGACTCGGTCGAGGGTCGAGACTTCCCCGTCCTTCAGTTTGGTCTTATCGCCTACGCATTGATCGTCGTCCTCGTGAACCTGGTGATCGATCTCTGCTACGTCGTCGCCGACCCCCGGATAAGGCTCGATGGTTGATGGCCGACGCGACTCAGACCCCGGTGCGTAGCTTGCACTTCGATCTATTGTCAGTGTCGATCGGTGGACTCCTATTCGTCGTAGCGCTTGGCGTACTCGCGCCCCTCATCGCGCCACATGATCCTAACGCGACTGACCTTCTGGCACGTTCGCGGCCGCCTGTTTGGATGGACGGAGGCACCTGGTCCCATATCTTCGGCACCGACAATATCGGCCGTGATCTTCTGAGCCGCTGCCTCTATGGCATACGCACAAGTTTCGGAATAGCTACTCTGGGCCTCATATTCAGTGCTGTTTTAGGGGTCGCGTTGGGTCTTCTCTCGGGCCTTGGCGGTCATTGGGTCGACCGCATCGTGATGACGATTACGGACGTGTTCATCACCCTGCCGAACCTTCTGCTTCTGTTGTGCGGCATAGCACTTCTGGGCACTGACATTTGGGTTTTGGTTTTGATGATTGGCCTGATCCGCTGGGAAGCCTATGCCCGACTTGTGCGGGGACAAGTTCTTGCCCTGCGCGCTGAAGGCTATGTCGAGGCCTCCCGCGCGCTGGGTGGCGGCATGGTGCGTATCGCCCTTCTTCACATCCTGCCGAACCTTGCCTCGCCTCTCGTCGTCATCCTGACATTATCCTTCCCGGGCGTCCTGCTCATGGAGGCCGGACTTTCGTTTCTTGGGGTCGGCGTTCAGCCGCCCACCGCGTCCCTTGGGCGGATGATCGGTGACGGTCGTGACTACCTGATCAATGCATGGTGGATCGCAGGCATGCCCTCAATCGTCATCGTTACGATCACACTTCTGTTCCAGCTTATCGGCGATGCGCTGCGCGACCGAATAGATGTTCTGACCGATGGGTGATCCGGTCCTCAGCGCCCGCGGGGTGCACGTCCGCTTCGATACCCCGGCAGGCGAGGTGCATGCTGTCCGGGGCATAGACCTGGATCTGTACCCGGGTGAAACGGTTGCCATAGTGGGCGAAAGCGGAGCGGGAAAATCAGCCTTTGCGAAGGCGATCCTCCATCTCCATCAGCTTCCTTTTACCCCGAACAGAACTCATGTTGATGGAAGAATAGCCCTTTACGCACCATTCGAGGCGACCCTTTCTGACGCCGATCCCGAGATCATTCGAAAGGCCCGCGCGCGCGCGGTCGGCATGATCTTTCAGGATGCCCTGTCGGCGCTGAACCCGGTTCAGCGTATCGGGCCGCAAATCGCCGAAGCTGTGCGGCAGGCCAGCCCCGACACTTCGGCAGATGACGTGGCTCGCGCGGTTATTGAGATCGTCACCGCGATTGGCCTGCCAAATCCGGCAGAAACAGTTCACGCCTATCCGCACCAGTTGTCCGGCGGGCAATGTCAGCGCGTGGTCATCGCCATCGCTGCGGTCCGTCATCCGGTCGCGCTAATCGCTGATGAACCGACGACGGCCCTTGATGTAACGGTGCAGGCACAGATCCTGAAACTTCTGAAGTCGCTACAAGACGTTCGCGGCATGGCGATGTTGTTCATCACGCATGACCTGGGTGTCGTCGCCGAGATCGCTGACAGGGTTGTGGTCATGCGGGGTGGCGAGATGGTCGAGCTTGCGGACGCGGGGACCATATTTCATAGCCCCAAGCATCCTTACACCCGCACACTTTTGGCGAGCCGCCCCGGTTCGCGGCAAGGCGCTTGGGTAGCGCCTCCCTCAGACAGCACCGACCATTCTCGGCGAGAGGCCGCACCGGTGATCCGTGCGGAAGCGGTCGGGTTCTCATATGGCGGTGGCCT
>JBCBHM010000112.1:0-3380 GCA_038525585.1 Pseudomonadota bacterium
CCCGTGTCCGGCGGTGCCCAACCTGTTTGCGGTGGTCGATGATGGCTGATGTCGACTGGGGGCCAGCCCCCAGACCCCCGGAGTATTTGGAAAGAGAAGAAGCATGAGCCGGGTTTACCTGGATCACAACGCAACAACGCCACTGCGGTCAGAGGCGCGAGCGGCGATGCTGGCGGCGATGGATGTGCTGGGCAATCCGTCGAGCGTGCATGCCGAGGGGCGCGCGGCGAAGGCAATTGTCGAGAAGGCCCGCAGTCAAGTGGCGTCACTGGTTGGATGTGAGCCTATGCACGTGGTGTTCACGGGCTCGGCAACTGAGGCGGCACAGACTGCCGCCTATGCGTTTGTAGCGGAGCATGCGACGGTGTGTTCCGGGATCGAGCATGATGCCATCTGGGCCCACCACGACAATGAAAACATCTTGCGGATCGACCCGGCGGGCAGGCTCGCGCTAGAGCATTGCTTCGACACGGAAATTCTTGGATCTGTGCGGCCGCTGAACGCTTTCGCCGTCCAGAGTGCCAATTCTGAAACAGGTGTTGTTCAAGACGTGCAGGGGTCGATCTCGTATATTTCAGACCGCTTGCCACGCCGTGCGCGTTTCCTGTGTGATGCGGTTCAAAGCTGGGGCAAGATGCGTTTTGAGTTTGGCGCGTGCGGTGCAGATGCAGCGATCGTGTCGGCTCACAAGTTTGGCGGGCCGAAGGGTGTTGGTGCCCTGGTTTTGAAGGCCGGCCTTGATGATCTCGAGCGTTCGCCGCTTGTCTCGGGCGGCGGGCAGGAGATGGGGCGGCGGTCGGGCACGGAGAACGTCATTGGCATCGCGGGATTTGGCGCCGCGGCCGAGGCTGCACAGCGTGATGTGGCCGACGGGCGATGGGCGCGGGTCGAGAAACTTAGAAATATTCTAGAAAGTGCCCTTGCTGATGCCTCGAATACTACTATTTTTGTCGGGAAAGAGGCGCCACGGCTTCCGAACACCTCCTGCTTCATCACGCCCGGATGGAAGGGCGAGACACAGGTGATGCAGATGGACCTCGCGGGCTTTGCCATCTCGGCGGGGTCGGCCTGCTCTTCGGGTAAGGTCAAGGCGAGCCGGGTGCTGCAGGCCATGCGCTATTCGGAGCATGAGGCGGCAAGCGCTGTGCGCGTGTCGCTGGGGCTCGAGACGACAGAGGACGAGATTTTGCGCTTTGCCGAGGCTTGGACGCAAAAGTTGAGGAAACACGAGGCGCGGGCGGCCTGAGCCGTCAAGCACGAGGGGAAAAGTCTGATATGGACAATGTTGTAGACGATGTTGTGGTCAAGGACGGTGTCGATCAGGAGACCGTCGATGCGGTGCGGGACGTCAGCACATACAAGTATGGCTGGGAAACGGACATCGAGATGGAATACGCCCCCAAGGGGCTGACGCCGGATATTGTGCGCCTGATCTCGGACAAGAACGAAGAGCCTGCGTGGATGACCGAATGGCGGCTGGCCGCCTATGATCGCTGGTTGCAGATGAAAGAGCCCGATTGGGCGATGGTCGATTATCCCGAGATCGACTTTCAGGACCAGTATTACTACGCGCGCCCAAAATCGATGGAGGTGAAGCCCAAGTCGCTGGACGAGGTCGACCCCAAACTGCTCGCCACCTACGAAAAGTTGGGCATTCCGCTGAAGGAACAGATGATCCTCGCCGGTGTCGAAGGGGCTGAAGATGCGCCCGCCGAGGGCCGCAAAGTGGCGGTGGACGCGGTATTTGATTCCGTGTCCGTGGGCACGACATTCCAGGCGGAGCTGAAGAAGGCGGGCGTGATCTTTTGCTCGATCTCCGAGGCGATCAGGGAGCATCCCGAGCTGGTCAAAAAGTACCTGGGCTCGGTCGTGCCTGTGCAGGACAACTTTTATGCCACGCTGAACTCGGCCGTGTTTTCCGACGGCTCCTTTGTTTATGTCCCGCCGGGCGTGCGGTGCCCGATGGAGCTGTCCACGTATTTCCGCATCAATGCCGAGAACACCGGCCAGTTCGAGCGGACGCTAATCATCGCCGACAAGGGCAGCTACGTCTCTTACCTCGAAGGGTGCACCGCACCGCAGCGCGACACCTCGCAGCTGCACGCGGCGGTGGTCGAGATCGTGATCATGGAAGACGCCGAGGTGAAGTATTCCACCGTTCAGAACTGGTATCCGGGTGATGAGAACGGCAAGGGTGGCATCTACAACTTCGTGACCAAGCGCGCCGATTGCCGGGGCGACCGGGCCAAGGTGATGTGGACGCAAGTGGAAACCGGCTCTGCCGTCACGTGGAAATATCCGTCCTGCATCCTGCGCGGCGATGACAGCCAGGGCGAGTTCTACTCCATCGCCATCGCCAACAATATGCAGCAGGCCGACACGGGCACCAAGATGGTGCATCTGGGCAAGAACACCAAGTCGCGGATCGTGTCCAAGGGGATCAGCGCGGGCAAGGCCCAGAACACCTATCGCGGGCTGGTGTCGATGCACCCCAAGGCAAAGGATTCGCGGAACTACACGCAATGCGACAGCTTGCTGATCGGCGACAAGTGCGGGGCGCACACGGTTCCCTATATCGAGGTGAAGAATAACTCGAGCCGGGTCGAACATGAGGCGACAACGTCCAAGGTGGATGACGACCAGCTGTTCTATTGCCGGTCGCGCGGCATGGACGAAGAAGAGGCTGTGGCGCTGGTCGTCAACGGCTTCTGCAAGGACGTGCTGCAAGCCCTGCCGATGGAGTTCGCGATGGAAGCGCAGCAGCTTGTTGCGATCTCGCTCGAAGGGTCGGTGGGCTGATCCATGGCGGATGCGCGGGATAGGTCGCGTCGGTCAGTGGGCGCAGTCATGGCGCTTGCCGTGCTGCTGGGTGTGGTGCTGGGCGCCATCCTGGCCACGCTGTTGATGCCGGAGATGATGTTGGCGCTGACGATCGGCGGCGCGCTCACCGGTGCGGCCCTGGGGGCTGCGGTGTTCCTGTTCGCGGGGTCTGAGCGATGACGGGCCTGACCTCCCGCGGACCGGAGCAGCCCAGGATCAAGCGGCAAACCGTTTCGGACCTCGACGGCACGCAGCAGGGTGGGCTGGCTTTCGTGATCGCCGCCATTGTCGGCATGATTGCGGCGGCCTCGCTGGCGCCCGGAGCGTTGACGTCGTTCTGGGTCTGGTTTGCGCTCTTGATGATGGCGGTGGCCGTGGCCCTAGGTGTGCAGCGGCTGTTTGCGACCGAGACTGATGAGGACGACGACGGATGATCATGACGACAACCTCCACCGTCGAAGGACACAAAGTGACGGCCTACAAAGGCGTGGTTGTCGGTGAGGCAATCATGGGCGCCAATGTGGTGCGCGACTTTTTCGCCGGGATCACCGACATCGTCG
>JBCBHM010000113.1:0-3345 GCA_038525585.1 Pseudomonadota bacterium
CCACCTGGCGGCCCAGCAGGATGTGCTCGCGCGTTTGCGGCATCGGGCCGTCGGCGGCGTTCACCACCAGGATCGCGCCGTCCATCTGGGCGGCACCGGTGATCATGTTCTTGACGTAGTCGGCGTGGCCGGGGCAGTCGACGTGGGCGTAGTGCCGGCTCTCGGTCTCGTATTCCACGTGCGCGGTCGAGATGGTGATCCCGCGGGCCTTCTCTTCGGGCGCGCCGTCAATCTGATCGTACGCCTGGAAATCCCCGAAATACTTCGTGATCGCCGCCGTCAGCGTCGTCTTGCCGTGGTCAACGTGACCAATCGTGCCAATGTTAACGTGCGGCTTCGTACGTTCAAACTTTTCCTTTGCCATCTTGTCAGACGCCCTTTTTGCTTGGCAGGGCCGGTCCGGCCCCAGTTACTCCGCGCGGCATGTATTGCGATTGCGGGCGGAAATCAAGCGTCGATGGCAGGCACGGAGAGGCCGTTCAGCACCCGCTGCACGGCGATGGCAAAACCAGCCACCGTCTGGCGATAATCATTCGCGGCAGAGGGGCTTGTGGCGACCCCGATGACCCCGGGCAAGCGCACCGTTTCGGACGTGCCCACCACGGTTTCAGGGCCAAAGAGCACCGCGCCCGTTTCGGCCGCGATCACCGTCAGCACCCCCTCGATCCGGCTGGGTCCGCCAAAGGCAAAGGCTGCCCCGCGCGAGGTCAGCCGCACCGATGTGAGCGCGAGCGCGATGTCGGCTTGCACCGCATCGGTCGGTGCGTCCGCCAGCTGTTCGGCCAGCGCTGTTGCAATGTCCTGACCGACCTCGTCGGGCGACATGGCAACGACCCGGCCCTCGATGGCGGCAAAGCCCGACACGTCGACTTTGACCGTGTGGGCGGCAATCGGCATGAGATCCCGCGGTGCGTCACCGCTTGGGGCATCGCACGCAGCCAGCGCCAGGGCAGTGAGCAGTGCCGCGCACCGTGTTCCAATCGTACGCATGCGACCTCCCCCTGCGTTGTGCTTCTATCCGGCGTCGACCGTTGTTGCCGCATCCGGTGCGACCACATCTTCGGCTACCGTGGCGTCGGGATCAGGCATGAACCAGCCCTCCTCCTTCATCTGACGCACGAGGTAGCGTTCGACGGATTTGGCCGCGTTCTGGCTCAGCTGTTCCAACTGCTCTTCGGCTGACAGCGTGTAGCCAGAGCCGACGATCGTCCCCGTGCCAAAGGTCTCCAGCACGGTGACCTGGTGCGGCTCATCGTTCAGCTTCTTGCCCGCCGCATCGTCCCAGACCGTCACGTTCAGGATCAGCGCCGATTTCGGCGACAGGACCAGCGGCACGCCGGGCACGGCCAGCACGTAGCCCTCGACTGAGATGCCAAAGTGATAGCGGCTGGCCCCGTCATATCGGTCGAACCGTTCGGCAATGGCTGTGCGCACCGTCTCGATCAGTTGCTCGTCGCTGGCCCGGCGGCTGAACGGGCCGCGTTGCGGGTTTGGTGCCACGACCACGTTGTGGGTCAGGCTGAAATCACCCAGCGGCACGGGCGGCTCGTCGAGATCCGCGTTTCCGGCACATGCTCCGACCAAAAGCACCATCATCATGGCGGCAAGCACTCGCGTCATCGATGTTCCTTACGTCCCAGTCCGTCGTTCCCAACGACCGATAGACCAGTGCGGCGTGCCGCGCAATTGTCACCGCGGCACATGTGCGCCAAATTACACGTGATAGGAGGCACCAATGCCCGATACACTTCGCCGACACCGCATCCCGGTCCGCGTTCCGCTCGACAATCGTCCGCTGGGTCTGTGGCAAAGCCTGGCCTCCATGCGCCAGAACATCCTGGGGATCGTGCCGGAGGTGGCGACGCGCCTGCCCATCCTGTCGGGCAAGACCGGCAAGCGCTGGCACATGGTGATGGATCCCGACCTGATCGGGCTGATGCTGCGCGACCGTCTGGATCAATATCCCAAATCGCTGGTGACGAAGACGCTGCTGCGCCCGGCCATCGGCGACTCCCTCTTTATCGCCGAGGGGGCGGAGTGGCGCTGGCAGCGGCGCACCGCGGCCCCGGCGTTCAGCCACCGCCATGTCACCGCCCTCGGGCCCATCATGACTGACGCAGCGGAGCGCTGTGCGACGCGTGTGGCCGCAGCCCAAGGGCCTGTGAACATGCTGGACGAGATGATCACCACCACCTTCGATGTGATCGGTGAGGTGACGTTTTCGGGCAAGGACGCCATCGACCAGACCGCCATCCACGACGCAATCGAGGAATACATGACCGAGGCCGGGCGCGTCTCGCTTTTCGACATTCTGGGCGCACCGGCCTGGGTGCCGCGCCCCGGGCGCGCCTTTGCCAGCCAGACCATGCGCGAGACGCGCAGGCTCGCCGACCGGGCCATTGACGCGCGGCGCCAGGAGGGCCCGCGGGACACGCCCGATCTGCTTGACCTGCTGATGGCGGGCGCCGACCCCGAAACCGGCCAGCGTATGAGCACGGCAGAGCTGCGCGACAACCTGCTGACCTTTATCGTGGCAGGGCACGAGACGACGGCGCTGTCGCTGTCCTGGGCGCTCTACCTCGTGGCGTTCGATCAAGAGGTACAGGACCGTGCCCGCGCAGAAGCGCAAGAGGCGTTGCAAGGCCGTGCGGCGGAGGCGGGCGATCTGCCCAACCTGCCCTATATCCGTGCGATCCTGGACGAAGCGCTGCGCCTTTACCCGCCCGCCGGGATGGTGTCGCGCACGGCCATGGCCAACGACATGCTGGGCGACACCGAAATCCTGTCCGGGGATACGGTCATGATCCCGATCTATGCGCTGCACCGATCGCACCTGCTGTGGGATGAGCCCGATGCGTTCGATCCCGACCGCTTCCTCGACCGTCGGGCGATCCAGCGCTTTGCCTATCTGCCCTTCGGCGATGGGCCGCGTATCTGCATCGGCGCATCCTTTGCCCTGCAAGAGGCGGTGCTGATCCTCGCCACGCTGCTCAGCCGGTTTCGCTTCACCAGCGTGCCGGGCCGAGCGCCCGACCCCGTGATGATCCTCACCCTGCGGCCCGAAGGCGGCGTGTGGTTGACGGCGGAGCCTGCCTAGCCGGTGCGCCCTTCGACAAAGGACCGCGCCTCGGGCGTCTGCGGCAGGGTGAACAGCATCTCGGTCGGCGCAATCTCCAACAGGCGGCCTAGGTGGAAATAGGCAACCCGGTCCGCGATCCGCCGTGCTTCGGCCATCGAATGGGTGATGATGACGACCGAATGATCCTGCTTCAGCTCCACCATCAGATCCTCGATCAATGCGGTGGCGATGGGATCGATCGAGCCGGTGGGCTCGTCCATCAGCAG
>JBCBHM010000114.1:0-3320 GCA_038525585.1 Pseudomonadota bacterium
GGCATTTCGTCGACGTCGTGATGGCGCTGCGCGCCTCAGTCGATCCTTAGCCGGGTCACGCCCCAGACAAACAGCAGCGCGGTGCCCGTTCCGGCCAGCAGGAAGGGCAGCACCAGCGCCCATTCGCGCCCCATCCACGGCGCGGCCAGCGACACGACCACACCGCCCAGCAGCGCGCCCACCGACATCGTGCCCCAGCCGAAAAACCGGTAAACGCTGTTGACGCGGCCCAGCAGGGCGTCCGGGATCGCCCGCTGGCGATAGGACACGGTAACCACGTTCCACAAGACGGCGACAAAACTCTCGAAGAACAGGGCAAGCCCAACGATCAGCGCGTCCCCGGCCAAGGCGATCACGAACAGCGGCAGCGGAAAGGCGGCCAGCGACAGGGTCAGGCTGCGTTGCGCCCCGATGCGCGCCGCAATGACCGGACAGACAAAGCCGCCCAGCACACCGCCCGCCGCGCCTGCCGCCAGCAGCAAGCCAAAGCCCGAGGCGCTCAGGCCCAGGATCTCTTGCGCAACCAGCACGAGCACGACCATTGCGAGGGTCGACAGTCCGTTGATCACCCCCAGCGACAGCGCCAGGCGGCGCAGCACCGGGCGGCTCCAGAGCCAGCGCAGGCCCTCCGCCATCTCGACGCGCCAGGACCGGCGCGGCGGGGCAATCCGGGGCGGCAGCACGATACACCAGACCATCAGAGCTGCGAGCGCAAAGGCGACCGCATCCACGAGGAAGGGCGCAGGCAGCGCCAGCGCGATCAGCAGCCCGGCGAGCGGCGGGCCGATGAACTGCCCCACGACCGTCTCGACGCTCCAGAGCTGGCCATTGGCCCGCTCCAGATCCGCCTTGTCCACGACCGAGGGCATGAGCGTTTGCGCGGCATTGTCCCGCACCACCTCCGCCGCGCCCAGCAGAAAGGCGAGCGTGGCGAGCGCGAGGATGTAGGGGGCGGCGGCCTCTGGCGCGGGCATGTCGGGCAGCGCAAAGATCAGGCCGATGACGCCCAGCGCCAGCAACACGCGAAAGCAGTCGGCCTGGACGATGAGCCTGCGCCGGTCCGCCCGGTCGGTCATCACGCCTGCGGGCACCGCCAGCAACAGCCACGGCAGTCGCCCGGCAAAGGCCACGAGGCCGATCAGAAACGGATCGCGCGTGAGCAGCGTGGCGAGCCAGGGAAAGGCGACGATGGCGATGCCATCGGCCAGGTTCGTAGCGCCGGAGGCCCCGATGAGCATGCGGAAATTTCGGTTGGTTGCGATCAATGCCATGGGTGGAGTGGACGCTTTCCACGCGGGCGCGTCAATGGCGCGCTCTGGAGTGGCAGAAGCGCATGCATAAGGTTAACATGCGCATGTAAACCATTTACTTACAACGACAAAGTGTTTCTCTGGTCACCAGCTTCCCAGAATCCTCACAAGGGCCAGATAAACGGAATTACCGCCGATGCGAGCAGCCCGACGCTGAGATTGAGAGGGATCCCCACCCGCATGAAATCCGTGAACTTGTACCCGCCGGGGCCATAGACAAGCATATTCGTCTGATACCCGATCGGCGTCGCAAACGAGGCCGAGGCGGCAACCATCACCGCAACGACAAGGGGCCGCGGATCGACCCCAAGCGCCCCCGCCAGCCCGATCGCGATGGGCGTCACGACGACGGCGACCGCATTGTTGCTGACCAGCTCCGTCAGGACAGAGGTGAGCAGATAGACCGCCCACACGACAAGGAACGGCGGCAGCATCGCGAGGCCGGGGGCGACCGCCTCAACGATCAGGCCGACGGCGCCTGACGCCTCGAGGGCCGCGCCGATCCCCAGCATCGCAAAGATCAGCGCCAGCAGGCGGCCATCCACAAAGGAAAACGCCTCATCCGCATCGATGCAGCGCGTCACGAGGACCAGGGCCACCGCCAGGATCGACAACAGCAGGATCGGCGCCAGCCCAAAGGCGGCAAGCGCCACGATCCCCAGCAGCGCCAGCAGCACGATCGGTGCGCGCCCGCGCCGGAACGCGCGGCTGGTGGGCTGGGCCACATCCACCATCTCCATGTCCGCGGCAAGCCGCTGGATGTCCTCGGGCGCGCCTTCCAGCAGCAGCGTATCGCCCACTTTGACCACCAGATCGTCGAGCTGCCGCCCGATGTTCTGGTTGCGACGGTGCACCGCCAGCGGATAGACGCCGTAGCGCCGCCGCAGCCGCATCGCGCCCAGCGAGCGGCCCACCATCTTGCAGCCCGGGGTGATCAGCACCTCGACCGTGGTCGTCTCCACCGCGCCGACCTGATCGAGGCGCTTGAGTTCCTTGTTGCTCTGCAGGCTCAGCAGTTCGGTCATTTGGGTGCGCAGCACGACCCGGTCGCCCACCTGCAGCGCCACCCCCTGCAGGTCGCGCCGCAGCGACGCGTCACCGCGGATCACGTCGATCAGCCGCACGCCGTCGCGCTTGAAGAGCTGCACGCCCAGCACCTCGCGGCCCACGAGGTTGGAGTCCGGTGGGATCACCGCCTCGGTAAAGAATTTCATCTTGCTGCGGTCACTCAGCAGCCCGGCCAGACTGTCCCGATCCGGCAGCAAAAGCGGCCCGACAAAGCGCAGATAGATCATCCCCCAGATCACCAGGATCACACCCAGCGGCGTCACCTCGAAGATGGTGAAGGGCGCCAGCCCCTGCGTCCGTGCGACCCCGTCCACCAGCAGGTTGGTCGACGTACCGATCAGCGTCAGCGTCCCGCCCAGGATCGCCGCATAGCTGAGCGGGATCAGCAGGCGCGAGGGCGCCAGCCCCATGGTCTTGGCCAGTTGGATGAACACGGGGATCATCACCACCACGACAGGCGTGTTCGATACAATCGCCGAGCTTACGATGACAAAGGCCATCAAAAGGGCGATGGCGATCACCGGATTGCTGCGCGCCTGCCGGTCGGCGATGCCTGTAAACGCCTCGAGCGCGCCGGTGCGCACCAAGGCTCCCATGATGATGAACATCGCCGCGATGGTCCACGGCGCCGGGTTCGACAGCACCGCAAGCCCCGCCTCGTAGGGCAGCGTGCCCGACATCAGCAGCACCGCGACGCCGCCAATCGCCACCACCTCGGTCGGCAGGCTTTCCCGCAGAAACAGGATAAACATGATCGCGACGACCGTCAGGGTCAGCACGGCATTGCCCGTCTGCGATAGCTCGATCAGCCCCATGCTCTGCCCTTGGTCTTGCGAAAGGTCAGCGGGCAGTGTCACCGATTGTGTCGGGCGTATCAACCTGCGCTTTGCGCGGCTGCACCAGATACATGCCCACCAGCATCAGCCCCAGCGCGATCCAGAC
>JBCBHM010000115.1:0-3260 GCA_038525585.1 Pseudomonadota bacterium
AGCCATCGTTGAGCCAGTGAAACTGTTGTGTCGTGCGCGGCATCAGCCCCATCTCTGCGCCCACGTCCCGTTCGGTTTCGGTGCAAAAGGTGATGTGCAGCGAGCTGAGGCGGTTCTGCTCGCCCAGTTGCACCGCCCCCTGCACCAGCGCCGCCATCCCCGCCTCGGGGAAATCCGGATGCGTGAGCAGCCGGCGGCCCGTCGCGGGTGTGTGCGGCACGGCGATCTGTAGTTTCGGATAGTACCGCCCGCCCGCGCGCTCGAACGCATGGGCCCAGTTGTGATCAAAGATATACTCGCCCTGGCTGTGCCCCTTGGCGTACATCGGTGCGACCGCAATCGTCTGTCCCGCGACCACCGCCTGTAGGTATTGTGGCTGCCATCCCGTGCCCGGCCCGACCGAGTTGCTGTCTTCCAGCGCCGCCATGAAGCGATAGGTCGTGAACGGATCCATCGGCGGCCCGCCATCCGCAGCCTCGGGGCAGGCGCAGGCGTCCCAGGCGGATTGGCCGATCTCGGCAATCTTGGACTGGACGCGAATTTCGATCTCTTGCGCGGACAAGGGCGGGTTCCTGCTGTGGGTCTGAGCGTCTGAATGTGTGCCGCGGGCTGCTCAGATCAACCGGGATGCGCAGCGAGGTACCCTTCAAAGGTCACATTCTCCGCAACCTTGCGCGCCTCTGCCTCCGCTTGCGCCGATTTGATGGTCCAGCACAGGACCCGCGCACCGGCCGCCTTCAGCTCGGCGACGCGCGGCCGGGCCAGGTCCGCCGCCTCGTGGCTGATGAAACAGGCCCCCACCCGGTCGTAATCGGGAATGCCGCGCAGGTGGTCACAGACCTCGTCGCTCAAGGGCCATGTTGCGGGGTCATAGGCGCTCGTGACCAATCCGCGCGGGATATGCGGCAGCAATTCGGCCATGCGCGCGACAGAATGCGGGTTGAACGACATGAGCGCCACAGGGCCCTCATAACCGTCAAGCGCATGGGTCACGGCGACCTCCAGCGGGCCACCGGCGGGGCCCATGGCCCCGTCCTGATCCTTGAGCTCGATCAGCAGGGGCACGGCACCGCCCACCAACCGCAACACCTCCTCGAGCGTCGGGATGCCCTCGTCGCCGCCCTTCAGCGGGATCTCGGACAGTTGCGCAGCCGTCTGGACCGAGACGGGCCCGGCCCCCTCGGCCAACCGCTCGAGGGTGTAATCGTGAAAGACCATGGCCGCGCCGTCGACGCTCAGCTGGAGGTCGATCTCGATCCCATAGCCATGCGCGATGGCCGCCCGGATCGCGGCCCGGCTGTTTTCGGGGCGACCATCGGTGACGTCATGCAGCGCGCGGTGCGCGATGGGCGTGTCGAGAAAGGCGGCGGGCAGGGTCATTTGATCTGAAAGATGCCTTCGATCTCGACCGCAACACCGAGGGGCAGGGACGCCGCCGATACGGCCGACCGGCTGTGGCGACCGGCATCGCCAAGCGCCTCGACCAGGAAATCGGAGGCCCCGTTGATCACCTGCGGCTGTGCGGTGAAATCGGCGGTGGAGTTCACAAAGCCCGTCAGCTTCACCACCCGCACCAGCCGGTCGATGTCGCCGCCACAGGCGGCTTTGACCTGCGCCAGCAGGCTGATCGCGCATGTCCTGGCCGCCGCTGCCCCGGCCTCGACCTCCATGTCGGCGCCCAGCTTGCCCATGATCAGCCCATCGGGCCCGTTCGAGATCTGGCCAGATATGTAGACGATGTCGCCCACTTGCACGAACGGCGCATAGTTGGCTGCAGGCGCAGGCGCGTCGGGCAGGGTGACCCCCAGTTCGGCGAGGCGGGCTTCGATGGACATGGGGCGACTCCTTTATGTGTTTGCGCGGACGCTAATCCGCTGAAGCGCCGAGGTCTACCGGAGTTCGGTTGTAGGCGCGGTCCATGGCGGGCGCATCTTAGCTGGAACGGAACAGGACGATTGACCGCTTAGAGCCCAAACTCTTTAATGCTGCCGACTAGACGAACGTCCGCTTTCACGAAATTTATTTGGGTAGACTGTCGGCAGCGTCGCATTTTTTTGTGGGGCTTCTCTAGCCGATAACGCGACGGAAACCTTGATTTCAATGGGTGACCTCATTGTGTTTTAGCCATGCTAAAAACTTGGTTGTCCATACACGAGTTGAACGGTGAAACAGCTTCTCTACATTCGGAAAGGTTTGCTGGAGTGGCGAGACGTCCCAGATACCAAGCTACAATCTGAAGGTGACGCCCTTGTCCGACCCTTCGCAGTCGCCCGATGTGACTTGGATGCTGCTTTCCTTTTCAACAACCTCAGTCTTCCGCTCCGCATCGCGGCGGCTGCGCATATCGCGGACCCACGCATACTTGACGATTTGGGGGCGCATCCCTTTCAGGGTCCTTTTCCTTATGGCCATGAGTGTGTCGCCGAAGTCGTCTCGGTGGGATCAGATGTCATCGAGCACAAGGTTGGGGATGTCGTGATTGTCCCGTTTCAGGTCTCATGCGGCAAATGCTTGTCCTGCACGAACGGTCTGACTTCACACTGCGAAACGGATCGGACAACGCCGATCAGTGCCTATGGCTTCGGTGAGGCAACTGGCGCATGGGGTGGCGCGATGAGCGATCTTGTCAGGGTTCCGCACGCAAATCATATGCTTGTTCCGGTGCCCGCAGGCATTGATCCAGTGTCGCTGGCAAGCGCAAGCGACAACATCCCTGACGGATGGCGGGCTGTCGGTCCCCAACTCGCCAAATACCCGGGCGCGCACGTTCTCATTGTCGGAGGTCGGGCAAAAAGCGTCGGGCTTTACGCGGCTGGATTGGCCGTCGCGCTTGGTTCGGAACGGGTAGATTATGTGGATACTAGTCAAAGTAGATTAGACATTGCAGCTGCACTCGGTGCCAATCCTATACGTCGCGGCAAAGGTCGGCGCGGGTTCAAATCGCTCGGCACAAATACCGCACGGTATCCGGTCAGTTTTGATGCATGTGGCATGCCAGGCGCCTTAGATTTTGCAATACGATCACTGTCACCGGGCGGTACCTGCACCTCGGCGTCATTCTACTTTCGAAAGACTACAGCGATCCCGATGTGGGAGATGTATGCCAAATCCTTGACGCTCAAGACTGGCCTCGCCGTCCCATCCATGGATTTGCCAGCCATTCTTGAGTTGGTGAGGTCCGGAAAGTTTGACCCCTCGCTCGTGACCACAACGATCGCCAATTGGGACGATGCCGCGACAGCGTTTCTGCAACCGGGGAC
>JBCBHM010000116.1:0-3178 GCA_038525585.1 Pseudomonadota bacterium
CCATATTTTTATGACCATAACAGCAGACAAAATACCAAATTGGTATTAATTGGTATTAAAATACAATACCACGGAGGATCCCGGCATGGCCGATCTCGCAAGTGAGATGGACGCGCAAAAGTGGCATCGCAAAGGGGGCGGGCCACGGTACCTACAGCTTTCGCGCCATATCTCGGACCTGATCCGGACGAACGAGCTCAGCGCTGGCGACCAACTGCCGGCTGAAAGAGACTTGGCTGAACTGACCGGGGTCAGCCGTGTCACTGTGCGCAAAGCGATCGCAGAGCTGGCGTCATCAGGCATGATCGAACAACGCCACGGTGCGGGGTCATTCGTGCGCGAACAAGGTGAGCGATTTCAACAATCTCTGTCATCGCTCATTTCCTTCACCGAGAACCTGCAAGCGCGCGGTATTCGCTCCTCAAGCCGGATGCTGTTGCGTGGTGTGTTCCGCCCCACCCCAACAGAAACCACAATTCTAGGACTCTCGCCCGTTCAGCAAGTGGCCCGCGTGCATCGGCTGCGCAGCGGAGATGGGGTGCCAATGGCCCTGGAGCACTCCTCACTTCCTGACGATATCCTGCCGCGCCCTGATAAGATCGATCTCTCAATCTATCAGGTTCTCCGCGAACGCGGAACGGCACCCACCCGCGCGATCCAACGCGTCACCGCCGTCAACGCCAACAGCCGCGTTGCGGATCTTTTGCAGCTGCCAGAAGGCAGCGCGGTTTTGCAAATTGAGCGTACCGCCTACCTCGCCTCCGGCAGGCCCATCGAATTCACAAGCGGTCATTACCGCTCCGACGTGTACGACTTTGTTTCCGAACTGAAGCTGGATTGAGATGAAATACGACTGCCGCATTGAGGCCGGTCAGCTAATCTGCACGCTGACCGCTGACCGAAACCTATCCGAACCTGTCTTCTGCTTTTCCGGCATGGCCCCGATGGAGCCTGTGTCGGGCGGCACCCTGAAAGACCGCCTTGGCAGCTATACAGAAGTCACCCTACCCAACTTGATCGCCGGACGCCCTCATGAGGTTCGGATCGCGTATGTGGAGGGCTATGCCGCAGCGAACCGCGCCTGGATGCCGATGGGACCGCACCTCGAAACTGACGATGGAATCATCGAACTTCCCCCGACGCTT
This sequence comes from Pseudomonadota bacterium, assembly GCA_038525585.1. Taxonomy (GTDB): domain Bacteria; phylum Pseudomonadota; class Alphaproteobacteria; order Rhodobacterales; family Rhodobacteraceae; genus Tateyamaria. The sequence continues at coordinate 1,146 of JBCBHM010000116.1, forward strand.
GTGGGCCGCAAAACGACCCCCGTTGCCCCCCAGGACGTTGAAGGCCTGCCAATTGCACCGCAACCGACAGACTGGTCGCCTGCGAACGGCACACTGCTTGGAAAGGGGTTCTCCTTTGACGATGACGCGTTAAACGCGGTCAGTGCCCTCGCCGAACGCCAAGGGATGGTCTTTAGCGGGGTGACCCCGATCTACATTAGGAACGGCGACCTGCCAGACGACGCCTATGTCATCGATATAGGGGCCGACGCGGTCACAATCACCGCGAACTCCTACGGCGGCCGCTTTTACGCTGGGATTACCCTTTTGACTCTGATCCAACAGGGTCCGCTGTCTTGCGGCCAGATCACCGACACGCCGCGGTTCACTTGGCGCGGCCAGCACCTCGACACAGCGCGTCATTTCTACAAGGTCGACACGATCCTCGCCCTTCTCGACCTCATGGCGTTCATGAAGTTGAACCGCTTCCATTGGCACTTCGCGGATGACGAAGCGTTTCGACTTGAGGTCGATTGCCTCCCCGAGATTTGGCAAAAGACGGCACTGCGGGGCAAAGGGCAATTGCTGCCTGGGCTCTTTTCCACTGATTTGGTTGCGGGCGGGACGTATACGAAAGACGATGCGACTAAGATTATCGCGCGGGCGAAAGCACTCAACATTGAGGTCCTGCCAGAGATCGAGACACCGGCACACGCTTTGGCCTTCACCCAAATCTTCCCCGACACTTGCGACCCCGACGATACTGGCGAAGAGGCCTCTGTCCAGGGTTATAAACGCAATGTTCTCAACCCTGCGATGCCGCGAACTTGGGACATATGGGAGGCCTTGGTTACGGAGGTCGGCGTTCTTTTTCCGTTTGGCCACATCCACTTGGGTTGTGACGAACTGCCAAAGGATACCTGGATGAACAGCCCCAAGGCACGCGCGCTGATGGACGCCGAAGGGCTGCGGTCGACAGATGACCTGCTGGGTTGGACCGTCGCCAAACTTGCCCGATTTGCGACAACGCAAGGCCTGCGCCCCGCCGCCTGGGAGGAAGCAGCACGCGGCATCGGCGGCGGGGTTGGCAACAACGCGATCCTCTTCAGTTGGACGGGGCAAGGGGCCGGTCTCGATGCAGCCCGCGCAGGATACGATGTAGTGATGACACCTGCCCAACACGTCTACATGGATATGGCCCATACCAGCGGGACCGATGATTGGGGGGCGAGCTGGGCTGCGTTCGTCGACTTGCCAGATACGGTTGCGTGGGATCCCGTCCCAGATCCAGATTTGTCGGATCGGATCATCGGTGTTCAGGGAGCGTTCTGGTCTGAATTCACATCAGAAGATAGCCAGATGTGGCCCATGCTGATGCCTCGGATCCTGGGTGTCGCGATGATGGCCTGGCAGCCAGATCGGCCGGAGGTCGACATGCTCACCGCGCTTGCCACCCGGTACGCGATCGACGCGCATGGTCGCGTGGCGCTCCTGCCCCGACGCCCCGCCAATTAAGAACCTCGGCTTTAAACGGCAGTGGTCGCAGCTAAAGGACGGCCTCAAACAGCGCCCGCGTGTTCGCCTCTGTCAACGTAATCGGGTTCCCCCCACAACTCGGGTCCTTCAGCGCATTTCTAACAAGGCGGTCCATGTCGGGGTCACGCACGCCAAGCTCTGTCAGAGTCTTCGGAATACCTAGCCCGGCATTGAATTCATCGACAAATGCGCAAAACCCCGCAAACCCACCGGCCACGCCGAGGTATCCGCTCACCGCGTCAAACCGGTCCCTGATCGCTGAGGCGTTGAGCTTCAAAACCGCTGGCATGCAAACAGCATTCGTGGTCCCGTGGTGCGTGTGGTGCATGGCCCCAATCGGATGGCTCAACGCATGGATCGCGCCCAGCCCTTTCTGAAACGCTGTTGCCCCCATCGCTGCTGCACACATCATATTCGCCCGTGCATCGATATCCGTTCCATCGGCGTAAGCTTTTGGCAGGTTCGCGATCACGAGCTTCATTCCTTCAACCGCAATTCCTTGGCTCATCGGGTGGTAA
>JBCBHM010000117.1:0-3085 GCA_038525585.1 Pseudomonadota bacterium
AGCGCTTCGTTTACACCGAAGATGTCGGGAGTTCGAGCCTCTCACGACCCACCATAGCCTTCCTGTTTCGCGTGTTGGAACGTCTGTATTGAGCGGAAAGCCCGACCGACGCGCGCCGCTGCGCGCCACGCTGGGTCGGTAGTTCGAGCCTCTCACGACCCACCATAGCCTTACCGTTCCGCCTGTTTGAACGTCTGTCTGACGCGGCCCGCTCGACCGACGCGCGCCGCTGCGCTGGGGCGGGGGCGCTTGGCAGCGACCGTCAAACCGCAGAGGCGAAACATCTGCGCTGTAGATGTACAACCTTGCGTAGTGGGCGCTTTGCTGTACCATCATACCCCGACGCGCCTCCGACGGGGCGCGCCTGGGGTGAGACACATGGCTGATGCGCTTTTTGCCGCCATCCGGTCGCGGATCGACACCGGCCATCTGTGGCAGACGGTGTCGGACTACTTTCGCGCACATCACATCGAAAAGATCAGCTACCACCACCTGTCACCGGACCTGCAGACGGGCAAAAGCGTCACCGTCCAGGCCAGCGGATTTTCCAACGCCTGGACGTGTCACTACATTCGGCGCAAGCTCTATCTCGTGGATCCTATTACCGAACTTGCCCAAGGCGCCACGCAGGCCTTTCGCTGGTCGCAGATCAATACGCTGACGCGCCTGTCGCCGGAACAGCAGCAATATCTGCTGGATATGGAGGCGGCGGGCGTGGGCGACGGGCTGGCCTTTCAGGTGTTCGGTCCGGGCCTGCGCAACGGCTATGTCGGCCTGGGCGTGGACGATCCGGCGCATTTCCCCGATCCCGCTCAGGTGATGGAGTTCCAGATGGTCGCCCAGGCTGCCCATCTGCGCTATTGCGAGCTGAACCCCGTGGGCCTTGATCAAGGGGACCTGTCCCCGAGGGAACGGCAGATCCTGCGCTGGATTGCGCGGGGCAAATCCAACGGCGCCATCGCCGAAATCCTGCGCCTGTCGCCGCACACGATCGACACGCTGGTGCGGCGCATCTTTTCCAAACTGGGTGTCGCCGACCGGACGACGGCAGCGGTGCAAGGGGTCGGCTCGGGCCTGATCGTGCCCTGAGGGGACGTGTCACGTAACTACGTGACATGACAACCAACTGGCGCAGCGGTTAGACGCGGTGTCACGTCCAATATCCTGAAATCGCTGTTCTCCTTGGGGGAGTACCATGTTCCACGGTCCATCGCGCGACGCGCGCATTCAATCGATGATAAACACTTTGGACGCGCTGTCGGAGGACGCGCGGGCGGGCGAGGCGCTCGCCTTTGCGGCGGCGGCGGTGGAATACGCCGCCTACGAGCTTGCCCAATCGACCGAGGCCAAGCGCGTGGCACAGCTGATCCTGTTTGCAGCGGACCTCGAGCGTGTGGCGCAGTCGGTGCGCGACAGCGAAGAGGCGGAACAGCGTCCCTGTTGATCTGCGCACAGTGCCTGTCAGGGCAACGCGGTTGTACGGGCACATGCGGTCGCTATCTTCTGTGCAACACCTGACAGGAGTACACCATGAGCTGGAACCCCGCGCTTGATCCCGATTGCCCCATTGGGGATGCCGTGGACGCCATCGACACTGTCATCGTGCCGCGCGCGCGTGATCTGGGCGGGTTCGAGGTGCGCCGCGCCCTGCCTGCGCCCAAGCGGCAGATGGTGGGGCCGTTCATCTTTTTCGATCAGATGGGCCCGGCGGAGTTCGTCACGGGCACCGGCATCGACGTGCGGCCGCACCCGCATATCGGCCTGGCCACGGTCACGTATCTCTACAAGGGCAAGATCCACCACCGCGACAGTCTGGGCACCGATCAGTGGATCGAACCGGGGGCGGTGAACTGGATGGTCGCGGGCCATGGCATCACCCATTCGGAGCGTACCGATGGTGAGATCCGGGCCAAGCCGCACAACCTGTTCGGCATCCAGACCTGGGTCGCGCTGCCCAAGGATGCCGAGGATGATCCGGCCGATTTCCAACACGCGGCCAAGGACACGCTGCCCGTGCTCGAAGGCGAGGGCAAAGAGGTGCGACTGATCCTCGGCGATGCGTGGGGCGAGACGGCGCCGGTCCAGACATTCTCGGAAATGTTCTATGCCGATGCGCTGCTCGAGGCCGGGGCGCGCATCCCGCTGCCCGACAATCACGAGGATCGTGGGGTCTATGTGGTGGATGGCGCCGTGAGCGTGGGCGGTGAGACCTATGACGCGGGTCAGATGATGGTGTTTCGCCCCGGCGATCAGCTTGGCCTGACGGCGGGGCCACAGGGCGCGCGGCTGATGCTGCTGGGCGGGGCGACGCTGGAAGGGTCGCGCTACATCTGGTGGAACTTCGTCGCCTCGTCGCAAGACCGCATCGATGCGGCCAAGGAGGCGTGGCGCGCAGGCGACTGGGCGCATGGCCGGTTCCAGTTGCCGCCGGGGGATGAGGACGAGTTCATCCCGCTGCCCCCGACATGACACCGCTGATCCGGGCGGCCCGTCCGCCCGATGCGGCGGCGCTGGCTGCGGTCCATGCGGCCAGTTGGCGCGCGTCCTACGGCCCCTTTGTCCCGGCAGAGGCGCTTGGCGCACCGCTCGATGCCAACATGCAGGCGCGCTGGGGCACCTGGCCCGCGGATCGGTTGATCCGTGTCGCCGAACAGGACGGCGAAATCGTCGGTTTCGGCGCGGTGGAACGCGGATCGCCCCCCTTGCTTGACAACCTGCATGTGAGCCCGGCGGTGCGCAGCGGCGGGATCGGCGGCGCGTTGTTCCGCGCCATCTGCGCTGGCGTGGCGGCCGAAGGCAGCACAGAACTGCGCCTCATCGTGATCGAGGCGAACCCGGCCGCGCGCCGCTTTTACCAGCGCCTGGGGGGCGTTGAGGGCGCACCGGTCGAAGACACGCTGCTGGGCCACCCGGTGCGCATGGTGCCCGTCCGGTTTTCCGGCGCGGTTTTGTGCGCATTGAGCCAAGAATTGTGAATGTGTGCGGGAAAAGACGCTTGACCCGTCTCAGGCGCGGTCATAAACCCGGCGGACGCAGCGGGCGGTTGTAGCTCAGTTGGTTAGAGTACCGGCCTGTCACGCCGGGG
>JBCBHM010000118.1:0-2948 GCA_038525585.1 Pseudomonadota bacterium
CAACGCTCGAAAAAGATGAAGGGGCCGATCATGTGCCTCGTCGGCCCTCCCGGGGTTGGCAAGACGTCGTTGGGCAAGTCGGTGGCCAAGGCCACAGGGCGCGAATTCATTCGCATCAGCCTGGGCGGTGTACGGGACGAATCCGAAATCCGCGGCCACCGTCGGACCTATATCGGCTCCATGCCCGGCAAGATCATCCAGGCGCTGAAAAAGGCCAAGACAACCAATCCGCTGATCCTGCTCGATGAAATCGACAAGATGGGGCAGGACTTCCGCGGTGACCCGGCCTCGGCCATGCTCGAAGTGCTCGATCCGGAGCAGAACGGCACGTTCGTGGACCATTACCTCGAGGTGGAATACGACCTGTCGAACGTGATGTTCCTGACCACGTCGAACAGCTACAACATGCCTGGGCCCCTGCTGGACCGGATGGAGATCATTCCGCTGGCGGGCTATACCGAGGATGAAAAGCGCGAGATCGCAAAGCAGCACCTCATCGCCAAGCAGGTCAAGAACCACGGGCTGAAGTCCAAGGAGTTCGAGCTGACCGACGAGGCGCTGAGCGACATCATCCGCTACTACACCCGCGAGGCGGGCGTGCGGAACCTTGAGCGTGAGATTGCCAAAGTGGCGCGCAAGTCGCTGACCAAGATCATCAAGAAAGAGGTCGAAGAGGTCGTCGTGACCTCAGACAATCTCGATGACTTCCTCGGCGTGCGCAAACACCGTTACGGCCTTGCGGAAAAGGACGATCAGGTGGGTGTTGTCACCGGTCTTGCCTGGACATCCGTTGGGGGCGACCTGCTGCATATCGAGGCGCTCAAACTGCCGGGCAAGGGTCGGATGAAGACCACCGGCAAGCTGGGCGACGTGATGAAGGAAAGCATCGATGCCGCGTCGAGCTATGTGCGGTCGATCAGCCCGGAGATCGGGGTGAAACCGCCCAAGTTCGACACCCTCGATATCCACGTGCACGTGCCCGATGGTGCGACGCCCAAGGATGGCCCGAGTGCGGGTCTGGCCATGGTGACGTCCATCGTGTCGGTCCTCACGGGCATTCCGGTGCGCAAGGACATCGCCATGACCGGCGAGGTCAGCTTGCGCGGCAATGCCATGCCCATCGGCGGGCTCAAGGAAAAGCTGCTGGCGGCGCTGCGCGGTGGGATCAAGACCGTTTTCATCCCCGAGGAAAACGAAAAGGATCTGGCCGACATTCCCGACAACGTGAAACAGGGGCTCAAGATCATCCCCGTGACCCACGTGACCGAGGTGCTGGACAGCGCGCTGACCGCCAAGCCTGACGCCATCGAATGGGACGAAGCGGCCGAAGAGGCAGCCGCAGCCGCAGCCGCTGCGGCCAAGGATACCGGCGCAGGCGCCACGGCGCACTAGGCGGCGGGCCGCGCGACATCAAACCGCTCCCGACACCTGTCGGGGGCGGTTTTTCTTTGGGTGATCCCAAGGCGCGCGCCGCGACGGCCTCGCACGGCCCGGCAGCAACACACTGGATTTCGGCGGTCCTGCGTCTTATGGTTGCGGTGAAAACAATGAGGAGGCCCTGATGCCAGCCCGTTCGAGCACAGCAAAACCCACGACCAAGAAAACAGCGCCCAAGGCGACGGCCAAAAAATCGACCAAGGCCCCGATCAACGTCACCGCAGCCGCCAAGGCCGCCTCCGGCAAACCGGCACCGACCAAGACGGCAGCGACCAAACCCGCACCGGCCAAGGCGGCACCGGCCAAACCCGCGCCGATCAAACCCGCGACCGTGACCAAGCTCGAGCCCGTGGTGGCGGGCCCGGCGCTGCGCAAGAAAGAGCTGCTGGACACAGTCGCCCTCAAAACCGGGATCAAGCGCGCCGAGGTCAAGAAGGTTGTCGAGGCTACGCTGGCGGTGATGGGCCTCGCCCTGCAGGACAGCCGCGACCTCAACCTGCAACCTTTCGGCACGGTCAAGATCAACCGCGAACGCAAGCTGCCGGATGGCAAGGTTGTGGTGACGCGCATCCGTCAGGCGCGCGATCTGCCCCAGGACGATGCCGCCGCCCCTGCGCCCGCCGCCGACAGCAAGACCGCCGCCGAATAGACACCGGTTTTTGGCCCGCGAGGTCTTGCAAGCCGCGCTGCGCTTTTGTAAGACGCGCGGACTTTAGGGTGATTAGCTCAGTGGTAGAGCGCTTCGTTCACATCGAAGATGTCAGGAGTTCAAATCTCTTATCACCCACCATCGAAAGCGCACTCTGACCGAGTGCGCTTTCGTGTTTCCGGGGGACGGGGGACATGCAGCCGATCTATGTGATGCGCCACGGCGAGACCGTGTGGAACGCCGATGGGCGGTTTCAGGGTGCGCTGAATTCGCCGCTGACCGAGCGGGGCAGGGCGCAGGCACGTCAGCTGGCGGACGTTCTGGCATCGCTCGACCTCGATGGATTTGACGTGCGTGTCAGCCCGCAGGGCCGCGCGTTCGAGACGGCAGCGATTGCGCTGGCCCATCAGGTGCCGTTCCTGCGCACGGACGACCGGTTGCGCGAGATCGAGGTGGGCGACTGGTCGGGCAGGCGCCGGTCGGAGGTGTCCGCCGCCGGCCTCACGCTCGAGGATACGCCCGACGGCCCGCTTGCGCTTTATGAGCATGCGCCGGGTGGCGAAGGGTTTGCCCGCCTGCGCGCGCGGTGCGCCGCGTTTCTGGACAGCCTCACCGCACCGACGCTGTGCGTGACGCACGGCATCACCTCGCGGATGTTGCGCACGGTGGCCTTGGGCCGATCCTCGGCCACGCTGGGGGATCTGCCCGGCGGCCAAGGTGTTGTCTACGTTGTGGAAAACGGCGCGCACCGACAGCTGTAAGACAAGGGTTGCGAAGCCCGCATCGCTTGGCATAAAACCAGTGCTGTCGGGTCGTTAGCTCAGTTGGTAGAGCGCTTCGTTTACACCGAAGATGTCGGGAG
>JBCBHM010000119.1:0-2906 GCA_038525585.1 Pseudomonadota bacterium
GCATATCGAGGAAGTCTGCGGCGATGGTGCCCATCAGCACGACGGGCCATTCGACAAGGTTGGCGACCTCGCTGAGCAACCCGCGATCTTCGACCACCTCAAGCCCCGATGCGAAGGCCTGATTGATGGCGTCTTGCCAGATCAACTCTTCCCGTTCTTTCGGGCGCAGAACGACCTTTGCGCGCTTTAGCTTCGCCTCATAATCCTCGAAAGACGCAACAGAAAACACTTCTGGCGACAGGAACCGGTGACCGCGCGTGCTGTACCCGGACGTGATGCCGTCAATGTCGAGCGGCACGACCTCGACCCCCGCCTCATCGGTCAGGATGCAAAGGATCGTGTGCAAAGGCCGCACCCATTTCAGCGCGCCAGACCCCCAGCGCATGGACTTCGGCCATGGGAAACTGCGGATTGTCTTCTCAAGAACCTCTGCAATGATCTCTGCCGCTGGGCGCCCCGGCTTTTCGATCACCGCGAAATAAACCTGACCCTTCTTGTCGTCGCGAACCTCCAACTGGTCCTTCGTCAGACCGGTGGAGCGCATGAAGCCTTCGATGGCTTTGTCCGGCGCAGAAACACTTGGCCCCTTGCGTTCTTCCCGCACCGCCTTGCTTTCCGTCGTCAGCCCTTCGACCGACAGCGCCAAACGGCGGGGCGTGGCAAAGGCAGCCGCCCCCGCGTAGGTCAAACCAGCCTCTACCAGACCGTCCGTCACCATCTTTTGTAGGTCCGCGCTTGCCTTCTTCTGCATGCGCGCCGGAATTTCCTCGGAAAAGAGTTCGATCAGCAGGTCAGCCATTATTGCAAACTTTCTGGGGCTGGAGGGCAGTCTTCGGGGGCCGGATTGCCGTCAAACACAACCTCACCGCAGTCATTGATTTGGTGCCAGGCATAGCCTTTGCCATCCGGATAGATCGCGATGATGCGGTCGATGCCAAATTGGATGTTCTCCGTTCCAAGGAATGCCAATGCGACCCCGGATTCGAGGTCTGAACCGATTTGGTCCGCGTTGAAACAATCAAACCACGGCGGGGCGACGATGGGTTCGGCGGATTCATAGACGGTGTACGTCTCTGTCAGCAGGCCGAAAGACAGCGTTGTGTCAAAACAGGCACGGAATTTGAGCGGACTGCTGTCGCCATCGATGGCTTCGACGTTCTCTGCCAAAATGGGTTCTGGTTCCCCGGTGAAGATTGACGTCAGTTGAAGATCATCCGCCGTTAGCGAGACCTCATCGTAAAAGGCGAAGATCTGCAGGTAATAGAGCGCTGCACCAGCTGCGACAGCAATCATGAGGAGCCCCGTAATGATGACTTTTGTCAGGTTCATAAACGTGCCTTAGACCACCGCACGAGCGGCGTCTGTTTGCACAAAGGCGTCGGCACAGGCCTTCGTCAGGGCCCGCACCCGCCCAATATAGGCTTGCCGTTCGGTGACCGAGATGACCCCGCGGGCGTCGAGCAGGTTGAAGACATGGCTCGCCTTGATCGCCTGATCGTAGGCGGGATGGACCATGATAATGCGTTTGCCAGTTTTCGGGTCGACGTGATCTTGGTCAAGGATCCGCGCGCATTCCGCCTCGGCGTCTTTAAAGTGCTGGAGCAGCGTGTCGGTGTCGGCCACATCAAAGTTCCAACGGGCGTATTCTTCCTCGGTCTGCTTAAAGATATCCCCGTAGGACAGCGCGATTGGCGTCTGCGGGTCATTGAACGGCATGTCCATGACGTGATCGACGTCGAGGATATACATCGCGAGTCGTTCGAGGCCGTAGGTCAGTTCCCCTGATACTGGTTTGCAGTCATGTCCGCCCACTTGCTGGAAGTAGGTGAACTGCGACACTTCCATGCCATCGCACCACACTTCCCAGCCAAGGCCCCAGGCGCCGAGCGTTGGGCTTTCCCAATCGTCCTCGACAAAGCGGATGTCATGCATCGATGCGTCGATACCGATGGCTTCGAGCGAACCGAGATAAAGGTCTTGCAGGTCCGGGGGGCTTGGTTTGATCAGTACTTGGTACTGGTAGTAGTGTTGTAACCGGTTCGGGTTCTCGCCGTAGCGCCCGTCAGTGGGGCGGCGCGAGGGCTGCACATAGGCCGCAGCCCAGTGTTTTTCGCCAAGCGAGCGCAGGGTTGTGGCCGGGTGGAACGTCCCTGCCCCGACCTCCATGTCATAAGGCTGCATGATCGCACAGCCCTTCGACGCCCAGTAGGTCTGGAGACGCAAGATGATCTCTTGAAAACTGCGCGGTTTGTCGGCCATTTTGCCCCTCGTTTTGCGATGGTCCGCTCATAAGCGGCGGGGCGGCGAGGGTCAATCAGACAGCCTGCCTCATCAGCGGAAACATCCGCGCAACAGGTCACGACAGTTTCATGACAGACAGCACAGAATCATGCTGCACCGCCCGCGCAATCTGCTAGGAACACCGGAACTTTGCGAAGACCATGACTTGGGGATGTTGGCTTGGGCACTATTCGGTGGGTTTTGTTAGTAGTCGCGCTTGTTGTTGCGCCAGCCTTGGCGTGGGCGCAGAACCCCGTGTGGGTGCAGGTTGAGGCGCGCCCGACGCTCAATCAAGCACAAGAACGCGCCCGTGACTACGCCGGGCGGCTTGACAATGTCGTCGGATTTACGACCGGCGGGCGATGGAATGTCATCGCTTTAGGGCCTTATGCACCGAACGACGCAGAAACGGTGCTGAACCAGCTGCGCCGCGCGCAACAGATTCCTTCCGACAGCTACATCGTCGATGGTCGCGCATTTCGTCAGCAGTTTTGGCCTGTCGGAATTGGCGCGCCAACCGCCGCGCAACCTGTTCCCAACGCGCCAAGCGGCCTGGTCACTCCGCCGCAACCGGTTGAGCCGGTCGTTCAGGTCCCTCTGAACGCACCTGATGAAACGGTCGGTGA
>JBCBHM010000120.1:0-2723 GCA_038525585.1 Pseudomonadota bacterium
GCCGACGACTGGCCAATGCCCAGATCGGAGGTCTGCTTGACCGCCTCATAGGTCAGCGTGCCGGAACGCGAGACCACGCCACAGGACCCCCGCTGGTGAATGTGGCCGGGCATGATGCCGATCTTGCAGGCATCGGGCGTGATCACGCCGGGGCAGTTCGGCCCGATCAGGCGGCTTGCCGAACCTTCCAACGCCCGCTGCACCTTCATCATGTCGAGCACCGGGATCCCTTCGGTGATGCACACGATCAGCGGCATCTCGGCGTCAATCGCCTCGAGGATGGAATCCGCGGCAAAGGGCGGCGGCACATAGATCACCGACGCGTTGGCGTCGGTCACATCCATCGCCTCGTGGACCGAGTTGAAGACCGGCAGATCCAGATGCGTTTGACCGCCCTTGCCGGGCGTGACACCGCCCACCATCTTGGTGCCGTAGGCGATGGCCTGTTCGGTGTGGAACGTGCCTTGCGACCCTGTCAGGCCCTGGCAGATCACTTTGGTGTTTTCATCGATGAGTACGGCCATGACAGGTCCTTTTCACGTCTCGGAAGTTTGGATGGGTGCGCCCGTTCGGGCGGCATAGGGGACGGGGGCCAGAACGATCTGACCGGTGAAGAATTTGAAGTAGGTGGACAGGGGATAGGCGATCTCGTTCCAGCCGCGCTTGACCTTTTGGACGGTGAGCGCCCAACCTTCGGGCCGCTTGCGGTGGCTGAGGCTGGGTGCGACGCCCTCGGGCTCATTGCCCTGTTGCACAAGCGCGGGGCTGACCTGGTAGGTCACCACGCTGCGCGCGGCAGGTGAGGCATTGCGGTTGAAGAGGTAATTGTCGATCGACACCGCAAAGGGCCGGTGCGCCAGCATCCGGCGGGCCCCCTCGCGGTTGAGGATGTAGCCTGCGGATCCCACGTGGCGGCCAAAGAGGCGGCGCAGCTCGCGCCCCAGATGCGCAGGCCCATCCTTGGCCAGCAGCACCTTGGTGTTGCGCCCGTTCCAGCGCTCGATCTTGATCAGCTGCGCGTCGGCGGGCCACCACGACATGTCGCTGAGCCACGCGGCGATGTCGGGCGAGACAAAGACGTCATCCTCGAGCACAACGCAGTACATCGCATCCGAGGCCATGAACCGCTCCCACGCCATCGCGTGGCTGATGGTGCAGGCCATGTTGCCCGGCTGAAACGTGCCCCAGGGACCCGTTGGCTTGCAGTGCTGCAGCATCACCTCCGCCGCATGTTCGTTCATGTCGAAGGCGGGCGGAAAGCTGGCCGTGATCCCGACCTCGGCCAGTTCGGCTTGCATGTGCGCACGACGCTCGCCTGCGCGGGCCAGATTGATCACCTCGACATAGACGCTCATCCGCCGAACCCCGCACCGGCGGGCAGGCGGTCGACCCGGATGAACGTCGTCGCACCGTTATCCCGGACGCCGATATGAACGACGGCCACGCGCCGCCGCAACAGTTCGCGCGCCTCGATATACGCCGTGCCCGGTGTCGCCTCGAACGGGGCGGGCAAGGGCAAGGGCGTGCCAAAGACGGGCGGCATGGCCATCTTGGCTTGCACCGCGCGCGTGGCGCGTGCAGCCGCGTCGCCGTCAAAGATCACTTCGCAGCGACGCTCGGCATAGGGGGGTGTCTCCGGTGCAGGCTCCAGCGATTTGTCCCAGAAGACGAGCTGAAAAGGCAGGGGCGCGCCCGCAACGGTTTCCATGTTGGCCTGCGCGTCCGCAGCAGTCTGACCGGCCTTGAAGCAATAGCGCGTGAACGCCTCGATCGCCGGATGCGCCGAAGCGGGGACCGCGGTACAGGCGCAGAGGGCCAGGATATGCGGAACGCGTTTCATCGTGGCCCCAGAAAGAAGCCTGTGAGCGTGAACACACCCTGGCCGGTGATGGCTTGCACCAACGATCCGGCAGGCTCCGTTGCGCCATAGATCAGGTAGCCCGCGCGCGGGCGGGTGATGTTGCCCGTCCCGCCCAGCCGCATGGCTCCCACGGCTGGCACTTCTTCAAGCACCTCGCCGCCTGTCATCACGATATCCGGACCGGTCCAGCGCGCGGCTTGAAACGCGGCGTCGACGGTTTCGTAAGCGATCGGCTGCGCGACCAGCTGCTGCACAAGGCAGTTCCGCGCGACGAAGCCCGGGCCATACCGAAACTCCGCTACGATGATGAAATCGTCCTGCGCGGTCTGGACGGTGATGTAATTGCCATCCGGCGACACGGCATAGACCTTTTCCCCGGCGGGACCGGGCACCGTGAGCACGGCCTTCATCTGCTCGAGCCCCTGCAGCGCGGGACGGCAGAACCGGTCGAACACGGAAAAGCTCTTGGGCACATCAAGGCTTTGCGCCGACACCACAGAGCCGAGACCGAGGCCGCAAAGGGCCGCGCAGGCGCGCAAGCCGCGCCGTGTGATATGTCGGGCGCTCAGCGCCATGACAGCGTCGCCCCGGTGCCGAGCGCATTTCGACGGATGCTCAGGACGGTACCGTCGGGTGCGCCGACCACGCGAAACCGTTCTTCCCGGCGTTGTAGGGAGGCGATCCGTTGCAGCCCGAAACCGGCGGCTGTCACCGCGTCGGCCTTGGCCTGCGCCGTGGCGCGCCCGTTCGATCCGATGGTCGAGATCGCGCACAGCGCGCGTCTGTCGGCGGCGCGCGGGTTCAGCCCGACGAGAACCCGTATCGGGCCATCATCGATCCCGCCGATCAGCAGCCGTGCGCC
>JBCBHM010000121.1:0-2495 GCA_038525585.1 Pseudomonadota bacterium
TTCGATCTACTTTGTCCAAAAGCGCCAGATGCAACGCGACGGCCCATCCGCTGAGTTTTTGCAAAAGAACAAAGGCCAGCACGACAAGGACACACCCGATCAGGGCCACAGCCGTCAGAAACTCGGGCGGTCTTTGGGTGAGGTAAAAGTTGATGTCGTGATCCGTAATCAGGAAAAACGCGATTGCCCCGCCGACCACGACGAACGGCACGAGAATGGCCAGAACCCGCACAAGCAGTTGCAGGATGAACGGCAACAGGCGTGGCAGCGACCGTAGCACAAATCCGGTGGCCAACCTAAGCGCATCCGAAGGTTTGCGCGCGCGTTGCCTGAGGATTGCCGTGGCCACAACCACGTCGAGGACCAGCGCGGTGATCAGCAGGCAAAGGATGGCGAAGGCTCCGATGAGCCCGGCGGGCGTGAACAGGAACTTTGCGATGTCCTGATCTGTGAGCGAGGTCTGGTTGGAAAACAGCAGTGTCACGCTGAGCGCGACCGCGATCAACGGCACCATCAGTGATGTGACGATCAACCGAATGAAAAGATGGGCCGCAAGAAACGGAAGCCACCGCGCGAGCGCGGCGCGATAGGCATAAAGGACATCATGCAGGATCATGGCTCTACTCTGTCACATGCTTTGCTGGGTGGAAGTGGCCACCTGAAAGACAATCGGTCGCCCTTTTCTGAAACGCAATAGTGTTGGCAGGTACGCGCCCGTGTGCGGTGGGCACGGGCGGTTTGCGCGGCGCTCGCGGCGCCAATTGAGCACGGATTGCGTTGACTGAGGTTAGCCAAGGACGGATTTTGGAGGCTGTGTCAGGTGATCGGACCGCCGGGTGACGGGCTACAGCAAGCCCTCTGCGATCCACTTTTCGACCAGATCGCGGCTGACCTCGAAATGCATGCTGTCTTCTCGGCTGAACGCGGCACCCCAGTACCAGCCTTCGGCCTGGAAGAAGTCGGCGAGGATGGTGAGGCCCAGTTGCGTTTTGCCATCCCCCAGACGGTCCAGCTTGCCGTCGATATTGAGGTCGAGCGACAGGCCAAAGGCATGCGTTGACGTGCGTCCGGGCGCGCCACGGATGTGGCGCACACACAGAGCGCCTGCCGTGTTGATACGGGAATACAGTTTTGGATCTGTCTTTTGAATCTCGTCAAACACACGGCCCAGAGAGTCCAGTGCAGGTTGCAGCATGCGCACCCGCACCGGGCCGACCTGTTCGGTCCTTAGTTTGGAGGCCAGTCTTTCGTTTGTCATGCCCTGGCATGTCGAAGTGAGGTTATCGCGGGGTTTTCCAAACACGCTTTCGAGGTAAGACGGTGACGCGATCCGCAGACCTTCGTTCAGGTTGCGCCGGGCCGCAATCAGGACAACTTGGGCGTAGTTGTCGATGCCGTCGCCGGGGACAAATTGTGGCTGGCTGCCGTCGATTGGCGCAGTACTGGTTGGGGCCTGATTTTCCGAAATCCGTTGCTCTAGCCGTTCGATCTGGACCCCGAGTGCCTCGATCTGGGCCCGCAGCACCTCGATTTCGATGCGCGCGCCGCTGTCGATGGCGGGACCGGCAAACTCGGCATCCCCGTCCGACGCATAGCGCGGGACCTCGGGCGTGGGCCGCAGCTGGAGGTACACGAGCACGCCAAGGCCAACGACAATAACGCCCATGACACCCAGAATGATTGGTATGACACCCTTTTCCATTTTGCCCGCGTGCGCCCTAGTGAATGTCGATCACGATGATCGAGATATTGTCCGCCCCGCCGCCCTCGAGCGCAAGGTGCAATAGTGTCTCGGCCACGGTTTCGATCGGCTCGGAACTGAGGATTTTCTTGAGGGTGTTGAAAGTCGCGTATTTGGTCAGACCGTCCGAGCAGAGCAGGAAGCGGTCGCCGGGCAGGATCTGGCCACGGATCTTTTCCAACTCCAGATCGTCCCCAACGCCCACAGCACGGGTGATCGCGTTTGACTGCGGGTGATGTTCGGCCTCGTCCCAGGACAACTCACCGGCCAGAACCAGTTCGGCCACATAGGAATGGTCGGTGGTCAGCATCTCGATTTCGCCCGCCTGCAGACGATAAAGGCGGCTGTCCCCTGCCCAGAACGCGGCAAAATGCCCTTCGGCGATGGCGAAGGTGACCACGGTTGACCCGATGGTGATGCCGCCAAGGGCTGCGGATTCCGCCTGTATCCTTTCGTGGGATTTGGCCAGCATATCGCGCAGTGCTTGCAGCAATTGCACGGGTTCCAGCGTGGGGTCGATCATCGCCACCGCATCCACCACCGTCTGCGAGGCAAAGTCCCCGCCTGCGTGCCCGCCCATGCCATCGGCAACCACCCAGATGTTCTGGTCAGGCAAGGAGAGGATGCTGTCCTCGTTCAACTTGCGTTTGTGACACACATGGGTGGATGCGGAATCGCGAATTGAAGTCATACGTGAGCCATGACGCCTGATGCGCTCCATAGGGCTGGGGAGAGATCGAAGAGCGCGCGCAAA
>JBCBHM010000122.1:0-2557 GCA_038525585.1 Pseudomonadota bacterium
GGCGGCAGGTTCTGCACCAGCTGGCGCTGGGTCTGGGCGTTGTTGCGTGCCGTGGAGCGGTGGGCCAACCCGCCGACGGTGCCCGCTATGTCGGGATTGAGACATCGGCCCTGACCGGCCACAGCCGGACAAGCTTTTTCTCCGACAGCGGGCAGCGGATGGCATCAACGCCGCTGGACTTTCGCGCCCATGGGATGGCGCAGCATCGCGACAGCCTGATCGTCTTTCCGCGCAGACCCGGCGACAAGATGGCGGTGATGGACACCACAACGCTCGAGGTGAAATCCGTGGTCACCGCACCGGCACATCGCCGGTTTTGCGGCCACGGCGCGTTTTCCAGGGACGGGCGGCATGTGCTTGTTACCGAAAACGACCTCAACACGCTGCAGGGGTTTGTCGCGGTATACGACGTGGCGGCGGGGTTGTCGCGGACGGGCAGCCTCGCGCTGCCCGGGCCCGGCCCGCACGAGATCATTCGCGCGCCGGACAGCAACCGTTTTGTCGTGGCGCAGGGGGGGCTCGAGACGCACCCCGATTACGGGCGCACACCGCTCAACCTGTCGCAGTTCCGAAGCCAGCTGGTCGGTGTGGATCTGGACACCGGCACGCTCGATCCATGGGGGTTCTGGCAGGGAACCGAGGGGGTGTCGCTGCGCCATTTGGCCTATGACACCCGCGGGCGGCTCTATGTGGGTGGGCAAGTGGCCGATCCACAGCGCGGCACACCTGAACACGTGCTGTGGGTGATCGAAAACGGTGCAGTCACGCGGATCCCCGCGGGTGCGATGCTGGGCGGCTATGTCTCATCGGTGGCCTGCCATGGACCGCACGCCATGGTGACCTCCAAGGCGGCGCATCTGGCTCTGACACTGGATGGTGCGCAGCCGCTCCACATCACGCAGCAGATCGGGGCCTCTGCCGTGGCGGGCCACGATCAGGGCCACGCGCTTTCGGGCTTTGACACGCTGCAGATCGCGGGCGCGCGGCACGATGTGTTGCCCGACCACGAGTTCGACAATCACGGGATTTTCCTGATCTAGCAGTGCTGCCGCACGCAGGTGGATCATTTCCGGCGCAGGCCCTTGCACCTGTGCACGCGGTCGTGTCCAATCGGACGATCTGACGAAGGGGAGGGGTATGGCTGGTCCGCTGGCATCGCTGAAAGTTGTGGAATTTTCAGGGCTTGGGCCAGCGCCGCTGGCGGGGCAGCTGCTGGCCGATCTGGGTGCGCATGTGCGCGTCGTCGACCGGGCCAGCGCAAGCTCCGCCGACGCCAGCGATGTGAACCGGCGCGGCAAGCAGTCCATCGCGCTGAACCTGAAAACCGATGCCGGGCGCGACGTGGCGCGCGCGCTGATCGCCCGGTCGGACATCCTGATCGAAGGCTTTCGCCCCGGCGTGATGGAGCGGTTGGGGCTGGGGCCGGAGGCCTGCCCCGACAGACTGATCTACGGGCGCATCACCGGCTGGGGGCAGGATGGGCCGCTTGCGCAACGGGCGGGGCATGATCTGACCTATCTGGCCCTTTCCGGTGCACTCAGCCTGATGGGCCCTGCGGATCGGCCCCCCGCACCGCCTCTGAACCTGATCGCGGATTACGGGGCGGGGACGATGTTCCTGCTTTTTGGTGTGCTCGCGGCGCTGGTCGAGCGGGGGATCACGGGCAAGGGGCAGGTCGTGGATGCGGCGATGGTCGACGGGGTGCCTGCGATGATGGGCTTGTTGCACGGCATGATCGCGCGCGGCACCTGGTCTGACAGCCGCGGGGCCAATTGGCTGGACGGCGGTGCGCCGTTTTACCGTTGTTACACCTGTGCCGATGGCCGCCATGTCGCTGTGGCGGCACTCGAGCCTCAGTTTTACGCAGAGCTGCTCGCGGGCCTTGGCCTCGCTGCGGCCGATCTGCCCGCGCAAAACGATCAGGCGCACTGGCCCCAGATGCACGCCCGGTTCGAGACGCGCTTTGCCGCGCGTCCCCGCGATGAATGGGCGCGGCATTTTGAGGGCACGGATGCCTGCGTGGCACCTGTCCTGAGCGTGGCGGAGGCGGCGGAACACTCGCATCTGGCCGCACGCGCGACCTATGTGCGACAGGCGGACGTGTTGCAATCGGGGACCGCTCCGCGGTTCTCGCGGACGCCTGCCGATGCGCCTGCACGCCCGACGGCACCGGGGGCGGGGGCGGAGGCGATCCTGGCCGAGCTTGGCCACGACGCAGGCGCCATTGCCGCCCTGCGGGCACAAGGGGCGCTGGCATGAAGGTTGCCATCGTCGGCAGTGGGATCGGCGGCCTGGGCGCCGCGATTGCCTGCGCGTTGCGCGGATTCGAGGTGACCGTGCTGGAGCGTGCGCCGGCCCTGACCGAAGTCGGTGCAGGCCTGCAGATATCCCCCAACGGGTGGCGCGTGCTGGAGGCGATGGGGGTGGCCCCGCGCGACACCGCGTTTGAGCCTGAGGCGATCGAGATGCGCGTGGGCCGCTCCGGCCGTGGCGTGTTTCGCCTGCCCCTGCGCGGCTATGCGCAAGACCGATGGGGTGCGCCCTACATGCAGATCCA
>JBCBHM010000123.1:0-2480 GCA_038525585.1 Pseudomonadota bacterium
GGCCGCACGCTGCACCACGACATGGAAGGGCGCTGGGGCGCCGGCAAGGTCGTGATGCGCACAGCACCGGAAGGGACCGGGATCATCGCTGGTGGTCCGATGCGTGCCGTGTTCGAGATGTTGGGCGTCAAAGATGTGGTGTCCAAGTCCATTGGCTCCGCCAACCCCTACAACATGATCCGCGCCACGCTGGACGGCCTGAAGAAAGAGCAATCGCCCCGCGCGGTCGCACAGCGCCGTGGCAAGAAGGTCGCCGACATCCTGCCCAAGCGGGATGATGCGCCTGACGCGTCGGCTCAAGTGGCTGAGGAGGCCTAAGTCAGATGGCAAAGACAATCGTCGTCAAACAAGTTGGCTCGCCCATCCGTCGCCCCGCTGAACAGCGTGCGACCCTGATCGGCCTCGGTCTGAACAAGATGCACAAGACCCGCGAGCTGGAAGACACACCTTCGGTGCGTGGCATGGTCCGGAAAATACCGCACCTCGTCGAGATCATCGAAGAAAAAGGCTAAGGCGCGGTGGGCATGATGCCCGCCCGACGCTTTTATCAAAACGCCCGGTGAGCGATCACCGGGCGTTTTGCGTATCGGGGCAGATCAGGTCAGGTCGGGAAGCCTGCGGTCATAGACAACCGCCCGCGCCGCTGCAAAACGGCCAAACACGATGGCACAAAAGATCGTGCCGTTCAGCGTGAAGATGTAGAGCGGGTAGGCCAGCAGCATCCAGTCTGCCGTGCCAATGGCGGCGATGGCGCAGCAGGCGGCGACGAACGAAAGGCCCCATTTGGTCAACGTCTCGCTCGACGGGCGGCAATAGGCTTTAACCAACGTCAGCGACCCGCCCAGCAGGCTGATCGTGATGGTCAATGCCAGCGTGTAGGCCGCCGTTTCGGTAAAGTACCAGACCACCAGCCCCATCGCCGCCAGCCACAGCACCCGTTCGTCTGGCCGGCTGAGAAACGCGCCGCGCCCGTGCCGGATGGACATCCCGAAGATCGTGATCGTGCCCAGCACCTGTGCCCCTGCAAACCATAGCGACGTTGTCGCCCCTTCGGCATATTGCGCCGCAAACGCCAGCGAACTCAGCATGGACCAGATCAGCCATGAGGCCCGCTGCGGGTGAGAGTCGCCCCGAGATATATCGCGCATGTAGGGAAGGTAGGCGATTAGGCTCAGCACGGCGGACAATACGCCGATGCACTGGTGCCAGTTCGCTTCAAAATAGTGAAACGCTTGCATGTATAATGCCCCAAAAATATTCGCAGAAAATGCGGTCTTCAAAGTTCTTTAGGTGTTCGAAATACCTGCCTCAAAGTTACATTGTTTCCCGGTCGTGTGAAATGGAGGAAAACCCCACCTTTCCGAAATTTCGCGCCCGTTCCGAAATCCTTCCTAAAGCCGCCCGAAATTGGGGCCCGAACATGCCCGCTTGCGCGGGGCAGGGCGCGGCGTTATACGCCCCCGGTGGCGTCTTGCCACGTTCAGAATCAACCAAGAAACGCCGTGGTTGGCCCGTCATCGCTTCGTGGGTCACATCCGGCAAAGGAGAAGCGATATGAAACTGCATGAGCTGCAGGACAATCCCGGTGCAACCAAGCGCAAAAAGCGCGTCGGCCGTGGCCCCGGTTCGGGCGTCGGCAAGATGGGTGGCCGGGGTATCAAAGGTCAGAAATCCCGTTCCGGCGTGGCCATAAATGGCTACGAAGGTGGGCAAATGCCCCTCTACCAACGTCTGCCCAAGCGCGGCTTTAACAAGCCCAACCGCAAGTCGTTTGCGGTTGTGAACCTTGGCCTGATCCAGAAATTCATCGACGCGGGCAAGCTGGATGCAAAATCGGCTATCGACGAGGATGCGCTGATCGCCTCCGGCGTCGTGCGCCGCAAGCTCGACGGAGTGCGCGTTCTCGCCAAGGGCGAGATCACATCCAAGGTCGAGCTGTCCGTGACCGGCGCGTCCAAATCGGCCATCGAGGCCGTGGAAAAAGCCGGCGGCAGCCTCGCTGTTGCTGCGGCGGCGGCCGAGTAAGCTGAGCCATGACTTGTGAGCCGCGCCCGCGCGGCTTACATAGTCCCTAGTTTTTCCCGACGCCGTCCGCCGGAAAACCGCGCAGGACGGCGTTTTGCCATAAAGGAACATGCCCGCATGGTATCTGCCGTCGAGAACATGGCCGCCAACACGAGCTGGAGCGCTCTGGGCAAGGCCACCGACCTGCGCAATCGCATCCTGTTTACCCTTGGTTTGCTGATCGTCTACCGCCTGGGGACATTCATCCCCGTGCCGGGTATCGACGGTGCCGCCTTGCGGGAGTTCATGGAAAGCGCCGGTCAGGGCATTGGCGGCATGGTCAGCATGTTCACCGGCGGCGCACTTGGGCGCATGGGCATCTTTGCCCTCGGCATCATGCCCTACATCTCGGCCTCGATCATCGTGCAGCTCTTGGGGTCGATGTACGAACCCCTCAAACAGCTGAAGAAAGAGGG
>JBCBHM010000124.1:0-2202 GCA_038525585.1 Pseudomonadota bacterium
CCTCGATGGCCGTGTCGAGCGCCGCAGGCGCGGTCACAAGCAGCGCCACGAGCGACGCGAGGACCACGTATTTGAGGGTCTTGAGCTGGCTGTCCCAGATCGCGTTGGGTTCGATCTGCGGCAGGCGCAACAGGCGGCCCAGATGATTTGCGAACTCCTGCAACGCGCCGAACGGGCAGAGCCACCCGCAGAAGAGGCCCCTGCCCCACAGCACGAAACCGACGATGGTCATGGCCCAGATCACCAGCGAAAACGGATCGTAAAGGAGGAAGGCATAACTGCCGCCCTCAAGCGCTGCGCGCCCCACGGCCAGCGGGGTGGCGATAGACAGTTGCCCCTGCCCCCACCAGCCGATGAACCCGGTCACAAAGGCGAGGATGCCAAGACGCAGCGGGGTGAACCAGCGCGACGCCGCCATCCGGTTGCTGCCAAACAGCAACAGGCCCACAAGCCCCGTCAGAAACACCCCCAGCACCACCAGATCCAACGCGCGATTGCGCAGCGCATCGACCCAGGGCGGCGCGGGCTTGATGATCTCGGGACGGGAATAGAACCGCGCAGGCGTTACATGCGGCACGTCCAGCGTGACCGACCCGATCTCGGGCTGGAAAGAGCCGTGTTCGCGCAGCGCCTTGATCTGCAGCGTCCAGTCGGCTGTCGGGTCAAAACCCAGTCGCCGGTCGGTGCGCAGGATCAGCGCCGCCCCGTCATAGGCCGCGTTGTGCAGGGCGTTGGGCAGCGCGTCATTCAGCTCAACATAGATGTCGCTGTCGCGGAACGCGATCGGGAACCCGCCCTGTTCGGCGCTGATCAGGTTGGGGGCGGTGTTACGCACGAACTCGTCGGTGACGAGGCCATGGCGCGCCGCCTCGATCACCAGCACAGGCTCGTCCGTATCGGCGATTTCCATGAAGTTCCGCAGCTCTTCAAAGCTGCTGGGGCTCAGCACGGCCTGCGCGATGGAGGGCGCGCCGATGTCCACGACCCAGAGGTCGAGATAGGTGCCATCCGGATCATCCTTGGCCTCGGGATCGTCATCCTCCCACAACGTACCGTCAAAGGCGGTGTCCATCTCGGCGTTGGTGACGGTTTTGCGGGTCACGATGCCCTCGGCCACCAGCGCGTCCCAGGTCAGGTCCTCCTGGTAGTCGGTGTTGGGATAGGCGGGCGGACCGGACGAGATCCCGCCCATCTTTTCGCGCGCGACCTGCAGGGCGGCGGCCAGGATGCTTTCGTGCGCGATGCGCACCGACGCCGTGCCCTTGGTCACACCGTCCAGATAGACCAGCGCCGAGCCTTCGCTGCCCGCGCCATAGGGCGAGCCGACCACAAGCGAATCCGAAATGGAATGCCCGCGGTACTGCTTGAAGAAATCATAAAACAGCTTCTCCGGCAGGCCGGAGACAAAGATGGGCTCGTTGTGCGAGATCAGCTGCACATCGAGGAAACGCCCGTCCAGGTCCAGCACCACCAGCATGTTGATCGACGCGCCGGAAAAGCCGGGCAGAGGCGCCATCGGTTCGGTTTCGAACACATACCCCGCCTCGGCCCCGCCGGAATTCAAGAGCTGCCAGACACCCTTGTCGTTGATCTGTTCGCCCAGCGACATGGGCGGAACGATATAGGGCGCCAGAACGTCACGGGTCAAAGGCTCGGCCACGACGCCCAGCGCGGCCAGACACCACAGTATGGTGGCCGCGCACAGAGCGGTTATGGATTTGATCAGCGCCATCCCCCGCAGCCTATTCCGCAGCGCGGTGCGACCCTATGCGACTAAGGTATGAGCGGCGCGCCTCTGGGCTATGGCAGCGGTCACATATGTGTCAGTCTTTTGCCCATGCAAGACGCCCGTTTCGATACCAAGACACTTGGTCTGTCACTGCTGGCCATGCTGGCACTGTGGTGGGTGGCGGCCTGGCTGGGCGATGACCCCGGCGTCCTGCCCTCGCCCGCTGAGGTCTGGCGCATCTTCCTGGGTGAGATGGCGGATGGGGAGATGCAGTTGCACTTTACCGCGACACTCTTGCGGGTGACGGCGGCGTTTTCGCTGGCGATGGGCTTTGGCTGCCTCATCGGCTTTGTCATGGGCGTGAACGCCACGATCAATCGCTGGTTTTCCGCGTGGCTTGTTGTGCTGCTCAACGTGCCAGCGCTGGTGGTGATCGTGCTGTGCTATCTGTGGATCGGGCTGAATGAGGTGGC
>JBCBHM010000125.1:0-2042 GCA_038525585.1 Pseudomonadota bacterium
AGGCTCCATGACGTAAGACAAACACACTTGCGTACGAGGGAAGCCGTTTTGATTCGCAACGCCATCGCTGCCATCCTCCTATGTGGTCCGCTACCGACACTTGCGGAGACCGTTACGCTACAAATTGCAGGTGACCAGTTCAACGAAGTTGTGCGCGAGAGCGCGCAGATTTCAGGCGTGGTTGTTGCGGGCGTCTTGCGACACGGCGCGGGCGACACCAGCGATCTTTCGGCCGCCATAGATCCCACGTGGGAAAGCGAATTCATTTGTGTCCGGGTCCTTTCGGGCGATGGGTTTTACGAGGCAGAGAACACCTATGTTCTGCCCACACAATGGGACGGCGGAGTGGCCGAGTTGGATTTTCCCACGCGCCATGGGGATTTGTTGTCGGGCCTGCCTGAGGGCGCGGTCGCCGTGCGAGTGACTGAGGGCGATTGCACGCAACGGCAGCCGTCGGCCGCACTAGCCAATTGGCGCGGCGCAGAGGGAGGTGCAGCAGCCTTGTTGGTCAACGCCTTCGCAGCCGACGAGGTCTTCATGTATGTCGGCACACAGGCGGTGCCATGTGACCGTATAGCGATATCCGGTCTTGCCGCCTTTGACACGTCTTGCGCGCTTCCCGATGGTTTGTCAGGCCATGTCGAGCTCACGATCTATCGTCTTCAAGGCGGAAGTGCGTCTGAGCCGTCAATCGTGCGTCTGTTCTTGGGTCAGCTTTGATGGCTTTGGGGCCGCTCAAGCTTGCAGTGTTGAAGGCACCGATCCGGGGGCGAATGGGAATGATCCTCCGAGTTGCGATGCTGCTTGTGATCTTCGCGGTGGCGATTGGCTTTGTGTGGTCGGCCACACGCAGCAACTCCCGAGTGGTGCTGCTTGAAATGGAAACGCAGGTTTTGACGATGCGCAGTTTGGGGCAGGGAACAGCGTGGAACCTACCCGGAGCGATCATCTGCATTCCTCTCGAAGCCGGCTTTGATCCGATGCAGGAGCCGGGCTACGGCCCGTGTGACGCGCGCAGATACGAGGTGTCGGAGCCGGAGGATTTGACGCTGGAATGGCTGGACGGTGATACCGCGCGCATCGCGATCAATGCGACCGGTATGAGCGTGACGCTTCTGACACCCCAGGGCGAGGCGCGGCGCGAAGGCACCCGGATCGTGGTCCCGCGGGAGGGTTGGCCCGTCATGGGCATCCTGACCTTTGCCGCCGAAATCGTGGTTGGTGCGCCGCTTCAGCCTGGGCTGTCGGCGCAGCTTCTGGATGGACGTTGGGAAATGCGGCAATCCGGTTGGGCCATCGCACCGGGGCGGCGTGATGTGACCGAGGTCGTGAAAGCGGGCGATGTCATGCGGGGCATGGTGGTCGAGGTGCGCGAAAACTGCGCCGATGGAGCGCGACGGGGCCGGTGCGCGCCGCAAACCCCTGCTGTCATGTACGGCCACATCCTTCCGGTCGTAGCAGACACCGCGACGCATATTGATCTTGTCGCGATCTCGGCCCCCGGTCGTACAGAATTGTCGATTGAACATTTCGGCTCAACCGCGCCGTCCGTGGTGCGCCCGTCACTGTTGGATTTCGCGATCACGAGCCCGTTGCTGTTGGCATTGGCGTTTTTGTTTTCGATTGTGGCGTCACTTGCGCAGGTGTTCACAAGCTTAAACGACGCCTTTCGTGCTTCCAGGAAGCTCTAACTCGTTCCGCGAATTGGGCCAGGTGCGCCATCTACCGTGGTCTCCAGGCGGCGGCTGCTCTCTCAAACCAAACCCAATGATTCTGCCTCAAATCAGCGCTTAGTAGTAAGCGAACGTCGGTACGACCGAGCATTGGCCAAAGTGTCAGAACCGTTGTTTCAGCACGTCAAAGGGCAGGTCACAATAGAGCCGACATTGGAGCGGTCGCAGCGAAAGTTCCTTTTGTCCGCTCAGCCGACCTTGGATGCAGTTATAAGCCTGTTGAACCCGACAAGATCCGTCAGATGACCGCTGAGAGCCCGTTTTGACAAATGCTGCGTGATATTTGAATGGCAGTTTATCACCGTCGTT
>JBCBHM010000126.1:0-1893 GCA_038525585.1 Pseudomonadota bacterium
CGCTGTGCACTGATCCAGATCAAACCTGTCGGTAGCTCGATTTGTATACTTGTGCTATGAAGAGATCGGAGGCTGACCATGGCACGCGATACTTACATCATCCCACCACAACAATTGGCGCCGCCGCCGCAACAGTCGCTGTCCCGCGAAAGCAAAATCCACTACCTCGCCCACCACGTCCTGCAGGATGTGGCCCGTCGATTGGATGACCGCGCCGGCACGCCGCGCCCCAGCTGATCACCGCTTGCGCCGCGCTCCGGGCACCTTCGAATGGAACCCGGGCGGGCGCTTTGCCACCCAGGCAAAGAACTTGGCCAGCCGTGGATGCGCCCGCAGCGCCTCGGGCGTCGCATAGTCCCGCGCCAGCTCGGCCTCGGTCAGCGTCGCATGAATTTCCCGATGACAGATATGGTGCAGCAGCACCGTTGGTCCGCCCTTGCCACCTTTGAGCTTGGGGATCAAGTGATGCACGCTTTGCGGTGCATCCGGCGGAATGGGCCGGTCGCACAAGGGGCAGATCGGGTCAGTCATTGCGCGGTTGTCTTGCACTCGGCGTCATCACCGTGACAAGTGTAGCGCGGTGAGGTCGGGACAAGAGGTGCGTCGTGGAGTTTGATCTGGAGAGCCAGCCGGAGATCGTGCAAACGATCGCGGGCTACGGTCTGCAGGCCTGGGAGCTGGCGCTGACCTGGCTGCTCAGCCCCGTCGCGTGGTCGCAATTCGGGCTCTTGATCGCGGCCTACCTGCTTGCCCTGCTGGTCACCCGGCGCCTGCGCCCGATGCTCTCGCGCCTGCTCGACCCCGGCGACGCCGACACCTATGTCGCCCGTACTCGCCGCTTTGTCGTGCAGTTCCTGCCGCTGCTACTGCCGCTTCTGGCCTATGTCTTCACCGGCATCGGCGAAAGCGTCGTGCGGTCGCTCTTTGACAGCGGGGCGGTCATCGCCTTTGGCAAACGCGTCTTCCTGTTTCTCGCCGTGCGGGCCCTGGTGCGCGACATCGTGACCGATCCGTTCCTCAAGCTGCTGGGCCGCTACATCCTGATACCCATCGCCGCGATCTATGCGCTGGGCCTTCTCGAGGTGGCCATCGCGCGGCTGTCGGCGATGCAGGTCAGCTTTGGCAACATCCAGTTTTCCGCCATGGCTCTGGTGCGCGGCATCATCGCGGGCGGGTTCCTGTTCTGGCTGGGCCGCTGGTCCAACGATCAATCCCAGAGCTTCATCGAAAAGCAGGAGGAGATGCGCCCCTCCATCCGGCAATTGCTGGCCAAGACGATCGAGTTCGGCATCTTTGCCGTCGCCTTCCTACTATTGATGAACATCATGGGCATCAACCTGTCGGCGCTGGCCGTGCTGGGCGGTGCGATTGGCGTGGGGCTCGGCTTTGGCCTGCAGAAAATCGCGTCGAACTTCATCTCGGGCGTAATCCTCCTGGTCGAAGGGCAGGCGACTGTCGGCGATTATGTCGAACTGGATGGCGGCGAGGCCGGCACCATCGTGAAGATGACAGCCCGCGCCGCCATCCTCGAAACCTTCGATGGCCGCTGGATCGTTGTCCCGAACGAGGATTTCATCACGACACGCGTCGTCAACTATTCGGACTCGGGCTCAGCCAACCGCTACGAGGCGCCGTTTTCCGTCAGCTACGACACCGACATCAACGCCCTGCCGCCGCTGATCAACGCCGCCGTGGCCAAGCTGCCATTCGTGCTCGACGACCCCGAAGGCCCGGACTGCGAACTGGTGGGCTTTGGCGACAGCGGCATCGATTTCTGCGTGGAGTATTGGGTCAGCGGCATCGATGACGGGCGCAACAAATACAAAAGCCACGTGCTCTTTGCGATCTGGAACGCGCTCAAGGACAACGGGATCGAAATCCCCTATCCCCACC
>JBCBHM010000127.1:0-1874 GCA_038525585.1 Pseudomonadota bacterium
CGGCTGCTGCCTGCGGCGTTTTGCGTGACAGTCGACATCGCGGCGGTGTCCGGGCTGGGCCTCACGGTCGTTGATCTGGCGGCGGCGCGGGACCATCTGGCGGGGCGGAGCCCGTTGCATCCGGTGGTACAGGCGCGCCTGCCGCTCGAAGTGTCCGAAGCGGGCCGTTTGCACGTGTTCCGGCCCGAGGATGGTGGCGAAGAGCATTACGCCGTCGAAATTGGCCGCCCAGACCGGTCGAAACCCGTGCTGTCGCGGCTGCATTCGGCATGCTTTACCGGCGATCTGATGGGCTCGCTGAAATGCGATTGCGGGCCACAACTGCGCGGGGCACTGCGCCAGATGGGTGAAGAGGGCGCGGGCGTGCTCCTGTACCTCAATCAGGAGGGGCGCGGCATCGGGCTGGCCAACAAGATGCGGGCCTATGCGTTGCAGGATCAGGGCTTTGACACCGTGGAAGCCAATCACCGGCTCGGGTTCGAGGATGATGAGCGTGACTTTCGGCTGGGTTCGGACATCCTGACTTCGCTGGGCTTCCGAGCGGTGCGGCTGATGACGAACAACCCGGCCAAGGTCGCAATGATGGAGGCCAGCGGCATCGCCGTGGCCGAGCGGGTGCCATTGAAGGTGGGCGAGACGCAGCACAACCAGGCCTATCTGGCGACGAAGGCGGCGAAGTCCGGGCATCTGCTGTGACCCAGAACGATCTGGTGCTGAGCCCGCGCGGACTGCGGTTTCGCGGACGGTACTTTCCCTGCGCCATCGGCAAGGGCGGGCTGAGCGACCGCAAGGCCGAGGGCGACGGGGCCACGCCCCGCGGAGTGCACCGGCTGGTCGGCATGCTTTACAGACCCGACCGTATGGCGCCGCCGGCAAACTGGGCGGTGCCAATCCGTCCGGGTGATCTGTGGTCGGACGACCCTGGGGATGACGACTACAACCATATGGTCCGCGCGCCCTACGCCCCCTCACACGAGGTGTTGCGGCGGGCCGATCCGCTCTATGATCTGGTGTTGCTGACGGATTGGAACTGGCCCTATGCGGTGCCGGGGCGGGGGTCGGCAATCTTTATCCATCGCTGGCGGCGACCCGGGTACCCGACCGAAGGTTGCGTTGCGCTGGATCCGGTGCATCTGCGCTGGATCGCGCGACGCATCGGGTTCGAGACGCGGTTGATTGTGCCCTGACGGACGGCCCCATGGCAGATCGGCCCTTCGGGGAGGATTTTTCAGGACAAAGACGGGCTGGCGTCAGTCCGGTTTGACGCGTGCGCCAAAAATGGCCGATCCGACACGGACATGGGTCGCACCGAGAGCAATGGCGCTTTCGAAATCCGCGCTCATACCCATCGAGAGCTGGTCGAGGCCGTTGCGCGTGGCGAGCTTGGCAAGCAGGGCGAAATGCAAGCTGGGTTCCTCGTCCACAGGCGGGATGCACATGAGGCCACGGATCGGCAGATCAAGGTCGCGACAGCGTGCCACGAACGCGTCTGTGTCGGCGGGCAGCACGCCGGCCTTTTGATCCTCTTCCCCGGTGTTGACCTGAATGAAGAGGTCGGGGCACGCGCCGCTCTCTTGCGCGAGGCGGGCGAGGGTGTTGACCAGCTTCGGGCGGTCGACGGAATGGATGGCCTGAAACAGCTCCATCGCCTGCCGGGCCTTGTTGGTTTGCAGCGGGCCGATGAGGTGCAGGTCGATATCGTCGTAGTGTGTGCGAAACTCCGGCCACTTGCCTGCCGCCTCTTGCACGCGGTTCTCGCCAAAGCAGCGGTGGCCTGCGTCCAGCACCGCGGCGACGCGGTCATTGGGCTGCACCTTGCTGACGGCGATCAGGTGAACGGAACCATGCGGGCGGCCCGCCTTGTCCTCGGCCTG
>JBCBHM010000128.1:0-1576 GCA_038525585.1 Pseudomonadota bacterium
TCCTGCCATTCGGTCACGCACAGCGCCCCCTCTTGCCGGATCTCGTGCCGCAGCGAGACAAAGGCGAGCGGCCCGCTGCGACCGACGGTTTCCTTGACAGCGTCGCAATACGTCCGCTTTTCCGCTGGCACCCCCAGCCGCAGCGGATCGGCAAACTGCATCCGACCACCGGCCCACATGCGCCGGGGCAGGCCCAGATCGGGGATCACGCCACCCACACGTGGATGTCCATCCCGCCCCAGCGCGCCGGGCGGTTGCGCGTTCCAGAAATACAGCTGGTGGAAAAACGGGGGCAACGCGTCCCCCGCGACGGGCCGGTCGGGCAATCCCAGCGCCGCCATCAGCGCACATGCCCGGGCGGGGTCCAACACATCGTTTTGACGCTGCTCGGAAGGTACGGCATCCTGCATGGCACCAATTGACAGGGTTTTGCACAAATGGACCAGCCCCGATTGACCCGCCTTGACCATCTGGTTCTGACGGTCGCCGACATTGATGCAACGATCGCGTTCTATCGCGAGGTTTTGGGGATGGTGCATGCACCGTTCACAGTGGCCGATGGCAGCACCCGCCACGCGCTCAACTTTGGGTCGCACAAGATCAACCTGCACACGGCCGGGGCGGAGTTCGAGCCCAAGGCACGAGCGCCCGCGCCGGGCAGCGCGGACCTGTGCTTGCTGACCGACGCACCGCTTTCGGTGTGGCAAGCGCATTTCAAATCCACGAATACACAGATCGAAGAAGGCCCCGTGCCACGCAGCGGGGCCCAAGGGCCGATCACATCGCTCTACATCCGCGACCCGGACGGCAACCTGATCGAGGTCAGTGTGCGGCGGCCCGCGTAACCGCCTCTCGCAATCCGGTCATGAGCGCGGTCAGATCCTTGATGTATTGTTCGCCCTGAAGGGTCCCGTTTTCATCGAATTGCGACGACGAGGCGGCAAGATGCACCTCTGGTCCCATCAAGAGGTGCGGGCGGAACGGCACGAGGTAGGAGCGCAAGATCATCTGCGCCCGCTCCCCACCGGCACGGCCAGCAGCCGCCGACATGACGGCAACCGGCTTGCCGGACCACGGCGTGCCCGGTACCCGGCTCACCCAATCGAGCGCATTCTTGATCACGCCCGAAGGCCCCTTGTTGTATTCCGGGGTCGAAAGGATGACGGCATCGGCCTCCGCAATCTGCGCTGCCAGCCGCTCCGCCGCTTCGGGCACGCCTTCGGCCTCTTCGAGATCGCCGTCATACAGCGGCATCTGCAGGTCAGCCTCGACATAGGTGCAGTCCCCATAGAGCCGCACCGCCTCGCGCAGCAGCTTGCGATTGGTCGATCCCGCCCGCAAGGCGCCGGAAATACCCAAGAGTGTGGTGGTCATTGATCTTGTCCTTCGTTTGGTCCCACTTTGACCATGTCGAGCAACAAAACAATGGCCCCAACGCAAGCGCCGGGGCCGAATGTTTATCGTCGTCCGAAAATGATCAGGCGTTGGGCAGGATCACGATTTCAACACGGCGGTTTTGCGCCTTGCCCTCTGGTGTCAGATTGCTGGCGACGGGCTGGCTTTCGCCACGGCCAAA